>CAYYVN010000032.1:0-2731 GCA_964475165.1 uncultured Verrucomicrobiota bacterium | reverse complement strand
CCTGCCTGGCATCGGTAAAAAAGCAGATCAGGTCCGCCGTGTCAATGGCAATCTGCGCCTGACGTCGCATCTGGGATAAGAAAACATCCTCAGATTCCATGTCGATGCCGCCGGTGTCAATCAGGGTGAATTCACGGCCGTTCCAGATGGTGTCCGCGTAAATCCTATCCCGGGTTACGCCCGGCGTGTCCTCGACAATGGCGATGCGCTGCCCGGCGATGACGTTGAAAAAAGTGGATTTGCCCACATTGGGACGCCCGATGATGGCGACAAGCGGTTTCATCTCAGTTGGTATCCTTTGTTGTTGTGTCAGTTGCCAGCCCGGTCAGCAGCCGGTAAAAATCCGCGCCGTCATTGCGGAAAACGTGCACCGGCAGCCCAAGCTGTTCCTGGACATCATCCGGGGTCAGGTCATCCAGGAACAGCGTGTTTTCGCTGTTGAGCATGGTTTCGCATATCAGCACCGCGTCCGCCCGCCTGCCGGCAAGCTGGCTGATCAGGTCCCGGGCGACAATCAGGCCGGACACCGTGACCGTTTCGCCAAAAAAGTCATTCCGGATGGGTACGGCTTCCGCCTTAATGCTATGGGGCAGATAACGCTTCAGCCATTGCGCCAGGTAAGGCGCCAGCGCGGTGCCGCAGGGGAGCAGCACATGGAGAAATTTACCTGGTTCCGTTGGTTGTTTGCTGTCATCCTCCGACGCCGCGGCTTTCAGCTCTTCCTCAAACTTCCGCAGCATCCCGATGCCGTTCTCAATCTGGGCGTAGCCCTCATACTCCTCATCCGGGGGGATGGCATAACCCGCGATGCTGATGAATTCGTCCGCGGGAAAGGCAAAGCGGGTACCGGTCCGCTCCAGTGCCTTCTGCTGAAAATCCGCGCACAGGGCCAGCACTTCCCGCGCCTCATCCCGGGTATAGGGGCGGATAGGCGGCAGGCCTTCCCGGTGCCTGGTCAGGCCGACCGGCACCACCGCGACGGACAGGGCCGCCGGCGCCAGGGCCAGCAGGTCATTGAGGGATTGCAGCAGGGCCGGGCCGTCGTTCAAGCCGGGGCACAGAACCAGCTGGCAGTGGAAGGACAGGCCCTCCTCCTTCAGCCTGTTCAGGCGTTCCATCAGTTTGGCGCCATGCTTGTTGCCCAGGATTTTCACCCGCAGGTCCATGTCCGTCGCGTGGACGGAGATGTACAGCGGGCTGGCCTTGCGATGGATGATGCGCTCAAACTCATTGGGGCCGACATTGGTCAGCGTGATGTAGTTGCCCATCAGCAGGGACAGGCGCCAGTCATCATCTTTCAGGTACAAGGAGGTGCGCATGCCCTTGGGCATCTGCTCCACAAAACAGAAGACGCAGTTGTTGCCGCAGGTGCGCGGGTTGCCGATGAGGGAATCATCAAACTGCAAGCCCAGCGCGGTTTCCAGGGGCTTGACCAGCTTGATTTCCCTGGCTTCCCCCTGCTGGCTGGTGAGCGAAAGCTTCACATAACGCTGCGCGGTCAGCGCCTGGTAATCAATCTCATCCAGCACCGGCTCATCATTGATGGACAATAAAATATCACCGGGTTGAATCCGGTGTCGTGAAGCCGGGCTGCCGGGCAGGACGGACGAAATGCGGCGCAATGCAGACCTCCAATACCTTTCAGATTATGATGCCTGTGCATAGACCTGTCAAGTTTGCGTTGACGCACAAGCACTTCTGTGATATATTCCTATTCGGCGCCCGCGTGGAGAGTTGGCTGAGTGGTCGAAGGCGCACGACTGGAAATCGTGTTCACGTTAATAGCGTGACCAGGGTTCAAATCCCTGACTCTCCGCCAAACCCAAGAAAATGCCATGCGAAAACCGCATGGCGTTTTCTATGACAGAAAGCGGCTGATGTGATGCAATCAATGAATAGAATGTTTTTACCGCTTGTTTATTCCATACAAACCGACGAAATCGCTTTGAAACAGCGTCATTTTTTAGTATAATACCTATGGCAAAAAATAATGGAGGCTTGGAATGAAGATTTTGATTGTGAACGCAGGCTCGTCATCCTTGAAGTATCAGCTGATTGATATGGAACAGGAAACCACCATGGCCAAGGGCCTGATTGAACGAATCGGCATTCCGGGCAGCCGCCTGAAACAAACCGCCGGAGACAAAAAATACCAGCTGGAAATGCCCATGCCCGACCACATCGAGGCCAGCAAGCAGATGCTGCAGGCCTTGCTGCACAAGGAGCACGGCGTGCTCAAGAGCATGGATGAGATCGGCGCCGTCGGCCACCGCGTGGTGCATGGGGGAGAGCACTTCACCGCATCCGCCATCATTGATGAGGACTGCATGAAGGCGATTGAGGAGAACAGCAGTTTCGCGCCGCTGCACAACCCGGCGAACCTGATGGGCATCAAGGCAACGCAGATGGTCATGGAAAACACGCCGATGGTGGCCGTGTTTGACACTTCCTTCCACCAGACTATGCCGCCCCGTAGCTTCCTCTACGGCATGCCCATGGAATACTACACGGACCTGAAGGTCCGCCGCTATGGCTTCCATGGCACCAGCCACCGCTATGTCAGCGAGCGCGCCGCGAAAATGCTGGGCAAGGACCCCAAAGAGCTGAAAATCATCACCTGCCACCTTGGCAACGGTTCCAGCCTGTGCGCGGTGGAAGGCGGCAAAAGCGTGGATACCAGCATGGGCCTGACGCCGCTGGAGGGCGTGCTGATGGGCACCCGCAGCGGCAA
>CAYYVN010000031.1:1622-3191 GCA_964475165.1 uncultured Verrucomicrobiota bacterium | reverse complement strand
CCCCGCCCTTCATGCCGAAGACCGGGCCCATGGAAGGTTCGCGCAGTGCCAGCATGGCCTTTTTGCCAATGGCGCTCAGGCCATCCGCCAGGCTGATGGAAACGGTGGTCTTGCCTTCACCGGCCGTGGTGGGCGTGATGGCGCTGACCAGAATCAGCTTGCCCTTGCGGGGCAGGCCGCGTAATTTGACCGGATTGACCTTGGCGATGCTTTTGCCGTAGGTGGACAGCGCGTCCTCCGGAATGCCGTAAGCGGCTGCGATTTCCGTGATGGGTTTCAGCTGGGCGGCCTGAGCGATCTGGATGTCGTTCATGGTTTCCTCCTGTTGATGTAGATTTAGTTCATAATCAAGCATCCCGCCGCGGGCGGCATGCGTTCATTCCTTTTGCTCAGCCCTTTGCCTGGCCAGCGCGTCCAGGCAGGTGATCTTGCTCTGGTCCAGGTGGTGCGCCATCAGCTTGGCAAAAGCCTCCTGTTTTCCGGTGGCCAGCATGTCCAGCAGCTCATGGTGCTCCTGGTGGGCGGTGGAACGGCGGACAACGCTCGCGATGGCGATGTGGGAAAAGCGGATAATGTATTCTTCCTGGCTGTCAATGACGCGCAGGATGCGCTTCTTGTCCGAAATCTGCTCGATGGTGCGGTGAAAATCGCGGTTGTACCGCGCCAGCTCATCCGCGTTCTCGGCCTTCTGGCTCAGGTCCATCGCGTCCAGAATCTTCCGGAGCTTGACGATATGCTCTTCTTCAACATTTACAAAAATGGAGGGGATGATCAGCATCATCAGCGCGTTGCGGATGGTGAAGGTCTCCTCAATGTCTTCCATCGTGAAAGCGCGCACCACAACGCCGCGGCGCTCCACATACTCCACCAGGCCGTCCAGCTCCAGTTTGCGGAAGGCCTCGCGCAGCGGCGTACGCGAGATGTGCAGCGTCTCTGCGTAGACCGTTTCAATCAGACGCGAACCCGCGGGAATCTTCCCCATGATGATCGCGTGCTTGAGCGTTTCATAGGTAGTCTCACGAATTGGCTTGTTCAGTTCGACCTTGTCCAGTCCCAATTGATCCAAACTTCGTGTCCCCCTTGAATAAACTTGTTTGATAGTACTCAAATCAAGGTTCGCTGTCAAGAATTGCGGGGGATTCGGCGCGAAAATCGCCGGCTTATCGGGTGCTTGCCGGATTGGCGCGTTGCTGATTAAACACCTTGTTGTTCAGGCTCATAAAACATGGCCTGGACGCGCAGCAGCCCGTCTTTCAGCTCATATATCCCGATCAAGCGCTCTCCGACAAACAAACATACCTTGGAATGTTCCGCGGCTGAAAACCCGGCAATTGTCTCCGGGGGAAGCGGGACGCCGTTGATCGCGGGCGAGAACAAGGATGGCGGAACCTGGAAAGCCGGCAAATGGCGCAGCACTTTATCAACCGGTAAGACCATACTTTGGTTTGTATTTACGGCATCCTTTTGCAAACCCGACAATTCCTCCGGGGTGACAGCCTGCTCAATCCGCAAGCCGCCGCTTTCCTCTCTCAATAGAAAGCGCAGGTGCGCCGGGCAGCCCAGCGCGGT
>CAYYVN010000031.1:0-1612 GCA_964475165.1 uncultured Verrucomicrobiota bacterium | reverse complement strand
GGAAACCATGGGAAGGCAGCTCCCTGATGAGCTCAATGGACTCAAAATAAACCTCGCGCGGCGCCAGGTCCGCTTCCACGCCTTCCCTGGCCAGCTTGTAGGCGGTTTTTCCCTTCACCTTCAGCGCCGAGTACTGCGGCGGCAGCTGCTGCACCAGCCCGGTAAACTGCGGCAGCACTGCCCTTAGTTTGTCGATGTCCGGATAAGCATCCCCGCTGGCAACCAGCCTGCCCTGGGCATCCTGGGTATCGGTCGCCGCGCCGAAGGCGATCTCTGCCAGATATTGCTTGGGCTTGCCCATCAGTTCATCGCACAGCCGGGTGGCCCTGCCCAGCAAGATGGGCAGCACGCCAGCCGCCTCCGGGTCCAGCGTGCCCGCGTGGCCAGTCTTCATGCCGGTCAGCCGTTTGACAAAAGCAACCGCCTGGGCAGAGGTCATGCCAGGCGGCTTGTAGAAATTGATGACGCCGTTCATTCGCAGACTGCCTGCAGCATCCTGGCCTTCATTTTGGCGACCGCTTCATCCATCGGAATCTTGACGGTGCAGCCGGCCGCCAGCAGGTGGCCGCCGCCGCCGAACTCCGTCGCGATTTCCGCGACGTTGTAGGGCGCCAGCGCTCGCAGGCTGAACTTTGTGTACTCATCGTCCAGCTGGGTCGCCAGGAAGCACATTTTAACGCCGGTGATGTTGAGGCCCTTGTTGACCAGCCCTTCGGTCAGCTCGTGGGAGGTGCCGGTCTCCTCAAAATCCCTGACGCGCAGCTGCATGATGCTCAGCCGACCATCGCACTCAAAGGTCAGGGAATTCAGCGCCCTGGTCAGCAGGCGGATAAAGCTCAAATCCTTGGTCAGGTGCAGCGCGCGGGCGTAGCCGCTGATGTCCAGCCCCGCGTGCATCAATCCGCTGACCTGCAAAAAAAACTCCTCATCCATCTGGCCGAAACTGAAGTTGCCGGTATCGGTGGACAGGGCGGTATACAGGCAGGCGGCGGCATCGGCGTCCGGTTCAGTGCCCAGTTCCCTGTACAGGCGGTAGACCAGGTTGCCGGAGGCCGCCACCTTGCTGTCAATATAGTTCAGTTCACCAAAGCAGGTGTTGGATGCGTGGTGGTCAATAACCAGCGTCTTGGGCGCGGCTGTGAACAGCGCGCCGGCGTCGCCCAGGCGCTCCAGGTCGGACGCGTCAATGGAACAGGCCAGGTCAAAGCTTTTTTCCGCCGCCTCGGCCGGCAAGCGAACCTCCTCCCAGCCGGGCAGGATGCGCAGGTACTCCGGCACCGGATGGTGGCAGACCATGGTCACGTCCTTGCCCTTCCCCCGAATCAGCTTTCCGGCCGCGAGCAGGGAGCCGATGGCGTCGCCATCGGGCTGGATATGGGTGCATACAAGAATCCTTTGCGCGGCTGTGAACAGGGAGACCGCTTCACTGAGGCTGGTTCTCTTCATTGCCTTCTTTCTTGTCCTCATCACCCATTACATTTTTGAGCACCTGCGCGATATGCAGGCCATAGGCAATGTTCCTGTCCGCAATAAAAAACAGTTCAGGGGTAAACCTGAGCGTCAGGACTCCCCCCAGCATGTGCCTGAGAAAGCCCGAAGCCCCCTTGAGTAC
>CAYYVN010000030.1:0-3334 GCA_964475165.1 uncultured Verrucomicrobiota bacterium | reverse complement strand
CAGACTGTTGTTATTTGGACAGTTATCAGCTGTTTGTCTTTGTCTGTTCAATGAATGCGTCAATGATACAAGGTGTACAATATGATTGTGAAGCGAGAAATTCATGGTGCTTGATCGATTGCATTGCATTGCATCGCATGAGGAATTTGAACCTGACACAGGCACTAAACAACCCTGTTGAGCTCTAGTTTATTGGTTTTTTGCGGCGGCTACCAGGCAATACCCGGCGATACATAAATTGTTTACATTTTTTCTATTTATCATAAAAGGCCAGAATGGCCCTTTCATTGACAGAAATCCAAATATCCTTGCCCGTGAATCGTTCGGGGATGATTCAATGAATCAGACAGGCAGAATGAATTGCAGAGAACAGCAACTCACAGACACAATCCCCGCAGGTAACCTGGTGATTGTTACCGCGCTGAATTGTCTTTCTCCCGGTACCGGGCGCCGTCTTCCAGCAGCACTTTGGCGTGCTGCAGGCCGCTCTTGCCCTGGGTGTCCAGGTCGCCCAGCATCTTGGCAATTTCGCGCTCCCGCTCCTTGATTTCAAGCAGCTGGACCGCCGCCCTGGTCCTGCCGCCCTGTTCGGCCTTGGTGACAAGGTAATGGCTGCTGGCCATGGCCGCCAGCTGGTGCAGGTGGCTGACGCAGATGACCTGGCGGAAGCGGCCGATGTCCCAAAGCTTCTGCGCGATGACCAGCGCGGTATGCCCGGATACGCCGGTATCAATCTCGTCAAAGACCATGGTGGGCACTTCATTCTTCTGCGCGGCCATGGCCTTCATCGCCAGCATCACCCGGGACAGCTCGCCGCCGGAAGCGATTTTGGCAAGCGGCTTGAGCTCCTCCCCCGCGTTGGGCGCGATCAGCATGCTGACCTTGTCCATCCCCTCGCCAACGCGTTGGTCAGGCTGCCGCTCCACACGGATTTGAAAGCGCGTCCCGGCCATGTTCAGTTCCGCCAGCGCGCTTTCCATCAGCTTGCCGTACTTCTGCGCGAGCGCGGAGCGGGACACGCTCAAATCCCCGGCGGCGGCGACGAAGGCTTGTTCAGCGGAAACCGCCTCCGCCTCCAGACGCTCAAGGTCCTCATCCAGGGTCTCATACTGGCGCAATTCCGACTCCACCTCATTGAGGGTTTGAAGCATTGCCTCGCTGGTCGGGCCGTATTTGCGCTGCAGTTTGCGCAGCTGGTCCAGCCTGTCCTCCACCTGCTCCAAGCGCTTGTCGTCCAGGCTGATGCCGCGCAGCTGCGCGTTCAAATCATGGCCGATTTCCTCCAGCTCATAGGAAAGCGCGGTCAGCCTATCATGCAATTCCCTGAAAGCGGGCTGGTAATCCACAATCTTTTCCAGCAGCTGCAGCGCGGTACGGATAAAGGAACCGGCGGTCTCCTCCCCGGCTCCCTCAAACAGGGCGGCATTTGCGCCATTGATGGCGCCAATCATCTTGTCCGCGTTGCGGAGCATGGTTTTTTCCGCCTGCAGGCTTTCTTCCTCCCCCGGGACCAGTTTGGCCTCCTTGAGCTCTTTCCTGCGCAGGGCAAGGATCTCCATGCGCTCCGCCTTGTCCGCGCTGGCTTGCCGGGCTTGCTCCAGCGCTTTGCGCGCGGCGGAGAAGGCCGAAAACGCCTCCTTCGTCCGCTGCGCAAGCGCGGCATGCGCGGCATCCCCCAGCAAATCCAAAAAATGCAGGTGCCGGCTTTCATGCAGCAGGGACTGGTGCTCGTGCTGGCCGTGCAGGTCCACCATCAGGGCGGTCAGCTGCTGATAAACCGCCAAAGAAACAGCCAGCCCATTCACGCGGAACAGGCTGCGCCCTTTGGTGTTCATCTCCCTGGACAGAATCAGCCGCCCGTCCTCGGGCTCCACCTCCATCTGATCCAGGCTGACCGGCAAACCGGGCAGGCCCTCAACGGAAAAAACGCCTTCCACATAGGCCTTGTCGCTGCCCGTCCGGATGAAATCCCGGTCGGTTCTCGCGCCGCACAAAAAATTGACCGCGTCAACCACCAGCGATTTGCCGGCGCCCGTTTCGCCGGTCAGCACATGCAGGCCGGGCCCGAACTGAATGGCGGCTTCCTCAAACAGGGCGATGTTCCTGATCAGGAGTTGTTCCAGCATAATGCCTTATCTGAGGATTTCGTTGAATTTCCGGACGACATCCTGGGCTTCCTCCGGTTTGTGCACGATGACAAAGATGGTGTTGTCGCCTGAGAGCGTGCCCACAATCTCCGGCCAGCGCATGCTGTCAATCGCCTCACCGGCCACGTTGGCGGAGCCGGCCAGCGTCTTGATGACGATGATGTTGCCCGCGGCTTCAATGGAAATGACCGAGTCCACAAACATCCGGACAAAGCGGTCGGAGACCGAGTACTCCGCCTGGTCCGCGGTGGAGTACTTGTAGTCGCCCAGACCGGTCAGCACCTTCAGCAGACGCATTTCCTTGATGTCGCGCGAGACGGTGGCCTGGGTGACATGAAAGCCCTGGACACGCAATTTCTCCGCCAGTTCCTTCTGGGTCTTGATGTCCTGCTTGTCAATCAGGTTGAGGATGGCTGCCTGCCGTGTGCTTTTCATGTTTTCCCTCCATATACATTATTGCTCCATTCCATTTGCTTGTCGTGGAGCCTGGTCAAAAACCGCTGTGGCTGGAAGCGGATGAACCGCGCGGCGGCGGCAGCCTTGCGGATGACCGTGGTGCTGCCCTCCTCCAGGTTGTAGACAATCTGCCCGTCAATGCAAATCTGATGCGCCGCGCTCTTATTGGAGCGTGCACGGACCTTGACCTCGCCGGTATCAGGCAGGACTATCGGGCGCTGGTTCATGATGTGGGAGCATACCGGCACGATGACGATGCAGGGCACGGTGGGCTCAATGACCGGGCCGCCGGCGGACAGGGTATAGCCCGTGGTGCCGGTGGGGGTGGCCACGAGCACGCCGTCGCCGTGGATGGTATACACCAATTCATCATTGTGGGTCACATCCAGCACCAGGCTGCTGGGGTTGATGCCGCGGGTCAGCACGAACTCGTTGACGGCCAGGTTGCGGTGCGCGCCGTTGATGTCACAGTCCAGCATAGCGCGTTCAAAGATAAAAAAATCACTGTCCAGGATGCGGTCCAGCGCGCCGGGCAGGCTCACGGGGCTGATTTCCATCAGAAAGCCCGTGTGCCCCATGTTGACGCCCAGGATGGGGATGCCTTTGGACACCGCGTGCGGGATCACCCGGAGCAGCGTGCCATCCCCGCCGAAGCTGACCAGCGCGGTCAAATCCGGAGACATATCAGCGCAGGAGGACAGCCTGCCCAGGCCAAGCTTCCGGTGCAGCCA
>CAYYVN010000029.1:2261-3668 GCA_964475165.1 uncultured Verrucomicrobiota bacterium | reverse complement strand
CCTTATTCGTGCAGCGCGTACTTGCCTTTCGCTTCCTCCCGCCGCGCCAGCCAGCGCCCGGAACTAAAGTCCGGCACGGCGACCGGCTGGCCGCCCTGCGCGATGGATTGCTCCGACAGCGCGGTCACGCTCATCCAGGCGGCCGCGTCATACACATCAATGGGGAAGGGCGTACCCTGCTGCAGCGCCTCGATGAAGGCGCGCATCACCAGGTAATCCATGCCGCCGTGGCCGCCGCGCTCGCCAAAGGCGGTGTAGGCCTGCCAGAGGGGGTGCTCGTATTCCCGCATGTAGGGCGCGTCGCTCTCCCAAACGTGGGTCCAGTAGCCGGGCACGGCGGGCGTGCGCCCGTCAATGTAGATGGAGCGGTTGTCCTCCATCCAGATGCCCCGGGTGCCCTGCACCCGCCCGCCGCGGGAATAGGGCCGGGGGAGGGTGCAGTCATGCGTCAGCAGGATGGTCTGCCCCCGGGCGCAGGTGATCAGGGTGGTGACCACGTCCCCGCAGGCGGGCCGCTTCGCGGCCAGTTCCGGCTTGTCCTGCCGGTGCTCCGCCAGCCATTCGCCCAGCCCCGCGGCCTTGCTGGCGAAGGAAGCCAGGGAAACCATGCGGTTGCCGCGGTTCAATCCCAAATAGGAGGCGATGGGCCCCAGCCCGTGGGTGGGGTACAGTTCCCCGTTGCGGTTGAGGAAGTGGCGCTGGCGGTAGTGCCCGGTTCGGTCGCCATTGCCGATTTCCTCGCGCAAATCGTGCTCATAGGAACCGCGGCAGTGCACCAGTTCGCCAAAGAGGCCCTGCCGCGCCATGTTCAATACGGCCATTTCCTCACGCCCGTAGCAGCAGTTCTCCAGCAGCATGCAGGGGATGCCGGTTTCCTCGCTGGCTTCCACCAGCTGCCAGCACTCCCGCAGCGAGCTGGCGCCGCCCACCTCCATCGCCGGCACGATGCCGCGCCGCATCGCCTGAACCGCCAGGGGGATGTGGGTCTCCCAGGAGGTCATGATGACCACGGCCTCCAGCCCCGGCAGCGAGAACAATTCTTCCGCGTTGTCAAAACCGGGGGCGGTGACGCCAAACTCCGCTTCCAGGGCCGCCTTCGCCCGGCCCACGCGCTCCTCCCGGGTGTCGCACAGGCCCAGGATGCGCACATCGGGCATCGCGGCCAGCAGCCTGGCCTGCGGCAGCCCGCGGTCGCCCAGGCCGATGATGCCCAGGTTGATGACGCGCCCGGGGACGGTAAACTCTGTCATGTTTCTTCCTTTCCTTCTTGCAGGCAGTCAACCGCGCTGCCATCCGCGCCGGGGATGATTTGTGATAGTGTCATGCCCTTGCTTGCTGGGACGCCGCCAGCTTGCGGCGGTTATTTTCCGCTGGGAACACCACCGGGCCCGGCGGATGGCCGCGCCG
>CAYYVN010000029.1:0-2161 GCA_964475165.1 uncultured Verrucomicrobiota bacterium | reverse complement strand
TGCGGCGGTTATTTTCCGCTGGGAACACCACCGGGCCCGGCGGATGGCCGCGCCGCAGGCCGCGCCGGTGATACTACGGAATTTCAAGCGTATCGTACCATATTCCCGGAAATCGGCAATCGGCAATCGGCAATCGGCAATCAGCGATTGGCAATCAGCAAACGCATTCGGCAATTGGCAATCGGCAAACGACAATCGGTAACCGGCAATTGGCAAACGCGCTTGGCGATCACAATCGTCAATCAGCAATCAACATCATCAAATTTGCCGGCAACCAGGAACAGGCAACCACCCGCCATCCCAGGAGCAAAGCGGCAAAGGCTTGCGTTCATCCCCGCCTCACCATTCCTCATACGCTTCATAGAGCGCGTCCGCGAACTGCACGCGCCTCCTGCTGGTGTCAAAATTGAGGTACCTTGGGTTGAGGTCACCCAGCCGCACCCGGTCCAGGCGGTCGGCGTCCTGCAGCGCCTTCATCACGCGCCGGCAGCGGGCCTCATCCCTGGGCGCGTAAATGGCAAGGCAGGCCTCATCCCCGTCCGGCCCGGAATGCGCCCGGATGGCGGCCTGCAGCAGCGCCAGGTCTTCCGCCGGGTAATCGGCCAGCTCCGGCAGCCTGTCGGCTGAGCGGCGGCTGTGGTGGATGTCAATGCCGTCATCCCGCCGCCCCACATCATGCCAGGTGCAGGCCAGCGCCGTGTAACGGGCTTCTCTGTCATCAAAATCCTGGTCCATTGCGCAGACAGCGCCCAGCAGAATCACCCGCTCCGTGTGCCCGACCCCGTGCGTCCAGCTGTCATAGAGGTGTTCAATGGGCAGTTCCAGCAGCGCGCAGAAGGCGTGGTGCCAGTGCTCCCAGGTGTTCAGGCATCTGAGCACCGGGGCGATGACCGGGTGGCGGTCCATATCCAGGATGGTTCGCATCGCGTCTGTCATGTTCGGTTCCTTTGCCGGTATATATCGGTCGCGTCTGTCATGGTCGGTTCCTTTGTCAGTATCTATCGGTCGTGTCTGTCATGGTCGGTTCCATTGCCGGTATGTATCGGTCGTGTCTGTCATGTTCGGTTCCTTTATCAGTTGATGTCAGATTTTGCCACGTGGTCCATCAAGCATTGGCTCTTCCATGCATTTAATCACAACCGCACCTGAAATCAAAACTTGTTGGGCGCGGGCAAGCCTGTTTCAGTTACGGCCAGTTAATCTGTCATCTATTCCATGTTTTTTCACTGCCAAATACTTATGGCTACTTTTCACTGCCAAACACCCATGACTACTCTTCACTGCCAAACACTTATGATGGCTATTGGCACTCCCGTGGCGGCATGCAGGCTCATCCTTCTTCAGCGCTTGAGCATCCTGGGTTGATTTACCCAATCTTTTCCCATCTTGCATTTGCCGGCAGCCGTTGAAATCTTCAATAATCCGGCCGCAGCACAGAACCTGTGGGTCTCTACATATAAAAACGCCGTGGATTCACTGCAATCCGCGGCGGTTCCTGGAAGTAGACCTCAGTTTCAATACAATGCACCTGGTTGCGGGGAAGGGTGCATTGCCTTTACATCGAAGGGAAAGCCTTCATTCCAGAATATTTCTAGAATAATTCCTCCCATCTTCTGATACTAGTTCAGTTGTATGTTCAGACATATAGTCCTTTGCTCTATGCCACTTTTGCTTAAACCAAAAGTGTAGTTCTCCATCGATTTCTTTGGTTGGACATGTATAAGTACCTCTACCAGTTGTAATCTGAAGCCAACCCATAATCCGATTAATTCCAAGTACTAACATAGATTCCTCTCTTTCGCGTTTCAAATTTGACTTGCTCAATCGTTCTCTAGTTCAATGTCGCGATAGCCACTTTACTTTGATATAGATTCACGATTTCTTGGAGATCCTTGCTTACCCACATTATTATACCGAGCTAATAGTGTATTTTGCTGTACTATCATAATCGCAGTATATGTGTTTTAGATTTATACCTATCGCGTTCAATTCCTTTCTAATTGCTTCAGGGTTCCTTATTTCTATAATAAAATCTGGAACGATTTTCTGCCAATAGCATGCTAGGTTATCAGTAAGTAGCTTCACTGTTTGAAATGGTTGAAAAACAAATACTGATGATTGATTCCTAATACGATCATCAATTACGGGAGGGGTGTAAGTG
>CAYYVN010000028.1:1215-4606 GCA_964475165.1 uncultured Verrucomicrobiota bacterium | reverse complement strand
GACACCAAGATCAACATCGTGGACACGCCCGGCCACGCCGATTTTTCCGGCGAGGTGGAGCGCGTGCTGAAGATGGTGGACGGCGTGCTGCTATTGACGGACAGCTTTGAAGGCCCGATGCCCCAAACCCGCTTTGTGCTGAAGAAGGCGCTGGACCTGAAGCTGCCCGTGCTGATGGTCATCAACAAGGTGGACCGGCCGGACGCGCGCTCCGCCCAGGTGGTGGACGAGCTGCTGGATCTGCTGATTGACCTGGAGGCCGATGTGGACGCGCTCTCCCGCCCGGTGCTGTTCGTGTCCGCCCGCCAGGGCACGGCGACAACCGATCTGAACGCCCGGGGCGAGAACCTGGTGCCGCTGTTTGACGCCATCCTGACCCACATCCCCGGCCCGGACTGCGAGATGGAAGGCCCCTTCCAGGCGCTGATTTCCACCGTGGACTACAACGAGTACGTGGGCCGCATCGGCATCGGGCGCATCCAGCGGGGCGTTGTGCGCACCCAGGAGACGCTGCTGCGGGTGAACGCGCTGGATGAGAGCATCCGCGACACCTTCAAGGTGACCGAGCTTTCCGTCTTTGACGGGCTCAAGCGCCTGCCCGCGCCAGAGGTCGCCGCGGGGGACATCGTGGCCTTAAGCGGCCTTGCCGATTTGAACATCGGCGACACCGTCTGCGACCCGGCCCGGCCGGAGGCGCTGCCCTTTGTGGCCATCGGCGAGCCGACGGTGTCCATGACCTTTTCGGTGAACGACAGCCCCTTCGCCGGGCGCGAGGGCACGTATGTGACCAGCCGCCACCTGCGCGCGCGGTTGTACCGGGAAACGCACACCGATGTCTCCCTGCGCGTGGAGGACGGCTCCACGCCCGACCAGTTCATCGTCAAGGGCCGGGGTGAACTGCACCTCTCCGTGCTGATTGAGACCATGCGCCGCCAGGGCTATGAGTTCCAGGTGTCCAGGCCCGAGGTCATCCTGCATGAGGAGGACGGCCAGGTGCTGGAGCCGATGGAGCTGCTGCGCGCCGATGTGCCGGCTGTCGCCGCGGGCAGCGTGATTGAGAAGCTGGGCCGCCGCCGCGGCGTGCTCAAATCGATGGCCGGGCAGGAGCGGGTGCGCCTGGAGTTCTCCGTGCCCTCCCGCGGGCTCTTCGGCTACCGCAACGAGTTTCTGACCGATACCCGCGGCGAGGGCATCATGAGCGCGGTCTTTGACGGCTTTGAGCCCTTCCGGGGCGAGATTCCCCGGCGCAACGTGGGCGCGCTGGTGTGCTATGAAACCGGGGAGAGCACCCAGTACGGCCTGTTTGGCGCCCAGGAGCGCGGCGCGCTGTTCATCGGCAGCCAGACGCCGGTCTACGCCGGCATGATCTGCGGCCAGTCCAGCCGCCCGGGCGACATCGTGGTGAATGTCTGCCGCAAGAAGCACGTGACCAACACCCGCAACTCGGCCGCGGCGGAGGACAGCCTGAAGCTGGTCTCCACCCGAGCGATGACGCTGGAGGAGTGCATGGAATTCATCGATGAGGATGAGCTGCTGGAGGTCACCCCGCAGACGCTGCGCATGCGCAAGCGCGAGCTCAGCCACGAGGTGCGCGCCAAGGACGCCAGCCGCCAAAAAAAACAATAAAAACGGTTTGATTTTTTGATATAGGCGCCCGCCGCTGGCAAGCCGGGCGCCTTTGCTTCCGTTTGATTGTTTGATGGCGCATGGTTGTGCGGGCGGGCAAAAAGCACCGTTGACCATCGGGCGCATCAATGCTACATTCGCGGCAGAAGAAAGGGAGCGGGGGGTTTTCATGGGCATTGAGGTGACCGGCTTAAGCTACACCGAGGCGGAGGAACTGGCGACCCGCCTGGAGGAATATGACAGCGAGCTCTTCCCCAACCCGGTCAGCAAGGAGCTGCGCATCGGCATCCGGGAGGACGGGCACCTGATCGCCGGGGCAACCGGCTCCATGACGCCCTTTGGCATCCTGTATGTGGACACCGTCTTTGTGGACCGCGCCCACCGCCACAACCACCTGGGCACCCTGCTGATGCACGAGGTGGAAAAGGAAGCCCGCCGCCGCGGCGCGCTGCTGATCCGCCTGGACACCTTCTCCTGGCAGGGCAAGGATTTCTACCCCGCCCTGGGCTATGAGAAGGTGGGCAGCTATGACGCGCCGGAGTGCGGCTTTTCCGAATATTTCTACCTGAAGCGGCTGGCGGAACCGCAGCCGGAAAATCAGCCGCAGGGTTGATGAATTTCTTGAACCATCTGGATTGAAGTACCTGATAGGCCACGGCTGACTGCTTTTGACAAGCGCCGTTTAGTGTTTGTGGCTTAATTTAAAAGATACAGGAAGCCGCTTTCGCGACTTTCTGTATCTGATTTTTAGCCTTCAACGGGATGTTAAGGTCTATCGCCTAAATGTCCAGGTTTCCTGAAGAGATTTCGGGATACTGTAGAATGAACCATTTGACAATTCAACGCCAGTAATCGTGATAACTACTTTGGTCGCCATCCCAACCCCGAAAACAGTGCGCTTGATGGTTTTTGTGCTGCCTGCACCCATACGGACAGGACTGCCGAGTGAATAACTGCCGGAATCAATCATTGTTCCATTGTAAGAGTAGAGTTCCATTTTAAAGTCAAAATCCGTGAAAGAAACTGTTCTTGTTTTGTTATAAACCGTCATCGCCAACAAGTTTGGCAAGTAACGGCCAAACCCAATGCTTTCAAGTGAGATGGGATTGGCAGGCTCAACAATTACTTTTATGGTCGTTTTTTTCTTGCTGCCGTCTGCCGCGGTAGCTGTGATGATTGCCTCACCGGCATTTTTTGCTGTAATCGTTCCATTCTTGTCCACTGTTGCGACATAGCTTGAGTCGGATGACCAGTTGATGGCTTTATCACTGGCATCAGCTGGCGATATTTTCACAGTCGCCCTGGAGGTCGCGCCTTCAAAGAGGATGATGCGTTTAGTGGCAGCTGACACAGTGGTCACTTTTTGTACTACAAGGATATCAACCGTTTTGCTGATACCGCTTCCATCAGCAGCAGTCCCTGTAATGGTCGTTTTTCCAACACTTTTTGCGGTTACAACGCCAGATGTGCTGACTGTCGCAACCTTCTCATTGGAGGATTTCCATGAGATTTTCTTGTTTAACGCATCCTCAGGTAGCAGGGTCGCGGTAAGTTTCAAGGTTTTTCCTTTGTCAATGGTGGCTTTTGCAGTTGAGAGACTGAGGGATTGAACCGCCTTTCCTACAATGACAGCGCTTGTACTCTTTGCTGAAACACCGGGATCAGCTGAAATGGCGGTGATTGTCGCTTTGCCGGGGGCGACTGCCTTGACAAGACCTGTTTCATCTACTACTGCAACTGATTCATTTGAGGATGACCAGAGAAC
>CAYYVN010000028.1:0-1205 GCA_964475165.1 uncultured Verrucomicrobiota bacterium | reverse complement strand
AGAGAACATCCTGATAAAAAGCTTGTTCCGGCTTGACAGTGCATGTCAGCTGAGCACTCTGTGCGCTGACGGGACCCTCTAGCAAAAGAGTGAGTGTCTTTGGTGATACTGCTAAAGTCTTGACTTTTTGAATGACAGTGACTTCACATTCTGAAAAAACGCCGCTGCCATCTGCTGCCGTGCAAGTGATGATGGCGACGCCGTCATTCTTTGCTGTTACTGTCCCAGAGCTGTCAACTGTTGCAATTTTTTTGTCAGAGGTTGTCCAAAGGACTTTTTTACTTCCTGCATTTTCTGGCAATACACTTGCCTTCAGTTTTAGTGTGGCGGCTTTATACACCATTTCTTTGCTGTGGCTCAGAACGATGCTGTTTGCCGCTTGGCTGACGCTTACGGAACATGACAGAGCTTTGGTAATCGCTGGATCATTTGGTTTAGCGCTGATGGTTGCCTTTCCCGCGCCAACTGCTGTCACATGACCAGCAGCATCAACGACTGCAACACTTTCATCGGATGAAATCCATTCAATAGACTGGTCATATGCGTCTTCGGGCAGCAATGTATATTTGATAGAGGCCTGCCCTTGATCTTCCCCGGCACCTATCAGCAAGGAGAGTTTGGTATCATCAAGTTTAAAGGACTTTACAGGTTGCCTGACCTCAACCAATACAGAACTGGTGATGGTTTCATTTTCTTTTGCATGTATGGAAATCGTTGCCTGGCCTGGGGATACGCCGATTACTGTTCCCTTTGTATCCACTTTTGCAATCTCAGGGCTAGATGAACTCCAAACAAATACTGTTTTCGTTTTATCGGACACATCTTCCGCTAAAACTTCCGTTGCTTTGAGGGCAAGTTTTTTTGCAACATAAAGTGGGAGAGGAATGACCTTCTCTTCCTCTCCTTCCCGTATTACATCGTTCCCCGGTTCAATCAAGACGCCTGGATTTTCTTGGGCGAATGAAATTGCTGCAATCATTAAGAAAACCGTGACAAGCAAGAAAGCCCAAATGCGCTGCCTGTTTAGCATATTTGCCTCCATTTTTGTATTTTTGTGTATTACTGATTATGAACTATACATGAATTAAACGATTACCGCAAGTAATTGCCAAACATTGTGTACACTTCACCCCTTGCGTTCCGCATCATCCTGCCGTATGATAAAAACAATAAAAAAACATCCGGCTTCCGGCCGGAAATCCGTG
>CAYYVN010000027.1:0-4875 GCA_964475165.1 uncultured Verrucomicrobiota bacterium | reverse complement strand
AACCGCCCTGGCCACCCAGGCCCTGCTGGCCGGGAAGGATGTTTTTGTGGAAAAGCCCCTGGCCCTCGATAGTGCCCAGGGCGCGCGGCTCGTCCAACTCGCGGAGCAGGAAGGGCGCATCTTGATGGTGGGGCACATCCTGCATTATCATCCGGCTGTCATCAAGCTCCAGGAATTAGTGGCCGCCGGCGCTTTGGGCAAGATTCTCCATCTCTATTCCCAACGCTTGAACCTGGGCAAGATTCGCACGGAAGAAAATGTCCTCTGGAGTTTCGCCCCGCATGATATCTCGGTGATCCTGGCCCTGCTCAACCTGAAACCGGAAAAGGTGGCCTGCCGCGGGGGCGCCTATCTCCAAACCGGCACGCCCGATATGATCATGGGGCAATTGACTTTCGCGGGCGGTATCAGCGCGCATATCTTCGCCAGCTGGCTGCACCCCTTCAAGGAACAACGCTTGGTGGTCGTGGGTAGCCAGCAGATGGCCGTCTTCGATGATACCGCCACTCATAAATTACTGCTTTACCCCCATACGATAACCTGGAAAAACGGCCGGCCCCTGGCCACCAAGGCCGAGCCCACCCCCGTGGAATTGGAAGCTAAAGAACCGCTCAAGGAAGAATGCCGTCACTTTCTCGCCTGCCTGGCAACGCGGGCCACCCCCAAAACCAGTGGGGCAGAAGGGCTGCGCGTGCTGGAGGTGCTCAACGCCTGCCAACGCTCCCTGGAAGAGAACGGGCGGGCCCTCTCCTTGAACAGCACTCAGCCGGCAGCAGCCGCTTTCTTTGTCCATCCAAGCGCCTGTGTGGATGAAGGCGCCAGCATCGGACCAGGCACCAAGATCTGGCATTTTTCGCATATCATGCCCGGCGCCAAAATAGGCGCGAAATGCGTCCTGGGCCAAAACGTCAATGTGGATGCCAACGCCATTTTAGGCAACAACGTCAAGGTGCAGAACAATGTTTCGATTTATACGGGCACCGTAGTTGAAGACGATGTTTTTCTGGGCCCATCCTGTGTGCTGACCAACGTCACCAATCCGCGCTCGCAGGTCAACCGGCATAGCCTCTATGAAAAAACCCTGCTCAAGCGCGGCTGCACCATTGGCGCCAATGCCACCATCGTTTGCGGCGTGACCATCGGCAAATATGCTTTCGTAGCCGCCGGCACGGTAGTGACCAAGGATGTTCCGGATTATGCGCTCCTGATGGGCAACCCCGGGCGCATCCAAGGCTGGATGAGCCGGCATGGCCATCGGCTGACCGTCAAGGATGCCGCGGGCAACTGGGTTTGCCCGGAAAGCCGCTTTCGTTACCGGGAGGATCAGTCCGGCCGCTTGAAATGTCTGGATCTGGATGAGGATGCGCCCTTGCCGGCAACCCTTGCGGCGGGGACGCGCAGCTATGATGATTTCAAGAAAGATCCGGCATGAAAGCTGAACTGCTGAATAAAATCCAGCGGAAAGAAGCGCTGATCGGTATCGTGGGCCTGGGCTATGTGGGCCTGCCGCTAGCCATGCGCTTCAGTGAAGTGGGCTTCCAGGTGTTGGGCCTGGATGTTGATCGCGATAAGGTGGCGCAACTGCAGCGCGCCCAAAGCTATATCGGCCATATTCCCGCCGCGCGCATCGCGCAGGCGCGCCAGGCCAACTTCCGCGCGACCGATGATTTCTCCCAGGCCACCCAGGCCGACGCCATCATCATTTGCGTGCCCACCCCGCTCGGCAAGCACTTGGATCCCGATCTGAGTTTTATCGTCAGCACCATGGACGCTCTCGCGCCCCATCTGCGCCGCGGCCAGGTGCTATCCCTGGAAAGCACCACTTACCCCGGGACCACCGCCGAGGTCTTGAAGCCCAAACTGGAAAGCGGCGGCCGGCAAGTGGGCCGCGATATATTTCTGGTCTACTCGCCCGAGCGTGAAGATCCGGCCAACGAACAGTTCAACCTCCAGACCACTCCCAAGATATGCGGCGGGATCACACCCGACTGCCTGGCGGTAGGCCAAGCGCTCTACGGCCAGGTGGTGGATAATGTGGTGCCGGTGAGCTCAACGCGCACCGCCGAGATGACCAAGCTGCTGGAGAACATTCACCGCGCCGTCAACATCGGGCTGATGAATGAAATGAAAATAATCGCCGATAAAATGGGCATTGATATTTATGAGGTTATTCGGGCGGCATCCACCAAACCCTTTGGCTTCGTGCCCTACTATCCGGGGCCGGGTCTCGGCGGCCACTGTATTCCGATCGATCCTTTCTATCTGACCTGGAAAGCCAGGGAATACGGCGTGCATTCAAGGTTTATTGAACTGGCCGGCGAAATCAACCGCGCCATGCCCGAATATGTGGCCGCCAAAATCAGCGCTGGCTTAAATGCCCAGGGCAAGGCTGTGCACGGGGCGCGCATTCTGATACTGGGGCTGGCCTATAAAAAAAATGTGGATGATATGCGCGAATCGCCGGCCGTGAAGCTGATGGAGATCCTCAAGCGTTGGGAGGCCCACCTGGATTATTCCGACCCGCATATCCCCCGCTTCCCGGAACTGCGCGAGCATCGCTTTGATCTGGCCAGCGTGCCCTTGACCCCCACAACCCTCCAAACCTATGATTGCGTCGTCATCACCACCAACCATGATGCTTTCGATTATGAAATGATTCTGCGCCAGGCGGCGCTCATTGTCGATACCAGAGGCGTCTACGCTTCCGGGCAGGCACGAGTGATTAAAGCATAAGGAGCCATATGAAAATTCCACTGCTGGATTTGCAAGCGCAATATCAAACCATCAAGCCGGAAATCGAAGCTGCCGTCCAACGCGTTATGGAAAGCCAGCGCTTTATCATGGGGCCCGAAGTGGAAGCGCTCGAAAAAGCCGTGGCCGCCTATTCCGGCTGCCGGTATGGGATCGGGGTTTCTTCGGGAACCGATGCCATCCTCATCGCCCTCATGGCGTTGGATATCGGTCCCGGGGATGAAGTGATCGTGCCTTCCTACACATTTTTTGCCACGGCCGGCTCAGTCGCCCGCCTGGGAGCCAAGCCCGTCTTCGTGGATGTCGAGCCCGATACCTACAATATCGCGCCCCAGGCCGTCCAAGCTGCCATCAGCCGGCGCACCAAGGCCATCATCGTGGTGCATTTATATGGACAGTGCTGCGCCATGGACGAACTGCTGGCCATTGCCAAGAAGCACAAGCTGCCCCTGATCGAGGACGCCGCCCAGGCCATCGGAGCCGAATATAATGGCCAACGGGCTTGCTCCATGGGCTTGGCCGGATGCCTCTCATTTTTCCCCAGCAAAAATCTGGGAGCTTTCGGCGATGGCGGCATGGTCACCACCAATGACGAAGAGCTGGCCGAAAAGATGGTGGTTCTGCGCATGCACGGCTCGCAGCCCAAATATTATCATAAAGTTATCGGTGGCAATTTTCGCCTGGACGCCCTGCAAGCCGCCGTGCTCAATATCAAGCTGCAGAAACTGGATGGCTGGACGGCGGCGCGCCGCCGTAATGCCGACGATTACGACCGCCTCTTCACCGCCGCCGGCCTGGTGCCAGACCGGGTGAAGCTGCCCACGCGCCAGCAGGCCGGGCATATCTTCAATCAATATGTGATCAGTGTGCCCAACCGCGATGCTCTCCAAAGCCATCTCAAGACCAAGCAGATCGGCACCGAAATATATTATCCCGTCCCGCTCCATCTCCAGGAATGCTTCGCCGGGCTGGGCGGCAAAAAGGGCGATTGCCCCATTTCGGAAAAGGCCGCGCAAACGACCCTGGCCCTGCCCATCTATCCGGAACTAGCTCAGGAAGAGAAGGCCTATATCGTGCAGGCCATCGCCGAGTTTTACCAATAAAAGGCCTGGCCGCGCGGGGCTGGCTGCTGAGCGCTTGAGGCCAGCTGCACGGCGGCTCAGCCGATCGGCTGCTGAACGGCCAGTCAGGGATGAGTACCTCCTTGAGCAAGGCCGCTGAACCAGCGCAAAAAAAATCCCCCAGGGCGCTTGAGCGTCTCTGGGGGATTTCTTAAAATTTCCCGGCAACGAGCTACTCTCCCATGGCCTACACCACAGTACCATTGCCGCTGGGGCCCTTTACGGTCGTGTTCGGAATGGGAACGCGTGTTTCCTCCCCGCTATGGTCACCGGAAATAAAATAAATTGCATAGGGGCAAAGCCAGCCACCTGCGCTCAAGCGCGAGGCCCTAAAGATGATCAAGCCGCACGGCGGATTAGTACTGGTCAGCTTAACACATTACTGTGCTTACACCTCCAGCCTATCAACCCCGTAGTCTTCGGGGTGCCTTTAGTATCGCTTACGCGATAGGGAAATCTAATCTTGGAGGAGGCTTAGCGCTTAGATGCTTTCAGCGCTTATCCGTTCCGTACTTAGCTACCCAGCGATGCTCATGGCTGAACAACTGGAACACCAGAGGTACGTCATTCCTGGTCCTCTCGTACTAAGGAATGTTCTCCTCAAATTTCCTGCGCCCACAGAGGATAAGGACCAAACTGTCTCACGACGTTTTGAACCCAGCTCGCGTACCGCTTTAATTGGCGAACAGCCAAACCCTTGGGACCTTCTCCAGCCCCAGGATGCGATGAGCCGACATCGAGGTGCCAAACCGCTTCGTCGATGTGGACTCTTGGAAGCGATCAGCCTGTTATCCCCGGAGTACCTTTTATCCGTTGAGCGACGGCGATTCCACGTTCCACCGCCGGATCACTAGGTCCTGCTTTCGCACCTGCTCGACTTGTAGGTCTCGCAGTTAAGCTCCCTTCTACCCTTACACTCCACTCATGATTGCCAACCATGATGAGGGAACCTTCGAACTCCTCCGTTACCATTTGGGAGGAAACCGCCCCAGTCAAACTGACC
>CAYYVN010000026.1:0-7463 GCA_964475165.1 uncultured Verrucomicrobiota bacterium | reverse complement strand
TCTTTGACATGCCCGGCCAGCAACAGGAATACGCCGATTTTCTGTCCAAATTTGAGGCAATCGGCGGCGGCGATGTGCCCGAAAACTCGCTGGAAGCCTTGGCGCTGGCCATCAAGAGCCGCTGGAGCAGCGACCCCGCCGTCACCAGACACCGCCAGGTCATCGCGCTGTTCACCAACGCTGTCCCGCACCCCCTGGACAGCCCCAGGCGTGAGGACCCGCGGCTCAACCAAAAGTATCCCGGCGATCTGGCGGACATCTGGACCCTGGATGATTTGCAGATGCTGTGGCTGAATCCCCAGGTCATCAGCAAGTCCGGCAAGCGCCTGGCGCTGTTTGCCCCGGATGCCGAACCCTGGACCACCATCAAAACCTGGAATCTGGTGGTGCCCAGCGCGTACCTGCAGACCAACATGGGCGGCGATGAGGTCAACATGGACATGGTGTACAACTATATCGCCAGCGCCATCTGATTCCTCCACGGGATGCGAACCGGCCGGCGCAGCCGCAAGGCGGTCGGCCAGGGCTCGCCGGAAGCGGGAATCCGCGCAACCGGCAAAGAGCGGTTTGGCGGGCAGGGACAAGCGTGTCAGGGATTTTCCAATCGGAATTTTTGGAACGCCCCATCAATCGGCGGCAGCACCACTGACCGGGGTATCGAAATCGTCCATATGATTGACGGCACCGGCTCCCTGCAGGACCTGCAGGAGGCGGCCGGGAGCAACGCGCCGGCCGTTCGTCCCTTTAAAGCCAGGGTATTTGCAGGGAAGCCGGAGTTCCCAGGCCCTATGCGTCAAGCGTATCGTATACCGCGGCCGGCAAAGGGCTGCCCAAAATCCACGCCGGCCACGCCTTTAAAAAGGCGCGCGGCTTGTCCCTGCGCGCTAAAATGGTGCCAAAATTGCCCATAAATTCGCTTTACCTCCTTGCCTTGGTGTGCTAAAATACGAACCGTACCGAAACGAACGCTCCCCATCCAACAGAATAGGTTTTACTATGCGGCATCCCAAAATGCTGTATCAAAAAACAAACCAAAAACGAGGAGGAAACCATGAGCACCTATGACAGCGATTTCCTGAACGGCCTGCACCCTTCGGAAGGTGACACGGAACCCACGATGGAGCAGGAGCCCATCATGGAGCCCGCCCAGCAGCTGGAGGAGCCCCAGCAGCAGGAGCCCGCCGGCGACTTGTCCTTTGACATCACCAACGACCCCTTTGCCAACATTGAATACGACCCCGAAGTCGAAACCAGCGGCTTGAATACCGATGTCGACATCGTCTTTGTGATTGACGCCACCGGCTCCATGGTTCCCTTCATTGAGCGCGTCAAAAACGAAGCGCTTTACTTTATGCCGGGTTTGGAGGCTGCCCTGGCCGAGAAGAAGCGCGTCGTCCGTCAGGTGCGGCTCAAGGTCATCCTCTTCCGCGATTTCTACTGCGATGATGCCCACCTGATTGAAAGCCCCTTCTTTGTCATGCCCGACCAGCAGCAGGAATACGCCAATTTCCTGTCCAACATAGAGGCGAGCGGCGGCGGCGACATGCCCGAAAACTCGCTGGAAGCCCTGGCGCTGGCCATCAAGAGCCGCTGGAGCAGCGACCCCGCCGTCAGCAAACGCCGCCAGGTGATCGCGCTGTTCACCGACACCGTCCCGCACCCCCTGGACAGCCCCAAACGAAATGACCCGCGTCTCAACCAGAAGTATCCCAGCGATTTGTCGGACATCAGATCCCTGGACGATTTGCAGATGCTGTGGTTGAATCCCCAGGTCATCAGCGCGTCCGGCAAGCGCCTGGCCCTGTTTGTGCCCGATGACGATCCCTGGACCACCATCAAAACCTGGAACCTGGTCGTGCCCGGCACACCGCTGCAGCAAAACAAGGGCGGGGAAGAGGCCAGCATGAATCTGGTGTACATGTTTATCGCCAACAGCGTCTGATTCCACCACAAAACGCGGGCCGGCCGGCGCAGCCGCAAGGCGGCCGGCCGGTTCGCGCCGCAGACGGAATCCGCGCGACCGACATAGAGAGGTTTGGCATGCAGGGACAAGAGTATCAGGGTTTTTTCAATCAGGATTACAGCGGCGCCCCCCCAAGCGGCGGCAGCACTTTTGACCGTGGGGCCGAAATCGTCTATGTGATTGACGGCACCGGCTCCATGCAAAACCTGCTGGAGGCGGCCAAGAACAACGCGCTGGGCATGCACCAGCGCATCAGCGAGGCGCTCAAGAAAAAGAACGGCGTCCTGAAGATGCTGCGCATCAAGGTCATTGTGTTCCGCGACATCTATGTGGACGCCAAGCCCTTCATCCAAAGCCCGGATTTTTTCAATTTCCCCGAAGAGGCCGAAGAATTCCGGTGCTTCATCGACTCCATCCAGGCCGCGGGCGGCGGGGATGAGCCGGAAAGCGGGCTGGAAGCCCTGTCCATGGCCATCCGCAGCAACTGGCGGCAGAACATCGGGAAAATGCGCCACATCATCATCGTGATGAGCGACGCCTCCGCCCACCGGCTGGACAACCCGCAGCGCTTTGTGGACCCCAGCTTCGCCTATCCGGACGGCATGCCCGCCAGCCTGGACGAGCTCCACCTGTCCTGGATTGACCCGCAGGGCCGCCTGAACATGCGGGCCAAGCGCCTGGCGCTGTTCACCCCCAACGCCTATCCCTGGAATGAGATTGCAAACTGGGACATGACCTCCCCCATCTTTTCCCAGGCAGGCGCCGGCATGACCGAGGAAAACTACAGCAGCGTCATCAAGTTCATCAGCGACAGCATGTAGGCGGCACCGCCGCGAAAGCGGCTTGCGGGTCACGGACAAAGGAGGATAAGGGATGCAGGATAACCGGCCGGCCCTTCCACCACTGGATGGGCAAAACGAACATCAACCCTTGGTTCCGCCGCTTGAGAGAGGCTTTGATTTCGTGTTTGTGGTGGACGGCGCCGGCGCTGAAGAAAACCTCCTTGAGGCGGCAAAAAGCAAGGCGCTGGACCTGCACCGGTACATCCAAGAATACCTGCAGGGAAGAAATAGCCTCCTGAAATCGCTGCGCGTCCGGTTGATTGTGTTCCGCGGCCAAAAGGCTAAGGAAGGTCCGCGAGTCGAAAGCCGGGATTTCTTCAACCTGCCGGAAGAAGCCGACGCCTTCCGGCAGTATGCCGATTCCCTCCGGTCCGCGGCTGGCGCGGATGACCCGCGGGGCGGGATGGAAGCGCTGATGATGGCAATCAAAAGCGACTGGCTGAAAGCAAGCATGAAAATGCGGCATTTCATCATCGTCATGGCCGGCCGGTCCACCCACCCCTCAGACATCCTGTATCCCTTTGATGAGCCCGGCTTCACTGGGGATGATGGATTAGACCCCCTGGACTTCCTGCAACTGAACTGGATAAATCCGCAGGGCAGCCTGAGCAAGGACGCCAAGCGCATGATACTGCTGACCCCCGACACCTACCCCTGGAGTAAAATCAGCTGGTGGGATTACACAACCTTTGACTTCTCCCGCCTTGGAACACAGGAAAGCGAAAACAACTATAACATCATTCTGAAATCATTTTTCGGCGCCATTTAGCCCGGCCTGGCCAGACTGAAAGCAGTCACACCGCCAAGGAGAAGACTCTGATGCAGAAAGACGCCCGAAACGATGCCCCGGGCGATGAGGGGATGCTGCAGGCGTCACGCAAACAGCAAGGAAAAGGTGGTATGGGGATGACTGAAGACCGACCAGATGTTTTAAAAACCAATCAGGAACACAGCCCGGATGGCCGGGCTCCGGCAATCGCATGGGGGTTTGATGTTGTTCTGGTGGTCGGCGGCAACAATCCCGCACACATCCTGTTGGATTTCGCCAAAGAATTCGCATTGCTCATTCCCCGCTGGTTCAAAGCCGACCTGCAAAGAAGGCATGGCGAATTGAAGTCGCTGCGCGTCAAACTCATCGTGTATCGCAGCCAGCCGGCACCAGCCGGTCTGCAAGCGCAAGGGCCGGAGTTTTATCAAATCCCTGAAGAAATTGAAGCGTTTGAACAGTATGTCTCTTCACTCAAACTCGCCTGCGGCGGTGAAGCGCCCAAAAGCCCCTGGGAAGCGCTCAGCCTGGCCATGCAAAGTGGCTGGCGGCAGGGTTTAGACAAGATGCGGCACCTCATTTTTTTCTTCCCGGACAACCCCGATTCCCGGACGGGCAGCCTCCAGTTCAACCAGGATCCGGAATCAGCCGATCCGGCTCTCACGCCCGAGGCCATGCAAGACCTGTACGCCACTTGGATGAACCCGCAAGGCAAACTTGGCATGGACGAGAAGAGAATGTTCCTGTTTGCGCCCTTCACCCAAGCTTGGAGCGAAATCCTTTCATGGCCATTGGTTCTCTCCTGTATGTACGATGAAGACATGAACGATTGGGACCCCTTTGGCATCACGCGGTATTTTATCATCAATGATGTGGACCCAGAGCCCGAGCCGCCGGAAAGCCAGGCCGGGAAGCCCCCGGACAATTCGACCCAATTGTTTGATTTCGATTTCTTGAGCGAATTGCTCGATGATGAACCAAGTCCATCCGGAAGCTTCCCCCGTCGGACATGGGACATCGACATCGTGTATGTTGTAGACGGCGGATGCGCCGCGCCAAACCTGCTGGAACAGGCCAAAAATCACGCGCTGGACCTCTGCCCCCTGCTCAGCAAGGGCGTTCATGATGAAGGCGGGGTTCTCAAAACGCTGCGCGTCAAGCTCATCGTATACGGCGGCCGCCGGGCGGATGACGGCAAGCCCCCTGTTCAGGCGCCTGATTTCTACAGCCTGCCGGATGAAGCCGAGGCGTTCGAACGCGATGCAGACGCCCTTCGGGCGGCGAGGGTCCTGGACGGGCCGGAAGGCCCGCTGGACGCCCTGCTGCAGGCCTTCCGGAGCGAGTGGCAGGATGATTATTCTGTGATGAGAAGGCGGCAAATCATTGTTGTGGTCGCCGATCCTGCCGCCCGGCCAATGGGCTTCGGCCAGGACCTGACAGGCGCCGGCCGCCCCAGCACAAGGCCAACTTCTTTGAAGGAAGTGCAAAGTACCTGGATAAACTTCCAAAGATTTTGGCGTCCTTACAGTTGTCGCCTTGCCGTCTACGCGCCCAACACCTCCCCTTGGAATGAAATGACCCAATGGAATCTGTCAGTACCCCTTGGCCCAATCACTGATCTGGCAGATTCGGAATTCGCCTATCATGACTTTGTCAGATTGGTGGTCAGCGATGTGTAACAAGCCCATCCCGGTTCGCCTTCCCCGCCCCTTCCCGCCCGAAACAAAGTGAGGCCCCCATGATTCAATGGAAAGTGATGGTCGAAATCAACCAAGGCAAAGGAGAGGATGCCCTCGATACAGGGCCGTCCCACCTGCTCGTCTGCGACGGCCTGGGCGGCCGCGGCGCGCGCGTTTTGCTGCACCCGGACGGCCGGGCCTGGACGGAGGCCCGGATTGCAGCCCAGGCCGCGAGCCGCGCGGTCAGCGAGGCCATCCGGCAGGACCACAAGGCTTGGCGCACGGACCTAGCGGGCGCGCCGGAGGAAACCCGGTATGCCTTGGCCGCGGCCATCGCGGATCAACTGAAAGAAGCCATCAAGCAGGCTTTTGAGGCGGCCGCCCTGGAATGGAAGCCCCGGGACGCGTCCGGCCAGGCGGCGCCGATTTTGCCGACCACCCTGGCCCTCTGGCTGATTTTCCCTGACCCGCCCAGCCCGGCAGCCTTGGCGGTATGGGCTGGCGATTCCCGCTGTTACCTGATGGACGCCAAGTGTTTGATGCAGGTGTCCATCGATGACGCCGGCGATGGGGACACGGCGGACGCGATGGAGGAACTGCTGCTGGACGCTTCGCCGATGATGGACAACCGCCTGGGGCTGGACCTGGATTTCCGGCTCAACACCCGCCTGGTCAAACTCCGGCCCGAGCAGGCGCTGCTGTGCTCCACCGACGGCGCCTACAACGCCCTGGAATCACCCATGATGCTGGAATATCTGCTGCGCAAAAGCGCGGAGAAGGCCACAACACAAGACGCTGAGCGCAGCCTGGCCGGCTATTTTGACAAGAAAGCCATGGACGATGTGTCCATCGCGGGCTGCTACCTGACCGCCGGCGCCGAGGGCGGATACCCGGGCTACCAGGCGATGATGGCGGCCGGCCTGCCGGGCCTCAAGGCGGAGTTCATCGATCCCTTCCCAACCAAGCCCAACCTGGAAGGCTATGTGAACATTGACGGCCTGCAGGAGCGCCTGGAAATCAACCTGGCCAACACGCCGGGCGTCAGGGAAGCCTTCCAGCAGTTCCTGACTAATCTAATTACCTCCGGGGACGCGCCGGAGGATGACCTGCCCAGCAGGGCCTTCATCCTGGCCGCGCAGGAGCAACTGGCCGCCCGGGACAGGGAAAAGGCGAATATCGCACAGCTTGAATACGAGACCAGGCGCTTCGAAGCGGGCATGATAGAATTGATTGCCAAGGCGAAGGGCCTGTATCCGCTGCAACAGCAGGTCAAGCCCTTCAGGTACAACAGCAAATTTGAATATGAACATCAATACAACCTGCAGGAGCGGATCGTTGCATACCTGGGCTGGTTCACCGAACTGAGCAACGACAATTCCAGCAATATAAAATATGAACTAAAAAGATACGAGGCAAATTTCAGCGAAGACCTGATTGAAACACTCGCGCGAATGGACTATTACGGTTTACATCCCATCACTTTCGGGCAGAACACCCCGCAAGAGGAAGCCCGGTACCTGACAAAAGAAGACCAGGGCATCCTGTTGCACCGCCTGGAAAACCCAAACCCGCTCAAAGGCGCCAGAAACATTGAATATTACCTCAGCTTGCCCGATACCGAGGCATTGCTGCAGCTTCGTGCCAGCTACCTGGGCGCGATGCAGGAGCTGGAGGCGCTGAAAAACACACCAGGCGAACCAGGGATGGATTCCGGCCAAAGAATCAAAACCTATCTTTCCCAGTCCCTGGCCCAAAACCTGCGCCACTACCTGGCCGCCCGCGCGGACGGAAAGGACAGCTACCAAAAGCTGTCCCTGCCCGATGACGCGGAGCAGAAAGTGCTGACCTACCTGGAAACCGCGCGCCAGGGGCAGGAAAGCAACCGCGCCCTGGAAGAGCGCCGGCAGCGCCACAAGGCGGACATCCGGGCGCTGTGGTCGCGCTACCGCCAGGGCTATGAGGCAATCCTGCGGGGGGATGAAGGCTGATGAGCGCGCTGCCTGCCGGCTATACCATACAAAGCGAGCGCAAAGTCAACTCCGGCACGCTGTATTTCGCCCGGAAAAACGGCAGGGACTATGTCGTCAAGGAATTCTTCTCCCACCGTTTCTGCCCGGATGACAAGCTGGATGTCAGCCCCCGGTTTGCTGACCAGTACCGGCAGGCGGCCGCCCAGGTCCGGGGGCTCATGCCGGCGGCGGCTTACCCCTCCA
>CAYYVN010000025.1:0-7673 GCA_964475165.1 uncultured Verrucomicrobiota bacterium | reverse complement strand
ATGCGGTGCTGGCAGCCGAAGCGGCCTACGACGGCGGGGCGCCCAATCCCTGCGTTTTATTGAGCAATGGCGTCTATGGCTTGATTGAGCCGATAGCGATCTCCAAAGGCGTGCGGGTGATGGGCGTGGCGGGACGTGACGAGACCCTGGTGCAGCGCACTGCCAGTGTGAATAATCTTTTCAATCTTTACCATCCTGAAGCAGTCCTCTCAGGCCTGACGATTGCCTATGGCACCAATAGTGGAGTCTATATGGAGAGCGGGATAATAGAGAACTGCGCCATCCTTTCTAATCGTAATCCGACTGCCGCCGGCGGCGGGGTCTATATGGATGCGGGCCTGATTGCCGATAGTATTATCTCGGGGAACAGGGCAGGGAACGATGCGAATACCGGCCGGGGCGGCGGGGTCTATATGGTTTCTGGTACGATCAGCAACTCTCTAGTCGCCGTGAATGAAGCGGGCCAGAACAGTGATGCCGGCGGCGGGATCTATATACTCTCTGGTGAAGTCATCGATAGCGTTATCAGCAATAATTACACTTCCGCCCGCCAAGCCGGCGGACTATATATGAAAGGCGGCCTGCTGCTCCGTTGCCATATAGTGGATAATCGAGCGCCTGGCTCTTCCGGTGGCGGGCTGCTAGCAGCGGAAGCTGTTGTCCTGCGCAATTGTTTGCTTGCCAATAATGTAAGTAGATATGCTGGCTCAGCGATTCAGGGCGGTGGATCAACCAAGAGATCAACCTTGATCAATTGTACCGTAGCGAGTAACCGCGTGAATGATCTTGCAGTTGGACGAGCGGCCATCACTGATTGTTTTTTGACCAACTGTATTGCTTATTTCAATGTTTGTGGGCCTAGTAATATAGAGTCGAATACCTATAACTGCATCGCCTCTTATACCTGCACGACGGCGCCTGATCTTGCCGGTACGGGCAATATCGCCGCCGATCCGCAGTTCATCGATTGGGAGAATGGAGATTATCGCTTGAGCAATAATTCTCCGGCGCGCCGCACCGGCACCACCAATGGCATCATTGATACATTGGATCTGGCAGGCGGGAAACGCATCAGTGGTGGCCAGATCGATATGGGCGCCTATCAATCTATGCCACCGGCTGGCACTGTCTATAGCTTCTACTAGCCAGGCAGCCGAGGCAGCCCATTACACTTGAGCGCCTCTTGCCAGGGTGGCTCTGCGGAAGGGTTCAGGAGGAAATACGGGCGAAACCGCGTTTGCCGGCTTGAATCACGCAGCCATCAGGAATATTCAATTCGGCTTGCACATCGCGGATGGTTTGCGCATCAACTTTCACGGCGCCCTGTTGGATCAAGCGGCGCGCGGCGCTGTTGCTTTCCGCCAGACCAGCTTTCACCAGCAGGGTTACCAGCCATAGTTTGCCTTGGGGGCGTTGGTGCATGGGGATTATCACCTGGGGGATCTGATCCGGCAACTTATGTTCGGAGAAGACGCGCTTAAATTCTGCGGCCGCCTGCTCAGCCGCCGCCGCGCCATGAAAGCGCGCTACGATCCGCCGGGCCAGGTCATCCTTGGCCTGACGCGGATGCTGTGCGCCGCTGGCCAGGGCCAGCTGCCCGGCTTCAATTTCCTCCGCGGCGCGGCACATCACGAGCTGGTCATAACGCCCCATCAGGTTATCCGGCATAGACATCAGTTTGCCGAACATCTCCCGCGCGCTTTCCGTGATCCCGACATAATTCCCCAGGCTCTTACTCATTTTACGAATGCCATCCAACCCTTCCAGGAGGGGCAGGGTGAGAACCACCTGCGGTGTTTGACCGTGGGCCTTCTGGATATCGCGGCCGAGCAGCATATTGAACAGTTGATCTGTGCCGCCCAGTTCGATATCCGCCTTGACCATCGCCGAATCATAGCCTTGGATCAATGGATAGAGAAACTCGGTCAGGGAGATGGGGCTGTTATCGGAGAAGCGTTGCTGAAAATCATCCCGGGCCAACATCTGCGCCACCGTCACCTGGCCGGCGAGCTGCAGCACTGCGTTGAACGACATATCTCCACACCACTCGGAATTGAAATGCACTTCCGTCCGCTGCGGGTCGAGCACCTGGAAGGCCTGGGCCTGATAGGTCTTGGCATTGGCCTCGATCTGGGCGCGGCTCAAGGGGGGGCGGGTGACTGATTGTCCGGAAGGGTCGCCGATCAAACCGGTGAAATCACCAATGATGAAGACCACCGTATGGCCCAGATCTTGGATCTCGCGCAGTTTATTCAAGCCCACCACATGCCCCAGATGAATATCGGGGGCGGAGGGGTCAGCGCCATATTTGACGCGGAGCGGTCGCCGCTCGGTCAGGGCGTATTTCAATTTAGCTTGCAGTTCCTCGCGCGAAACCAGGTCTACCGTGCGCGCGGCGATGACGCTTAATTGACGATCAATCTCCGTCTTCATGGCCCCTCATCGGCAGCAGGCAGCCTATCTGCGCCCTTGCCCTTAGTTCTGGGCATCGGCTTTTTCGTCCTCAGGCTCAGGCTGGGGGGCTTCCTGAGGCTGTTTGGTGCGGCTTTCGCCCGGTTGCCATTCCTGAATCTGGTTACCGGCGGCGCCGAAGGCTTCATCGAAAGCGCCGGCCAAGTCCACCAAATCCTCGCCCGGTTTAAGGCCGGTCAGCATTTCTTCCTGGACCACGAATTCATCGTCGGGGAGCGCAGCCGCTTTAATGCTCAGGCCGATCCGCCGTTCGAGGGGATCGATTTTGACCACACGCGCTTCCACTTCCTGGCCAACCTTGAGAACATCTTTTACATTTTCAACATGTTCTTCGCCCAGTTGCGAGATATGCACCAGGCCATCGATGCCTTCTTCCAGTTTGAGGAAGGCGCCGAAAGAAGCCAGCTTGGTGATTTTTCCCTGCACGATCTGGCCCACTTGATAGCGGGCGGCGATGGTGGTCCAGGGATCATCTTGGGCTTGTTTGAGGCCCAGGCTGATGCGTTGATTGGCGGGATCCACATCCAGCACAACCACCTCGAGTTCATCGCCCTTTTTGATGATCTCGGAAGGATGATTGACCTTCCGCGTCCAGGACATATCGGAGACATGAATCATGCCGTCGATCCCCTCGGGCAGTTCCACGAAAGCGCCATAGGAGGTGAAGTTCCGCACGGTGCCCTTGATGCGCGAGCCGACCGGGTAGCGTTCCTTGACCAGGTCCCATGGATTGGCGGTGGTTTGGCGAATGCCCAGGGAGATTTTTTGATCGGCCCGGCTGATATTCAGCACCACCGCTTCCACCTCATCGCCCACGGCCAGCACATCGGCGGCGCGAGCCACGCGTTGGGTCCAGGAGATTTCGGAGACATGCACCAGACCCTCGACGCCTTCCTCGACTTCCACGAAAGCACCATAGGGGACCAGGTTAACCACCCGCCCGCGTACCCGGCTACCGATGGGGTGTTTCTCTTCGATACTATCCCACGGATTGGGTAATTTTTGCTTGAGTCCCAGCGAGACCCTTTCCCGCTCCAGGTCAATATCCAGGATCATGATTTCGACCGTTTCGCCCACTTTGACGATTTTCGAGGGATGGCTGACTCGTCCCCAGCTCATATCGGTGATATGCAGCAGGCCATCCAGCCCGCCCAAATCGATGAAGGCGCCGAAATCGGTGATGTTTTTGACGAGCCCCGAGCGGAGCTGCCCGATCTTGATTTCGGAGAGCAAGGCTATTTTCTTTTCATGGCGGCGTTGCTCGATCAATTCGCGCCGGGAAAGGACGATGTTTTGCCGCTCCCGGTTAATCTTCATAATTTTGAATTCGAAGCGTTTGCCGAGGTAATCATCGAGGTTACGCACGGGCATGATATCCACTTGCGAGCCGGGCAAGAATCCCTTAACGCCGCTGATATCCACGATCAGACCGCCTTTGATGCGGCCCTTGATTTCACCTTCGAGGACGCTGCCTTCCTGGCTGGAGGCCAGCACGCTATCCCAGGTGCGCTGTTGATCGGCCTTTTGTTTGCTCAAGATGAGGTGGCCGTTTTCATCCTCGACTTGCTCCAGCATGACTTCGATTTCGTCGCCGATCTTGACTTGATCAAAATCCCGAAATTCTTCAGCGGGGATCATGCCTTCGGCTTTGTAGCCGATATCCACGGTGACTTCGTTATTGCGCACCAGCAATACCCGGCCCTTGACGATGGAGCCTTCCGTGAAATGCTTGAGCGTTTCCTCGTACATCTTGGCCATAGCGGCCCGTTTATCAGCACCGAATTCATCGAGGTTAAAAGTCGGGCGGCTTTTTTGTTTGGTTTCTTGTTCCATACCAGCGAATTGTAGCGTATCAGTTTATGGGCATTATATTTGATCGGCATCCGGCCGGCAAACAGCCCTGGCATTTGCTGGCCAAAACAAGCCTTCTATCATTTCCACGCCGGTTTAAGCAAGCTTTTTCATACTCCAGATTTGGGGGATGGCGGGTGGCAGGACGGCTCAGCCTGGCCGCTGGCAATCTTCATCGGAAAAAGAGCCAAGTCTGCAGAATGAAAATGGGGATAAGAATAGCGCCGGACCATAGCATATAGCCTCCAAAGGATGGCATCTTGACCCGCTCATGTTCGGCGATGGATTTGACCATGAAATTGGGGCCATTCCCGATATAGGTATTGGCGCCAAAGAAAACGGCTGCGCAGGAAATGGCCGCCAGCAGATCGGGGAAAAGCTGGGCCAGCTCGCCTAAATGCAGGGTTGAGATCTGGTTCTGGCTGGCCGCCAGCGTGGCATAAACCAGGTAGGTGGGCGCATTATCCAGAAAACCGCTCATCAAGCCTGTCATCCAGAAGAAGTGCCAGGGCTCGTGCAGGCTCAAGACCTGGCTTTTGCCCGCCAGGAGCTCCAGAGCCGGAATCATGGCGCCGAAAATACCAAAGAAGAGGGCGGCCACCTCCAGGATCGGTGCAAAAGAAAAAGCATTGGCCTGGCGTGTGGCGGCGGCGGTCCAGCGGTAGGAAGCGCCGGCCAGCAGGCCCATGCAGACTATTTGAAAAACTTTTGACCAGATTTCGGCGGCGTGCTCGCCGTAGAGGCGCATCAACCAGGGATTGATGACATAGCCGGCCGTCAGGATGCTGCCCATCACTCCCAATAAAAACAAGCAGTTGCTCCAGCCCCGGATATGCAGGCCGCCCGGCGCCTTGGGCGTTGCCTGGGCTAAGACTGTGCGCTGGGGAGCTTCCCGGCGGCGGAACAGCCAGGCATCCAGGGCGTAAAACAGCGCTAATAATAAGCCGTTGGTTAAAAACCATTCCGGCAACAGGCGCAGCGTCCAAACGAAAGGCACCCCGCGCAGAAACCCGAGATAGAGCGGAGGATCGCCCAGCGGGGTCAAGAGGCCTCCGCAATTACTGACGATGAAGATGAAGAAAATGACGATATGCGTTTTATTGTGGCGCTGGCGGTTGATCCGCAGTAAGGGTCGGATCAAAATCATGCTGGCGCCAGTCGTCCCCAGGAAGCTGGCCAGGATGGCGCCGATAGCCAGGAAGATGGTATTCACATGGGGCAACCCCGCCCAGGCGCCGCTGATATAAATGCCGCCGGAAATGATGAAAAGCGCGGCCAGCATAACGATGAAGGCCGTATATTCAAGGTAAGTCAGGCCCACGGTGGCCATATCGCCGGTGGCCACCAGAAAGAACAGCACTCCGGCCAGCGCGCAAGCCGCGGCGATTTTTAGTTTATTGCGGTTGCTTTCCCACCAGCCGCGCGTGGCGGATAAGAGCGGCAGGATGGCGATTGCCAGCAGCAAACCCACAAAGGGCAGGGCCATCAAGGCGGCCAGGGGCGCGTTCAGGTTTTGCCAATCAAAAGCAGGCGTCATGCTTATTGCCAGAGCCTCCATACAGGGATGCTGAGCGGTTGCCAGCGCCGGATCCACGCGGCTTTCATCGCGTGCCTTTCCGGTTGCCGTGGCGCGCGCGCTGGAATTGACGGCAACGCACGCCAGCCTCGCGAAATAAACTGGTGACCTGCCGGTTGCGATGATAGGCCTTTTCGTAAATAACTTCCTTGATGCCAGCGCTAATGATCATCTTGGCGCAGAGCAGACAAGGGCTATCGGTGCAATAGAGGACGGCATCTTTCAGGGCCACGCCGTGATAGGCGGCTTGCACGATGGCGTTTTCCTCGGCGTGCGCGCAAATACAATCGCCCAGCCGTTCGCCGGAAGGCGCATCCGTGGCGCAGCGCGGGCAGCCGCCTTCATTGCAGTTCCGGATGCCGCTGGGCGTGCCGTTATAGCCGGTGGAAATAATCCGCCGGCCCTTAACGATCACCGCGGCCACCTGGCGCCGCCGGCAATTGCCGCGCCGCTTGACGACCTGCGTGATATCCATGAAATAGGTGTCCCAGTCCGGACGCTGGGGAATTGCCTGTGTCATGCCGCCTAACATACGCCAAGGCGGCCGTGAGGGTCAAGCCTCTTGCGGGGGCCGCGTTGCGGCTCGTGCCGGGCGCCCAGTATCCCGCGGCGGCCCAGGCAGCGTGCTTGACTTAGCGCGGGCTTGATGCTAATACGCTTTAACCATGAAAATGAAACCCCATGATTTCTGGTATGCGGTGAATAATACCGAAGTGGTTGTGATGCCGACCAATACCTTGGAGACTTTTGGCGCCACCAGTCTGCATTATCATATTGTGAGTGAGCTGATGGATACCGTCGACCAAATCCGCGTGCGCGAGGGTAAACTTCAGTCGCGACGGCCGCAAATCATCACGCCGACCTATTATGAAAGCGAAAACCTGGAAGGCTTTGGCGAGGAAGCGCGGCAGTATTTTGAATGGCTGCGGCAGCATGCCAAAGATGTGCGCATCTTGCAATACGGGTTTGTGGTGCAGAAGACGGAGCTGAACGAACATATTGTCACCGGCAAAATCGGCGAGATACTGGAGCGGGTGAAGCAGGAAGTCCAGCAGCAGAAAAACCCTCTGGCGGCTGTCATCCAGGGGGTGGATCAGCCGTGGGATGTTTGCCTGCTGAAGCTGATGGTGGATATGATCCGCAAGTCGGCCCCGGTTAATTTCAGCGATCTGCAGCGCCGCCACCTGTTGGATGATGTTCAGGGCACACCCCGCGCGGTGCGTGAGGAAATTGAAGCTGCTTTTCTGCGAGCCAGCCGTAATCCTGCTCTGATCAAGGCCTTGGGCGTGCAGCTGCGTAAATACGGGCTGTTCGAGGAATATGAAGACCGTTTCTTTGCGCTGCTGCGCGCGCGCCGCTGAGAGCCGCCCCGCCGCTCAATGCAAAGCTCGCTGATGATAAGCTTGATGCCCGGCTAGGTAAGCCCACCGGCGGCGCTGAATATGCCAGAGGCCACCTTGTGCCCCTGCGGGCCACTTTTTCTATCGGAGACTGGCGGGAGTTATTTCTTGATTCCAAGCCTCTCTAGGCCATAATGGCCTCTTTATTGGTGAGGGGAAAGACGCCGGCCGATAAGTGCCCTCGCGGCCGGCCCATGCTGCCAGGGGTGGCGCGCATGGCAGCCTGTGCCCAGCAACGCTTGCATTATCATTATGCCCCAGAGCGCTTCCAAAATTCCGCGCCATGTGGCCATTATCATGGATGGTAATGGGCGCTGGGCGCAACAGCATGGCTTGACCCGTTTGCGCGGGCACCAGGCAGGCGCTCAATCGGT
>CAYYVN010000024.1:0-8217 GCA_964475165.1 uncultured Verrucomicrobiota bacterium | reverse complement strand
GTCTGGCTGATCCGGCCCTCTATCGGGAAGAGGATGGTTGGTATGTCTGGTTCTCCGGTCAGGACTATGCCCTTGGCGGCCCCTATCTGATCGGTGCGCCGGAAGTGACGCCTGTGGCAGCTGATTTTGATGGGGATGGCCTGGCTGATCCGGCCCTCTATCGGGCGCAGGATGGCTGGTATGTCTGGTTCTCTGGTCAGAACTATGCCATCGGCGGACCCTATCTGATCGGTGCGCCGGAAGTGACGCCTGTGGCGGCTGACTTCGATGGCGATGGCCTGGTTGATCCGGCAGTGCGGCTTGCCGATGGCCAGCTTTACATCTGGTTCGCCGGCAATGGCTATGCATTATCCGGCCCCCACGGTCCTTTTCTGGAGCCTTGATCAGCGGCCGGAAGAGGATTGGCACCGCCAAGGCGCCAAGGACGCCTAGGGGGATTTAGCCGGCGGGTTCAACGCCGGCTAAAACCATTATTTTCCTTTGTGCTCCTCGCGTCCTAAGCGCGGCGAGCGGTTGTCTTTGCAAAGTAAGGTTGAGTTCATCATGAGTGCAATGGCTCAAACAGTCATTAGCAGCCCTTTCCGCCAGGAAAGGGCATTCATCCAAGGAGGTCCCCCATGCAACGCATCTTCTCTGCCCTGTTCCTGCTGGCGCTTTTGGTTGGTGGTCCGACGCTGCTGCTGGCCGAGAATTATAACGGCTTTGAATATGAAATAGCCGGCGATGGCAAGATCACGATCACTGGCTATACCGGCCCGGGCGGGGCGGTGGTGATTCCAGCGAAGATCAAAGGCTTGGCTGTCACCTCCATTGAAATTTGTGCTTTTTATGCAGATACGACCATCACGTCCGTCAGCTTTCCCAATAGCGTTACGAACATTGATTGGTCGGCCTTCTTGGGATGCTCTTCTTTAGCCAGGGTCAATTTTGGTAATGGTCTGCTAAATATAGGATATCAGGCTTTCTCGCAAACAGCCTTAACCCAAGTGAACCTTCCTGATAGCCTCACCCATATAGTTTATGGGGCCTTCTGGGATTGCGGCGCCCTGGCCCAAGTGGAATTTGGCAATAATCTCAGACATATTGGAGGCTATGCTTTCTCGCAAACAGCCTTAACCCAAGTGAACCTCCCTGATAGCCTCACCAATATAGGTGTATACGCGTTTTCGGACTGTGCGTCCCTGGCTCACGTGAAATTTGGCGCTGGCCTTAAATTTCTTGCAACAGGGGCTTTCAGGAACACAGCCTTAACCCAAGCGCTCATTCCCGATAGCCTCACCCATATCGAGGCCTTGGCATTTGCTAATACTCCTTTGACCGACGCGGTTATTGGCAGTGGCGTCACTAATATTGGAACTCAAGCTTTCGATATCAATCCGGCTGGTCGGGCCCGCATCTATTTTTGCGGCGGCGCGCCGGCGGCTAACAATATTTTTGGCTCTTTAATGAAGGATATCATCGTATATCGTCTGCCTGGCGCGACAGGCTGGCCTGAGGTGCCAGGGATATGGCAGGGTTGTCCCACAGCTTATTGGACCACGACAATAGCTGGGCCAGCGGCCTCCTTCCTGGCGGCTGATTTCGATGGCGATGGTCTGGCTGATCCAGCCCTCTATCGGGCGCAGGATGGTTGGTATGTCTGGTTCTCAGGCTCTGGCTATAATCTGGGCGGGCCCTATCTGGTGGGCGTTGCTGGTGTGACGCCTGTCGCAGCTGATTTCGATGGCGATGGTCTGGCTGATCCGGCCCTCTATCGGGAAGAGGATGGTTGGTATGTCTGGTTCTCTGGCTCTGGCTACAATCTGGGCGGACCCTATCTGCTGGGAGTGCCTGGTGTCACGCCTGTGGCCGCCGATTTCGATGGCGATGGCCTGGCTGATCCAGCCCTCTATCGGGAACAGGATGGCTGGTATGTCTGGTTCTCTGGCCAGAACTATGCCCTTGGCGGACCGCACCTGGTGGGCGTTGCTGGTGTGACGCCTGTCGCGGCTGACTTTGATGGCGATGGCCTGGCCGATCCGGCCCTCTATCGGGCGCAGGATGGTTGGTATGTCTGGTTCTCTGGCCAGGATTATAATTATGGCGGACCCTACCTGGGGGATGCCGCTGATGTAATGCCGGCGGCGGCTGACTTTGATGGCGATGGTCTGGCTGATCCTCTGCTCTATAAGGCCGAAGGTAAGTTTGATGTCTGGCTTTCTGCCTGGCGGTGGCTAAGGCTAGAGTGGCCCTTACGGTCCTAGCCCAGCACCTTCAGTTGAAGAAGGGTGCTCTTTAGCCGACAAAGAAGAAGCGGGTGCCGGAAGTGATGCCTGTCGCGACTGATTTCGATGGCGATGGCCTGGCTGATCCGGCCCTCCATAAGGCCGATGGCAAGCTTGATGCCTGGCTTTCCGGCAGTGACTATTCATCAATCGTAATTTATGGTCATCGGAAAATTATTCCTGGCTCAAAATGGTTGTTCAGGCTTCTTTTAGCATGAAAAGGAGCGATTTTATTCAATTTTAAGACGCCATCCCTTTTTCTCCCTTCCGTCCGAGGTGACTCGTGGCTCGTCAAAACAGCCCTCCACTTTTTACGCTTATAAAGCTAAGTATGGGTTGATCTTTTCTTTCATGAATAATTCAGGCTAGTAATGTTGTAATTACGCACGAAATATAAGAATAATTGGGCCGGGGAGCCTTGCAACCGGGACTGATTCAGACCGTCCCCGAGTTAATGATCAGGAGTTCCGCCTTGGATATGCGCTTGGTGCGGCGCTGGTGACCAATCAGATTCATCAACTCATGCAGGATGGAGTATTCCCACTCATCTTGCTTTACGCAGAAATCATTAAGCATATCGCGCAAGACAACTTCCAGCGACTCCGTCGCCGTGCCCGATGAAATCGTTAACAAATAGCGTGCTGGGGCAATCTCTATCAATTTCAAGAAGGGGATGCGCTTCAATGTCTTACTGGGCCCGACGACGATCAGGGATTTGCCCTGCGCCATTTCCACCAGCTCAACGGGAGGAGGTTGGCGTCGGCCGCCTCCGGCCATGGCATCGGTGATCTTTACGATGGCCCGCGCGCGGTCCATGTTAATCGCGGCCAGTTGAGAAAGAGTGCGCTCCGGTAATGTTACGGTCACAGGCCGCCGTGGTTCTTGAAATTTCGGCGGCCGCCCAACGGCTGATTTATTTTCCTTGGACTTCATGGCAAAAAACATAGCAGTTTCCAGGCGAGTTTCAATGTTAAAATACATAAATTTATTTGCTTTTACGGGCATTTAAAGTAGTATTTTTCATGTTGAAAGGAAAGCCTCAGCAGGTTTCAATGTTAAAATATACGAATTATTTGCTTTTAGTAGCATTTCCATGTTGAAAAAACCCCGATGAAAAAAACGGTTTGGGCCATCTTAATTATTTTGATCTGTCTGGCGGTGTTATTGCGGTTGGGTTTTTATTTTTACGGCCTAGCCAAACTCCCTTTGTCGTCCGATGAAGCCTGGCCGACTCTTATGGCCATGCATATCCTGAAGGGAGAATTTCCGGTTATGTATTGGGGCCAGACCTACATGGGGACTCAGGAATCATATATTGCCGCGCCCCTGATTTATCTTTTCGGACCGGCGAAATGGGTTGTCCGGCTCTATCCGCTTTTTTTTTCCTTTCTTTTTGTTTTCATAAGTTATCGTCTGGCCTGCTTGATTTTTAACCGGCCGGTCGGCGTGCTGACTTTATGTCTTCTGGCGGTGCCTGTGCCGTATCTGGCCATGTGCGGCGTAACGATTGCGCCCGACAATTATCTGGCGGTAACCACATTGGGCAGCATAGCGTTGTGGTGGACGCTTCGGCTTGCCTCCCTAGAGTCGCCTCGCGGTCACGCTGGTGTTGTTCTGGGAGCAATATTGGGCTATGCCTTCTGGCTTCATTTGCTGATCATCAGTTTTATCGTATGCTCGCTTTTGTATCTTTTTTTCAACGACAAGAAGCTTTTTTTGCGCCGCTATTTCTGGGGACTGGTTCTGGCGTTCCTGGTCACCAGCCTGCCATTGTGGTGGTTCAATATCAGGAATGGGTTTGTAACTTTTCACGATGTCGGCCGCACGACCGGTTGGCTGAGGACGTGGGAATATACGCGGATAGCCGTAAGCTACACGGGGCAATTCTTTACGGGCCAACGCATCATGCTCTATGGTGACAGTTGTCACAATGTTATTCTGCCACAAGCGCTTTTTTACGCTCTGGGCATTGTTTGGTGCGGATTGATTTTGATGGCCATTATCATCAACAGGAAGGGGCTTCTGCGCCTTTTTGGTTTCTCAATTAAAGGTTCGCGGGGAGCGCCTTTACTGTTTATGGTGGCCGTTGTCAGCATCGCGGTCTTTGCCCACAGTTCCCGGAGCAGCTCCAACGACGCGCGCTATTTGCTCCCTTTAATGGCTGTATTGCCTATTCTCGGCGCTTTTGGAATTTGGCAGGTCTATAAACGTTTTCGTTCTGGCAGTATTATTTTAACGTTATTTATCATGACCTGCCAGTTATGGGGCAATGTTCAGCTTGCTCACGCCTGGCATGACCCCGCCCTCATCGCCGGACCGCTGGAATTGCCGGATACGCGCCCGCTCATCGCCGCCATGGAAAAACACGGCATCCGCCGCGCCTACGCGCATTATTGGCTTTCTTACCGCCTTACCTGTGAAACGGCGGAAAAAATAATCGTCTCCGAACCTTTCAACGAACGTTTCCCCGGCAATCATGTCCAGTATTTGGACGAGGTGAGCCAGGCTGAGAAAATAGCGTTTATCACCCATCCGACGCTGTTCCCGCCTTCAAATTTTGAGCCGTATTTACAAAAGATAGGCGGGAGTTATAAAAAGGGGACGCTCGGTCCTTTTACGGTTTATTACGATTTTATGCCGCCCAGCGGCGATGACCGTGCGTTGCGGGAAATTCCAAGGAACGGGTGGAAGATAAACAGCAATTATTCATCCGACAAATGCCTTTTTGCAGTTGATAGCCGGCTGGAAACAGCATGGTCGTCAGGCCCGCAAGCGCAAAAACCGGATATGATATTTGATGTTGATTTTGGCCAGGATTGTGAGGTCTGTAAAATCAGAATTGTTCCTTGGGGAAATGATTATCCGCGCGAATTATCCGTTCAGGTTTCAGACGATGGTCTTTCATGGCGGACGCTATGGAGGCAGGATGATTTTCGTCTTTCCTGGGAAAATGGACAGCCAAGATTTCTTTACTGGGAACGCTATTTTACGGTGGTCTTCCCGGCAACTCGAACGCGTTATATCAGGCTGAAGCAGACGGGCAAAGACGACAACCGGCTATGGTCCATGAAAGATTTGCGTATGTATGGCCCTTGAGGGAGAAAGATGTGAAATCAATAAGCATTGTGATTCCGGCGCGGAATGAAGAGACCACCATCGGCAAAGTTCTGGATGATTTGAATGGCACCATTGCCAATTGTCCGCAATATTCATTTGAGGTTATCGTCGTCATTGACAGCGTTGATGATCCCACTGGAACGCTTGCCCGGAATAAAGGCGCGCAGGTTGTGTGCAACCAGTATGGTAAAGGTAAGGGGGCCGCGCTTGCCAGCGGCTTTAAAAGCGCCAAAGGCGACGCGATTATCATGTTTGATTCGGATGGCTCCCATAATCCGAAAGATATCGGAACTTTTCTTGATGCCCTGGAAAAAGGCGCTGGGCTCGTCATCGGTTCACGCGTGGTCGGCGGCAGTGATGATCACAATGTGACCCGGCTTTTCGGCAATGCCGTCTTTACGTTTATTTTTTCGCTGCTTTTTGGCGTCAACATAATGGACGTGTTGAACGGTTATAAGGCTTTTCGCCGCGAAATTATCGCGGATTGCCGCCAGCGCGCTAAGGGATTTGACGTGGAAATTGAAATCACGGCGCAGGCTGTCCGCAAAGGATATAAAATCGTTGAGGTAAGCACCCACGAAAACCGGCGGTCAGGGGGGCTAATGAAATCGCACGCCCTACGGGACGGTTTCCAAATTCTAATAGCTATCCTGCGTAATGGATTCAGTTATCGCCTGGGGCGTCTGTTGCACCCCGTATTGCGCATTCAGAAGTCAGCCTCATCTCTATAACGGTTATAATATTATCAAATAGGTGGTATTTTACCGCATGGTAGGCGCGGCCGATGCCACGCCTGTCGCGGCTGATTTCGATGGCGATGGCCTGGCTGATCCGGCACTCCATAAGGCCGAAGGTAAGTTTGATGCCTGGCTTTCCGGCAATGGCCATCGTTTGAGCGGGCCTTGGTCCTTTCCAAGCGCCTTAAATAGCTGGGAATGCGGGTAGGGGGGCTGGCCTTTAGCAGGAGAGGGGCAGAACAAATGCTGTTCGCCAAGGCTTTCTAAAAAATTCTTGCATCAAGTAGTCCGATTTGATTAAAGCCTGAGACAGAGATCTGAGCTAGCTCTAGGCTCAATTGTCCCTTCTCTTTTCATCATTGTCTTAGCAGAATAGTTGTATATATCAATGGGGGTGTATTATGCGGCGCAACATGTATCTCTTCTTGGCGGTGCTTGTGATTAGTTTGCCGATATTGGCTGGTGCGGAAGAGGATGGTGACTTTCAATATACCATCGCTGGCGATGGCAAGGTTACGATCATCAACTATACTGGCGTGGGCGGGGCTGTGGAGATTCCGGGGATGATCGCAGGTAGGGATGTCACCTGTATTGGGAATTCTGTTTTTTGGGGGAATGCTTCTCTCACAGCAGTGGTAATACCAGATAGCGTTACGAATATTGGATTTGGGGCCTTCAATGAATGTACTTCCTTAGCCGAAGTGGACTTGGGCCATGGCCTAGAATCGATTGGTGATTATTGTTTCCATAACACAGCCTTGACCAACATCACTCTGCCCGATAGCTTGACCACTCTGGGCGAGGATGCCTTCAGTGAATGCTCCTCCTTAGCTGAAGTGGACTTTGGCCATGGCCTAGAATCGATTGGTAACTATTGTTTCTATGATACAGCTTTGATCAGCATCACTCTGCCCGATAGCGCCACCACTCTGAGCGAAGGAGCTTTTGCATTCTGCTTTTCCTTAGCCGAAGTGGTCTTTGGTAGTGGACTCAAATCGATTGGTGAAGACTGTTTCTATTCCTGCGAAACCTTGGCTAGCGTTATCCTGCCCGATAACATCACCACTCTGGGCTACGGGGCCTTTGTAGATTGCGATTCCTTAGCCGAAGTGGACTTTGGCAATGGCCTAAAATCGATTGGTGATGGCTGTTTCTATGATACAGCTTTGACCAGCGTCACTTTGTCCGATAGCGTCACCACTCTGGGCTACGAAGCCTTTGCAGGATGCTCTGTAACCAATATGATCATAGGCTCTGGGGTCACTAATATCGGAGATTTGGCTTTCCAAATCTCTCCCGCCACTCCTGCCGCTATCTATTTTCGCGGTGATGCGCCGGCCTGCGATGATGTTTTTGGCGATTCAGAGGCGGCTATCACAGTTTATCGTTTAGCCGCCGCTGTTGGTTGGCCCCCGACTCCCGGGACATGGCAAGGGCATGATTTGCGTTATTGGGAGATGGAAGACACAGTGGCCACGCCAGTCTTCGATCCGGTTGGCGGGGCTTACCCTGGCGCCAGCGTGGCTGTGACCATCACCTGCGCCACTCCAGGGGCCACTATCCGCTATACTTTGAATGGCAAAGATCCCACAGGAGCCAGCGCCAAAATAGCATCCGGCGGCAAAGTCACCGTGACCCTCCCTGCCACCCTTAAGGCTAAGGCCTGGAAAGAAGGCTTGGATCCTAGCGCTGTGGCTTCAGCCAACTATAGCCAGGAAGCAGTAGCTGCCACCTTCCTGGCGGCTGACTTTGATGGTGATGGCCTGGCTGATCCAGCCGTCTATCGCGCGCAGGATGGCTGGTATATCTGGTTCTCTGGCTCAGGCTATACAATTGATGGGCCGCATCTGATAGGGGCGGCTGATGTCACGCCAGTGGCAGCCGACTTTGATGGCGATGGTTTGGCTGATCCAGCCGTTTATAGCGCGCAGGATGGCTGGTATATCTGGTTCTCCGGCTCTGGCTATGCCCTTGGCGGACCTTATCTTGGGGGCGCGGCGGGTGTGACGCCAGTGGCGGCTGACTTTGACGGCGATGGTCTGGCTGATCCGGCTCTCTATCGCGCGCGGGATGGCTGGTATATCTGGTTCTCCGGCTCT
>CAYYVN010000023.1:0-11463 GCA_964475165.1 uncultured Verrucomicrobiota bacterium | reverse complement strand
CCCCCCCCCCCCCCCATAAATGTGCCGATCTCAGCCATAGCGCCGTCTTGGTCGGTTAGTTGGCAGAGTTGCCACAGATTCGCCAATCGGGGTGTGTCTAGCAATGTTGATCCTCTCAGCGAGCGACATGACTGCTGAAATGCCTCGTTCGCAAGAATCTCGATACCATTGCGATCCATTGGGCGTAATATCGGATAGCCGGTGCGGATTCGGATGTTCTTGATGTGGTAGCCGCAGGCATTGGCGAGGCGGAGGATCATTCCTTTAATGCCCATTTTGGCGTCCTCTCTTTCCCCAGCATTAAATGCTCCAACTTAACTTTTTAAAATGTAGATTAAGTTCAAATAAAAAAGCAATACAAAAAAAACAGACCCATTGATTATTGGTTAAAATGCATATTTGGTCGCATGGCATCGGGGTGGAAAAGAAGGTGGGCCCGGCTGGACTTGAACCAGCGACCAAAGGATTATGAGTCCTCCGCTCTGACCAACTGAGCTACGGGCCCCTGCGCCAGAGCATCCTAGATCAAGCCCTCAAGGATTTCAAGCCGCTAACCCTAGCCGCCCTGGCCGGCACGCGCGCCGGGCTGACACAGTTTGATGATCAGCATTTCGAGAGCCAGCCTATCCGGCAGGGCACTGGACACCAATTGGCGCCGGGTGGCCAGGATCCAGGCGCGGCGCTGATCCAATTCAGCGGCGCTGAAGGCCAGGGCCTGCTGCGCACGCTGGGCGGCCAGATAGGGGTTTTTGAGCCGGTTATCATTGAGGGTTTGATATAAGAAATCTTCCTGTTCCTGGTTCATGCGGCCCTTATTCAGAAACTGCCCGGAAAGGCTGAGCCATTTTTTGGCGAGGGCAGCCCGCAGGATGGCCAGGCTGCGGAAACGGTTTTCCAGGCCGAAAATCAAGCCCATGGGTTTTTCATTCTGGAAGAGCAATTGGCGCAAGAGCCGCAGGGCGGAGGTCAAATCCCGTTTAGCGACGGCATCCTCCAGGTTGAACCCGAAAAACTCGCGGGAGGCCGAAGTTATTTCGGCAATATGTTCCTGGCGCACAGTGTGCTGCTCGCCCAGATAAAGAGCCAGCTTCTCGGCTTCCTGTTGAATCCGGCGCTGATCATTGCCGACTTTGAGCATGAAAGCCTGGAGCACACTGCCGGAGATATTCAGCCCCAGCTTACGGAAAGCTTGAGCGGCAAAGTCTGCCGCCGGCTTATCGCGTTGCCAGGGTTTGCCCAGCTTGAATTCGAGCACCTGGCCGGCGGCCTGGCAGGCCTTGAAAAATGCGGATGCGGCATCCACCTTGGGGCTGGTGATCACCAGCAGCTGGTCGGCGGGTAAGCCGGAGGATAGAATGTCAGCCAGAGTTTGCAGGCGCTCGCGCACGGCTCGCGACTTGCCAATGAGACCTTGATCCAGAAAACTGGCGTTGCGTAACCAGACCGCTTTGGGGCCGCCCAGCAAACTGACGGTTTGAATGGCCGCGCGGCATTGGTCGATGCATTCCAGCGCCTCGGCCACATTGCCGGCCTGGGCGGGGATGACTTCCAGGGAAAGGGCCTCAGCTGAGGCGGGAATCAGCCGCTGGATGATTTCCCTGGCTTGATCAGTGACGGCCAGTTCATTTTCGCCGTGGATAAGATATACTCCCGCTGGCTGCTCGCGGCGGGCAGGGGCGGGGCGTGGTTTCTGAATCTTTTTTGGCATGCTAATGATAGCCTGAAATAGCGGCTTGTCGCCAGCGCGCAATAGTGCTAGCTTTATCTTTTTAGCAGGCATTATTGCATAAAAGAGCCTTGGCAGCAAGATGGGAACTGCTCTATGAAGCGTTTGTGGGCACCGTGGCGCATGGCCTATATCCTGAAAGCCAGAGTGCCGGGCTGTTTTTTATGCGATAGCATTCAAGGAAAAGCCGATCAAAAAAATCTCATTCTGCGCCGGGGCCACACTTGCGCCCTCATCATGAATCGCTACCCCTATAATAACGGACATTTAATGGTGGCTCCTTATCGCCATGTGAGCAACCTGCCGGCCCTGCGCGAGGCAGAACAGCTCGAAATGATGCAGCTGGCGTCCAGCGCCTGTGTTGCCCTGAAAAAAACCTTGCGGCCCCAGGGTTTCAATCTGGGGCTCAATATCGGCCAGGCGGCCGGGGCCGGACTCAAGGATCATATCCATCTGCATATCGTGCCGCGCTGGCCGGGCGATACAAACTTCATGCCGGTATTGGCCGGGGTAAAAGTGATCCCTCAATCCCTGCAATCCTTATGGCGCCAGTTAAGCCAGGCTCTCAGCTGAGCAACTTCAAGGCCGGGGAGGCCTTGTTCTGATGAATAAAAATTTGGTATGTGCTCACGATGAATTGATGCGCTATGGCATCCGCGAAGTGGTGGAGGTCGTCCAGCAGTTGCAGGCGCTCGATCCTCACTTTCAGGTGCTGGGCGAAAACATTGGCGATCCAGTGGCCAAAGGCTGGGAAGTGCCCGCATTCATCAAGGATATTTTGGTGGACTTGATCCGTGCTGCCGATCAGCAGGTGCTCGCCTATACCCATTCTCATGGCAATATCGCCACGCGGCAATGGATCGCCGCTCACGCGCGGCGCTGCGTGCCGACGGCGCGCCTGGATTCCGAAGAGGTGCTCTTCGTGAATGGCTTGGGGGCTGGTATCAGCATGCTTTATCGTCTCCTGGCGCCAACGGCCCGCATCCTGCAGCCGTTGCCGGCCTATCCCACCCATATATCTGCGGAGCGTTTTCATGCCGGCGCTGAAGCCATCGGCTATCGGCTGGATCCCGCTCGGCAATGGCAACCGGATCTGGAGCATCTGGCCGATCAGCTGCAACGTCATCCGGAAGTGGCGGGGCTTTTACTGATCAACCCCAATAACCCCACCGGCGCCGTTTATCCGGCGGCCATTCTCGAGGAGATCGTGCGCTTGGCGGAGCGGCATGGCCTCTTCCTTATTTCGGATGAAGTGTATTTTCGGCTGGTCTACAATCAGGCCGCTTATACTCACATCACCGCTCTGGCGCAGGACCGCGTACCGCTGCTGGTGATGCGCGGTGTCTCCAAGGATATGCCCTGGCCAGGAGCGCGTTGTGGCTGGCTGGAATTTCATAACCTGAAAGGCAACCCGGCTTTTCAAAGCTACTTTCAGGCCATGCGCAAGGCCATCATGCTGGAGGTCTGCGCCACCTCTTTGCCGCAAGCGGCACTGCCCTTGATTTATGATCATCCGCAATATGCAATCTGGCTCAAGCGTTATCGCGCCGAGCTGGCAGCCAATGCCCAGGCCATTTATGCTATTTTGAGCCGCGCACCCGGGATAAGCGTTAATCCCATTCAAGGCGCCTTTTATATGACGATCCTCTTTGAGGAAGGCCGGCTCAATGAGCGCCAGAGCCTGCCCATCGCCAATGCGCGCGCCGCGGATCTGGTGCGCCGATTGGTGGCGCCACCGACGCTGCCCCTGGATAAACGCTTCGCCTATTATCTCCTGGCCGCCACCGGTATTTGCGTGGTGCCGGCGACAGATTTCGAGAGCCCCTGGCCCGGGTTTCGGATTACCACGCTGGAACGTGATGCGCAGCGCCGCGATCATACTTATCAGCGCCTGACGGAAGCCATCGCCGCCTATCTGGCATCGGCTTAGGCGGGCCTGCCAGGAAAAGAGTGATCATGAAAATGACAGGCTTAGCAAAACTATTCAAACGCAGATCATTCCGGCCGGCGGCGATCTCCGCAAGCGCTTTTCAGCGCTGTGCCGGAGGCTGGACCAGCCAACCGGCTCTGGGCGTGAGCTACTGGCTCTTGGCCTGGCTGCTGGTGGTCTGCTTGCAGATGCTGGGTATCGAACCGCCAGTGAGCCAATGGATGGTTGGGCAACGCGCGCCGCTCAGTGTAGTGGCCGCCGTGGATTTTCTGCCGCCCAGCGCGGCGGGCGCCGCCGCGGAGGGCGAGGCTCTGGCGCCGCTCATTGCAGCCGGCACACACTTGGTGGAGCGGGGCGAGATATTATCGGCCGATCAACTGGCTTTGCTGCGCGTCTATGAGGCGCAATCCTCCACGCTCAAGGCGCTCATTCAGGATGGCGGCAACCTGGCCGGTCAAGCGCTGCTCTTGGCCCTGGGCGTGCTGATCAGCGCGGCGCTGCTGCGTTGGCTGCGGCGCGAACCGCGCGACCACAATAAGCAGATCTTACTCTTCGTGGTTATCGGAGGCTTGGCGCTGGTCCTCACGCATTGGTGTTTGGTGCTGGATCGTCTGGGCCTCTTATGGCCACCGGCCATTGTGGCTGGTTTCCTGCCGCTAACCCTGGCGCCGCTCCTGGCCGCTATTCTGATTGGGCCTTGGCATGCCATCATCATGGGGTTCTGGGTCAGTTTCACGGCGGCCACTTTCGCGGGACAGGATTTTGCGATCTTCATTATCGGGCTGGCCATGGCCGTGATGATCGCGCGCCTGGGCCGCTTCGTGCGCACGCGCACCAAGGTCTTACGCATCGGGCTGGCGGCCGGCGCGTTGGGCGCTTTATTCGTCTTGAGCTTCGCCCTGGCCGCCCAGCAGCCCTGGTCGAATATGATCCCTCAGGTTCTGGCTGTGCTGGTTGGCGGTTTGCTCTCTGCCCTGGCCGTCTTGATGATTTTACCGCTGCTGGAGATCATCTTTGGGGTAACCACCGATATCTCGCTCCTGGAATTGGCCGATATGGAGCATCCTCTCCTGAAACGGCTGGCCATTGAGGCGGCCGGCACCTATCATCACAGTCTGATGGTGGCCAATCTGGCCCAGGCGGCCGTGGCGACCATTGGCGGTAATTCGCTGCGCGTGACCATCGCCGCTTACTTCCATGATATCGGTAAGCTGGTTAAGCCCGAGTTTTTCTCGGAAAACATCCCCTTGGGCGCCAATCCCCATGATGAGCTTCTGCCCAGTATGAGCGCGCTGGTGATCGCCTCGCATGTCAAGGAAGGCGTCAATCTGGCGCAGGAATATCGCTTGCCGCGGCCGGTGCTGGAAGCCATTCAAGAGCATCACGGCACGAGTCTGATCTCCTTTTTCTATCTGAAAGCCGACCGTCTGCAGAAGGAAGCCGCCAGCTCTTTAACCCAGGCTGAGCGCGGCAGCCTGGCGCCGGTGCAGGAGGAGGATTTTCGTTATCCGGGTCCCAAACCGCGTTCGCGCGAGACCGGAGTGCTCTCCCTGGCGGATGCCATCGAGGCCGCCTCGCGCTCGTTGGAAAAAGTCTCTTCCGGACATATCGAGACTCTGGTGCGCGAGATCATAGACACCAAGCTCAAGGATGGTCAGTTGGAAGATTGCGATTTGACCCTGCAAGAGATCGGCTGCTTGGCGCGTAGCTTCATATTCACCCTAACCAATATGCTCCATGGTAGAATCAAATATCCCCAAGGTGAAGATTCACATCAGCAATCGGCAGCGATGCGCCCGGATTAATCTGGCGCGCCTCCGGCGTTTGACGGCTTTCTGTCTGGCGCAAGCTCGCTGGCCCGGGCAGGATTTCTCGCTGGTCTTGATGGATGATGCCGCCATGGCCGGAATCAACCGGCTCTATCTGGATCGAGAGGGCAGCACGGATGTTATTTGTTTTGCCCTGAAGCCACGCCCGGGCCTTGTTGGTGCCGAACTCTTCGTGAATGTGCAACGCGCCCTCCAGGAAGGCCGCCGGCGGCGCGGCGCGGCTTGGGAGCTGAGCTTGTATCTGGCCCATGGCTGCAATCATCTGCGGGGTGGGGAAGACCGCACGGCGCCGGGGCGCCAGCGCATGCGCGCGCGGGAATTGCGCTGGCTGCAAATGGCCCAGCGCCGCCAGCTTCTGGATAATCTATTGCACAAGCCTTGATTTATCATTTATCATGCCGGGTAGCGCTGGCGGCACCGGTGCCCGGCGAAACTTCACTTAGGAAGGGCGTAGCATGTTAAAAGAAAGGATCGCGAAATCCATTCGCACCAATATCATCATCGGCTTATTCTTGATCACACCGCTGGTGATTACCCTCTTGCTCGTCTATTTCCTGTTCACTTTCATCACCGATACCCTCGTGCCACAGACCTGGCTGCAGACCGCCTGGGCCTTCTGGTATCGCCTGGCAGCGCTGATCGCGGTGCTGGGGGCTTTGTATTTGATGGGGCTGCTGACCCGCAATATCTTCGGCAAAAGCATGTATCGCCTGGGCGACCGCATCATGACCCGTATCCCGGTGATCAAAAGCATCTATGTGGCCTTACGGCGCGTGAGCGAGTCGCTGGTGAGTACCAAAAATGTGATGTTCAAACAGGTGGTGCTCATTCAATTTCCGCGCCCGGGCGTATATGCCATTGGTTTTTTAACCGCGCGTCTGCCAAAGGATTTCATTCAGGAAGCCGGTTTGGGCTTTGCTGATCAAGATGAATATGTGAATGTTTTCGTGCCAACGGTGCCCAATCCAACCAGTGGCTTTTTATTGATAGCCCCGCGGCGTGAAATCCAGCCCTTGCAGATCAGCGTGGTTAATGCCATGAAGATGATCATCTCGGTGGGCGCCGTATTGCCGGTGGGCACGGAAGACCTGCCCATGCCCAGCCTCCTGGAACATCTGGAAGAATGGATGCAGCCCAAGCAGCCCCAGGCCAGCTCCGCATCAGCCACGCCGGAAACGCCTCTTCCATGATCCTTAAAACCCAGGCCATAGTCTTGCGGATGGCGCCCTATTCGGAAACCTCACGGATCGTCACCTGGCTGACGGCCGCACAGGGCCGTGTCGCCACCATCATCAAGGGGTCCCAGCGCCCTAAAAGCCCTTTTCTGGGTCAATACGATCTCTTCTATACCTGCGAGCTTTTATTTTATCTGCGCCTGCATCAAGGGCTGCATATCGTTAAAGAATGCACGCCGCTAGAGACGCGGGCCGCTTTACGAGTGCGCTGGCGGGCGGCGGCCTGCGCTTCCTATTTCACCCATCTGGTGGCGCAGATTGCGCCTCCTTACGCAGCACAGCCCGCGTTGTTTCGGCTCTTGGCGGCGGCCCTGGATGCCTTCACCGAAACCCCCCATCTGGAAACCTGTCTCTGCTGGTTTGAGCTGCAGCTCATGGGAGAGCTGGGCCTGGCCCCGCAATTAAATGCCTGTGTGCAGTGCAAACGCGCCTTGAGCGCGGCCGGGCCACGCCCCTTTTTTGCGGGCGGGCGTGGCGGGCTCCTATGCGCCAGCTGCGGCGGCGCTGGCGGCCAAACGGCGGAGAGGATCCCTCCGGATATCCTTAACCTGCTGCGCTTCTGGCAACCCTTGCGCTCTTGGGAAGCGGCGCGGCGCACGCGCTGTTCGCGCGCGCAAGTGCGCCTCCTGCAAGGTCTGCTGGGCGAGTTCCTGCCGCAGCATCTGGAAGTTAATCTGGCTGCGCGCGCCCTGGCTTTGGCGGTCCTGAGCCATCAACTGCCGACTAGCCCTTGAAGATGAAGTATTTTCGGGCGATAAAATTAATCAAGGCCGCACAGATCAATTCGGCGCCGAAGGCGATGGTGGTGCTCCAGCCCAGATAATTGATGAGCACCCACATCAGGGCCGTGCCAATGGCGAAGCTGCTGCCCGAAACCAGATAAAACATACTGATTTCCATGATTTTACTATGGCGCCCCGGCTCAAAGACCCAGTAGATATTCAAGAGATAGGCCGCCAGGTTAGAGAGCAGAAAGGCCAGGCAATTATTGATGACCGCCCGCTGGGCGCGGAGGGCATCGGCCAGTGGGGCCACGCTGATGCCACTGAGGCGCACCAGCGGATCCTCGGCGCCTAAGGCCGGCAGCACCAGCCAGGCCAGCAGATAAAAGATGATCATGTTGAGCAGCACGGCGATGCCGCCGGCGATGCTATACTTGATGAACTGGATGGGCAGCGAGGCTTTCCGCTGCAAGAATTGCTGAAAGATGGCATGCATAGGATTGGCCGGCATGGTAAAGCTTGCCTTGGTTGGAGGCAATCTTTCTTTTAACCCGTCGCCGCCGGATCTCTCAAAGGTGTCTCAGTAGCCAAGCCCGACTGCGGCGGTCGAGCTGGCGGATATTGGGTACTTCGAATAAGTTATTTTCCGTGCCCACCAGCAGAAAATGATCCTGACCGATGCGTATGGCGTTTTTACGCAGATCGCGCGTCGTGAATTGGCAGAGCCCGCGATTGGTTTCCACCTCCCAGTCCACCGTGCCGAAGCGTTCGGTAACCCGCCGCACGCGCCGGATGATGGCAATCAGGTAGCGCCGCCGCAATTCTTCCTCCACCAAATGCCGGCTGTCCGGGGCGAGATCCGAGAGGCTGGCCAGCAGGCCGAGTTCGCAGCCCTCGCCATCCCGAATGCTGAAAAAGCTATTGGGCAAGGAGAGCGGAAAGGCTTTTTTAATGATCACCTTGAGCAGGGTACGTTGACCAGCAATGGTCAGGCTCAGATCGGCGCCGCGCTTGAAGAAGTGCAGCTGCGGAGCGGCCAGGAATTGCAGGCGCGGCATACTGATATCCTGGACTGATTGCGCCTGGATCATGTTGGCTTTCCTTTAGCGATGATGGTTGACATTTCCTGTTGCATTTTCACCAAGCGCCGAAAATCTTTGCTGCGCTGCCATAAATCCTCATGGGTCCCCATTTCCACGATCTGGCCCTTTTGGAGGAGCACGAGGCGGTCGGCATTGCGCAGGGTGCTCAGGCGATGGGCGATGACGAAGGTGGTACGCCCGCGCATGATCCGCGTGAGCGCTTCCTGGATTTGCTTTTCCGTTTCGGTATCCATCGCCGCCGTGGCTTCATCGAGGATCAAGATGCGCGGATCGTGCAGGATCGCGCGGGCAATGGCAATCCGCTGGCGCTCGCCGCCCGAGAGCAATTGCCCGCGTTCGCCCACTTTCGTATCGTAGCCTTCGGGTTTCTCGATGATGAAATCGTGCGCGTTGGCCGTGCGCGCGGCGGCCATGATTTCGGCCGGCGAAGCCTCGGGCTTGGCGTAGGCGATATTTTCGGCAATGGTACCATTAAAGAGGAAGGTTTCCTGAAGCACCACCCCGATTTGAGCACGCAGATCGCGCTGCTTGATCTGCCGGATATCCACGCCATCCACGAGAATGGCCCCGCGATTCACATCAAAGAAACGGCTCAAGAGATTGATGGTGGTGCTTTTACCAGCCCCGCTGCGTCCCACAAAACCAATCATTTCCCCGGGGCGCACCGCCAGGTTCATGTTTTTGATCACCGGCCGCAGCGGCTCGTAGCCGAAGAATACATCGCGGAATTCAACACGGCCTTCCATGCGGGGCATGGCTTGGGCATCGGCGGCTTCCTTGATTTCGATTTCGGTATCCAAGACTTCGAAGACGCGCTCGGCCGAGGTCAGCGAACGCGCCAGGAAATCGGCGATGCGGCTCAGGAACTGCAGGGGACCATAGAACATGCCCAGATAGGCGATGAAGGTCATCATCGTGCCGAGGGTCATGCTGCCGCCGATGACTTCGCGCCCGCCGACATACCAGACCATCAGCGAGCCGGTGCTGGTGATCAACCATAAGATGGGGAAGAGCGTGCTCCACATCTGTTCGGCTTGCATGTTGGCGCTGAGCAGATTCTGGCTATTGCGATGAAAACGCGCGATTTCTTCCTGCTCCTTGGCGAAAGCCTTCACCACCCGCACTCCCGAGAGCGCATCGCTGACCGTCGAAGTCAGGCGCGCGCGATAATGCCAGTAACCATGCCACAGGCTGCGGATGCGCTGCCAGAGTTTACGCGATAAAAAGATGACGATCGGCACGGGGATCAAAACCAAGAGGGTCAGCTTCCAGTTCATGCTCAAAAGCACCGTACCAATGCCCAGCAGCATCAAGACATTCACCACGAAATGCTGCATACCATCCACCAGGACGGATTCCAGCGAGTCGGTGTCTTGGACGATACGCGAGACCATGGCGCCCACTGAGCGTTTATCGAAGAAACGCAAGGAAAGCATCTGCATGTGCGCGTAGAGCCGCAGGCGCAGATCATGCGAGAGCTGCGAGCCCAGCTTGACCAATGTGCGCCCGCGGAAGATACCGATCAGCTGACTGGCCGTTTGAGCCGCCAAAAGGCCCAGAGCCAGCCAGCCCAATAACTTGATTCTTTCGGCGGCGGTGGCCGCCACGCCGGTGGGCACCAGCACACGATCCATCAGCGGCCGGGTGAGATAGGGAGGGATCAGACTGAGCACCAAGCCCGTGAGCATCAGACCCCAAATCAGGATCATCTCGCGCCAATAGGGCTTGAGATAGGCCATCAGGCGCAGCATCACCTTGCCCTTATGCAGACAGGCCGGACAGACCCTCGTCCCTTCCGGCAACAACAGGCCGCATTTGGAGCAGCGCTGGCGATCGTGCGGATCGGGCTCGAGATCGGGTGGGCTGCTGGTCTGGCCACTAGCCAGCGCGCGTTGATGTTGGGCGAGCTCGCCCAGATATTGAGTGAGCCGATCGAATTTGCGCTGACAGGCGTTCGTATAGCGGATGATTTCCAGGCTTTGCCCATCAACCGTGACCAGCAAAGCCCCACCGCCGATCAGTAGATCTGTCTGGGGCGCATGGATTTTGACCAAGGGCAGCTCGTGTTTAATGCGGGCGCGTTGATTCACCAGCGCCCAGACGCGCAGGGTCTGACCGGAGATCACCAGCCATTCTTCGCCGAAATGACCATCGGATTGCAGGTCGCTGGCCATAGCGATCTGGATAGACTCGGTCTCTTGACCGAGCGCTGATTGAAGCCAGGCAGGTAATGGATCCAAGTAGGGCATAAAGGAGGCACTTTAACAGAGCGGGGCGAGCAGCGTCAAAGTATCTTTAGCGCCGATGCTTGGCAAGAACGCTTTTTCAGGTTGAACTTTCCTCTCAAGCAGGCTATAAGGCAGCTTGACGAAAGCTGAAAACTATCAAAGAAAGGCAGACGATGAAGGGCATTAAACGACCGGTGCGTATCGGAGTGATCGGCGTCGCGGGGCGAGGTTCGCTGGCCATCCATTGGCATCAACCTGGAGGCGAATCGCTGGTGGTCGGCGGCGCTGATGTCAACGAGCAGCATTTTCAGGAATTTAAGAAGAATTTCGGGGCGGATACTTTCGTCACCACCGATTACCGGCGCCTGCTGGCCCGCAAGGATATTGATGCCATCGCGGTCACCTCACCCGATTTTTGCCATGAAGAACACGCCATCGCCGCCCTGCGAGCCGGCAAACATGTCTTTTGCGAAAAACCGCTGGCGATCACCACCGCCGGTTGCGACCGTATTTTGAGGGCTTGGAAGAAATCCGGCCGGCGCCTGATGGTCGGCTTTAATATGCGTTTCATGAACATCTTCCGTTGCATGAAGGAGATCGTGGATGCCGGCACCATTGGCGAGATCCGCGCGGTCTGGGTACGGCATTTCGTGGCTCAGGGCGGGGAATGGTATTTCCATGACTGGCATG
>CAYYVN010000022.1:0-11751 GCA_964475165.1 uncultured Verrucomicrobiota bacterium | reverse complement strand
AGCCTGACATGGTATACGGAGTCCAAAGTTGCGAACTCGATTTGACAGTACCCCAGCAATAGTAAGAAGAACTGCTTCAACCGCGGCAAGCTGGAGGAGCGGCTTGCGAACATCGACGGACAAATTGCCGCATATTTTGAGGAAACGGAACGCAACGACCGCATGGAAGGTGTCCTTAACGGTTCGGGAGCTGCGAATCGCCTGGCGGCACTGCAGGCACGCAAAGAGAGGTATGAGCAGTATCTCAGGCAGTTGGACGAATCCGGCGAAAGCCTTCTGAGCACAACGGATCCAGACGCGCGGCTGATGAAGAGCTAGCAGGGCAGCGTGGACATGGCCTTTAACGTCCAAAGCGCGGTAGATGCCAAGGCGCACATTATTCTGGACTATGATGTTTCGCTCAACCCCAGCGACCATCACCAGATCAGCGGCATGGTCCGGAAAGTGAAGACGCGTTTCCGCTTAGGACGCTTCAGGGTGCTTGCGGACAAGGGGTATTACAACGGGGAAGACCTCAAGAAGGTGAAGCGGCTGGGTGTAGATGCCTTTATATCAAAGCAGAGAAACAGCGACCCAAAGGAGCAGCCGGAAGCCTTCCATACCGAGCGGTTTATCTATGACAGCCAGGGGGACTTCTACACCTGCCCGGAGGGGCAACCACTGCTTTCGCCCAACAAAAAAGACGCACCGCGGCGGAACTTCTTTAACAAGAGCGCCTGGGAACACTGCCCGCATCTGGGCGAATGCGCCAACGGAAAACGCCCGTACCGCACCGTCACCCGCGGAGAGTATGCCGCCGTATATGAAGAGGTCGACAAGCGGACCCGCCAAAACATGTGCCAGTACAAACCGCGCCAGCAAATCGCGGAGCATCCCTTCGGCGCAGTGAAGTTTGCCATGCAAGGCTATTACTTTCTCCTGCGGACGCGGCGAAAAGTGCGCACGGAAGTTGCGCTGCTGTTCCTGGGATACAACCTGAAACGCGCAGCCAAAGCGCTTGGTTTTGATGCGATCATGGCCTGGCTGGAGGCGGAGAAGCAGCGGATGAAGGCTGCTTTTTCTTGTTTATTGCTGTTTTCCGGAGATTTCCAGCCCATGGGAACCCAAATCGCTGCAAAAAATACTTCTCAGAGAGTGTTTTGTAACAGCCTGACGTCCCCTGTGTTTCCATGACTTTAATATGCCCGTCAGAGATAAATATCTATAAAAATAGTATTCATGAATTGACCTTTTAACACATATCAACCTACCTATTTCCTTAGTTCACTGACCAGGTCATACGCGAACCGCAGCTCATCCATAGTACAATGGTTTTGAACAAAATGAGTTGTGCAGAAGCAGAAGCGTTTCCCTTTGAGCAGCTTAAACACACGGCGAATCTGGCTATCCAGCCGCGAGTAGTTGCCAAAACCCAGCGTGGACTGGATGCACAGGCCGCCAAGGATGGCGAACTTATCACTATACCGATTTAGGTAAACGGAGTAATCCATACCCGCCTGCTCCTGATAAGGGTGAATCAGGTCATAGCCAATGTCGACAATATCGTCCAGTACGGACATCACGTTACCGTCGGAATGAAGGCTTATCAACGCTCCTGCCTTCTTAACCCAACGGCTCACCTCCAGGTGATAAGGCTTTATCAATTCCCGGAACATGGCGGGGCTGAACATGAGGCTGTTTTGTGCGCCCCAGTCGTCGGAAACGTGAACCATATCCATACCCAGCTCCAGGCAATTTTTCGCAAACGCAATGTTCCACTTGGCTTGGCGGGCATAAAGCACCTTTATTTCCTCAGGGTACAGGATCAGGTACATCAGGTGGTTTTGAATGCCAAAAAGATCATTGTAGCACTCAAAGAAACCGTTGCATTGAACATAACAGAACCTTTCCCGGTCCTTGCGGTAGAACTCCAGTGATTTTATGAGTTTTTCGTAATCCTCCATGCGGTCCACCGGAGCAAGCGGGCTATCCAGCAGCATTTCAGGCGTGATTTCTACCCCCGCCTCCTTCAGCTTTTTAATCTCCACCCTAAAGGGGCTGATTCCGCTGAATAGGTGGGCCATATCAAATTCATAATGGTCCTCGAAGCTCTCAACTGATCCAAACTCGGCCCCGATTTGCTCTCGGAGGTTCTCCCTTACCCAGCCATAGACCGGCGTTCTGCCGGGGTTCTCCCCTGCGATGGTTTTCCGCACAAGTTCATAAGATTTCATTGATTTACCGCCTTTTCGAACTGCAGGTTACGGGGTTCATATCACGTTTAACGAATACGTCCGGTGTTAACGGGATTCTTCTTTTGTCATTTCCTGATTCATCACTTTACTACCAAAAAACAAGGCGGGAGTGAACACGCGCCTTCTCCCGCCTTGCTTATAATCTGTCACAGCAGCTCTTCAACCTTCATTGAATATAGAATCCCGATTGCTTATTCAATGTAGGCATCAGCAAACACAAAAGAATTGCCGGAATCACGCAGCAGGTTCTTCACATTTAGCTGCTGGACAGTGATGTTGGTGTAGTAGTAGACCGGAATCACTGGCATGATGTCCATCAGGATGTCTTCCGCCTGGTGGCTGAGTTCGAAGATCTTCGCGATGTCAGTCTCCGCCTGAATTTGCTCGTAGATGGCGATGAATTCATCATTCACCCACTTGGCTTCGTTACCGCTCTTCATTTCTGCTTCGGTGAACAGCCTCAGCAAGCCGGAAGGATTGTAGTTATTTGTGGTGTTGCCGCTGCGGGCAATCTGGTGCAGGCCTTCACGGCGGTCAGCAGCGAAGACGGCGGTTTCCTTGTTTGACAAGGTTACCGTGATGCCCAGATTGCTGCGCCACATTTCCTGGACAGCCTCACCGATGAGCTTATGGGTTTCAGAGGTGTTGTAGAAAATGTCGATGACGGGGAAGCCTTCACCATTGGGATAACCAGCTTCAGCCATTAGGCGCTGGGCTTCCGCCACCTCGCCGGCGGGGTCGAAGTAGGATTTGCTCTTGCGGAAATCTACGCCGTTGGGATCAAGGATGCCCTCAGGGATAAAGCCGTATGCTGGCGTTTCGCCGGTCTGGGTGACAACATTAACCAGCTGGTTGCGGTCAATCGCCAGGTTCAGCGCTTTGCGCACTTCAACCTTGGAGAGGGCTTCCCAGACCACGGGGTCCACATTGCCCAGGCCGTTCATGTTGATCGCGTAGTAGTACGTGCCAACGCGCGGTGACAAGGTCAGTTCGCCGGTCTCGATCATCTTTGCGACTTCGGTCATCGGGATTTGGCCCATGACATCGATTTCGCCTATGCGGAAGGCGTTCAGAGCGGTATTGATGTCACCAACAAAGACGAATGTCACTTTGTCCAGTTTCACCCTGTCCTGATTGTAATAGTGGGGGTTGGGCACCAAGGTCATTTTCTCTTTGGGCAGCCATTCAATCAACATGAACGGGCCGTTGCCCACGGCGGTCTCGGCCTCCAGCGTCCATTCGGAACTGTCCGCCTGCGCGATGTGGCGGGGCACAGCGGCTAGGTTGATGGCGGAGAATATGCTCTCCGCGAAGGGATCAGCCTTTGTCAAGGTGCACTTTAAAGTGTAATCATCAACCGCTTCAACACCGAGGGTGTCCACTTCCTTTTCGCCTGCGATGATCTCCAGACCGTTTAACAGCCCGGCGTAGGCGCTGGCAGACAGTGAACCAAATGCCGGGTCAATACCGGTTTTGAAAGAATACACATAGTCGTGCGCCGTCACGGGCGTGCCGTCAGACCAGAGCATTTCTTTGCGCAGATGGAATGTGACGACAGTGCCATCTTTGGAGAATTCCCATGATTCCGCGCCGGCGGGATGGAACGTGCCGTTGGCCGCCTTAAAGATCAGCGGCTCAAATGTTTGGGAAAGCAGCATGCGGTGGTCGGCGCCGTTTGCGTTGCGCGGGTCGTAGTGGGCGGCGTCAGCGAACGCGTTGTAGACGAGTTCCTGTTTCGGGCTTTCTGCGACACCGACGGCCATTACCGCCATCAGCATCACCATGGCCAGTGCCAGAGCGACGAGTTTCCTACTCATGTGGGGGTTCCTCCTAATTTTATTCACGCGCAATGGGGAGCGCATGTCTTCCGGATTAATCCGCTCCCGCGGGGTGAAGCAGGAAGCAGGCGGCTTCATGTCCCGGCGCGCAGTTTCTCAATGCAGGCGTCTGTTCCGCGCAGACGGGCATCGCGTGGGCGCACCGTGTTCGGAAAGTGCAGCCGGATGGCATCGCCAACGGCGAGGGCACATCCCCCTGCAGGATTAGCCGCTGCTTTTGCATGGACGCCACCGGGTCGGGAATGGGGATCGATGAAATCAATGCCTGGGTATAAGGATGCTGGGGATTTGTATAAACCTCGTGGGCTGGGCCGACTTCAACGAGGCGGCCCAGATACATCACTCCGATGTGGCGTGAGATGTGCTTTACCATTCTCAGGTCGTGAGCGATGAACAGGTATGTCAGCCCGCGCTCTTGCTGTAAATCTTCAAGCATATTAACAATCTGCGCCTGGATGGACACATCCAGCGCGCTGATGGGCTCATCGCAGATGATGAACTCCGGAGACATCGCCAATGTACGTGCGATGCCGATACGCTGTCGCTGCCCGCCGGAAAACTCATGTGGAAAGCGGTTGGCCTGCTCGCTGTTGAGCCCAACCCTGGCCAGCAGGCCATTCACAAGGTTGTTTACGTATCCCTTGTCCCGCTTTTTCTCTGAATCGATGCCTTCAGTAATGATTTCACGGCAGGCCATGCGCGGATCAAGGCTGGCATAGGGATCCTGGAAAATCATCTGCATCCGCCGTTTGTAGGGCGCGAGCGCTTCCCTGTCCAGCCCAGCGATGTCCGCGCCATCATACCGGATTGCGCCGCTGGTCGGCTCATAAAGCCGAATGATGGTGCGGCCGCATGTTGTCTTGCCGCACCCGCTCTCGCCGACCAGGCCAAAGGTCTCGCCGCGTTCGATGGAAAACGACACACCGTCCACTGCCTTGAGCACCGCTGTGTCACGGCGCAGCCATTTACCACCAACCGGGAAATGTTTTTGCAGGTTTTGGACTTCCAATAAAGGCGCTGCCATGCTTATGCCCTCCCTTTCCGCGCGTAGGGGTGGTATAGCCAGCATGCGGCTTTGTGCCACTCATCCCACGAATATACAGGCGCGGGATACCGCGCGCACACTTCCATCGCCTGCTTGCAGCGCGCGCAGAACGGGCAGCCCTCCGGGGGCTTGATCAGGTCCGGAGGCGAGCCTTCGATTGGCACCAGGCGGCAGGGAGTGTCCACTTCGGGGTTGGGGACACTGCCGAGCAACCCTTGTGTGTAGGGATGGGCGGGCCGGGCAAATATTTCTACCGTCGACCCCTCCTCAACAATAATGCCGCCGTACATGACATAAACCCGCGCCGCGATGTCCGCGACGACGCCAAGGTCATGGGTTATCAGGATGGTTGCCGTACCAAGCTGGCGGTTGACATCTTTTAGGATGGTCAGGATCTGCGCCTGGGTGGTCACATCCAGCGCCGTTGTCGGTTCATCCGCGATTAGAATCCTGGGCCCGGTTACAAGGGCCATGGCAATCATCGCGCGCTGGCGCATTCCGCCGGAAAACTCATGTGGATACTGGTCCAGCCGCTTTTCCGGGTCGGCGATGCCAACGCGCCGGAACATTTCAATCACACGCGCCGCGGCTTCCTTGCGGTTGATTTTCTTATGTAGGCGCAAGTGCTCTGTCATTTGGTCACCGATGGAAAGCACCGGGTTCAGGCTTGTCATCGGGTCCTGAAAGATCATCGACATCGCGTTGCCGCGCAGTTTTTCCATCTTCTTTTCAGAAAGCGCCAGGATGTTTTCGTTTTCCAGAAGGACCTGGCCGTTCACCACGCGGCCCGCGTCATCCAGAAGGCGCATCACTGACATCATCATCACCGATTTACCGCAGCCGCTTTCGCCCACAAGACCGATTGTTTCACCGCGCTCTACATGGATGTTCACGCCACGAACCGCCTGAACCTCTCCCACATGCGTGAAGAAGGAAGTGCGCAAATCCCTGATTTCGAGTAAACTCATGCTGCCACTCTCCTATTTCCGCATTTTGGGATCCAGCGCATCCCGAAGGCCATCACCCAGGTAATTAAAAGCCAGGACGGTGATTATAATCGCCAGGGATGGGAAGAGCAGCTGGGAGGGGTAGGTCATAAACAGCTGAAGGGAGTCCGAAGCCAAGACACCCCAGGATGCCATCGGTGCGGAGATGCCCAGCCCCAGGAAAGACAGGAAAGCTTCATGGAAAATCGCGCCCGGGATGGTGAAAGTGAGGTTGACGAGGATGGTGCCAATCGCGTTGGGCACCAGATGCCTGAGCAGAATCTTGCGGTTGCTGATGCCCATGACGTGGGCGGCGAGTACAAACTCCTGCTCACGCAAGCGCATCACTTCCCCGCGCACCATCCGCGCCATGCCGATCCATGTGGTCAGGCCCATTGCTAGGATAATCGGCCACATACCGCCGCTGCCGGGGCCGGTGTCCATGGCGACCATCAATAGAATCAGCACCAGCATATTCGGCACACCCGAGAGTACCTCAATGATGCGCATCATCAGCGTATCCACACGCCCGCCGATATAGCCGGAAATACCGCCGTACAGCACACCGATGACCGTTGTAAACAAAGCAGCCGCGAAACCGACAGTCAGAGAGATGCGGGCGCCGTAGAGCACGCGGGTGAGGATATCCCTGCCAAAATTGTCCTGCCCAAACCAATGGTCGGCGGAGGGGCCGCGGTTTGCCTCGCCAAGATTCTGCTCGTAATACGAGTAAGGTGTAATCACATCGGCAAAGATGGCAGCGAGGATTAGCACCACGACAACAACCGCGCCGAACATCGCCAATTTGTTGTTACGGAAACGCCGCCAGGCGTCCTGCCCGTAGGTCACGGAAGGGCGGACAATCACGTTGCCCTGCTGTTGGCCGACGGGAAGTTGGTCGAAAATCTCCGGAGTTATGTCAAAGACATCCAAATAGGCGTCCTTTTGCATGCTTGCCTTCCTCCTACCCTTGTTTTGTCAGCTTGATCCGAGGATCCAGCAGCGCGTAGATGATATCAATCACAAGGTACACGCTGACCATGATGATGCTGTAGAACATCGTCAGCCCAAGAATCATCGGGTAGTCACGGTTGCCGATCGCGTTTACCAGCTCCCCGCCCATGCCCGGGATTGCGAACATTCTCTCAATCACCATGGAGCCGCTGGTCAACAGTGAAATAGCCAGGGGGCCAACAAAAGTAATGACGGGTAGGATCGCGTTCTTCATTGCGTGTTTATAGATGACCTTGCCGCGGGACAGCCCTTTCGCGCGCGCGGTGCGGATATAATCCTGGCGGACAACATCCAGCAGCGAGCTGCGGGCCAGGCGCGTCAGATAGGGAATCTGCCCGCCCGCCAGCGCGATCACAGGCAACACATAGTGCCAGCTACTTTCCAGGCGCATGAATGGAAGGCCTTTCAACTGCCATTCATAGCCGAATACATTGATGGGGCTGACGGCCTTGCCCAACTCATCAAGCTTGACCCCAAATATATAAATCAGCAAGGTACACAGCACAAACGAAGGGATTGTAATCAGTAGGGGCGTGACCGCTTTGATCGCCGTGTCCTGCCACTTGTTCTGGCGCAGACCCGCATAAATCCCCGAGCCGATGCCGACAAACAAAACGACAATCAGTGCAATCGCGCCCAGCCGCGCGGACACCGGCAGCTGTCGGTTAATGATGGAGATGACACTGCGTGGGTTATAGGAGATGGACACGCCCAAGTCCCCCTGGGCCAGGTTCCCCCAGAACTTGAAATACTGGCTTACGAGGGATTGATCCAGGCCAAAACGGGCAATCATGTTCTCGCGCACCTTTGCCGGGAATTGTTCCAGGCTTGCTGTATCAAACGGACCGCCGGGAATTGAGTGCATCAGGAAAAACGTGATTGTGATGATCACAACCAGTGATATAAGACCCAGAGCGAGGCGTCCGAGAACATATCGGCCCATAATTTACTGCTCCCCTTCCTCCGCTTGGTAAACACACAAGGTGACAGGCCCGTTCAGCCCCGCGGGCTGCAGCTCAGGCACCATACTGCGCTCTCGCCAGCCGTCTATCCGTTTTGTGCGCGGCACATCCACGACACGGCTAAAGTAAGGCCATTCATCAATCACCGGTTTTTCATACGGTATGATCCGCCTCTGCGGGTCATGGCTGGCGTTGAACCATGTGTTCACACAAATGACGCGCAAATCGTTTTGCCCGTCACGTAGCCATGGCGTAATCTCCAGGCTGAACGGCGCTTTCCACAGCCGCCCGGCGCTTTCTCCATTGATAAACACCTCAATGCAGCAATGGACATCTGACAGCCGCAGCCACAGAGGCCCATCTTCAGCCGGCCGGATAAAAGACGCGGAGTAGGCACCCTCGCCGCAGAAATAGCGGGTTTCATCAAAGCGTTCCCAGGTGAGCGGCTCATCCATGTCCCGAGCGATACATGCATCCTCAATGGTTAGTGACCAGCCCCGTACATTGGCTACCGGCACGAGGGCTGCCGGAGAGGCGCAAGCGGGCCGTTCCTCCCCACCGATGGCCAACACGAAAGACTGGTTCTCCTCAAGGGGCAGCTTAAGATACAGCCTACCCTTCTCATCACGGATCTCCACCGGGCTGATTCCTTTGCCGGTGAGCGGGTCGATGATTGTAAAACCTTCTCCCCCATGCGGCAGGCTGATGGACGCTACCCGAGATTTCGCCACGATGTTCGCGGCGAAATAGACGGGCTGCCCATTGATATCCCGCCTGATAAAGCCCAGGTCTTCCGCCACGTCCGAGCAAAGCCCGGGCCGGATCACCTCGCCAAGCAGGTGGTATGTGGCATCTCCCTTGGCATCCGCCAAGGCCGCGCGCCCCTCGCCGCAAGGCCGCCATCCATCGGCATGTTTATCAAACAAGGCATCCATTAAACCGGCTACAGCCGCATCGTTCTCCTCGGCGTTGACCAGGCCGGGGCACTCCCGCGGATACCCGCCCATTGCCAATAGGCTGCCACCTGACTGGACAAAACTATAAAGCGCTTGGGCTGTGCCCACGGGTAACCGCTGTGTGTTCAATAGCATAACTACACGATACGTGTTCATGCCGATGCGCAAGCCGTCTTTTGATTGCTCTGCCTGTTCAATCGCTTCGTCATTCACATAGGTAAACCAGAAACCCGTGCGCTGAAGTCTGTTTGTGGTTTCATGCCCAAGACGCTGGTCCAATTTCATGCACATGTGCAGCTCAGCCATTGGTGACTCGGACCAGATGTCCGCCTGCGGCAGGTAGACAGCCACTTCCGAGAATGCCGGGCCTGCTTGCATTAAGGCGCTGACACGGTGAATGTATTCACCCAGTGCCGGATAGTAATCCCACCAGGTATTGCGCTCTGACAGCATGGAGCCGGCATAGAACGGCCAGCCGGGCTTGCCCGCGTCCAGTGGAGAATGTGTCCAGCCATGGTTCACGATCCTGTTGATGCCGTCACAAAATATCGCGTCGGCGGCGCGCTTCACCATCTCTGGGGTTACAAGGAAACGGGGCATGCGCAGCCAGGTAAAGCTCTCATTGGAAACAATCGACCGCCCATAGACCATTCCCGCGGAGACCGCCAGGCGACGGTGGATGGTGTTGACATCAAAACAGTCGTGGCTGCCAAAGGTCTCACCTTCGGGGATGTGGGCTGTTCCGTACGCTTTGAGGATATCCGCCCAGATTCCATGGGCCTGGACACGAGCTTTGACACCCCATCCCGCACAGCGGCCCGCGAAATTCTGAAAGAAGCTCTCCAGAGTCAGTTCAGAAAATGTTTTATAATAATCGTAACGCACACGGGGGGTGACACTTCCCATATCGCCCCATAAAGCCGGCAAATAAGGTGTCATGTCATAACCCCTTCTCTCAAGGAAGGTGTCGGGCAGGCTGCCTGTCCAGTTGTTGCCGCCCAGCTCAATGGAATCACAGAAAAAGCCGTGCAACTTTCCCTTGCCGATTTTTTCGATTATTGTGTCGCCCATGGTGTCGAAATACAGGTCGCAAACGTCCTTCCGGCAATGGTCGATGGCATAACCTTCCATGCCAGGCGCCGGGATGCCGACATTCTGGCGGTACCGCCCCTGGACAAAGGTGTATATCTTGTATATGCCTTCAGGGATTTCTACGCCTTCCAGGCACATCCCCCAAGGCCAGCCGTAGAGATTCACCGGTTTTAGCTTATCTGTAATCTCAACCGCAGTTTCAGGCAGCATCACACCGTCTTCAATGCGAACCAAGACGCACTTGTCAGGCGTACCGGCCAGCACACAGGTGTAGTCAAAAGAGAATTTAGACGGCCCCTTTACATCGTGGGAGTAAGGAATCAGGCTTATCGGCGCCATATCCTGGGTAACAAATGGGCCGCCAAACGGCCATCCGGAGCCCAAAGTCAGGTCCACCGCGATGCCGAGTTTATCAGCTGTTTCAACTGTAAAGAGGATGATTTCAAAGAATTCCGGAGAAAAAAACTGGATATGATGGCGCGCCGAACCTTTCCTGTCACTCTCCAGTGGATAAGTGACCTGGACTTCCACCCCGCCGATGTGAGCTTGAGACATGGCTGTTAACTGAGCGCTTATATCCTCCCGCGTAATGGCGCAGCCGTACCACCACCAACGGGTCCATCCCCGGGCGTCAGGGTTGGGATGGCTTAACAATTCCTGTACTTTCATCGGGAGTCCGCCTTTTCTGTTTAATAGCCCTTCATTTCATTGCGAGAACGCGGATGCTTTGCAGAAAGAAATCCAGGTATGCCTCGTCTTCTTTGTCTTGCTCTTTGCTGAACAAATCTGCACGCTGAACCGAGAGCATGACCGATTTTTGCAAATAGCAGAAAAATAGATACAGGCTGTCCGCGGCAGGGCCTATGCTTTTCCTGGTCTGTTGGCGCTCCTGCCGGGAACGCCCAAAATAGAGTAGTTGTGAGAGCCCCGTCATCGCGTCATTGGCACGGGGGTTGTACCTCCTGGAAGCGCAGTAGTTGTTGTATATGTAGTCATAATAAACATATTCCGGGTGTTGGCGCCGCACATCAAGATAACTGCGAAGAATCAGTTCCAATGTCTCGGTATCGGTTTTATTGCTGCCATAAACTAACTGGCCCATCTGGCTAAAAAGCGCTGCCATGTTTGCCACATAAATGTCATTGGCCACAGCGTCCTTGTCCGCGTAATAGGTATACAGTGTCCGGCGGGAGATGCCGCTTCTCTCTGCAATCTCCACCATGGTTGTGTTTTCAATTCCACGAAGGCAAAAAAGCAACCGAGCACTATCAATAATCAATTCCCTCTGCCGCTCCCGCTTTCCTGACATTCGCATTAATCCTACCTGCAATAATATATTCACAGCATGTGCAGTTTTTAGTCTATCACTGCTTATTTATAATGTCAATACTTAATTTGTACTCGTTATTATTTTTGCACGCTATGTGTAATTAGTAACTATTCGGTTGTTTTTACTAAACCCGAATTGCATCAAATGAGCACGAAAAATGTGTGTAGCACCGCAGAAGTCGTAGAAATGGACAGGAAAGGCCATTTGTCAGCACCAATCCATAAACGCTATCCTTGAGTTGTATAGCGACTCAGGGAGGTAATAGAAAGGTGCTGAAAATGGCTCACATACAGT
>CAYYVN010000021.1:0-13326 GCA_964475165.1 uncultured Verrucomicrobiota bacterium | reverse complement strand
CGCGCGCGCCCCCGAAAACGAAGACGAGAAGACGGGCGGAACGAACCGGGCGGCGAGAGCCGCCATCGCGTGAGGGCAACCGGGGCGGCCAGGAAGGACGACCATTTTCTTTTGCGGCGGGCACCCCGCCGCAACCCCTTGGCTCATTCCAGCCAACAGGCCGGGCTGATGCCCAGGGCAAACCGCCGTATTGGGCAGGATAGCGGCCTCCAAAAACCTGTGCTATACGGACGCTATTTGTCTGCCTGGCCCCACTATAATACGCGCCAGATCGCCCGCCAGCTAAGCCGCTCAGACACGGAGCGGGGATTCTTTGCCAAAGGCATAAAAAACTATAGCATATCTAAAAAAACTCATAGCCAGGAAACTATTATGAAAAGCTTGCCGCGCATCCTCAGCCTTATCTTGCTCTGCAGTCTCTTACAAGCCTGCGCCACCAGCCAACACCAGCCTCTGCTCGAGAGCGATGAGAGCCTCAACAACTCAGAGGAATACGAGGACTCTTCCCAGCCCTATGAATTTGATGAAACTGTCGAATTAATGGATCTGGCCCAAGATGCCGAGCTTTTCGCCAGTGTAGTGGCTGAGCTGGATCAGGATTCAAAAGAAACGATCGCGCACATCATGCGCGCCGCCGCCCAGCCGCTGCCAACGGTGGAGGATCCCAAGATCCTGACCCTGGCCCAATTGGATAACCTGCTCTACCATATGCCCGAGGGCTCTATGCAACTCCGTGATGGTTGTTATTTCAGCCTGCTGCATTTTTATGGGAAAGATATCGACTATTGGCGCATGCACCGCGACCTGCGCCGCGGTGTCTACATCGCCTCGGATAGCGAAGACACCCACGAAGATCATGCTTTCGGCGACCTCAACGCGGATGGCTGGGAAGATGCGGCGGTTATCCTGCGGGAACATTTTGGCGGATCGGGCGTGGATATTTATCTGGCCGTGGTCATGAACGAAAACGGCGTCCCGCGCAATACCAGCATCGAGACCCTGGGAGATCGGCAGGAAATTCAAACCGTGGCCATCAAGCAGGGCCGCATCCACCTGACCGGCTTCACCCATCGCGACTATGAAGGCCTGATGCAGCCCACCCTGACGGCCGAATGGGTTTTCGAGGTCAGAGATGGCAAGCTGGAAATAATCTCCATGCCAACCCAAAAAGCATTCGGCCGCATGCCCTATCTGGGAGATTGAAGCGGCCGGCGCGCGCGGCCGTGCAGCTGGCGCCAGCGGCTTTGAGCGCAGACACTGGGCCATGGCCCGGATTTCAGCGGCCACGCTGCGCTTCAATTCTGCTGGCGCAATAACCTTAACATATCTGCCCCAGGAGAGGACCCAATGCTGCACCTCCTGCAGGCCGGCCGCCGGAAAGCTCAAAGCGATATCACCATTGGCTAGCCGAGTGAGCTTCTGCTGCGGATGCCATTCACGATCCGTGAGCCAAGCCGCCACAGACTTGGCGAACCTGAGCCGAACGGTGGAGGCTTTATCGCCCGGCAAAAGGACGAAGCGGCCGAAAGCGCTCCCCAATAGTTGTTGGGGATCGAATTTAGTGGGGATCGAGAAGGACTGAGCGGTCAGACGAGCAGACTTGATGCGCGCCAAGGCCAAGGGCATCAGCCGGGACTTAACCTGATCCAGGCCGTAGACATACCATTCACCCCGCAGATTGGCTATATGATAAGGATGGAAGGTATGCTCCTTGAGAGCGGGCGAGGCCAGCGACTGATAGCGGAGCTTGAGGGTCTGTTGCTTGAGCAGGCCTTGGATCACGGCCTGCCACACTTTTTCATCAAGGGGCCGGGAGGGCGGACCGGTGAAGGTGAAATGCGTGAAGAGATATTCCGGTGGCAGGCTGATTTTTTCCGGCAGCAGCTCGCTGAGCTTGCTGAAGATGCGTTGTATATCGCGCGCCAGCGGCGTACCCCGATACTGTTCCAGCGCGCGAGAGGCCATCAAGAGCGCCAGCAACTCGCCCTCGCTCAAGATCATGGCCGGCAGCATGAAGGTGGGGTCCCGATAATAAAAACCTTTGCGTTGGCGGCAATAAGCCAGCGGCGCATTGAGCATGTCCCGCAAAAAATCAATATCGCGCTGGATGGTCTTGGGAGAGACCTCGTAATCCATGGCGAACGACAAGCAATTGGGGTAGCGCCCGCTTTTAATCTCCTCGTGGAGCGCCAGCAAGCGGCGGAATTAGGTGGCATTACGCTTCATGATAACTCCTCTGCGAGCCCGAATCCATTGTAGGACGCCAGGGAATTGGCACAAGTGCAAAAATACTGGAGCGCACGGACGCCATTTGTCTGATTGCACCCTGTATAATGATCAGCAAAAAGAAAAAAAACAGTAGGCCTGCTAACCATAGCAGGTTTTTCAGCCTCTGAGGAAGAACCCATGAGCCATTGTGAGTTTGCCTTACAGGATATCTTAACTGACGGTGTGGAGAGCCGCCTGCCGGTGCTACGGCGAGGAATGACCTCTCTGGAAGCGATCAGTTTTTTGCGGCGCGAATTCCCCGCCCATCAGGATTGGTTTTGTTGGAACCCTATCCGGAATTACTATGGACATTATTTGACGGATCTGATCACGCAAGTCGATCAGCGGGAAGGCACCGTGGGAAACTGGAGTTGGCGGCGGATCCCCAGTTCCTATCCGGAAGTCTTTTACTGGACCAATGATCCCAAGAAAAAATATCATGCCTTGAACTGGACGGGAGTCATTGAAGTGCAATGGCCAGGGAATGAAAGCTTCCGGCTCTTCTCCTTTCTCTGCTCGACGGGCACCGTCGGTCAGCTCTATTGCGTCTGCGCCGCCCAGCAGGATATATTGCACCGCTTCGGTCTGGCGCTCGAGCAGCAGAGGCGTCCCCAGGCCGAGGAACATATCTGGATCCACACCACCAGTGGTCCGGATATCAAACTGAACCCCAGAGATGAACAGATCTATCTGCCAGGCACGCTCCAGCAAGATATCGAGGCACAATGCCTCTCTTTTTTTGAGGACCGTCAAATATACGACCAACTCGGAGTGCCTTATAAACGCGGGTTTTTGTTCGTGGGCCAACCGGGCACCGGAAAAACCATGATGATCCGTCATTTATTGCGCAAAATCCGAGCGCAACACAAGGACGTTAGAATCCATGCCTTAACCAATGCGTCCATCGATCCGGATACCTTGGGCGAAATCATGTCCTGGGGCCGAGCCGAAAACCCCATCATCCTGATCATCGAAGAGTTGGATTACTTCTCTCAGTCCAGCCAAACGCGCCAGGGTTTGCTGACGCAGCTGGACGGCCTGGAGGCGCACGAGGGGCTTATCCTGCTGGCCACCACCAACAATCCCGGCGAGGTTGACCCAGCCCTGCTCCATCGTCCCAGTCGCTTTGACCGCGTCTGGCATTTTGAGCCGCCGGAGAGCGATCTGCGTCGGCATTACCTGTGCGACAAATTCCCGGAATGTTCCGCGTCGTTCCTCGCCGATTTGTCGCTGTGGACCGATGGCTGGACCTTCGCCTATATGAAGGAGTTGCGCATGACAGCTGGTATCATTGCGATCCGCGATCATAATGGAAAAATGACCAGCGCCACAGTGCACCGGGCCTATGATCTGCTGGCCGCTCAGTATTCATCCGGCCGCAAACACCACTGTTTCATGCCCCCCAGACCCTTGGGCTTCCAGGCCCAATAACCCACCCAGAAAGGAAACCTTTATGCAAGCAGAGCAACAGACCCAAGCGGGATTGCCGGTTTGGACGGCTGGGAATCTGCCCTTACAAATCAAGAAACCGAGAGTGGATGGCGTCGTTGAGTTCACGGTAGCGCTCAAAACGCTGAATCTTTCCCAGCAACAACTGCGCGAGCTCGAGCAGGATCCCGGCCATTATCTGGCCAATACCCTGGGCGAAATTCTACTGCGCAGTCATCTGCACCAATTCAACAAACTATTGAAGGAGAAACACTATGCCAAGCTATGCCGAGCCTATGCGCATCGCAGTTTCGTTTTTCGCCGCCAAGGCCCGCGGGCCTGCTTTTATTTCCATTTGAGCTTGTTGCATCAATGCATCAATGATCAACTGCAACGGGAAATGCGAGCGGATCCGCCTCAGAAACCAGGGCGGTGCCCGGCCAGCTTAACGCCCTTGATCTACCGCGCGGCGCCCAAGGAGAACGCCGCGGAGCAGACTCCCGCCGCGGGCGCATCGATCTTGGAGATCGCCACCGACTATTTCAGGACACGGCAATGGGTCTTCCTGGCCAGACGAAATAATATCATCTTCATGCACAGCAGGGGCCGGCATGGCATATATTTCAGCCAAGCTCTCATACGCGAAAAAAAGCGGCGGTTTATTTTCTGCACGCGCAGCGCGATCCATGCGCCACCGGAAAAACATGCCGCCGTGGTTGAATATCTGACGCGTGCCAACTACGGACTCTATAGCGGCCGCTGGGAGTTCGACTATAGCGACGGCGAAATCACCTTCTCCCACAGCCTGGACGCGAAGGATAGTCCCTTGACGAAGGCCCTCATTCATAACCTGGTTCAGAGTAATCTCTTCACCTTCGACTACTATTACCCAGGCTTGATGGAGGTCATCTACCAGAACGCCGCCCCGGAAGCCGTCATCCGCAAACTGGAGACATCCTGAGGGCGCCCCGGCCCTCCCTCTCAGGCCGGGCCGGGACCCGGCGGCACGCATGGCGCGGCCCGGGCGGCGGCGACGCGTTGCGGTAGACGATCCAACAAACGCAGCAAGCCATCCAGGATGGTGAGAGGATGCGGCGGACAGCCGGGGATGAAGAGATCCACCGGCACCAGGCTGGCGGCTCCCTGGCAGGTTTCCGCATGCTCCCGATAGAGGCCACCGGAAATGGCGCAGGCACCCACGGCGATAACCAGCTTGGGCGGCGGCACGGCGGCGTAGGTCTTGAGCAGGGCCAGGCGCATATTATGCGAGACGGGCCCCGTGATCAAAAGGCCATCGGCATGGCGGGGCGAGGCCACGAACTTGATGCCGAAACGGCTCAGGTCAAAAGCCAGCGTGGTTAAAACATTAACATCGGCCTCGCAAGCATTGCAGCCACCCGCACTGACCTGGCGCAGCTTCAAGGAGCGGCCAAAGAGAGAGAGGAGACGGCTTTCCAGGGCCGCGGCCAATTTATGAGGACCACCGGCAAAGTGCAGATCCGGCAGGCTGCGCGTGGCCAGGCGATGATCGTTGGAAAAAGCGATCCGCCCAGCCGGACAAACCCGGGCGCAGGCGCCGCAAAAGATACAGCGGCCCAGGTCGCAGACCAGGCGGCCCTGCTCCTGACTGAGGGCCGCGCTGGGGCAAACCTCCACACAGCGCTTACAGTCCGCCGGGCATGGCTCCCCCGCTAATACGGGCAGCCCGCGCAAACGGTCCGGCAGGCTGGGTGCGACCGCCGGATAGGCCAGGGTATGATAGCCTTGCTGTAAGCGAGCCTTCAAAACATGCAACATGCTGACCTCCTATAAATCATGCCCGCAATAGGACAGGTTAAAACTCTTATTGCAGAGGGGGAAATCAGAGATTTGCTGTTCGCGCATGGCCAGGGCCAGACCCAGCCAGTTAAAGAAGGAGGGGTCGACAATCTTATAACGCAAAAAGGCGCCCCGCTCATCCGTGAGCGCCAAATGCGCAATACGCCCCCGCCAGCCCTCGATCAGGGTGACGGCCAAAGCATTGGGCGCCAAGGCCTCGGGCTGACTCCAGATAGAGCCGCTGGGCAGATTGCTTAACTGCTCGCGGATAAAATTGATGGAATGGCTGATCTCCATCCAGCGCACATAGGCGCGGGCAAAGACATCGCCGCTTTGCATAACAGCAATCGGAATATGCGCGAAGCGATAAATCCCCAGCGGAAAATCCTGGCGCACATCCAGATCCACGCCACAAGCCCTGGCCACCGGTCCCACCAAACCCAAATCCAGGGCTTGCTCGCGGCGCAGCGCGCCGGTGCCCTCGAAACGGGTCAAAACTGAGGCGGAACCCCAAAGCATTTCGATGGCCTGGCGCGTATCCCGCTCGACCCTCTGCAGATGTTCCAACAGGGCTTCTATACGCGCCGCATCGAGATCGTAAACGACCCCACCCGGACACAAGAAGCCGCGGCCAAAACGGCTGCCGCACAGCCGGGCCGTCATATTCAGATAATCGCCGCGCAGACGGCCGCAATAGGAAGAGGTGGGCAGATAACCGATATCATTGGCCAACGCACCCAGATCGCCGGTATGATTGGCAAGGCGTTCCAGCTCCAGAGCGATGGCGCGCAGGGCATGCGCGCGCGCGGTCACCCGGCAACCAGCTAAAGCTTCCCGCAGCGACGCATGGGCTAAAGCATGGCCAATGGTGCTATCGCCGGCCACAGTTTCCATATAGGCCATGCTCCGCTGATCCGGCCCCCCCGCCAGCCGGCGCTCGATCCCGCGGTATTGGTAACCCAGCGATATCTCCAAATGCAAGACCCGTTCCCCATGGCATTGAAATCGGAAATGTCCCGGCTCAATGATGCCGGCATGCACCGGCCCCACAGCGACCTCGTGGATCTCATGGCCGCCCACGCGATAAAAGGGCATCACACCCATGGCGCCCTCGGAGACGGCCTGGTCGGCATGCCACGGAGGATGAAACCGCAGGGGCTTGAGCCAGGGATGGCCCTGCGGCACCACCTGCCATTCTTCAGCCAGCTCGCGCTCGAACCCCTGGGCGGCGGGGCAAGCGGGGGTCAGGGCTGGAAAAACATCTTCAACCTCCGTCGCCGCTATGGAGAGCGTGCCCGAGGCCGAGTGCGCCAAGACGCCATAGAGCCTCAGGGCGCCAGCGCGAGGCGGACAAGCGCAGAGAGCCACCAACTGGGCCTGATAACGCGTGGTGGCCTCGATCAATGTGCGCCGGAAAGCATCCCAGTCCAAGCGGGGAATCAGCTCCTGATCGATGGCCGCGGCCTGTGGAATATGCAGAAATTTACTCATGGTGTAGATACCAGGATGCGCGCCGCATCACTCACAAGGTTTTCGAGGGGGCTGGGCAGAAAAAGCCCCAAACACAAGACCGCCAATAAAGGTATGAGGATCAGAGCCGGCTGCAGCGGCCGCAGCGGACGTGGCTCAGCCACCAGTTCATCGGGGGCGGCGCCCCAGACCATAACCAAAACCTGACGCAGCACGGCGATGAAGATGATGATGGTGGTGAGCAGAAAGATAAGCAGCACCCAGCGAGAAGCCTGCATGAGCAGCAGTTGCGTGATCCACAATTTACTGAGAAAGATGGGGGAAGGCGCCACGCCGATCAACACCAAGAGAGCCGTCAACAAACAGATGCTCCAGAGAGGCGAACGGCGCAGCAGGCCGCGGATATCAGCCATCTGATAGGTGCCATATTGATTGCCGATTTCGCCCGAGACCACAAAGGCAATCGTTTTGAAAACGGAATGGCAGCCCGCATGAAACAGGGCCACCCAGGTACCCCAGCCACCCAAGCCCAAGCCCATGACCATGATCCCCACATGCTCCACACTGGAATAGGCCAGGAGCCGCTTGAGGTTGCCCTGAAAAGGAATGAAGGCCGCGGCCACCACCAGGGAGATCATGCCGAAAACAAGCAAAATCCCGTAAGACCAACCGCTATAACCGGTGGCGGCTTCCACAATGGGGATATAACGCATGATGCAATAGAGGGCCGCGTTGAGCAGAAATCCGGAAAAGATAGCTGAGACCGGCGCCGGCGCCTGGCTGTGGGCATCCGGCAGCCAGTTATGCAGAGGCGCCAAGCCGGCCTTGGTGCCATAGCCCACCACTAAAAATAAAAAGCCCAGCTGCAAGAGCGGTTCATCGATGCCCGCCGCATTATTCCAGAGCTGGATCCAAAGCAGCTCCTCGCCGGCGCCCAGGCAGAGGGGCTGAGCGGCGGCGGCCACCAGCAGCGTGCCCATGAAGGCGCAGGCCACGCCGATGGAACAGATCACCAGATATTTCCACATGGCCTCCAGCGAAGCCGCGGAGATATGGGTACAGACCAGGAAGGCGGTCATCAGGGTGGTGGCCTCGATGCCCACCCACAGAATGCCCAGATTATTGGAAATCAACACCAGCACCATGGAGCAGAGCGCGCCCAGCCATAAGCCGGCAAACTTGTGCGCACCCGCCAAGGTCAGGCTGCCTTCCGCAATGGCGCCGGCAAAATAACGATCCACGAAAGCCGTACCCAACAAGAAAACCAGGGCCATGATCAGCAGATGATAGACCGAGAGCGCATCCAGCATGAACCAATGCCAGACCAGCTGACCGCTCGGCGCGGCCAGCATATAGGTGGCCACGGCCAAGGCGATCAGCAGCGCCTCCAGCACCACCCCCACTTGCAGCAGGCGTAAGACCGCCAGGGGGCGGCGGCAGAACAGGGTCAAGCCGGCCACCACCAGTGGCAGAAGCAAAAGCGCTATGAATACCGCGGCTATCGGCATCTTATCCTTTCAGCTCCGATAAACGATCCACGTTGATATGATCGAACTCCCGGTTCAGGTGATAAATGGCAATGCCCATCACAAAGACCGCCACAAAAACATCGAGCAGCACGCCCAGCTCCACCAAAAAATGCACGCTGCCCACCAGCACCAGACCCAGCACAAAAATCCCATTCTCCAAAGTCAAATAGCCCAGCACCTGGGTGAGCGCCTTGCGCCGGGCGGCGATCATAAAAAAGCCAGTGAATACTGTGAATAAAGCCGTGGGCAGAATCAGCTTGGGGGCCCAGGTGCTGATGTGAGTTAGGGGAATCCGCCCGCCAATCCAGAAGGATAACCACAGCGCCGCTATGCCGAAGGTTAAAGAGAGCGGATAACTGACCAAAGGCTCCACTTCCCGCCGGACATTGGCCGTGCGCATGGTGCGCAGGAGCAGGGCCGGAAAGACACAGCCTTTGAGAGCCACCGTAAAGGCGGCCAGCAGCAGCGCGCGAGCCCACTCCTGCCCGCTCAACATAGCCAGCGGCAGCAAGCCCAAAAGCCCCCCCTGCAAGGCCACCACCCGGATGCAGGTTCCCAGACGGCTGGAACCCAAGAGCACCAGATTGGATAAAATCAGGAGCACCAACAAACCATTAAGCAAAGCATACATCCAGCACCTCTCAAGGACCGATAGCCAAAAGCAATGCCACAAAAGCCAGGGCCGTGGCCCCCAGCAGAAGCTGGGGCACCCGTGGCAGACGCAGACGAGCCCAAGCAGATTCCACCACGCCCACCAGCATCGTCACCAGCAGCATGCCCCCGGCAAAGACCAAACCGTTGTACAGTAAATGGCTGGAATAAATGGGGAAAAAGAGGTTGACCAATAAGGAAAGATATAGCCACAGCTTGATGTTGGCCGCATAGAGCAGCCCGGCCAGTTCCGGGCCGCCATGGTCCAAAATCAGCACCTCATGAATCATCGTCAATTCCAGATGGGTATTGGGATCATCCACCGGAATGCGCGCATTCTCCGCCAGGGCCACCACAAACCAGGCCGAACCGATCAGCAGCAGCAACGGCAAATGGAGCGCCCACTCTACGGGCACAGCTACTTGGCGGGAGAAGAGATGGGAGAGCATGAAATCGCCGCGATAATAAGCCAGCGCCACGATCCCGAGCACGAAGGGCAGTTCCGCAAAAAAACCAAAGAACATCTCCCGGCTGGCGCCCATACCCTCGAAAGATGAACCAGTATCCAAGGCGGCCAGGACAGTGAGAAAACGCCACAGGCCCAGGATATAGATCCACAGCAAAATATCGCCGGGAAAGGCACACAGCGCTGGCAGATTGCCCATGGGAGTCATCAGGGGCAGCACCAGGGCCGCCGCCAGAGCGATCAGGGGTCCGGCCAGAAACACCCAGGTCGTCGTGCGGCTATAGACGGATTCTTTGCGCAGCAGTTTCCAAAGATCGTAATACATCTGCAACAAAGGCGGCCCGCGGCGCCCGGCAAAAAAGGCCTTGGTACGATTGATGATGCCCGGCAGCAGCGGCGCGGCCAGCAAGGTGAAGATGGGATAGAAGGCCGCTTTCATCCGCCCCCCCAATGATGCCAGATCAATAGAACGATCAAGGTGATGACGATATACAAGACATAGAGCTGCATGCGGCCATGTTGCAGCCAGTGCAGCTTGGTTAACAACCAGCGTGTAACCCGATATAAATCATGAAAAAGACGGCTGCGGAAACGATCGGAAGTTTCGGTGGCGAACTGTATCTCGGCCGGGAAATAGCCGCTGGGCCGCTCAGCCGTATGTTGAGAGCGCAGGACGGGTTGAAACAAAGTCGTGAAAGGCTGAGCGAAGGAGGAAGCCGTATATTGCATGCGGGCATTGGGCGCAGCATAGCCACAATCCCAGGTCAGCACGGCTGGATGCGCGCGGCCGCGCCGCCAACGGCGGCGGGCCAGGAGCAGCACGATCAAAATCAAGGCCATGATCAGGGTCATTAAAACAATCATGGTCAACGCGAAAAGTGGCCGGAACAGAGCGGAAGTTATCTGAGCTTCGGGCTGAGCGAGGATGGAGGCTACAACCGGTTGGAGGGCCTTAACACAAGGCACGCTGAGGAGGCCCAGCAGCACGCAGGCCGCGGCCAGGATCAGCATGGGCCAGCGCATGGCCAAAGCCTGTTCTGAAGCCCGGGCCGCCGCCGCTGAGCGCGGTTCGCCCAGAAAGATGATCCCAAACACTTTCGCAAAACAGGCGGCCGTCAAGCCGCCCATCAATACCAAGCCGGCAATGACACCCACGAAAGGCCAGGCATTCAGGCTGCCGCCGGCGCTGAAGGCGGAGAAATAGATCAAGAATTCACTCACGAATCCATTGAGCGGCGGCAGACCGGCGATGGCCACCGCACCGATTAAAAAAAACAGACCGGTCTGCGGCAGGCGCTTGAGCAAACCGCCCAACTGCTCCAGATCCCGAGTCTGGGCCGCCTGGACCACCGCGCCGGCACCCAGAAAAAGGAGTCCCTTGAAGATGGCATGATTGAACACATGCAGGAGCGCCCCGGTCAAACCGAGGACCGCCACCGGCAGGCTACCATAAGAGAACCCCAGCAGCGCGCAACCGATAGCGAGGGTGATGATGCCGATATTTTCCACACTGTGATAGGCCAATAAACGTTTGATATCCGGCTGAGTGAGCGCATAGAGCACCCCGAAAAGACCCGATAGCAAGCCGCTGATGATCAAGCTCCAGCCCCACCAGGCGGGAGGCGCAGGCAAAAATGTGAGGGCTCGTAAGAGACCATAGATGCCAGTCTTGATCATCACGCCGGACATCACCGCCGAAACATGGCTGGGCGCGGCCGGATGGGCTTCCGGCAGCCATACATGCATGGGCACAAAGCCAGCCTTGGTGCCGAAACCCACCCAAGCCAGGATGAAGGCCAGCCCGGCCAGGTTCAGCGGCAATTGTTTCAGAGGCCCGAAGTGATTGAAATCGAAACTGGCGGCGTGATGCCCCAATAATAGAAAAAAAACTATGACGAAAACCGTGCCGATATGCATGGCCACCAAATAGGTCCAGCCAGCTTTTTGAACATCAGGCGCGGCGCCCTCAAACATCACCAGCAGAAAAGAAACCAGGGCCATCAACTCCCAGGCCAACAGAAAGAGCATGATATTATGGGCCGTGATCACCAGCACCATAGCCAGCAGCAAAAGATTAAAGCTGGCCGTGGCTACGCCCAGCGAGCGCTGCGGCGCCGCGACGCGCAGATAAGCCTGACCATAGATAGCGGCCAAAGCCGAAAGAATGAAAACCGGCAGCAGAAAAAAGGCCGCCAGCGGATCAATCACCAAATGGAAAGCCGCGCCCGGTAAAGACCAGGGCGCGTAAAAGGTAAGAGCTTGGCCGGAAGCCAACACCTGCACGGCCGGATAGAGCCCCGCAATACTAGCCAGCATGGTGCCGAGCGGCGCGGCGCGAATGGTCAGATCATTGGCCCGGCGCCCCAGGAGAGAGAGGAGCGCCGTCAGAACTAAAAGACTTAAGGCCAATAGAAAAAAGCTCATAGACCAGCCACCCCGCTGGGCTGGGGAGTAGCCAGTCCCTGAAAAGCCTTCAAAATGGATTGGGTATCGGCCTGTTGGCGCACCAGCGCGCGCAGCGACTCCTGCCGCAAAGCGCTGGCCAGACGGGATAAAAGATACAGATGAGCGCGGATCGTCTGCGCCAACACGAGGAATAAGGCCTGCACCGGCTGGCCATCCGGCGCGCCGAACTCCACGGGTTTATCCAGGAAACAGAGGGCCACGCTGGAGGTAGACACATTCAAGATGATCGGATTGCGAGCATGCGGGATGGCTATCCCATCGCCGATGCCGGTCGAGATCCGCTCCTCACGCGCCAATAAAATGGCGGCCAAGGCATCGCGGTTGGTATCCTCCGGCAGGGCCAAGCGGCCCACCGCCATGCGTAAGACGCTGGCGCGATCCTCTCCGGCAATATGATGATGAATACCGCCCACCTCGATGGCCCGCGCCAGGGATGGCATATTTATGCTTTCCGACTCGGGAAACAGGTCGGGCGAGATATCCAATTTGCGCGCCGTGGCCCATTCCAAGACATCCGCGCGACTGGCTCGATACTGGTCTTGTACCCGAAAAGCGGGTATTTTTTGTTTACGCATCCACCGCCGCACGGAGCGTTCCGGCACATTCAACAAACGTGCCACCTGTTCCAGACTTAAATACATAGCCTACCCTTTACACCCCAAGACAGACTCCCTCCCAGGAGGAATATCAGGAAAAGAGCGCCACCAGCCAGAGCCCAGCACGCGTCCCAGTGCAGTAGCGCAACAAACGAAAAGAATGCAGCCACATTCAAATCAGTTTGTCAAGCCTAAAAACTGCTCGCAGGGCCGCAGGCCATCAGCTTGACCGCAACAGATCGGCGGCTCCGGGAGAGATATGCCCGGCCCCCACAGCCAGCCGCGGGAGGTGCAGCAAAACAAAGCATTGAGTTGAGGCTGGTTTTATGATAGGAACAATCCCTTACAGCGAGGATGGACCTATGCCGACGCCTGGCCAGTGGCGCAAGCCAGGACTGGCCGAAAAATGCGCCAGCATAAAGCGGGAAGAGCCATGCATACAAAGCAAGTGGCTGTGGTGGGCGCCGGGTATTGGGGCAAAAACCTGGTGCGCAATTTTCATGAACTGGGAGCCTTGGGCCACATTTGTGATGCCGATACCCAGCTCTTGGCAGGGTTCCGCAAGCAATATCCTGAGGTCGCAACCGGCAGTGATTTCCAGCAGCTTTTAGGGGATCAAGGCATCCGGGCCCTG
>CAYYVN010000020.1:0-13895 GCA_964475165.1 uncultured Verrucomicrobiota bacterium | reverse complement strand
GCGCTCGCGTTACAAGGAATCCTCACTTTTCTTTCATACGGGCAGTAGGCAAAGGCGCGGCAGTAGGAGTATACCTGTTGATAATCAACAGGTTGCGAGCGAGATGGGTGTTCTAAAAGGGGCAGGGGATATATGGACGGTAGGCGAAGGTGACATACGATCAAGCAGGGGATACCAATCGTTAAGAGGGCAATCGGTTCGGATCGAGCCGTTGCCAGGCAGAAGCCGCGTTCGCGGCGTTGGTTCGGGGTTGCGGTGCAATCATCCTGTGTGCGCTGCCATTCAGTCGCCCGGCCGCTTCATTCTCAAAACGCGGCATCAATCATGTCCCCCTAGAATTTGTTTCGCCGCACCTGTATATGCATCCAACGTCACTTTGGCGGTATAATCAGGCGAAAACATCGGCGTTCTATCTCCTTGCGGGTGGACCCATCCGAAAGTAACAATGTAATCACTGCCCTTTTGTTCAATTGTAATCGGCGCATTTTTCTGAATCTGCATTTTGCCTTTAAGATGTACGCTAGCCACCTCAATCGCTTGACTTCTGGTTATCATTTTGTCTCGATCTCTTGTTTTTATGGGCGGCTTTGCTGCGTCAGGCACGCTTTCAACAACCGTGAAAATATTTGATTCCAGCACAACTTCCCCGATCTTGGCTTCCAATATCATGTTGCTCCGAACACTGCTCGTTTCATTGCCTGTTATCCGCAATATTGATGTCTGCGAGATGCTTGTGAAAGAATGGCTTTCGGGTAGAAAAACCGCCTGGCCTTTTCCCTGTGTTGCAAATAAATGGAGATCCACTTTCTCTATGGCGGATACTGGGTCTATAAAGATAACGATCTCCTTGGAAACGTTTTGGCCAACAGTATCAAACTCACTTATTTCTACTTCAGAGGCCAAGAGAAATGAAGCACATGCAGCAAGGCAAAAAAACATGCACACATGGCTCGCCTGGACGTATGATAAATTAGGGCGCAAAAAACACCTGCCTTATATCTTCCATGTTTTCATCAATGATGATCTTTGCCGCAAAATCTGCGCCTCTTACGCCTTGCGGTAAGATACATTCAAATACAACGATATAACAATCCCCCTCCATATGAACGACAGCTTTAGCCCCATCCTGAATAGCCATATTTGTGGCGCTCAACGCTTTCGTGATAAGATTTATATCACGTCTTTCTTGAGAAGATAATTCAAAAGGTCTGGGCGCCATTAGCAGCTCTCTGTTAACAATAAAATAATTACTGTCTAAGAAGTCGTGTTGGAGTTTTATATGCCTTTGTATTTTTTCTGCGACCTCGGCCTTAATAGAGCCTTCGGCAAGACTCTTTTCTATGCTCAACTGGTTTTGCTTCAGCAATTCGCTTTCTTTTTTCTTGTACTCTTCAGACATTCTTTTTTCTACTATAAACCACTTATCACCCAATCTGTCTCTGAGCTCTGCCATATATTCATTTTGGACATTTAATATATTATCACCATTAGCTATGGCTGTTATACATAAAATCATGCTACCTGTAATAATCGAACTCGAAAGGCGTCGCCAGATCATGGTGCACTTCTCCTTTCTGGACCGGAATAATATGCCTGACCGGCCGGACATCCACATCCCCTTCGATCTGGGTGTAACTGGGAAATTGGCTCATGACGGTGACGTTTGTGGAGTGGTATTCAATTCCACCAACTCTGGCCATTCTCCGTAAATGGCATCCTCCCGCAATCTTGACCAGCCTAGCGGCGCCGACCGCCCAGGGGTGTAAAAGGGTTACGCTGGTTAGTATTGTTCTTGGATGAAGATGAAGCCTGCTTGATCAGCACGCTGTCGCCTTCCTGCAGACCGGATTTAATTTCAGTCAGCCGGCCATCGTTCAGCCCTATGATCACCGGCACAGCCAGTGGTTTGGCCGATGGTCCCGGCCGGTCACGCCAGACAATCGGCTGATTGGATTCCAGCCCGACGGCTTCCGTGGGCACCAGCAGCACATCATTGGTGCTGGCTGTCACCACCTTGATATTGGCTGTCATGCCGCTACGCAAGAAGGGCGGCAAGCTTAAGGGCAGGAAATCCACGGCATAAGTGGTGACATTGTTGACGGTGCGCGCTTCATAGGCGATTTTATCCACCAAGCCCCAAATAACATCCTCCGGATAGGCGTCCAGGGTGAGTTCGGCGCTCTGGCCCACGGAGATTTGCCCGATATCAGTTTCATCCACGGGCGCCTTAATGATCAGGCGATCGGCCAGGACATAGAGCGCCTCGGCGGCGGTGACGGTCTGGCCGGGCTCGATATTGCGGGCGATGATATTGCCATTCAAGGGCGCGACCAGTGGCGTGGGTTTATATAGCTCTTCCCAGTAAGCGAGCTCATTGGTTCCTTGAGCGCGCGCGGCATCCAGGAGCGCGGCGCGTTCCGTGGAGCTCATCCAAGCTAAAATCTGGCCTTGATGAACCGGCATGCCTTCCTCCACGAGGGCTTCCTCGACGCGTCCGGCAATGGGGGGCTTGATTTCCAGGCGGTTTTGGGGCTGGACGGTGCCGGTGGTCATCACCATGATTTGCAAGCTGCCTTTTTTTACCCGGGCACTGCGGTAGGTGTCCATGGCACTGGCTCTGCGTTGCAGGACGGCGCGCGCAAAAATGCCGACGATGGCCATGGTGATCAGAACACTCCAGAAGATTTTATTGCGTATCATGGTATGCTTCCTACGCCAAGCGCTTTTTCCCAAGCAGCACGCGCCAGAATGGCATCCCGCTGACTGGCTAGCATGGTTTTCTGTCTATCGATCAGATCGTTTTCAATCAAATCCCAATCTTCAAAGGAAAGCAGGCCATTTTGATATTGTTGATGCGCAATAGTGGAGCGGACCTCCGCTGCCTGCAGAAATTCGGCCTGCACATCCATCCGTTCCATAGCGTCCTGCCAGGCCGCGAATTTTTCCTCCAGCGCGGCCGCCAACTGATTGGCGCTATGTATCAGGCGCGCCGCCGCGGCGCGGTGCATGGCCTGAGCGCCGCGCAGAGCATACCATGAACGGCCGCCCGTGAACAAGGGATAGGAGAGTGCCGTGCCGATTGACCAATATTCCTGTTCCGGAATGATATGCTCACTATCCCGGCGACCGATCGTGCCTGAGATGGACCATTGAGGATAGAAATCGCTGGCCGCCAGGCGGACATTTTGATGGGTGGCCTCCAATTGCGCCGCCGCCTGCTGGTATTCGGGGCTGTGCTGCGCTAACTCCCGGAAATCCGGCGCCGCCGGGGGAATATTCGTTTCCCAAAGCCCCGCAATAATGATGCCGCTGCCATCGCGGCGCCCCAGGGCGACGGCCATCTGCTGCTGAGCCACCTTGATATCGCGTTGAGATTGGGTGGTCTCGAAGAGCGCCTGCCGATAATAGGCTTTGCTGCGCAGGAAAGAACCTTTATTTTCGCGCCCGGCCGCAAAACGCATTTCCACCAAATTAACATTTTCCCGGCGGCGCGCGCTGATGGTTTCGGCCAGTTGGATGAATTCCTGGGCGTAGAGCAGCCTGGCAAAAGCCTGAGTCAGGTTGTAGCTGAGAGTGGCCTTGCTGATCTGAAAATTCATTTCGGCGGCGCTTAATAAAGCGCGGCTCTGGCGGAGCAGGGCTTGGTCGTGAAAACCGGAGAAGAGATTCTGACTGGCCGTTAGATTGATATTATAAGAGGTTGATTCCTGCGAGCCGGTCTCCTGTTCGGTGTGGGATTTGGTGGCTCCGGCGCTGGCGCTGATTTGCGGCAGGAAAGGGGCATAGGCGGCTCTGACATCGCTGCGTGCCTTGACCAGCGCTTCGCGCGCCGCCTCTAATTCCGGATGGGTGGTGATCAATTCCTGCAGGCAATCTTCCCAGGTCAGCTGGGATCCTCCAGCCCAGAGACAGGGCGTTAGCGCCCAGAGAAGCGCACATAATAGAAGCCAAGCCTGTTTTCTGAAGTCAAACATAGAGAGAATAATATCTTAGCAGGGATTGTTCTTTGCCGCCAATATATTATCCCGATTAGTGGGCCAGTCGCAAGCCTGCGATTTTGCGGCCTTATTGAGGAGTGCAACGCCAACAGGGTTGACCCGGGCAGCTTTCCTTCCGCCCGATCAGCCCTCGGCTGGTCTAAGCGCATGGAAGGCGGCCAGGGCCGGATTGGCCCGCTTGTTTCGTGGCTGGCAGCCTTCAACTTATCGAGCCTGGGGGCTCAGCGTTTCAGCCGAAATCATAATGGAAGGCGGCACTGGCCTTGATGCGCTGCCGGATATCATCCATCACGTTCTGCGGCACGGGTTTATTCACGCGCATCATGGCCAGCGATTGATTGAGTTTATTATGATGTGGATTACGGACATCCTCGATATTGATATCGGCCGCGGCCATGGCCAGACCGATTTGCCCCAGCACACCGGGCCGGTCTTCATAAATGAAGAAAACAGTTGGTCCGCGCGGTTCGAAATAAAGCTTATCGAATTCATTGACGCGAGAGAGCATCAGCACCCCTTCCACCACTGTGCCACGCACGCTGACCCGGCGTAAGTTGCCGGCATCCAGCGTGCCGATCAGGTCGATCGTCATGGAGTTCTCGTAGCCCTTATGGGGATCCGTTTCGCGATTGATCAGATCGATGCCCATATCCTTCAAATATTGCAGGGCCATTTTGCAGTCCACCGGGCGCTCGATCTTATCGCCCAGCGCCGTGACGATGGGGATCAGCAGCCAGTCAGCGAAAGGCGCCAGCGAGCCATAAAAACTCGTTTCCAGGCTTTTGAGCTTGGCGGTCGTGCCCAGCAGATGGCGGCACAGCTTGGTGATCGTATAGGCGAGCTGTCCGTAGGCTTCGTCGAGCCCTTCGGGCACATCGCGGTTGACGATGAAACTGGCGATGCCTTTATCATCGAGATCGATCAATTCTTCGGCGGCGCGCCGGGCGGCATTGAAGTTGGCTTCCAGGGTACTGGCGCCCAAATGGGGCAGCATGATATCGGCGATATCCGCCACGCTTTTCGCGCCGGCGCTATCGGCCGGGTAGACATCGTTGAGGAAACGCAGTTTTTTCAAAGGCTTGATTTGGCGCAGGGCGGCTTCATCGAGCACGCCGGCCCGGGCGCAATTGATCAGCGTGGCGCCGACCTTCATACGGCCGAGCAGGTTGGCATTGATCATACCGCGGGTTTCGTCGTTTTCCGGCATATGCAGCGTGATATAATCGGCCTCTTCAAAAAGCCGCGGTAGATCCACCAATTCCACGCGCATGGCATTGGCCCGTTCCTGGGAGAGCATGGGATCATAGCCCAGGCGGCGCATATCAAAACCGGCCAGGCGTTTGGCCAACAGTTGGCCGATGCTGCCCAAGCCCACGATGCCGATGGTCTTGCCGGTTATTTCTCGCCCCATGAATTTTTTCTTTTCCCATTTACCGGCTCGCGTGGAGATATCCGCCGCTACGACCTGGCGCGCATCCGCCAGCATCAGGGCGATCACTTCCTCGGCCACCGCATTGGAGTTGGCTCCCGGAGTATTCATCACATCCACGCCTTGGCGGCGCGCATGCTGAATATCAATCGTATCGTATCCGGTGCCGGCGCGCACAATAACCTTCAAATGGGGCAGGGCATCAATCAGCGCGGCATTGATTTTTTCGCTACGCACAATCAGGGCATGGGCGTCGCTATGGAGCTGCACCAGGTCAGCCAGGGCTGTTTGTTCATCTTGAATGACAGTATAGCCGCCATGGTCTTCGAGCGTCTGGCGAGCAACGCTTTCGAGTTTGGTTGGGATCAGCACCTTTTTCTTCATGAATTCCCTTCCTTGTTGGCGTGGATCTTCCTTGCAACAGCTCCGCGCCGGCCTTCCCTGAGAGGACATTGCTAAATATCCTTATGCGCCCGGGGAGGGATGTCAAATCTTTAATCATGGCGTTTATTCTTGACCGTCCCGGGGGAGCGCCTTAGTGTGAGGGGCATGAATAGCTGGTCTTATGCGAGGCTGCTTGGCCTGCTGGCCCTGGCCCTGATCTGGGTTACTCCGGCGCTGACGGTTGAGCCGCTGGCCGCCGCCCAAAAGAAGCGCCAACTGGCCTGGTGGGAAAGCGCCCGGCCAGCTCAACCCACCCCGGCGGCGCAATTGGTCTATGCGCATTCTCTGCGGGATGCTGGGCGCCTGATCGCTGCCAGTAAACAATACCGGGCCATCACCTATGCCTGGCCGCATAGTCCCGAGGCTTCTTTGGCCCAGTATAATTATGCCCAACTGCTGGAGCGGCGCGGCAAAGAATTGGAGGCCTTCGCTGAATACCAGTATCTGTTGGAAACCTATGCCGGCTTTGTATCTTATGAGGAGATCATCGAACGCCAATACGGCATTGCCGACCGCTACGCTACGCGCCCGCGGCGTTTTCTCGGCTTTCGTTATCAGACTCCCGAAGAAGCCATCCCTCTCTTTGAAACCCTGATCCAAAATGCGCCCCATGGCAAATATGCCGCCGAGCTGCTCTTCCGCATGGCGCGGATTTATGAGCAGAACAAACAGATCGAGCTGGCCATGGAAACCTATGCTTTGTTTCAACAGCAATATCCCGGGCATGCCTTGCGCGAGTCGGCTGCCTTCAGTCATGGCAAATGCGCCTATCAATATTCCCTGGCTAATCCGCAGGCCGTCGATATCCGCCAGCATGCCGAGGCGGTTTTGGCCGGCTTTTTGGAGCGTTATCCTTTCAGCGCTATGGCTGCTCAGGCGCGCCTCTGGCTGCAAGAGCTGCAAATGGCCCAAGCCTCCATCCTCTACCAGCAGGCCTTGGGCTATGATCGCCAGGCGCGCCGGACGGCTTCCCCGGCAGAAGCCCGCGCCTTGTTGCACGCCGCCCAGCTATGCTATCAAAGGGTTATTTATGAATACCCCCTGGCGCATTGGGCGGAAACGGCGCGCGCGCGCCTCAGCCGGGTGGAACAACGCCTGGAGCATTATCATGACCACTAAAGAACATATCCATCTCTGGGGCATGCTGCTTTTACTGGTGCTCATGCAAGGCTGTTTGGGCTACCAGATGGGTAGTTCTCTGCCGGCCGATATTCATTCGATCTTCATTCCAACCTTCATCAATAAATGCAACGAACCCTTGGTCGAGATCGAGGCCACCAACGCTACTATCGCTGAATTCCAAAAAGATGGCACTTTACGGATCGGCCGGCAGGAAGAAGCCGACCTGATATTGACCGCCACCCTAACGGGGATTACCCTGGAACCCTTGCGTTATGATCGCGTGGATACGGCCAAACCTTTGGAATATCGGCTGATCCTCCGAGCCAGTTTCCTGCTCAAACGCCAGGGCTCAGAGAGGGTGATCGGGGAGGGGGATTGTCTGGGAGAGTCCACCTTCGTCTATGCCGGCAACTTGGCTAGCGCTAAACGTAACGCCCTGCCCAAGGCCACTGAAGACCTCGCCAAACGTATCGTGGAAAAAGTGGTCGAAGTATGGTAATGACGCTCAGGTGAGCCTTGCTTCCGGAACCGTCTCTCAGCGCCACAAAAACTCAGAGAGCCTGCTCTAAGGCCGTCACCCTGGCATTGGCCCGGCGCTTACGGCGAATGGCCGCGTTTTTCTTGATGATACCCGTTTTAGCAGCTCGATCGAGCACCGAGCAGTAAGCACGCCAAGCCTGTTGAGCCTTGGCTTTATCCTTGGTGGCGATGCTCTCAAAAACCTGGCGGCGTAAGGTGCTGATTTTAGATTTAACCGCGCGATTGGTCCGGCGCGCTTTTTCAGACAGGCGCGCTCGTTTAACGGCGCTATGCAATTTGGGCATGTTGTGGTCTCCTTCTCAATAGCAACGGCGCCGACTATGCGTTAGGGAGAGGGGGGGTGTCAAGCCGTTTTTTTTGGGAAAAGCTTTTGACTTCCGGCCGGGGCTCTTCCACCATGGCGGCTGTGTCAATCCTGCGCGCCATCCTGGGCCTGAGCATGCTTCCGCTGTGCGTGGCAGTCAGCAAGACTGTCTTGGCCAGCGTGGCGGCCCTGGGCGCCGCTGGCGGCTTGGGGCAGTCCTGGCCGGCGGTGGCCCTGGGCGCCGGCATCATTCTCTGGTGCTTGATCTTTTACCTTCTGCCGCGCCCGGTGCGCGCTTATGTGCTGGCGCATGAATTGACGCATGCCCTCTGGGGTGCCCTGGGCGGCGCGCGGGTATCGGGCTTACGCGTCGCGGCGCGAGGCGGCAGCGTGCGCCTCTCGACGGTGAACTGGGTCAGCACCTTGGCCCCTTATTTTTTCCCGCTTTATACCTTTTTAATCGTGCTGGCTTATTATCTCTTGGCGCTGCTGGTGGATCTGCGTCGTTGGGAATTGCTCTGGTTCGGGCTGCTGGGGCTCTCGCTGGGGTTCCACTGGACTTTCACTATCGAGGCGCTCTCTCGGCCTCAGAGCGATATCCGGCGCTACGGAAAGCTCTTCGCCTATCCGTTGATTTACCTCCTCAATCTCTTGGGGCTGGCCCTGCTCCTGCTTCTGGTGGCGCCGGTGACCCCGGCGTTGCTGGTCACTTGGTTGCGCCAGGATACCATCTGGGCCTTGCGCGGCTGTTTCCTGGGTCTGAGCGGCCTTTGGCAATGGCTGGCCCTCAGCCGCCTGGCGGCCTGAGCGCGCCAGCCGGGGCTAGCGGGCAGGGCCGGGGCGCGCGGCCGAGCGCAAGAGGATATCCAAGCCATAGTATTCCCGGCTGAACGGTAGGAATAAATGGATCACCAGGCTGAGATAATCGGCCATGATCCAGCCGCTTTCCTGATCACCTGATTTACGATAACAAGCTAAACCCTCAGCCTTAAAGCGCAGGCGCACGGCATTGAAGAGAGCCTTCAAATGGGGAGTATTCTGGGCGGTGGCTATCACCACGCAATCGGTCAGCATGGCCAGATCACGCACATCATAGAGCTCAACTTGCTGGGCCTGTTTGGCCTCCAAGGCCAGCACGGCTTCCTGCGCTAATAGCAGCGGATTATCTTTGGGGGTTATCATGGGGCTCCTCATAAAGGCTATGCTTGTGAATGTAGTTTGCCACCGCCGCTGGCACTAGATAGCGGATGCTCTTCTTTTGCCGCAGCCGCTGGCGGATCTCGGAGGAAGAAATATCCACCCTATGCCCACAGGCCGTTCGGCTCAGTAAAATCTGCGGCCAGGGCGCCGGCAGCTGCAATTGCGCGGCCGAGAGCGCGGATGCCTCAAAGCCGGGGCGCGTCAGGGTGACGAAAGGGCAGAGCTCTAAGAGCTGCTCGATTTCATGCCATAGATGCAGTTCCGGAAGCGTATCGGCGCCAATGATGAAAGCTAAGTCCCACTCAGGATGTTGGGCTTTGAGCGCGCGGATCGTTTCGATGGTATAACTCGGGCCGCTTCGTTCCAGCTCCCAGCGACAAATTTTGAAGTCCGCATTGCCGCGCAGAGCCGCGCGCAGCATGGCCAGACGATGGCGCGCGGCAATGATTTGGGCTTGGTCCTTATGCGGTGGCTGGCGGCAGGGCAGAAACAGGATACGGTCGAGCTCGAAGAGCTCTTGGGCATCCTGGGCCAGGATCAAATGACCACTGTGCACCGGATTAAAAGTGCCGCCTAAAATGCCGATGCGCTTATTCACCTGAACTTCCGGCTGCTGAACTGTGGTTGCGATGCCTGAGATCACCTCGCTTTTAGCCTAGCAGGCTCGCGCGGCGCGGACAAGCAGACAATTGCAGCAGCCAATCGGATTGACAAAGCCGCCTGGCCGCTTCAGAATAACTTGTTTTTGCAAGCCATGAAAATCGTCTGTGCCACCAATATTCCGTTTGCTGAGCAGGCTTTTGGTAAGCTGGGCCAGGTGACCATTCTGCCGCCCGCCAGCATTAACGCCGCTAGCTTGCGCGATGCGGATGCCCTGGTGATTCGTTCCACAACGCGCGTCCACCGCGCTTTGCTCTCCGGCAGCCGCGTCCGCTTTGTGGGGACAACCACGATTGGCTTCGAGCATTTAGATCTGGCTTATCTGCAAGAGGCCGGGATCGCCTGGTGCGCTGCCCCGGGCTGCAATGCCAATAGCGTAGCCGAATATCTGGTAGCCGCTCTTTTACGATTAAGTCGGCGCCATGGCCTTACTCTGGCTGGCAAAAAAATCGGTGTGATCGGCGTGGGCAATGTGGGCAGCCTGGTGGTGCGTAAAGCGGAGGCCTTGGGATTACATCCGCTCCTCAACGATCCTCCCCGCCAGGCGGCCAGTGGCGCTGCGCTTTTTCGGCCGCTGGATGAAGTCTTAGCCGCCGCCGATATCATAACCTTGCATGTGCCGGCCATCTCCACGGGCCCTTATGCCACCTGCGCTCTGGCCAATGAAAGTTTCTTTGCGCGCCTGAAACCCGGCGCGATCTTCATCAATAGCGCCCGCGGCGCCGTGATGGAGTCGGCCGCCTTGCTGGCCGCCCTGGACCGAGGTCAGGTGGCTCATGCCATCCTGGATACCTGGGAAGATGAGCCGGCTTTCAGCTCCGCTGTGCTGGCCCGGGTGGACCTGGGCACGCCGCATATCGCCGGCCATTCCCTGGAGGGCAAGGTCAAAGGCACCCAGATGGTTTATCAAGAGCTGTGCCGCTTTCTGGGCGTCCCCGCCGAGTGGAGCCCAGCTGATCTTTGGCCACCGGCCGCCGTTCCCGAGCTAAGCGTAGCTCAGGCCGGCAGTCCCTCTGAGACCATCCTCGATGAACTGGTTGGGCGCGTCTACGATATCGAGACGGATGACAAACGCTTGCGCGCCATTGCCCAACAATCTGCCGCGGAGCGCGCGCGCGCCTTTGAGCATCTGCGCCAGAATTATCCGGTCCGCCGCGAGTTCAGTGCCACTCAGGTTAGATTGCCATCCAGCCAGACGGCTCTGGCAGATAAGATCCGCGGAATCGGATTCCAAACCAGCATTGTCTGAGGCGCACTTTAGCGGCGCCGGGTCGGAAAGAAGACCATGCAACAATCGCCAGCACTGATTTATGGTTTGACGCGAACCGAATTGAAACAGGTGTGCCTGGCTTGGGGCCAGCCTGAATTTCGTGCCGAACAGATTTGGCAGTGGCTCTATATCCGGCGCGTGAATGCTTGGCAGGAGATGAGCAATGTCTCGGCCGCCGTGCGCCAGAAGCTGGCCGCTGATTTTATACTGGAAGCCGCCAGCTTATTGCGGGCCACGGAAGAGCAACCCGCCGGCGGCGCCCGCAAGTTGCTGCTGGCCTTAGGGGATGGGGCCCGCATCGAAACCGTTATTATTCCCGCCCCGAAACGCACCACGCTCTGTGTCTCCAGTCAAGTGGGCTGCCGTTTTAAGTGCGCCTTTTGCGCTAGTGGTCAGGCCGGGTTTCGCCGTCAATTACAGCCAGCTGAAATGGTGGGACAGGTGCTGGTGGCCGCGCGTCTGCTGGGACATTTGCCAACACACCTGGTTTGGATGGGTATCGGCGAGCCCTTGGATAATTATGACGCCGTCTTACAGGCCGTGCGCATTCTCAATGATCCCCATGGCGTCTGTATCGGCGCTAGGCGCATGACGATCAGCACTTGCGGTATTGTCCCCGCCATCCGGCGCCTGGCCGCCGAAGGGCTCCAGCTTGAACTTTCGGTTTCCTTGCATGCGCCCGAGGATGCGCTGCGCTCGCGCCTCATGCCAGTTAATCGTATCCATCCCCTAGCTGAGCTGATAACGGCTTGTCGGGAGTATACAGCCCAAACCAAACGCATCATCACCTTTGAATACACCCTGATCCGTGATCTCAATGACAGCCCCGCCCAGGCCGGCGCCCTGGTACGGCTCTTGCGCGGGCTGCCCTGCCGCGTAAATCTGATTCCCTTGAGTGCCGTGGCCGAGTTTGCCGGTGAGCCGGCGCCGGTCAGCAAGGCGATCATGTTTATCGCTGAGCTGGAACGCGCTGGGATCAACGCCACGCTGCGCGTCTCTAAAGGTGCGGAAGTGCAGGCGGCCTGCGGTCAGTTGCGCCTGGCGACCTTGGCCGATGAGCCGGCCAGTGCCCTTGACCCTGCTTCCACGGATATGCTATAGGTTATCCAAATCCTTATGCTTTGACGGATGAATTACCGATGAATAATTGCCTGACTGCCATTGAACTTGCCGGCCCCGCGGCCGGAACCGGCTTACCGCCGGCGCAAGTCCCGGATCCTGACGCCATCTATTTAAGCGATGAATCCCGCCTGCAAGGGCAGGCCGCCCGCATATTTTTTCCGCGTTCGGAAGAGGAGATCGTAGCTGTTATGCGCGCCGCCAGCGCCGCGCGCACCCCCCTCACCATCTCGGGCGGGCGCACGGGTATCGTCGGCGGCGCCGTGCCTGAGGGTGGCTGGTTGCTCAGTTTGGAGAAGATGGATCGCGTTTTAGGGCTGCGCCGCGCCCCCGATGGCGCCGGCTTTCTGTTGCGCTGTCAGCCGGGCGTGACCCTGGAAAGCCTGGATCGTGCGCTGGCCCAAAAGTCCTTTGCGGATACCGACCACTGGTCGGCGGAGGATCAAGCGGCCTTGGCAGAGTTCAAGAGCGGGGCGGCTTGGATGTTTCCGCCCGATCCCACCGAGCATACAGCCACCCTGGGCGGTATGGCAGCGGCCAACGCTTCCGGTGCTCGCACGCTTTTTTATGGATCCATGCGCCACTATGTGATGCGCTTGCGCATTGTTTTGGCGGCCGGCTCTGTGATCGATCTGCGCCGCGGGCAGTGCCAGGCCGATGCCCAAGGCCATTTTCAATTGCACCTGCCGTCTGAGCCGCCGCGGAGCGGCCGGGTGCCCCTGTATGTCCTGCCGCCGATCAAGAATGCCGCCGGATATTTTGCGCAACCCGCTATGGATCTGTTGGATTTATTTATCGGCGCGGAAGGCACGCTGGGCGTTTTCTCGGAACTGGAAGTCCTTTTGATCCCAGCCCCGGAAACGATCCTGGGGGTGGTAGGATTTTTCTCCACGGAACTGGACGCGCAAACTTTTGTGGTTCGCGCTCGCCAGGCGCCATCTTCCGGCGCTCAAGCGCCCTTGCCCAGTCGGCCCTTGGCTTTGGAATATTTTGATGGTCATGCTTTGGATTTATTGCGTGAACAAAAGGAGCTGGCCGGTCCGGATGCGCCTATTCCGGCTCTGCCGCCTGAGGCGCGCGCCGCGGTCTACATTGAATTGGCATCTACGGCCGAGGCCCAGCTCGAAGGCGCCGAGGCCTTGCTGGAACTCCTGGAAGCTTCGGGGAGCTCAGCCGATACGGCCTGGAGCGCCACTTCTCCGGTGGAAATCGAACGCCTCAAGGCTTTCCGACACGCTTTGCCCGAGGCCATCAATCGCTTGATAGGCGCGCGGGCCTTGGCTTGTCCTGGTCTCACCAAGCTGGGCACAGATTTCGCCGTGCCCGATGAAGCCCTGGCACCCCTCATGGAAGCCTATCGCGAGATCATGACAGAGGCCCAGTTGGAATATGTCATCTTCGGTCATATTGGCAATAATCATCTGCATCTGAATCAATCAATCCGGTAGCAGAACGTATATACTTATCAAATTCTTGAGTAGCCTTGCCTAGGTCGTGCGATAAGCCAATAAGTTCCCCTTGTGTTTGTAGGCCAATTTTTGCAGCGTTTCGAGCCGATAATTCTGCAGTTTCTTGTAGATGTTCCCATAAATTTTGTGCTTGTCCGTCACTTTGACGATAATGTGCTATAAACTCAATGTCATTATTTTTCTTGTCCATAAACCTTTATCCCTCCTATAAATCCGTGTATATACACAGAAGTAGTTTATTATCTAGTAATACTGGTTCGTTTCTTGTTTTACTAGTTTATATCTCTTCGTTGTTTTTCCATTTTATCCTTCTATTAACTTTTACCACATTTTAGTGACA
>CAYYVN010000019.1:0-21836 GCA_964475165.1 uncultured Verrucomicrobiota bacterium | reverse complement strand
GCTGCGACAGTCTGGCCTGCGCCATTGGTACCAGTCATGGTGCTTATAAGTTCACCGGCTCGCAAGGCATCCACTTCAACATCATTGAGGAAATCCAGAAGCGCCTGCCGGGCTTCCCGCTGGTGATGCATGGCTCCAGCTCGGTGCCCCAGGATGAAGTCGAGCGTATCAATGCTGCCGGCGGAGCCTTGCAAGGCGCCAAGGGCGTTGATGCCAACCAATTCCTCAAGGCCGCTCAGTTGGGTGTGACCAAGATCAACATTGATACCGATGGCCGCCTGGTATGGTGCCGCGTCCACCGCGAACACTTCAAGGCGCATCCCGAGAACTTCGATCTGCGTCCGCCCGGAAAAATCTTCATGGCCGAGTTCGCCAAGTATATCGTCGAAAAAAATAACTATCTAGGCAGTGCCGGCCAATTGGAAGCTGTTCGTCAACACCTCAATAAATAAGACGACCCGCCCGATGTGAGCGGCCAGCCAGCCGTGAGCCTGAGCGCTCACATCATGGATAGCGCATCCACATCAACGGCGATACGCACATCGACCGGCATTTTCAGCTGGCGCAAGGTGGCCTGCAAGGGCGGCAAGATGTTTTTGACGGTCGGCGCGCGCAGGATGATTTGATAGCGATAGTGCCCTTTTATACGGCTGAAGGGCGCGGGGATGGGACCGGCCAGCCTGACGGCGGCCGTCAGCTGAGCTTGGAGCTGTTGCCCTATGGCGCGCGCCGTCCGCAGCACTCTTTCTTCGGAGGGCCCCTTCAAGGTCACGCAGATCAGATGCGCAAAGGGCGGATAGGTTAACTCGCGGCGCGCGGCCAGTTCCTGATCCATGAATCCTGTATAATCGAGCCGGCGCGCGGCCTGGATCACGGGATGCAAAGGCGTAAAGGTTTGGATGATGACTTCACCGGGAATCTCACCGCGACCGGCGCGCCCGGCGACCTGCAACAGCAATTGAAAAGTTCGTTCCGCGGAACGGAAATCGGGCAGGTGCAGGCTTAAATCGGCATAGATCACTCCCACCAGGGTCACACCTGGAAAATGCAACCCCTTGGCTATCATCTGTGTGCCGATCAAGATATCGATCTTGCGCGCCTTGAAGGCCCCCAGGATCTCATGATAGGCCTGTTTGCGGCCGGTAGTATCAGCATCCATCCGCCGGATGCGCGCCTGCGGGAAACAGGTCTTAACGATGGCCTCAATGCGTTGGGTACCTATCCCCGAGAATTTGATGGTGCGCTCACCACAGGCCGGACAACGCTCCAGCACCTGCGCCGCTCGCCCGCACATATGGCAGCGTAAATGCTCATCATTTTTATGATAGGTCAATTTGATGCTGCATTGATCACAGGTGGCCACATGCCCGCAGAGCGGGCAGAGAACCGTCGTGGCAAAGCCGCGGCGATTGAGAAAAAGAATGATCTGCTCGGCGCTCTCCAGGCGCTGGCGCATGGCTTCCAGCAGCGCGGCCGATAAAACATTGGCGCGCCCGGCGCGTTCCGTTTCCGCGCGCATATCTATCACGCGCATCGCCGGCATTTGCCGATGATCAACACGGTGCGTTAGAACCGCCAGGGCGTATTTGCCGCGCTGCACATTATGAAACGACTCCAGGGCCGGCGAAGCCGAGCCCAGCAGGACCGCGCATTTTTCCATGCAGCCGCGCATCACCGCCACATCGCGCGCATGATAGCGGGGCGCCTCCGCCTGCTTGTAGCTCGGCTCATGCTCTTCATCGACAACAATCAAGCCCAGATTGGCTACCGGCGCAAATAAGGCCGAACGGGCCCCAATCACGATGCGCGCCCGGCCTTCGTGAATGCGATGCCATTCATCGTGGCGCTCTCCGTCCGATAAATGGCTGTGCAATACCGCGATGGCATCGCCGAAGCGGCTGCGAAAACGCTCCACCGTTTGAGGGGTCAGGGAGATTTCCGGAACCAGAACGATCGCCCCTTGACCGCGATCTAAAATATGCCGGATGGCCTGCAAATAGACCTCTGTTTTGCCACTGCCGGTCACGCCATGTAATAAGACCACCGACGGCTCAAGCGTGTCGATGGAACGCTTGACCAGCTCCAGGGCCGCCTGCTGCTCGGGAAAGAGTTTGAGGGGTTCCGTCGGCAGGATTATCTGATCGGCCAGGGGATCCCGCCGATAAACGCGATCCTGAACCTGGATCAATTTTTTGGTCAGCAGGCTCTTGATGACGCTCGCACTGACGCCCGTCTGCGCCATCAGCTCGGCCACCGGCAGGGCGCCTTGCTGCAGACAGGTCAGCGCCGCCGCCTGGCGCGGATAGCGGCGGTGCAATTCCTCCCGGAGGGCTGGTTCGCGCCCGGCGGCGGTCAGGCTGGCGGTGCGCTGTTCCCGGCTACGCATGCCGGGCTTGCGCACCGCGCAGGGCAACATGGTACGAATAGCCTGCTCGATGGTCGCCGCATAGTAAGCGCTGATCCAACGCGCCAGTCGCAGCATGCTTTCATTGAGCAGCGGTTTAACCCCGATCAAGGAATCGAGGGCCTTCAAATCCGCGCGCGCGGAGCGTTCGGCAAAGCCCACCACATAACCGCGCGCCATGGCATGCCCAAAGGGCACCTGTACCCGTGATCCCAGACGTACCTGGGCCAGTAAGGACTCAGGAATGAGATAATCAAACTCGCGGTTCAGCGCGATTTCCACCACAACTTTTGCTATCTTAGACATACCATACGCGGCGGGTCCCGGGATATCCCGCCCCTCGTCCCCGCTATCCTGTGGAGCTGCCGGGCGGCTAGCCAGCGCCGATTATCTTAACCAATACCCGCTTACGCCGGCGGCCATCAAATTCGCCATAGAAAATCTGTTCCCAGGGACCAAAATCCAGCTGACCATTCGTGATCGCCACGAGGACCTCGCGACCCATGAGGGTCCGTTTCAGATGGGCATCAGCGTTATCTTCGGCACTGTTATGCTGATATTGGGAATGTGGTTTTTCCGGCGCCAGTTTTTCAAGCCACTTCTCGAAATCGGCGTGCAAACCGCTTTCATCATCATTGATGAAAACACTGGCCGTAATATGCATGGCATTGACCAGCAACAAGCCTTCGCGAATGCCGCTTTCAGCCAAACAACGCTCGATTTGCGGTGTGATATTAACCAATCCGCGCCGGGCCGGCACCTCGAACCATAGTTCCTTACGGTATGTTTTCATCTGGGCAACCTCCGGCTTATTTTGTTGCGTTTATGTTCACGCTTGAAATAGTATAGGAAAGCCACCTATAAATCGAGGAAAACCCATGCCCAGCATCATGGCCCAGTTAAAGCAGCGGCCGCTCTTGGTTTCGGACGGAGCCTGGGGCACCATGCTGCAAGCTCGCGGTTTGCCGCCGGGGGCCTGCCCCGAATTATGGTGTCTAACGCAGCGCGCTATCCTGCTGGAGATCGGCCAGCAATATAGAGCGGCCGGGGCGGAGCTCATTAAAACCAACAGCTTCGGCGGCAGCCGGATCAAGCTGGATTTCTTTGAGTTGGGAGCCAGCACCGCCGCCATCAATTCCGCCGCCGCAGCCATCGCCCGCGAGGCGGCCGGAGCATGCGGGCATGTAATCGGCTCCATGGGGCCCAGCGGTAAACTGCTCCTGATGGGCGATGTCACCGAGGATCAGCTAAGCGCGGCCTTCGCCGAACAGGCTCAGGCCTTGGAAGCCGGTGGCGCGGATGCCGCCTTGATCGAAAGCATGTCCGCCCTCGATGAAGCCTGCCTGGCGATCCGGGCCGTACGCCAAAACACCAGTTTGGAAGTCATTTGCACGCTGACCTTCACACGCTCCAAACAAGGCACCTATCGCACCATGATGGGAGTCTCTCCAACCGCCATGGCCCAAACCTGCCTGGCGGCAGGCGCTGATATCATCGGCGCCAACTGCGGCCAGGGGTTTAGTCAAATGATTGAAGTGGTCCGAGAGATCCGGGCGGCAGCGCCCCAGGCCCCTATTCTGGTACATGCTAACGCTGGCCTGCCGGTACACCGAGACGGCGTGGACCACTTTCCCGATACACCGGAGATGATGGCGGATTTGGTGCCGGCGCTGATCGAGGCCGGGGCCAATATCATTGGCGGCTGTTGCGGCACTACCCCGGCGCATATCGCGGCCATTGCCAGCGCGGTGGCGGCCGCCAAATAAGGGCGCCCGGGCAACGGCGCCGGCCCACCATCCATAATAGGCTTGTCCTCTCTCTGCGGTTATGGAATATAGAAGCCTGAGGCCGGCCGACTGCAGGGCCGTGGCCCTTTCCGGAGAGGTGACCGAGTGGCCGAAGGTGTACGACTGGAAATCGTATGTGCCCCAAAAGGGCACCGCGGGTTCAAATCCCGCCCTCTCCGCCAGCTGCAAGAGCACCAGAGATCCAGCGGCTCTTGCTCCTGATTTCTTGATTTGACCCCCCTCCCGTTTAAGTGTATGTATGAGTCCAAACCAGGACGGGATCAGAGACATGAAGATTGCGGTTTTAATCGGGGACGGCATGGGTGATTATCCCCTGGATCAACTGGGCGGCAAAACACCTCTGCAGATGGCGAGCATTCCCAATATCCGCCGCTGTGCCGCCGCCGGAACGGTGCGCCTGGTCACCACTGTGCCCGAGGGCATGGCGCCCGGCAGCGATGTTGCCAATCTGAGCATCATGGGCTTTGATCCCCGGCACTATTATAGCGGCCGGGCCCCCATCGAAGCCGCCGGCGCCGGCGTGGAGATGCAGCCCGGCGATATCGCCTTCCGCTGCAACTTGATTACGGTGGATCAAGAGCTGATTCAAGATCATTCGGCGGGACATATCTCCACCCCGGAAGCGCGGCTGATGCTCGCCGATCTGGAAAGCCAACTGGGTCGCAACGGACTGCGCTTCTGTGTTGGCACCAGCTATCGCCATCTATTGATCTGGCAAGAAGGGCCTCTGGATCTGATCACCGTGCCCCCTCACGATGTGCTGGGCCAGCCAGCGCAGCGCAACCTGCCCAAGGGCAAACGCCAGGCCGAAGTTCGCCAGCTCATGGAAGCCTCCAAAGCCATTCTGGCCCAACACCCGGTGAACATCGCGCGCCGCCAGGCTGGTCAAAACGCGGCCACGCAAATTTGGCTCTGGGGCCAAGGCCCTCAAACAGCCCTGCCTTCCTATCGGGCAACCTTTGGTTTAAGCGGCAGTGTGATTACGGCTGTGGACCTGGTACGCGGCATCGGCCGGCTGGCTGGCTTGGATGTGCGCGCCGTCGCCGGCGCCACCGGCTTCACCGATACCAACTATGCCGGCAAAGTCCAAGCCGCCTTGGATGTTTTACGGCAACAGGACTTCGTCTTTGTCCATGTGGAAGCGCCCGATGAATGCGGGCATATGGGAGATCTCTTTAAGAAAATTGAGGCTATCGAAGCCTTTGACCGCCAGGTGGTTGGGCCCATGCTCCAGGGTCTCCAAGCCCTGGGCAGCCCTTACCGGCTGATCATCGGCACCGACCATTGCACGCCGGTCACGGTGCGCAACCATACCAGAGATCCCGTGCCAATCATTTGTCTGGAGGGACCGGTGAAGATGGCCTTGGCGGAGAAGCCCTTTGATGAATCCATCAACGGCGGCCAATCGCAAGGCCTGGTGTTTGAATGGCTCCAGGCTATCTTGCAGCAGGCCGCTCGGGATTAAATCCAGAAAGGCATATGATGAAACTTTTAGCGAGATACTGCCTCAGCGTGCTGGGGCTCGGTTTGCTTTGCGGATGCACGACTCTACATGATCCCGCGCCGCAGGTGGCCGCGCGAGAGGATATGCATATTCTCCGGGAAAACCTCAATCGCCTCCAAGGGCGCGTGGAAACCGTGGAGCTGGAGAACAGGCGCCTGGCCGGCGATCTCGAAAGAAAACAGGACGGCCGCAACGAAGCCGCTCTCCAAGACCGCCTCGACAATCTGGAGCGGCAAGTGCAAGCCCTGAACACGGCGCGCGCGCAAGATAAACAGGCCATAGTGGATCAGTTGAGCGCGAAAATGGCTGAGATTTTGAGCCGCGAACGCGCGGCCCGGCTGAGCTCTGGCGAGGGCGATCAACACACGGTCCAGCCCGGTGAAACCCTCTCCGCCATTGCGGCGGCCTATAAAGTAAAGACCAGCGCGCTGGCCGCCGTCAACAACATCGCCAATCCGGATAGTCTGCGGGCCGGTCAAAAGTTGATCATTCCCCGTTAGCCGAGGATCCCCTGCCATAGGCGGCATGGCGGCGCTGGTGGCCGTTATGGGTGCGGCAGGGTCTGGCTTGAACAGCCACATAAACTCTCTTTTCGCCCACGATATGTTCCAGAGCGCGGATCAAGGCCTCGCTGGGCATCACCTTAAACGAGCGGTCTGTACTTAAAAACACCTCTTCGCCGGCCGGAAATTGCAGACAGATCACAACCGGCACCGGCCCGGGATGCGCTTGCAGCAGATCTTTGATCTGGGTAAGCAGAGCCTCCTTGGCATTGGCCACCGCCAGATGCAGGCTGAGGCGTTCAGCGAATAAGGCCGGCACCTGATCCAGGGGATAGACTTCCGCGAGCACCAAGTTGGGTATATCTTTGTTTTGATTGATCGTGCCGCAAGCCAGCACGGGCGCTTCCGCGGTCAGCACCGCGCCATATTGACTGTAGACTTCAGGATAGACAACCACCTCCACGGCACTGGCTTCATCTTCCAATTGCATTACGGCCATGAGTTGCTTCTTTTTCTTGGTCACCTTTTGCTCCAGCTGCGCCACCAGCCCACCCACGCGGGTCAGGCTGCCTTCGGGCATTTGCGCTAAATCCGCAATGCTGGCCAGGCGGTAGCGTTGCAATAAGGATTCATAAGGGGCCAGAGGATGACCGCTGATATAAAAGCCCAAGAGCTCCTTCTCGGCGCTGAGCAGATCTTTTTTGGGCCAGGGCGGACAATCCGGCGGGAAATCCGAGGGGGCCTCAGGGAGGAGCTCAAACAAAGAGCCCTGACCGCTTTGCCGATCGCGCCGGGTGGTCTCAGCCCGGCTCAGGGCCGCTTCCACCGCATTAAAGAGCTGCGCGCGATGCATGCCAAAGGAATCGCAGGCGCCACAGCGGATGAGCGTTTCGATCACCTTGCGATTGACCAGGCGGGTATCCAGGCGCGTGCACAGATCCAAGAGCCCCTGGAAAGGACCGCCGGCGGTGCGCTCGCTGACCAGCGCCGCGGCCGCGCCCTCCCCGATATTCTTGATACCAGCCAAGCCAAAGCGGATAGCCTTGGCCTGCGGCGTGAAGCGCACGCCACTGGCATTGACATCCGGGGGCAGGATCTCAAAATCCAAGCTGCGAGCCTCATTTAATAAGACGGCCATTCTATCGTTGCGGCCAACCTCGCTGGATAACAACGCGGCCAGGAACTCTTCCGGGTAATGGGCCTTCAGGTAGGCGGTTTGATAGGCCACAATGGTATAGCCGGCACTATGCGATTTATTGAAGCCATAACCGGCAAACTTGGCTATATTTTCGAAAATCTTGGCAGCTTTACGAGCGGGTATGCCACAGGTTTTCTGACAGCCCTCGATGAAGGTCTGGCGTTGTTTCTCCATTTCTCCCGGCAATTTCAAGCCCATGGCCCGCCGGAGAATATCGCCTTGGCCCAGGGTATAGCCGGCCAAGACATGCGCCGCCTGTTGCACTTGTTCCTGATAAAGCATGATCCCATAGGTCTCAGCCAGGATGGGCTCCATGCGCTGGTCATCATAGACGATTTTGATCTTACCGCTCTTACGGGCCACATAATCATTGAGCATGTTCATGGGGCCCGGACGGAACAAGGCCACCAAGGCAATGATATCCTCGATGCGCTCCAAGCCGATGCGCCGCGCCAAATCACGCATGCCCGCACTTTCGAGCTGGAACACTCCCACCGTATCCCCGCGCCGCAGGAGCTCAAAAGTCTGCTGATCATCCATGGGGATATTTTGCATATCGATGGCGATCCCCTTGGTTTGCTGCACCAGCTTAACGGTTTCATCAATCACCGAAAGGGTTTTTAAGCCCAGGAAATCGGCCTTCAATAATCCCAGCGCCTCGATATGTTGCTTGCTGTATTGGGTGATGATCTCGCCCGATTTATCCAGGGCCAAGGGCAGAATGTTAACCAAGGGCTGTTGACCGATGACGACCCCCGCCGCATGCAAGCCGGCATGGCGTGGCAGACCTTCCAGGACCAGCGCATATTCCATGATCTTGGCAACGGCGGGATCCTGAGTGCTGGCTTTCTTGAGCTCCGGATTGAGTTGCAGAGCATCTTTCAGCTTGATATTGAGCACCTCCGGCACCATTTTAGCCAGGCGATCGCAAACCGGCAGCGGCACCTCTAAGACGCGCCCCACATCGCGGATCACGGTCTTAGCGCCCAAGGAACCAAAGGTGATGATCTGCGCTACATTCTCGCGGCCATATTTCTGTTTCACATATTCGATCATTTCGCCGCGCCGGAACTGACAAAAATCAAGATCGAAGTCCGGCGGGCTCACCCGTTCCGGATTAAGGAAACGCTCAAAGACCAACCCGTAGCGCAGCGGATCAACGCCCGTAATGCCCAGCACATAAGATACCAGGCTGCCGGCACCCGATCCGCGCCCGGGCCCCACGGGGATATGCTGCTCGCGGGCGAAACGGACCACATCCCAGACCACCAGGAAATAACCCAGGAACCCCGTTTTTTCGATGACCTCAATTTCATAATGCACCCGGCGCATGATCGCCCGTTCGCGATCATCGCGCGGCTGTTCCGGGTTTTCCACGCCGTAGCGGCGCCGGACGCCGGCCTGGCAAAGCTGTAAGAGATAAGTTTTAGGGGCGATATTTTCGGGAACGGGGAATTCAGGAAACAGTAAGTCATTGAAATTAAGCTCCACATTGCAGCGTTGGGCAATCTCCAGGGTGTGCGTGATGGCTTGCGGATGATCCTTGAAAAGCGCCTGCATCGCCGCCGGCGATTTCAGATAAAACTCCGACGCCGGATAACGCATGCGCTCAGGATCGCTGAGTACCGTGCCGGTTTGCATGCACAGGAGCGCATCGTGCGCCTGGGCGTGGCTTTGTTCGAGATAATGCACATCATTGGTGGCCACCAGCGGCAAGCCCGTGCGCCGCGAGAGCTCCAGCAAACCCGTATTCACCCGCCGCTGATCGGGCAAGCCATGATCCTGAAGCTCAAGGAAGAAATTATCCTTGCCGAAAATATCGGCATATTCACCCGCGCGCTGCAGGGCCGCCGGCAGGCTGCCCTCTAAGATATCTTGCGCCACACGCCCCTTCAGGCAGGCCGAAAGACCGATCAATCCCTGATGATGTTCAGCCAGCAACGCCCGGTCTATGCGGGGCTTATAATAAAAACCCTCCAGATGCGCCGCGGAAACGAGACGAATCAAGTTCGCATAACCGGTGGCATCGCTGGCCAGTAAGACCAGATGATAGGCCGGCATCTTGGGCCCGTTACTTTTGCGCTGGCGTCTATCCGCGGGCGCTTCGTAGACCTCACAACCCAAAATGGGCTTGATGCCTTTGGCGCGCGCGGCCTTATAAAAATCTATCAGGCCATAGAGAACGCCATGATCGGTGATGGCCACGGCCGGCATCCCCGCTTTTTGCACAGCGGTCATCAGGTCTTCAATGCGGCAGGCGCCATCCAGCAGGCTATAACAAGTGTGCAGGTGTAAATGAACAAATGAAGCGGGTTTGGTCATAGCCTCATCTTAACCCCGTCGGGGCCGGAAAGGGAAGAGATTTTATGCCGGGCGCTGGATTGCCAGGCGGCAGCTTGCGGGGCGGCGCGCGGCACCAGGGCTCGCCGGGCGGACGGGCCGCAAGCCTTAGCGCAATTCTTTCAGACTGAAATCATCCAAGAAAAACTGGCAATCGCCCGCGGGCAGGCGATATCCCAGATGAAAATTGAGGCGCTGATCTTTTTGTTTGCCAGGGCAGGTAATGGTGACGGTTTTTTTCTGCCAACCCGCCGCCGGAGTAAGGCTGCCTTCAAAGGCCAGACGTTCCTCGCTCCAGCTGGGGCGCAGTTCCGTAGCGGGGAAATGCTCCCAGCCCACTAATTTACAGCGCGCTGCTCCGCCGAGCAGGATATAGGAAAAAGAAAACTCATAGCGCCGACCGATGGTCATCGGCAGCGTGCTGCGGCAGCCGATCGTGCGGGCGCCCCTGAGCCCGATTTGCCCCGAAGATGGATCGAAGGTCCAGCCGGGATAATCATTCCGATACCGAAAATACAAGAAGCGCTCCCCGGCCACTGGCAGGATGGGCGGATGCAAGGGCTTCAATACCAAGGATTTTTCGGCACTGAGGCAGGTGGCTGCGTTACACGCATCCCCTTCCGTCTCCAGCCTGCCAAAAATATGCGGAAAATTAACGCGCCCCGTGCCATCCCACCAGTTAGCCGGCGCCACTAAATTGGTGGTAACATTAACCCCCTTGATGGGCGTGGCCGTCGGGAAGGCCGGCTCCTTGGCTGTGCCCTTATTCAAGGCTATGTAGAGGCGGCCATCGGTGGACCCCAGCAAAATATCAAAGAGGCCATCATCATTCCAGTCGCAAGGATAGGGGCTGCTCATGGTGGTGAAAACATCTTTCCCACCGATAGGCAGCAGCCGATCGAATTCCAAAGTGGCCGGCGCTTTAGTGCCCCGAAAAGTCGTCATGAGATCGGTGGCTTCGGCCGATTTGGTGGTGCCTTTGTAAAGACGAATATGCCCGGTCCGCGTGCCGCACATCAGGTCCGGAATACCATCCCCATTGTAATCGAGCAGCGAGGGCGTCAATTGTTCAAAACCCTCTCCATAAGCCAGGTAAAAAATGCGATCTTCCAGGAAAACCGCGCGGCCGAGCGCGCCCTGATTGAAAGCGATACGGACGCTGTTAGCCGAATAAGTGCCCTCGCCAAAGAGCAGGTCCAGCTTGCCATCTTTATTCCAATCCACCACCCAGGGGCTCATGTAAACGCCTAAGACCATGGGCTTTTTGCCGAGCATAATTTGCGGCAGCTGCGTAGTGGACGGCTTCACCGAGTAATAAGGGCTGACATAGCGCGGGATGCCCATGTCACGCGTGAAGCTCGGCTGGGAGGGGGTGCCAATATTTTCAAGCACGGTGATATCGCCATAAAAGGAGCCAAGCACGATATCCTGCTTGCCCTTGTTAGACCAATCGGTGACATGGATCTTGGCCGCCGCGCCCAGAAAAGTGGGTATCATCGTGGCATTGGTGAAAGCCGGTTTGCCCTTGGTGCCCGCATTGAAAAAAATCCATAAAAACCCAAAGCCATCGGCGACGACAAGATCCATCAGCCCATCATTGTTCATATCCACAAAATTGGCAAAGGGCGGAAAGGTGGTATGGGCCATGCGCCCGGCGTCATTGAGCACCTGGAAACTCTGGGTTCGGAATCGCAGATCATTATTGTTATCCACTCCATCCCAATAATCGGCTAAGGGCACCACCGTCTCCCCGGTGGCATTGGTGGGGAAAAGCTCCACATCCCGCGCCGGCTGGAGCGGAGTGGCCGGCGGAGCTTGGGCCAGCAGTAGAGATGGCCCCAACAGAGCAAGCGCCAAGCCCATCTGGCTCCATTTTGGCAAGCTAAGCAATCTGTTCATAAGCACCCCATCATTTCCCTGCTTTAGCCGGCGTGGATGAAGACGGCTGATTGGTATTGGGCGGCGAGTTGGTCCCGGCGTCGGCCGGCTTAGCTCCCAGACGCCCCGAGCTCTGCGATGTCGTGGTGGGCAGCTCCAACGGCAGGAATTTCATGTATTTTTGATAACGAGTCAGCAAATGCACCACGACATTAATACCAAATTTATAGGCATTGCGCACCGTATCATCATTGATATTGCGGTATAAGGTTCCGGTAATCTGGCGCGGATGCGATAGATGGGGCCCATAGACTGTGCGCCAGAGGAATTGACCGGCGGCATTGGTGCCAACCAAAATACTATTCCACTCGATGTTCCCCTGGCGATTCAAGCGACTTTCCCAAAAATGGCCATAACCGTTGAGGGTATAGAGCACGGCCAGTTCATTGCCGATATTGATCATCTCAATGGGCTCATGATAAAAATTTATACCAGCCGGCTGATCAATATCGTCAAAGAAAGTATTGAACATCTCATGATCAGGTTTTACATCCTCGAACTCGCGATCCGGCAAGACGCGAGCCATCTCGCGCCGGAAGGCAATATCGAAGCGTGAACGCCGGCCGGCCAGCGCCGTATCGGCCCAGACGGCGCCGCCCACCATGAGATAATCGCGCAGGTTTTGCACCTCTTGATCCAGAAAGCGGAAATCTTTATGCCCGGTAAGATAGACAAAGGGCGGCTTGAGAGTGAAGAGCTGATCGGTACCCACATCCAATACTTCCGGATGCAGATTGGCATCAATACGATTCCGCGACCAGGCTCGGATCTGCAACATGAGATTGGCCAGATCTTCGGGGTTACAATTCCAATCGCCATCCTGATACTTGGCCTTGAAGATCGTGAAACGCGCCCGCACAGCCTTTTTACTGCCCGTGACCCCCCAGTCCTTTGTAAAATTACGAACATTCTGCAGGCGCTGGATATTGGCCGCCTTGATCCGACTGGCCATATCGGTCTCGATTTTAACTTCGGACATTTTGACGACCGGGGCCACCTGAGGCGCCGGGGTGGTCTTGGCGTAAGCGGCCGGGGAGTGCTGAACTGTGATGCGCGCAATATCAGTTTTGGCCGCGGATACGGCTGAGACTTGCACTTCCTTACTGGCGGCCGGCTGTTGTTGCCGGGAAGGCGGTGGCGGGGGCGTGGCTTCCGGCAGTACCATCAATTGATCCGCACCCTCGAACGAGCCCCGAATGGGCATGTAAGTGGAAATGACATAACCGCTGAAAATCAACAGGAGCGTCAGATAAAAGATGAGGGAAAGCACAAAATAGCGGGAGCGTAAGAGGGCCGCCATGAATAACCAGAGGCCCCCGCGACGAGTCCAAATCGCCTGGACCAGCTTTTCAATCTTGCGCTCTAAATTAAACGCCATAACAAACCGCTATTGATTGGCAAAAAACGATAGATTCTTTACGCCGACCGCCGCGCAAGCATTGAGCACATCCACGATCCGCTGCTGGCGCACACTGGGTTGCGGATGAATTACCACCGGCTGTTTATCTCCAAAAAGATCCAGACACTGCTGGAGTTTAGCGCGGATCATGAGCAGCTCGCGATCTTCCGGACTGGCCAAGGGCTGTTCATTGCAAAAGACCTGTCCGTTAGCACCAATGGCTAAAACCAGCTCTGGCATCAGCTTCTCCGGAGCCGTCGCTGTGCCCGGGATCATGAGCCCGAGATACTTTTCTTCTATTTTAATCTGGGCGGAGGAAATAAAGTACAGCAATAGCAGGAACACACAGTCGATCATCGGCCCCATCTGAATCTCACAGGCCGCATCGCTTTCATCCTTAAAACGCATGATTCATAACCTCCCCCGTCACCGATCATTTTCCTGAGTGGAGATCATCATGTTGGCAATATCGGCATGCGCCACCGCCGCCATGACCTGCTGCGTGAACTCATAGGGAACGCGCCGATCCACCCGTAAGACCACGCGGAAATTACGGGGGTAGAGCCGGGCGGTCTTTTGAATCAAAGGCACTAAATCATAGGCATCGGTGATGGTCTGCATGCCCAGCTTAAAGATGGCCTCCCGCTGGCTTTCATCCCACTCCACATCCACGATAAACCGCCCCGACTCATCCTTCTCCTTGATGCCCGCATGGGCCGCCGGCAGCTCGACCTGCTTGCTGATGCGCATGGTGTCAATCGTGCTGACACTCACAAAATAGAGCAGCAGCAGAAAGGTGCAGTCAATCATCGGCCCCATCTGGATGCCGATCATCTCTTCCTGCTCCGCTCCCCATTTTTTCTGGTCGGCCATCGCCGCTTACTCCCATTCGATCTCCGCGCCACATTGCGGGCAGGCTTTCATGCCCACGCTGATCGCCGCTTTGCATTGCGGGCATTCGGCGGCCGGCTTGGCCGGCGCCGGCGCCGCCGCCGGAGCGCTGCCGGCTTGCAGTTCAGCTTTCATGGAGCTGGTTACGACCACCTCTGGCAGAGCATTGAAATCCACCAGATCGAAAAGGTCATTCATCACACCCTGGGTTGTGGCCAACATCTGGCGCAGACGGTTGCCCAGCACGTAGAATAAAACGAAAGCCGGAATGGCGATCACCAACCCGGCATAGGTGGTGATCAGCGCTTCCCCGATATCTCCGGCCAGTTTGGTGGGATCGCCCACGGCGCCCGCATAAGCCATGGAGTTGAAAGCGCCCACCATACCCGAGATCGTGCCAAAAAGCCCCATCAGCGGCGTGATGGCGGCATTCAAAGAGATATAGGAGTTTTTATTGCGGTAAATGCTGTTGACATCCGCCGCCGCCTCAGCCGCCGCCAGCTCAACCGCCTCCTTGCCCAAGGGCAATTTCTCAATGGCCTTGCTGAAGATGGTGCTCAGGGGACTGGGGGTCTCCATGGCCTGGCGCCAGGCTTTTTGATAATCTTTCACCTGCAGGCTTTGGTGTAGATTGCTGACCACATCCGGCGGGCAAAAATATTTAAGGCGCAGTTTAATGATCAATTCCAGGGCCACGGCGGTGGTCCAGATCAAGGCGGCCAGCAAAGGCCACATCGTGGGGCCGCCCTGCGACCAATAATCCAGAAAAGTAGACGGCGGCCCGCCTTCCTTATATGATAAACCCGTTAAGTCCTGGGCCCCGGCGCGCATGTCGCTGGCCTGAGCCCAGCCGGAAGAAACAAAGGTCAAGCCCCAGCCCAGGCATACGCCGCTCACCAAAATGATCAGCAATCTGGATAACCGCTTTTTCATGTTTTATTCTCCTTCATTTCACCGCATCTAGCATCTCAATATTGGTTGAATGTTTATGCCAAGGCCGACTAATCGGCCGTGACGGCCGGCGCCAGGCGTTTTCTTTCCGCGATCGCCTGGGGAGCGCAATCGGCGGCCGGATAATCGTTGATTAATTCCGTGAGCAGCGGCAAGGCTTTAGCCGGCTGATCCAGGGCGCTATACATCAGGGCGCCACGCAAAAGCGCTTCGGGATAAAAGGTTTCAGCCGGATAAAGGGCCACTACCCGCAGATAGGCTTCCAGGGCCGCAGCCCACTGCGACTGGCCTTCCAGGCACTTGCCAATGCTCAGGTATATTTCAGCCGCGTAGGGCAGATCGGTCTGGGATGGCTTCAGCTGTTTATCATAGCGGGTGGCCAGCTCACGCAAGCGCGTCAAAGCCTCCGCATATTTCTGGCCACCCACCAGCACCGCGGCCAGGCCGATTTGGGCATTAACCGTCGCCGGATGCTCGGGATAGCCGGCCAGGAAAAGCTCGAAAGCCTGCTGGGCCTTAGCATAATCCCCAACCGCCAGACTGGAACGCCCAAAGTAAATCATGCCCTTGGAAGCCCAATCCACATCCAGCCCTTGATATTGCAGCATGACCCGGCTCAGATTAAGCTGGGCCTCTTTCAAATTGCCCTTTTCATAGGCTTCGATGCCGCGCACCACGCTGGGGGGCGGCTCGACGCTCATGCGCAGAATACCGGAGCGCGGCACGGTGATTTCGTTGCCGTCAGAGAGCGCTACCATAACGGCCTCAGCCGTAGCCGATTTCACCCGACCGCGCAAGGTCTGGCCGGAAGTCATCACGACGACATCTTCCGCCCAAGCCGAGCAGCCCAGCAGCATCCAGCTGAGCAAGCCCAGGGTTCCCGCCCAGCGCAATATCCCTTGTCGCTTTATGTGCATCTTGGTGTGATCAGCCCAGGCTAGCTCTTGAAAAACTGCCTGCTTAATGCCCATCAAGGTAGCCCAGATCAGTTTTAAGTGTCAAATCAAAAAACGCCGTGCGGACCACATCCACTGGCCGCCTTGCTCCAGGCGCCAGCCAGGATCGCACCTGGCCAGAGTATCCATTAGCCGGATAAATGACGGTGCACCCGCAGGGCGCCCAGGGCATGGTGTGGGCCAACGGTGTAGAGCCGCCGGCGCGCCGCCCGGCGATGGACATGAGCCGCCAGCACCTGGCCCACTATCAGAGGGCAGTTACCTGGCTGATAGATGCGCACCAGCTTACATTCAAAATTGGCCACGGCCTCCTTGATCAGCGGGGCGCGCACCTTGAGCCCATCCTGCAGGGGCAGGCGCAAATGAGCCAATTTATCGAGCCGATGGCCATGCTGGCTGCCGGCATAGAGCACGGCCGGCGCCATATCCGTGCCGGGCCAGGCCACCACGAATTCGCGCGTCTGGCGAATGAGTTGATAAGTGTAGGCCGCATCATCAATTCCCAACAAAAACATCAACGGATCATCCGCAGCTAGGGTCACCCAGCCCACGGCCATGATATTGGCTCGACCGCCGGCATTACGCGTGGTCACCAGCACCACCTGTTCCGGGTAGCGGCGTTTCAGGGCTTGGGCGGGCGTGGTTTTAATTTGCATGCTGCACTCCTCTCTTTAGTCGGCCGCCGCAAAAAATCGCGCACATAGTCCACCAGCACCGCCAACACGGCCTCCTCCGCTACCGTCTTAACGTACCGGCCGCGCAAGTAGAGCGCCGCCCGCCCGCGGCCGCCGGCCACGGCGATATCAGCTTCACGCGCCTCGCCGGGGCCATTGACCATGCAGCCCATGACGGCCACGCTCGGCCAGACTGCTTTTGGAAATTCAGCAGCCAGCTTACCTAGAGCCTCTTCCAGCGCATGCGCCAGCTGCATCACGTCCAGCTGAACGCGTCCGCAAGTGGGGCAGGCCACGACTCGCGGGCCCGCCGGTCTCAAGTTCAGAGCCCGCAGCAATTCCAGGCCAACCTGCACCTCACGCCGAGGTGGCTCAGTCAGGGAAATGCGCAGGGTATCGCCAATACCCTCGGCCAGCAAAATCCCCAGGGCGGCCACGGAACGCACGCTGCCAGGCAAGAAGGTGCCGGCCTCGGTCAGGCCGAGATGCAATGGATAATCTGTCTGCTGCGCCAGCAGGCGATAGGCCTGGACGGTGCGGGCCACATCGGCGGCCTTGACGGAAAGCTTGATTTCGCGGTAATCAAGGTCTTCCAGCAAGCGGGCATGCTCCAGGGCGCTAGCCACCAGGGCCTGAGCCGTGGCGCCACCATATTGCTGCAGTAATTTTTTTTCCAAAGAACCGGCATTAACGCCAATCCGGATCGGCACGCGTCTTTCGCGACAGGCCTGCACCACCTCGCGGATTTTCCAGCTGGCACCGATATTGCCAGGGTTGATCCGTAAACCGTCGGCGCCGGAACGCAAGGCCAGGATGGCCAGGCGATGATCGAAATGAATATCGGCTACCAGGGGAATAGGGATGGCCCGGCGAATATCTTGCAGGGCCAGAGCAGCCGCGCGATCCGGCACGGCCACACGAATGATCTCGCAGCCCGCCCGCGCCAGCGCGCGAATCTGGGTCACGGTGGAGCGTACATTGCGCGTATCGGTTGTGGTCATGCTCTGGACCGCAAGCGGTGCATCACCGCCAATGGCCACGGCGCCCAGATTGATCTGGCGCGTGGATCGGCGCGGGGCCAGCGGCGCGGAGGCTTGGAGCGCGTGCATAACAAACTCCCTAGCGTGGCTCTGCCGGCGCAGCCGGCGGAGCGTTGGTCAGAGCGGCGGCCGGTTTCATCAAGCGGAACATCGTCTTAATGCGCAGCACATCGCGCCCGGAAAGCAGCACAAAGGCGGTGATGATCAAGGCCGCAAATAGTTGGCTAACCGCATTGATGATTTTAGGGTGCAAAGGCTTACGCAATATGGCCTCCAGCAGCGCAAAGAGGATATGCCCGCCATCCAGAATGGGTATCGGTAGCAGGTTAAGAATCGCCAGGTTAACATTCAAAAAACAAGTGAACCACAGGGCGATGATCAGGCCGCGGCGCACCATATCAAACAACATAAAGATGATCATAAAGGGTCCTCCCAGGCCCTGCGAGGTGGCGCGCGCCTCACGCGGGGTCAGCAGAGAAGAGAGCACGCGCAGGATAGCTGTCGCATGCGATTTAAGTTGTTGGCGCGGAGCAATATGCACCACCTTATCGGCATCCACCGCCAGGGGATCGAAACGAATGCCAATCCGCGCCCGCCCCAACGCGGGATCCGGGCGCGGCCTCACGATCAGTTCCTGGAGCTGGCCGTCGCGCTCCACCAGCAGCGACGCCGCCTGGTCGGAATGGCCGGCCACGAGGTCGATCAGATGCTCAATGCTCAGGACGGGAACGGCGTTGAAGGCCCTGATCAGGTCGCCGGCCCGCACCCCGGCTATACCGGCACTGGAATCCGGCTCGACGGCCATGACCCGGCAGAGCGTCATTTCGCGTAAGCCAGCAACCATATTAAAGCCCAGCAGGCTTTTTTCGGTAGGCACCACAAAAGCGCGCTCACCCGCCGCCGTACGCACGCGCAGATGCACCTCGGCGTAACGCGCATTTTCCTGCAAGACCTCAGTCCAAGAAGCCACCGCGCGGGAGTTGACGGCTAGGATCTCGTCGCCGAGACGCAGCCCGGCGGCGTAGGCCGCGGAGTTGGTTTCCACAAACCCGATCATGGCATGGCGTTCGGACGGCGCCGAGGGCTTGCCCACCAGGTAGATTATCCAGGCCAGCACCAAGGCCAGGAGCAGATTGCCCAGCGCGCCGGAAAGCGCCACGATGATTTTAACGAAGGGCGGCAAGGGCCGCAGGGCAACGCCGCTCGGGTTTTTTTCGGCTGCCGCCGCCGCGCTATTAGCGGTGAGGGTCGGATCCATTTGAGGCAAGGAAACATAACCGCCGAAGGGGATCCAGCCGATTTTATAAAGCACCCCCTTAATTTTACGCTTCCACAGGGCCGGGCCAATACCGATGGAAAAGACTTCGATGGTCATGCCGAACCAGCGGGCCGTCAGGAAATGGCCCAGTTCATGCACGAAGATGGTCACGCCAAAGAGCAAGACCACCTTCAAGATATTCCATGTGATTTGCGCGATCATAAGCTTAGTTTCCGCAGGCTGGCATCAGCCGCCTGCCTGGCCCAGGTATCGGCCTCAAAAATAGTGTCCAGATCCGGCGCGGCCAGCGACTGATGCTGGCGCATAACGCTTTCTACCAGGCGCCAGATGCCGGAAAATGCCAGGCGCCCATCCAGAAATTCCTGCACGGCCACCTCATTGGCCGCATTCAAGACTGCCGGCATGGTGCCGCCGGTTAGGGCGGCCGCGCGCGCCAGCGCCAGGCACGGAAAAGTTTTTTCATCCGGCCGCGCAAAATGCAAGGCGCCCACCGCCGCCAAATCCAAGGTGGGCAAGCCGCCGGCCAAGCGCTGTGGATAGGTCAGGGCATACTGAATGGCTCCCCGCATATCAGAAACACTGAGCTGAGCCAAGATATTGCCGTCGACAAATTCCACCAGCGCATGCACGATGCTTTCGGGATGTATGAGGATATCAATCCGCTCCAGCCCAACCTGAAACAACCAATGCGCCTCCATCAACTCCAAACCTTTATTCATCATGGTGGCTGAATCAACTGAAATCTTGCGTCCCATCTTCCAGCGCGGATGCCGTAAAGCCTCGGCCACTGTCACGCGCTCAAAATCAATCTCGGGCTGCTGAGCAAAGGGTCCGCCGGAAGCTGTCAGGATCAGGCGCCGAATCTCGCCGGCGGGCTTGCCATCCAGGCATTGCCAAAGGGCGCTATGCTCGCTATCCACCGGCAAGAGGCGCGCGCCGCTGCGCGCGCAAGCATCCCGAATACAGCCGCCGGCAACCACCAACGCCTCCTTGGTGGCCAGGGCCACATCCGTGCCGCGTTCCAAGGCCGCCAGCAAAGGTTTAAGTCCCGCTATGCCCACCACCGCCACCAAGACCATCTGCGCGGCTTCCAGGCTGGCCAGCTCGATTAAGCCTTGCGGACCGGAGAGCACCCGCAGGCCGGCGGGGGCTTGTGCCGCGCAGCGCCGCGCCGCTTCCGGATCAGCCACGGCGATCTGTGGCACCCCAAACTCCTGGGCCTGCTCCAGGGCGCGCTGAAAACGCCGGTGCACAGCCAGACCAACCACCTGAAACCGTTCCGGCAAGGCACCGACCACGCGCAAGGCACTCTCGCCAATGGATCCGGCACTGCCGAGGATCACCAGCTTTTTAACGGCCGACTTGGATTCTCGCTGCGCCTGGGGGCGCATAGACTCTTCTCCTTTTTAGCGCCTAGGCCACGCGCTAAGATATCACCAGAAAACATTTAGCATACACGAACATCAGCGGAGCGGCAAAGAGCAGACTATCCAATATATCGAGCAGCCCCCCCATCCCGGGGATGAATCCGCCCGTATCCTTAGATTTGGCCGCGCGTTTCAGCATGGATTCGGTTAGATCCCCAAAAATACCCAGCACCGGCAGCAGCAATCCCAGCACCAGGGCATCGCGCACCAGCATCTGAGCATAACCAAATTGGCTGCCCAGCAGCCAGCGAAAGACCAAGCTAACAAGCAAGCCAGTCGCCACTCCGCCAATGACTCCCTCCCAGGTTTTGGCTGGAGAAAGACGCGGAATCAGCTTGTGGCGTCCCCAGCGGCGTCCGACGAGAAAGGCGCCCACATCCGTGCACTTGACCACGGCGATGAGGTAAAACACCAGCCACCGCCCGGTGGCGCCGATAGTCCCCAGCCAGCCATGCGCATCCCAGGCGAAGACCAACTTGGTGAAATAATTAAAGAGGAAGGGCACATAGAGAAAGCCCAGCAAGGTGCAGGCCATGGTGGCCAGAGGCTGAGCATTATTCTTCTGCGGAAACTGGCGCACGAGGATAGCGATCACCAGACCAAACATTACAAACATCTCCTGCTCGGCTGTCAGCAAGCGCGATTGAAACACATAGGAAGCCCAGGTGGTACTGATCAAGGCCACGCTGAAGCCGGCTCCCAGGATGCGGAAGCTGGGAATGCCCTGATGATCCAAAAGGCGGTAAAATTCCAAAAGCGCCCGCAGCGCCACAATGATCAAGACCCCGCAGACCACCACCGCTGGCGCTCCATAGGCGATCAGCAGCAGCAGCGCCACCAGGCCCACCCCGCTCATCCAACGCTGTTGAAAACTACTCATAGATTACCATAGCGCCGCTGGCGGCGGGCGTATTCCCTCAGGGCCTCCCGAAAAGCTTCCTCGCGAAAATCAGGCCACAGGGTGGCGGTGATATATAGTTCCGTATAGGATAACTGCCACAGCAGAAAATTACTGAGACGCAACTCGCCGCTGGTGCGGATCATCAGATCCGGATCGGGAACATCGGGCAGATATAAGTGCCGGCTGAAGACGGCTTCATCAATATCCGCGGCGGCCAGTTCACCGGCTAACGCCCGCCGGACCAGGGCTTGCGCGGCCTGAACAATTTCGGCGCGACCGCCATAGCTCAGGCATAGAATCAGATGCCCGGCATCATAAGCAGCCGTGGAACGCATGATCCGCTGCAGCAGGGCTTGAAGCGTGCGCGGCAGATCAGTCAGCCGCCCCATGACCCGCAAACGAATCTGATGCTGGTGTAAATCCGGCTCATGCTGACTTAAAAACTGGCGCAGCAGCTTCATGAGCCCATTGATCTCGGCGGGGGGACGCAGCCAGTTTTCGGTGCTAAAGGCATACAGGGTTAAATACTTGATCCCCTCTTGGCGGCAGACTTCCATGGCCGAGCGCATCGATTGAGCGCCTGCCTGGTGCCCGCGCAAACGGGTCAAGCCATGCTGTTGCGC
>CAYYVN010000018.1:0-22059 GCA_964475165.1 uncultured Verrucomicrobiota bacterium | reverse complement strand
GTTCATAATATGTCAATAAAAAAAGATCAGAATAATTGCGGGTAAAAGCCCATCCGCCCCAGTGGGGCTGGGCAAATAAAAATATCGCCTTAAAAAGGGCTCCAACTATTGCTTGCCTTGTCCCTTTTTATCTGGCATATATGCCTCAGCAGCGTCCTGGAAGCCCCGTCTGTTGAGGGAGACAGGTCTTGGTGGGCGTGAGGCATTTTTTTAATGAGCCAACCAAAAAAGCCCAAAAATATTGCCACCCAGGTTTTGAAGGGGGCGGCGATGCAGACGGTGCGCATAGATATCGTCCCCGAAGCCCAGTTGGTGGCGGTTCCCAAGTTGCGCCCGCCGCGCCAGGCCAAACCCGCCCAAGCGGCCTCCGCCGCCGATCGCCTTGCCGAGGCTCTGACTGAGCCAGACTGCGACGAAGCCTTCTTGAACAGTATGATTGCGAATCATCCGCCCAATATCTATGAGGCCGTTTTGATAACCAATGCGGCTGGCGTTATTCAAAATGCCAATGCGCGTGCGGCCCGTTTTTTCCTGATTCCCCAGGATAAATTGCGGGGGCATAACATCATAGATCTTATTTCCGGAGCTGACCGAGCGTTATTGCAATCTCTGATTTCGAGCATGAAGAAACAGCATTTTGCGTTGATCCAAGCCTATTGCGTGCGCAGTGATAACAGTATCTTTCCGGCTGAGATATCGGTCAGTTTTGAGGGCCACAATCATGATCGGCTCTATTTCTTTGCGCGCGATATAACGATCAGAAAACAGCAGGAAGATAGATTGCTGGCGCAGGAAAATGCGATCAAATATGCCGGCAGTGGCATCGCCATGACCGGGCTCAACGGGGTGATCACTTATGTTAACCCGGCGGCCGTGAAGATGTGGGGCTATGAGCAGGCCGCGGAACTGGTGGGGCAAAATATCATTGATATGTTAACCGGCGATGGCGCGCTTTTTGAAAAGGCCTTACAGGTGCGTGAGCATTGGAGTGGCAGCCTGGCCGCTAAACGCAAAGATGGCACGGTTTTCTATACGCATACGATCATTGGACGCACCGAGGATAGCGAGGGCGTGCTTTCCGGGCAGGTATTCTCGTTTATCGATATCAGCGAACAAATCCAGGCTCTGCAGCATCTGCGCGATCTGGATGAGGCCAAATCCCGTTTCGTGGCTGAAGCCTCCCACGAATTGCGCACGCCGCTGGCGATTATCACGGAATTTGTGTCGCTGGTTCATGATGGCATCACCGGTCCACTGAACCAGCAGCAGAAAGATTGTCTGGAATCGGCGCTCCGGAATTGTACGCGCCTCTCCATCCTGCTCGATGCCATGCTGGATTTAGCCCGTATCGAAGCGGGCAAGATCTCGCTGGATCGGAAGCGCCACGCCCTCGAACCTATTTTGCGGGAATGCCAGCATAATTTCATGTCCATCAGTCAAGCCCGTCAGCAGACACTGCAACTGCAGATCGCCGAAGGTTGTCGGGATGTTTATTGCGACTTGGAGAGCGTCCATAAAGTGCTGACCAACCTGGTGGGCAATGCCATCAAATTCACGCCGGAAGGCGGGCAGATCAGCCTCATCTGCGAGCCGGCTGGTAAATTCGCAAAAATCTCAGTGCAGGATAATGGGCCGGGCATTCCGCCTGAGATGCAGGCGAACATCTTCGATGCCTTTTGGCAGGGAGATAAGGAAGATGGCCCCGGCGCCAAGGGTACCGGGCTGGGTTTGGCCATTGCAAAAAATCTGGTGAAGCTCAATGGCGGATTCGTGACCCTGGAAAGCGCTCGCGACCAGGGCAGCCGCTTTTCTTTTACGCTACCCTTTTACGATCGGGTCCAGAAGCCCGCCCTGCGCATCCTCGTTGTGGATGACGACGCTGCCATTGTGGACTTGATCACGCGAGCTTTGCAGACCATGGCCGCGGCTATCGAGCTGCGCTCCACCCTGAGCGGCCTTGAATCCCTCTTCATTGCGGGTGATTATCGTCCCCACCTGGTCATCCTTGATATTGGACTGCAGGATATCGGTGGCGCAGAACTCTTGAAGCTGCTGAGGCAAAAGGGAGGCGCCAGCCTGCCGGCCAAGGTGTTGATGGTTTCGGGTTCTGAGCATCAATTGCAGGATATGAAGGCCTTGGGCGCTAATGATATTCTGCTTAAGCCTTTTACGGTCGAGGAGCTCCTCAGCAAGGTCTGGGCTTTACTGGGCGATCAGCTGCAGTCGGATATCTGAGGGGCCACTGGTTTTTTACGGCATTGCCATCTTCAGTTTATGATGTTAACCTATCTCGTTAAAAGACTTAATGGAATGTGCGCCGGCCAAGCTTGGGCTGGCATTGAGACGGCCCTGGTTCCAGCCGCGGGCGGGGAAGGTTTGGCGTGAGGTTTTATGGCGGAGGCTAAGAAAAGAATATTGCTGGTTGAGGATGAAAGCGATTTTCGGCTGGCCGTCGGTATGCGTTTGCGGGCGGCGGGCTATGAAGTGCTCGAGGCCGACAATGGCGCGGACGGCTTGAGCATGGCGCGCTCGGAAATGCCCGACCTTATCGTGCTGGATCTCATGCTGCCCAAAATGGATGGTTATAAGGTCTGCCGCTTTCTGAAGTTCGATGAAAAATACCGCCATATCCCCATCATCATGCTCACCGCGCGTGTGCAATTGGCGGATAGTGAAATGGGATCGGCCGTTGGCGCGGATGCCTACTTCACGAAACCCTATCAACCCCAGGAGCTGATTGATACCATCGCCAGGCTATTGGCGTCCTGATGCTTGCGTCGTTGGCTGTTGTTGAATAAGAGACTCGCATTACCCAGGAGCCACGGGATGAACAAACTAATCCTGATAGTCGAAGATGAGTGTGATTTTCGCAAGGTTGTGCGCTTGCGGCTGGAGGCCCAAGGCTACCGAGTGAGCGAAGCTGCCAATGGGAAGGAGGGGCTCCAACTGGCTCGCCAGCTCAAGCCGGATCTGATCATTCTCGATGTGAATATGCCGGGCATGAACGGCTTTGAGCTCACCCGGGTATTGAGCGCGGATCCGATCTGCAGCGATATCCCGATTGTCATGCTGACGGTGCGTTCGCAGGTTGGGGATAAACAGGCGGGGGCGGCGGCGGGCGCCGATATTTATCTGGTTAAACCGTTGGTGGCGGGCGAGCTCTTAAAATCGGTATCCGCTTTAATCGGAAGCTAGTTTGCATAGAAAGGCTCTTATGGCACAGACGGCAGCTGTATCAGCATTGGCGCCTGTGGATCAGAAGCTGGCCGAACGTCTGCTGGCTAAGCAACTGCTCGCGCCGGATATCTTAGAGAAGGCCATAGCCGTTGGCGCCGAAACTGGCGAGAGGCTTGTCGAGGTCTTGGTGAACCTCGATTTTCTTCCCAAACGGGTCGCTTATGAGGAACAGGCCGAGCTCTGGGGAGTGCCTTTCGTAGATCTGGAAGCCTACAGCTATAATCCGACCGTGCTGGCGCTCATCGATGAAACCATGGCCCGTGAGTTGCAGGTGTTTCCTTTGTTTAGCATCGGCGATTCCCTCACCGTTGCCATGGCCGATCCCACCGATTTAACCATCACCGATCGCCTGGCCAATGAGCTGCCGAAATATACCATCGAGCCCTGCCTGGCGGCGGCGCGCGATATTCACGAGATGATTAACCGCGTCTATTCCGGGCAGGAAGAGATCAAGGAGTTAATCGGGCAGATGAGCGATGAGTCCGGCGCCGTGACTACGGAAGCGAAGGCCTCGGAAAGCGCGTTGCAGAGCAGTAAGTCGCCCGTGAGTCGGCTGGTGGATATGATTCTTTCTCAGGCCGTGCGTGATCGCGCCAGCGATATTCATATTGATCCTGCCGCCGGCCATCTCAAGGTGCGTTTCCGGATTGACGGTGTGCTGTATGATATTCCGCCGCCACCCCATTATCTGCATCCCTTCATCATCTCGCGCGTGAAGGTGATCAGCAATATGAATATCGCCGAGAGTCGCATCCCGCAGGACGGCCATTTTCAGCTCACGGTGGATACGCGCACGATTGAAGCCCGCGTTTCGAGCATGCCCACGGTCTATGGCGAAAATATGGCTATCCGCCTTTTCGACGCCCGGGCCATGATGATCCCCATCGAACATATGGGCTTGCCTCAAACGATGTTGCCGCAGGTGGAAAGCTTGCTGCGCCGGCAACATGGCATGCTGGTGCTCACCGGGCCAACCGGCAGCGGCAAGACCACTTCCTTGTATGCCATGCTATCCAAAGCTCGTGCTCCGGAGCGCAATATCATCACCATCGAAGATCCCGTGGAGCGTCGGTTGGATATGGTTACGCAGATACAGGTCAACGAGAAGGCCGGCTTAACCTTTGCCTCAGCGTTACGCAGCATTCTGCGCCAGGATCCGGATGTGATCATGGTCGGTGAGATCCGCGATCACGAAACAGCTCAGTTGGCCGTGCGCGCTGCGCTCACGGGGCACTTGCTTTTCTCCACCATTCATACCAATGACGCGCCGGCTGCTGTGACGCGCCTGCTGAATATGAATGTCGAGGCCTTCCTGATTGCCTCATCCATGGCCGGGGCCATCGCCCAGCGGCTGGTGCGTTGTATCTGCGAGGATTGCAAGGCGCCCTATGTGGCCGGTGAACCCTTGCGCAAACGCCTGCAGAAAGCGGGCGTGAAACTGCCCGCGCAGTTATGGCGCGGAGAGGGTTGCTCGAAATGCCGCGATACAGGCTATAAGGGGCGTATCGGCGTGTTCGAGTTGATGCCCATGACCTCGGCCCTGGCCGAGCTGGTTGCCGGCGCCGCCCCGCTCAGCCTGCTCCGCGAGCAGGCCCGCAAGGATGGCATGCTGCCCATGCTGGGGGATGCCTTGGAAAAAGCCGGCCGGGGTGTCACCACTCTGGAAGAAGCCCTGCGTGTTTCTGTGCTGGAGAGTGATCTGGATATGTCGTCGGCCCCGGTGGCGCTGCCAGCTCAGCCACCCCCGCTCGAAACCTCAGTGCCCGCGGTGCCAGTGTCAGCTGAGAGCGCTGTATTGGATCTTGACAGCTATAAGCATCAGATGACAAATTGGTTGGCTCAGAGATAGTGTTTTTGAGCGGTGCGCAAACTGCCTTTGCGCGTTTTATTGTAATGCGGCGCGCCGCCGAGCAAGTTGACAAGGGCTGCGCGCGGCGAGGTGGGGTATGTATAAAGAATATTGGAAACTCAACGCCCGGCCTTTCCATAATACTCCGGATCCCAAATTCTTTTATCAATCCTCGCAACATACCGAGGCGCTCATGAAGCTGCGTTATGCGATCACCGAGAATATGGGCAGCGCCATGCTCACCGGTGCTTACGGCTGCGGCAAAACCCTGCTGGCGCGCGTCCTGATGCAGCAGCTTGGCAAATCGCATATTGCCAAATATTGCACAGCGCGGCCGGGAATGCATGCGGAAGATGTTTTGCAGAGCGTGCTCAACAGCCTTTCCGAAGGCTGCGCCCAGGCGGAGCGCGCCGAGCCGCGCGCGGAGTGCATGCTGGAAGGTATCGATAAAGTAGTGCGCGAGAACCGCAAGGACGGCAAGCATACCGTCTTGGTGATGGATGAGGCGCATATGTTTGATAAACACGAAGCGCTGGAAACGATTCGGCTGCTGCTTAATTTTCAAAGCAATGATGAGTTCTTGCTTTCCCTGATCCTGTTGGGGCACATCGAGCTGGCCGATCGCGTGGCCGGGCTCAAGCAATTAGCCCAGCGCGTGCCCATCATGGCCACCGTCAACCATTTCAAGGCGGCCGATACGGCCGCCTATATTAAATCGCGGCTGACTATTGTGGGCTGTGCGCAGCCGCTCTTTGATGAGGAAGCCATCAGTTTTATCCATCGTAATACGGGAGGTATCCCGCGGCGCATCAATACTTTATGTGATGTTAGCCTGGCCATGGGCTTTGCCCAGAAGGCTGCGCAGGTGAGCACCACATTGATCGTGGATGCCATCGAGAAATTTGGTGTGGCCTGAGCGCATCCTGGGCCAAGGATTACGCAGATGTTTATTCCCTTAAAATTGATCGGCGCGGTGCTGGCCATCATCTGCGCCATGTTGGGTGTGTGGCTGATCTGCTTGCCGCGTATATTCGCCTCGGCCAATCGGTTATCTAAAGTCTGGTTTGCCACCAAAACCTGGGAAGAAAAACTCAATCGTACCCGAGATGTGGATCGGCAGCTGATGAAAATCCGGCGGGTCCTGGGTTTTATTTTACTGTTCTTGGCCCTCTTTTTTAGTGTGCTGCTCTTGCAATAGTATGCGTAAATATACATATCGTGCCCGTAATCTGGCCGGACGCATCGTCGCCGGTGAGATCCGCGCCAAGGATAAAGACGCCGCCTTTGAACAGTTGGCGCAGGATAAACTTGTGCCCATTGAGATCGTGCCGGTAGCAGCGCGGGAGGAAGACTTTGTCGCCCGCTGGTTTGGCGAACGGATTCGGGATGAAAACATCATTCTGCTCACGCGCCAATTGAGCGCCATGCTCAAGGCGGGTATTCCCATCCTCCAAACCATCGAAATTCTCCGTGATCAAACCGAAAATAAGACGCTCAAATATATCCTGGCGGGGATCGCTCGCAACATCTCAGCCGGCTCACGCCTTTCGGAGGCTATGGCCGAATATCCGCAGGCTTTCTCGCCGCAATATGTCAGTATTGTGGTCACCGGTGAATCAGGCGGGGATCTCGTGCAAGCCCTCTCCAGCATTGCCCATTGGATGGAACGCGAAATGGAAATTCGCAGTTCGGTGAAGGCCGCCCTGCGTTATCCGCTGATGGTCTGCGTGGCCCTGGTGGCGGCGGCGGTGATCATGCTCACCTTTGTGATTCCCAAGTTCGCCGCTTTTTTTGCGAGCAGCAATGTGTCCTTGCCTTTGCCCACCCGCATCTTGATGGGCACCAGTGAGGTCCTTCAGAATCACTGGCCACTGCTGCTCAGCGCGCTCATAGCTCTCGGCCTGGGTTGGTTCTTGCTGCTGCGCCGGAAGCCGGTGCGTTTACAATATGATAGGATGAAATTCCGCTTACGCTTGCTGGGCCCCGTTTATACGAAAATCGCCGTGGCGCGTTTCGGGCGGATCCTGGCGATGCTCATTCATAACGGAGTACCGGTCTTGCGGGCTTTGGAAATTGCGCCCACCGTTGTAGCCAACACTTTCTTTCAGGAGCAATTGCAGAAAGTGCGGCAGTTCATTCTGGATGGCAATACGGTAGCCGATGGTTTTCTCAACGAGATGACTATCTTTCCGCCCATGGTCACCAGCCTGATCGCCGTCGGTGAAAAAACCGGCAGTCTGGATGAGATGCTCGGGCAAGTCGTTGATTTCTATGACGCCGAAATAGACTATACCCTCAAACATCTCACGGCGATGATTGAACCGATTGTCACCGTGATCATCGGCGCGGGGGTGCTCTTCCTGGCGCTATCCATTCTGCTGCCGATCTGGAACCTCTCGCAAGCCCTGACTTCACAGATCCAATGAGCCGGTGCATGGGGGACTCCGGCGCATGCTTGGCATTGGCTTGATGGCCAACTCCAGCTATGCTGCTTTTTGGCATTCGCCAAAAAACCTTGTGGTAAGGCTCCGGGCCATGTAAATTAATGCGAGCCAAGGGGAAGCCCATGCGCAACCGTTATTTATTCTTATTGGATATAGTCTTTTTAACGATCACCCCGACCCTGGCCCTGGCCTTGCGGGTCGATAGCGCTTCCTGGATCGCTGCTTATCAGCCGGCTTTGATGCGCTTCACGGTCTTGGCCTTGCTGGTTAAGCTGGTGATTTTTTTTCTGTTCGGTCTCTACCGGCGTTTCTGGCGCTATGCCAGTGTGGAGGAGCTGCTCAGCATCTTCTTGGCGGTCACCAGTGCCACGCTGGTCGCGGCCGGGCTTTTCTTGGGCGCCGGTATCTTGGGCTGGGAAGTCGGCCGCCATCTGCCGCGTTCCGTGCCATTTATCGACGGTCTTTTAACACTGCTGCTGGTGGGTGGGGCGCGTTTCAGCGTTCGGCTCATCAGCCAGCGCCGGCGCCGCCGGTCCAGCCAGAGTAAGGCGGTCTTGATTGTGGGCGCGGGGGATGCGGGGGCGATCATCGCCCGCGAGATGCTTTCCAGCCGCCACATCAATATTGAGCCGCTGGGTTTCGTGGATGATGATCCGGGTAAACAGCATAAATCCATCCACGGCATTCCGGTGCTGGGCGCCAGCCAGGATATTCCCGCCTTGGTCAAGAAATACGGTATCGATGAGGTGGTCATCGCTATCCCCACCGCGCCCGGCCGGGTGGTGCGCGAGATCATCGCGCTCTGCGCGGCGGTCCAGGTGCCCTCGCGCACCATCCCCGGTATTTACGAGATCCTCTCCGATCAAGTGAGCATTAGCCAGTTGCGCCCGATTGATATCGAGGATCTTTTGCGCCGCGAACCGGTGCGCATCAATGCCCAGGAAGTCGAAAAGATGCTCACCGGCAAATGCGTGCTGGTGACCGGCGGCGGCGGTTCGATCGGTTCGGAGTTATGTCGCCAGATAGCGCGCTGTGCGCCGGCGCGGCTGCTCTTGTTGGGGCATGGCGAAAACAGCCTCTTCATCTTTGAGCATGAGCTGCGTCAGCGTTGGCCGCAACTCAAGCTGGAAGTGATCGTGGCCGATATCCGTGATGCGGTGCGCCTGCGGATGGTTTTTGAGCAGCTGCAGCCGCAGGTTGTTTTTCATGCGGCGGCTCATAAACATGTGCCGCTGATGGAATCCAATTGCGAGGAGGCCATCGCCAACAATGTTGGCGGCACGCGCACGCTGGTGCGCCTGGCCGAGCAATTTGGCGTGGAACGCTTTGTCTTGATTTCCTCGGATAAGGCGGTTAATCCGGCCAATATCATGGGCGCTACCAAGCGCGTGGCTGAAATGATCGTGCAGGAAGTGGCCGAGCGGACCGCGCGCCCCTATGTGGCGGTGCGTTTTGGCAATGTGCTCGGCAGCCGCGGCAGCGTGGTGCCCATGTTTCGCGAGCAGATCGCGCGCGGCGGCCCGGTGACGGTGACCCATCCGGAGGTGAAACGCTATTTTATGACCATTCCCGAAGCGGTGCAGTTGGTCTTGCAGGCCGCCACGCTGGCGGGCACAGAATGCCGCAGTGGCGTTTTTGTTTTGGATATGGGCGAGCCGATTAAAATTGTTGATCTGGCCCGTGACCTGATCAAGCTTTCGGGGCAGGAGGCCGGGCGCGATATCGAGATTGTTTTTATCGGTCTGCGCCCCGGCGAAAAACTGTTTGAGGAGCTGTTCCGTCCCGGCGAAAATTATCGGCGCACGCATCATGAGAAAATTTTTGTTTCCAGCGTTGAATCAGCCGCCAGTGCCCCGCCCCAGGCGGCGCGTTTGGCGGATCTCGTTGACCAGTTGCTCGCGCAAGCGCGGCGCGGCGATCCGGTCGCGGCGCGCAATCTGCTGCGGGAACTGGTGCCGAATTACACCCCGGCCCAGGCCCAGCTGCCATGAGCCGGGCGAGCAGTTCCTGGCGCTGGTGGCTGAGCGCGCTGTATGCCACGGGGATTTTGGTTTTAGCCCTTGTGCCGGCGGAGCTTTGCGCGGCGCCGCCCAGCTGGCTGCCTCAGCCGGATAAGCTCGGGCATATCCTTTTATATGGCGGCTGGGCCCTCATCCTGCATTGGGCTTGGCCAGCTTGGCCGGCCAGGATGGGGGCGCGCATCTTGATCGTGGTGGCTCTCGCCAGCGCCTACGGCGCGCTGCTGGAAGGCTTGCAGGCCCTGCTGCTGCACATGGGGCGCAGCGCTTCCTGGGGCGATGCCCTGGCCAATCTGCTGGGCGCCGCCGCCGGCTCGGCCGGCTGGTGGGCGCTTGACCGCCGGGCCAGGTTTGAGCGTGTATTTGGCGGGTGAGCTGCTAAGATCTGGCTTTGAAGACAGGGTTTGTTAAGATGAGCGCCATGCACGAGATCGTCATCCAAGTCGAGGATCTGACCAAGACCTATCGCTTGTATCAGCGCCATGTTGATCGGCTCAAGGAAGCGCTCCATCCGCGCCGTAAAAAATACCATCAGCAGTTTCATGCTTTGCGCGCGGTGAATCTGGAAATAAGGCGTGGAGAGACCCTGGGCGTTATCGGCAAAAACGGCTCAGGCAAATCCACCTTGCTCAAGATCATCAGCGGCATCGTGACCCCCACGCTGGGCCGGACCGCTATCCACGGCCGTCTGGCGGCGATCCTCGAGCTGGGAGCCGGGTTCAATCCCGAATTGAGTGGCACGGAAAACGCCTATTTCAGCGGCACGCTCATGGGCTATACGCGGCCGGAAATGGATGCGCGCCTGCCGGCCATTCGGGCCTTTGCGGATATCGGCGATTATATGGAGCAGCCGGTGAAGACCTATTCCAGCGGCATGTTCCTGCGTTTGGCCTTTGCCGTGGCGGTGAATGTGGATCCGGATGTGTTGATCGTTGATGAAGCGCTGGCCGTTGGCGATATCAGTTTCCAGGCCAAATGTTTCCGGAAATTCCAGGAGTTCAAGGAGCGCGGCAAAACAATCGTCTTCGTGAGCCATGCTCTGGACAGCGTGCTGCGCTATTGCAGCCGGGCGATTGTTTTGGACGGGGGACATAAGGTCGTGGATGGCGACACTAAGGCCGCCGTGGATGCCTATAAAAAGCTCATGGTCACCAGCTCGGCGCCCCGGCGCCAGGCGCCCGCGGTCGGCCAGCAGGTGCCACGCCAGTTCACGCCTGATCCGCAGGCGTTATCCTATGGGGATCGCCGGGCGGAAATCGTCGCTGGCGAGCTCTGCGACGAAACTGGCCAGCCAGTGCGCTTGTTGCAGCATGGCCAGCCTTGCCTGATCAGGATGCAGGTGCGCTTTCAGGCCACCGTAGCCCAGCCTATTTTTGCCTATACCATCAAGGATTTAAGGGGTTGGGAGCTGACGGGCACCAATACCTTCTTCAAGGATATCGCCACCGAAACTTACCATGCCGGCGATCTGGTTGCGGTGGAGTTCCGTCAGATTTGGAATGCGCAATCGGGCCGTTATGCCCTATCATTGGGCTGTACGGGATTTGAACAGGGTCAGCTGTTGGCCTATCATCGCTTATATGATGCGCTCTTGTTTGAGGTGGTCTCCGCCGAGCCGATGGTGGGGGTGTATGATCTGCAGAGCTCTATTACGGTCACCAAAATTTCCGCTGGCGCGGAGGAGACTGCGCCCGCGACGGGCAACTTATAGCTATGTTGATCGGTACGGATATTGAACAGATATCGCGCCTGCAGCGCGCCATGGCGCGCCGGCCCGGCTTCGCGCGCCGGGTCTTCACGCCGGCCGAGCGGGAGTATTGCGCTCGGCAGAGGCGCCCGGCCCAGCATTATGCGGCCCGTTTTTGCGCCAAGGAGGCGGTGGCCAAAGCCTTGGGCGGCGCCGTGCGCTGGGGTGAGATCGAAGTCTGGCATAACGCCCAGGGCGCGCCGAGCGTGCGCCTGAGCGGAGAGACCGCCCGGCGCCTTGGTGGCCGTCTGGTGCGACTTTCGCTGGCCCATGCCGGCGATTACGCCCTGGCCACGGCCCTGATAGTAGATGCAAGCCCGGCGCCTTGTTCCGTAGCCAAAGCCTGAGGTTGGGTTGATCCACGCTGGATTGAAGGAAAGTTATGGCCACGCTTAAGCTGGAATATTATCGCGGCCCGGATGCTTATTCCGATGGCGCCGTGGAGGATGAACTGCTGGAGATCTTTGGTCAGCGGCGCGATGTGATGGCCATTCTGGATCAGGAACAGCGCTGGCCCATGCTCTACCATCTCTCGCCGGCGCGCCGCGCGCTGCTGGAATGGGCGCCCTGGGCGCCGCAGGCGACCGTCCTGGAAATCGGCGCCGGCTGCGGCGCGCTGACCGGGCTACTCTGCGAAAAATCCGCTCGGGTGACGGCCGTGGAGCTTTCCGCCAAGCGCAGCCGCATCATTCACCAACGCTATCTGGAGGAGCCGCGGCTGGAGGTGTTGGCGGGCGATATCATGACGATACCCTTATCAGACACCTTTGAGGTGGTGACCCTGATTGGGGTGCTGGAATATGCCGGCAGCTTCATCAAGGCCGCCCAGCCGGCCCAAGCGCTTTTGCGCCGCGCGGCCTCCCTGCTCACGCCCACGGGGCGGCTCTGGGTGGCCTTGGAGAATCGCTATGGTCTGAAATATTTTGCGGGCGCGGCCGATGACCATACCCGCCGCCTTTTCGATGGTATCGAAGACTATCCGCAAGGTGATCGGGTAATCACTTTCTCCAAGCATGAACTGGCGCGGGAGTTCCAGGCCTCCGGCCTGCATATTTGCCGCTGGTATTATCCCTATCCCGACTACAAGTTTCCCAGGGAGATCTTCAGCGACCGGCACCTGCCGGCGCTCAATCATAAATTTGAAGATGCTCCCAACTATGACCATGAAAGGTTGAAGCTCTTCAGCGAGCGCCACGCTCTGCCGGCACTAGTGCGCAATGGGATGTTCGACTTTTTCGCTAACGCTTTCCTCGTGGAAGCCCAACAGGCCCGCTGACCATGGAAGTGCTCTATACCAGATATAATTATCACCGCCGGCCGGAGTTTCAGACGGCCACTTCCATCGTCGTGGAGGGGGGCCAGCGGCGAGTCTATAAGCGCGCGCTCACGCCCGCGGCCCAAGCTCATCTGCAGCACATGCTCCAGATGCAAGCCCGCTTCGCCGCCTCAGTCTTGCCGGGCGGCTTCGAGGCCGTGCCCCTGCAAGCCGCCGGCGCGGCCGCCCTGGTTTGCGATTATATGCCTGAACGCAGCCTGAACGATCTGTTGTTCGAGGCCTTTCAGGCCAGGGATCAGGCGCGTTTCTGGGCTGAGCTGGATGATTATGTGCGGCGCTTGCGCACTGGTTTCCAGACCATTGCCGGCCCGGCGCCGGCGGCCCGGGCCGAATTGACCCGGGTCTTCGGCCGCGCCGATTTCAGTTGCTTGCCGGCTGCGCGGCGGATTTATCTGGCGCTTTCGGCCATCGACTTGATCTTCGCCAATGTCCTGGTGGTTGGAGAGCGGCGCCTGGTGGTGGATAACGAGTGGGTCTTTGCCGGCGGCCTGCCGGCCGATTATGTTCTCTATCGGGCCCTCTTCGAATTCTATGAGGTGCAATGGAAGGATTTTGGTATTGAGCGTTTCGTGCCTTTGGCTAGTGCGGCTCAGCGCTACGGCTTGGATGCCCAGGCCCTGGCCATGTATCGGGAGATGGAGGAGAGTTTTCAGATCCATGTTTTTGGCCGCCAGCGCCTGAACTTCTATGGGCGGTTCATGAAGCTGGCCGCGCCGGTGCCGCGGCGGCCGGAACTGATTGCCCCTCAAGCGCAGGCCTGGCAGGCTTGGCAGGATCTGCGCGTTCAGGCCGAGACGCTGGCGGCGATCCGCGCATCCTATAGCTATCGGCTGAGCCAGGCCGTGTGCCGCGGGCTCGACCGCCTCCTGCCGCCTGCTAGTCGCCGCCGGCGCTGGCTGGTGGCGCTGGCGCGGGCAGTGATGCGGGCCGGGGCGCGCGGGTGGCGGCGGCTGAAACGCCGTTGACACCCATCGTAAAATGGCCATGATAGGGGTCGGGCCAAGGCCTGCCGGCCGGCCAGCGGGTCAGAGGGGGGGGGCATATGCGGCAAAAAATTCAGGAGCACATCGCCGAATCCATCAAGCTCAAACAGGCTATCCTGGATGATGATCAACTCTTGGATCTGCTCGGCCGCGTGGCCCAGGGCTGCATCCAGGCTTATCAGCAGGGACATAAACTGTTGCTGGCCGGCAATGGTGGCAGCGCCGCCGACGCCCAGCATATTGCCGGTGAATTGGTGAATCGTTTCCGCTTCGATCGCCCGGGCTTGCCGGCCATTGCTCTTTCCACGGATACTTCCGTGCTGACGGCTATCAGCAATGATAGTAGTTTTGAGCAGGTCTTCGCGCGCCAGATCGAGGCTTTGGGGCGCCCGGGCGATGTCTTCATCGCCATCTCCACCTCGGGCGACGCGCGCAACATTGTGCAGGCTTTACGCGCCTGCCAGCAACGCCATATACAGCGCGTGGGGTTAACCGGCCAGACCGGCGGTCAGATGCGCAAGCTCTGCGACTATTGTCTCTGCGTTCCTTCTCGGGCCACGCCCCTGATTCAGGAGGCGCATATCATGCTGGCCCATCTGCTCTGTGAGCTGATCGAAAGCGCGCTTTTTTCCCGGCGCTGATCAGGCGCTGGGCGGCGCATTGTGGGTCAGCGCCGCCTCGTGCAGTGCCTCTTTCAAAGCTTCCAGGCCGGTGCCCTTTTTGGCCGAGATGAGCAGGGGCTGCTGATCGGTCTGGCGCTTAAATTCCGCCAGGTTTTCCGGCGCCGTCGGCAGATCCATTTTATTGGCGATGACCAGGAGCGGTCGCCGCCGCAGCTCGGTGCTGTGCCGCTCCAGTTCATCCAATAGCACCTCGTAATCTTCCCAGGGGTGCCGGCTATCCACGCCGGCCATATCAATGACCAAGACCAAAAAACGCGTGCGTTCGACATGACGCAGGAAGGCGTGGCCCAGACCCACGCCGCGATGCGCTCCGCGGACAAGCCCGGGGATATCCACCACGGTCAAGTCCTGGTGCGGCGCACGGCGCAGCGTGCCGATCACCGGATGCAGGGTGGTGAAGGGGTAGGAGGCGATTTTGGGGCGGGCGTTGCTGATGGCGCTCAGCAGGCTGGATTTACCGGCATTGGGATAGCCGATCAGCCCCACATCGGCGATGATCTTCAAATCCAAGCGGATTTTCTTTTCCTCGCCCGGTTCGCCGGCGGTATGTTCGCGCGGCGCTTGATGGGTGGAGGTGACGAAGTGACAGTTTCCCAAGCCGCCGCGGCCGCCCTGCGCTATGATCACTTCTTGGGCGGGCGTCACCAGATCGGCCAGAAGTTGGCCGCTGGTGGCATCGCGGATTTCCGTGCCACAGGGCACGCGAATGGTGAGGTCGGAGCCGTTACGGCCATATTGTTTCTTGCCCTTGCCATGGCCGCCATCGGGGGCGCGCCGTTGGGGATGATAATACAGGGCGATCAAGGAATCGGTGTTGCGGTCGGCTTGCAGGATGACATGCCCGCCGCGGCCGCCATTGCCGCCGTCCGGGCCGCCGCGTGGCACATATTTTTCACGGCGGAAACTGCAGCAACCGTTCCCGCCGCGGCCGCCGCTGAAGGTGGCCAGGGCGGTTTCAACAAACTTATGGCTTTTCACGGCGTCGGGGCCGGTTCTTCCACGCGGATGCGCCGGCTGGTTTTTTCGAAGCGGACCAGGCCGGATTTCAGCGCAAATAAGCTGTCATCCCGCGCCCGCTTAACGTTCAATCCGGGTCGGAAGCGTGTGCCGCGCTGGCGCACGAGGATGCTGCCGGCCGTCACCCGTTGTCCGTCGAAACATTTCACGCCCAAGCGCTTGCCGCAACTATCGCGGCCATTACTGGCGGTACCGCCACTTTTTTTGGTTGCCATGTTTTGTTCTCCTGGAGAAGTTCGCGCTCATGCCGCCGGTGCCCTCGCGCTGGCTCCGGTTTCAGGCCAGAGACTCAATCTGCAGTTCGGTTAATTCCTGGCGATGCCCCTTTTTGAGAGCGTAGCCCTTACGCCGTTTTTTCTTGAAGACCACGAGCTTGCGTCCGCGCAGATGGCGCAGCACAGTGGCTGTGACTTTAGCGCCGGCCACATGCGGGGCGCCCAGTGTGAATTGCTCTGCATGGTTCAAGGCCAATACCGGCTGCAAAGTTATCTTGGCACCGGTTTCAGCGGCGAGCCGTTCCACTTTCAATTTGTCGCCCGCCGTCACCCGATATTGTTTGCCGCCCGTCTCTATTACGGCATATGATTTCATATTGCGTTCCTTTGCCCTGTCCATTGCTTTACAAGGTTTTTTCTGAAAGGGGGCTCATCATAGCAGGCGGCGGAGGGATGTCAAACTTTATTCCGTTACCGCGAAAAAAAGCTTGTTGCCGCCCAGGCGCTCCCTTATGCTCTATTTTCTTAAAGCCGCGGCGTTGCCAGCCCGCTGGCTGGGGTGGAGAGAGGAAAAGTCAGAGATGCTTGCAGCAGTTATCAAGAAACCGGGATTGATTGCCATCGAAACTGTGCCCACGCCTGTGCCGGCGGCCGGCGAGGTGCTCTTGAAGGTCGAGGCTTGCGCCCTCTGCGGCACCGATCAACGCGTGCTGCAAGGTGAGAAGCATGTCGATGTGAGCATCGTGGGGCATGAAGTCACCGGCACGGTGGCGGCGGTGGGGCCAGGTGTAAGCAATGTTCAGGAGGGCCAGCGCTATATCGTGCAGACGGTCATCGGTTGCGGCCTTTGCCCCATGTGCCGGGCGCAGCGCGAGAATCTATGCGAAAAAGGGTTCATTGCCATGGGCTACCAATTCAATGGTGGCTTTGCCGAATATATGATCATGCCCCGGGTGGCCGTGGAACAGGGCTGCCTGATTTCCATCCCCGCTGATCTGCCGGCTGATATCGGAACCCTGATCGAGCCCTTGAGCTGCTGCGTGAACGGCATGCAGTATATTCCCCTGGAAGAAACCGAGCATGTCGTCATCTTCGGCGGGGGCATCATCGGCGTGCTGAATGGGCTGGTGGCCCGCGCCCGCGGCGCGCGCATCATCACCATCATGGATGTTTCCCAGCCGCGCCTGGATTTACTGAAAAAACTCCAACTACCTTTCGATAATCTGGTGAATACGAGCGGCGTCACGCCGACGGCCTGGGTCAAGGAACACACCCAGGGGCGCGGGGTGGATGCCGTGGTGGTGGCGGCCTCGGTCAAGGCTTTGGTGCTGGAAGGCTTGAACCTGTTGCGCCGCGCCGGGCACCTTTCCATCTTTGCCGGCCTGCCGAAATCCGATCCGGTGGCCGGTGTGGATTTGAATAAAATCCACTATCAGGAATTAAACCTGCATGGCGCCAACAGCTCGTCCCGCGCGGCATATCTGCAGGCGCGTGATTATCTGCTCAAGGGGCAGATCGATGGGCGAGCCTTGGTGACCCATCGCTTTCCACTGAGCCGTTTCCATGAGGCGGTGCGCGTGCAGGCCGATCCCGCCCAGGGCGCGCTGAAAGTCGTCATCGTTTATTAAAAACTCGGCATCAACCCTTTATGACCTGTGATATTCAAGGTTTGCAAGGCCAGCGCGCCATTGTCACCGGCGCCGCCCGCGGACTGGGCGAAGCCATCGCCCGCCGTTTGCTCAGCGAGGGGTGCCGCGTGTTGCTGGCCGATATCAAGAGCTCGCCGGTGCTGGAGACGGCCGCTGCTTTGCGCCAGCGTTTCGGCTGTGAGGCGCATGGCGTGCTGTGCGATGTGACGGTGGAAGCCGAAGTCGAGGCTTTGCTGGCTCAGGCCCTGGAGCGCTGGGAGGGCGTGGATATCTTCGTGGCCAACGCGGGCATTCTCTTCTCGGGCGCGCTCACTGAGTTCGATGTTGCCCAGTGGCGCAAAGTGATGGAGGTTAATCTGGTGGGGCAGATGCTCTGTCTGAAACACGCTTTGCGCATCATGCAGCGTCAGCGCAGCGGATCCTTCATTCAGATCAATTCCAAATCCGGCAAGAAAGGCTCTTTCCGTAATTCGGCTTATGCGGCCTCCAAGTTTGGTGGCCTTGGCCTGGTCCAGAGCGCGGCCTTGGAAGTGGCCGATAAGGGCGTGCGCGTTAATGCTGTTTGTCCCGGCAACCTGCTGGATTCCCCCCTATGGGTCAATAGTCTTTTCAAGCAATATGCGGAAAACCAGGGTATCAGCGAGGCGGAAGTGCGCCAGAAATATATCGATCAGGTGCCCATGCGGCGCGGGTGCCGTTATGAGGATGTCTGTAATATCGTGGTTTTCCTGGCCTCGGCGCAAGCCTCTTATATGACCGGTCAGGCCATCAATGTCACCGGCGGCCAGGAGATGCGTTAACATAAGGGAAAGATCGCTCACCGGCTTGATCCTGGCTGGGCTGGCATCTTGATTTCCTTGGCTAAGCGAGGGGAGAGGATATGTCGTCTAGATGGTTTTCTATTCTTTTGGGCTTGTTTTACGCGTGCTTCTCAAGCGCCTGGGCCGCCGGCACCAACTATGTCTCCCTGGCTGGCTCGCATAGCTCGCCCTATGATACCTGGGCGAAGGCTGCCACCAATATCCAGACGGCCGTGGATTACGCCTGTGCCAATATCGGCTCCTACGATACTGTGCTTGTCTCACCCGGCACCTATTACGCGCCAGCCGCCGCTGGTATCAGGATCACCAATGCCCTGACAGTCAAAAGCCAGCAGGGCCGCGAAGAGACCCTTGTCCATGGCGCGGGGCTGACTGAGGCCATCTTCACCCTCAATCATAGCAACGCCGTGCTGGATGGCTTCACGATCACCAATGGCCCCAGGCGTGGCGTCTATCTTTATAATGGTACGGTGCAGAACTGTGCTATCGTTTCCAATCGTATTAGTGGTGATAACAATAATGGCGCCGGCATTTATCTAACTGGTGGCATTGTGCAAGACAGTATCATCAGCAATAATCTTTGCAATTATCTGGGCGGCGGCATAGCTTATGGGGGCACAGCTGGTCAGGGCCAAGTGATTCGCTGTCAGATCATGAATAATCGGGTGGACCCACACAGTGGTGGTGGGGTGTATGGTGCTGCCATTTTGCGCAACTGCTTACTGGCAAATAATTCATGTGGCAATGTGGGTGGCGGGGCCAATGGCGCTTATCTCATCAACTGTACGGTCGTGAGCAACTATGCTAAGTCTGGTGGCGGCGGCTCGCGGCGCTGCTATCTCACTAACTGTATCGTTTATTTCAATGCTGCTCAGAGTGGTCCTCAGAATATGAGCGATGATTTCGCCGTCGCCTATACCTGTTCCGATCCCTTACCAGCTGGCACAGGCAATATCGATGAGGATCCGCTGTTCGTGGATTGGCAGAATGGCGATTATCGCTTGAGCGATAATTCCCCGGCGCGCGGGGCTGGCACCACCAATGGTGTCAGCGATACAGTGGATCTGGCCGGCTGGAAGCGCATCAGCGGTGGCCAGATTGATATGGGCGCCTATCAGTGGGCGCCGCCGGCCGGCACTCTGATCAGCTTCTATTAACTATCGCATGCGGATTGTTTCAGAGACGGGGTGGGGGCGAGAAGAGCATGAGTGGCAAACGGTTGCTGGCCATAGATCTGGGCGCCTCCGGGGGCAAGTGCTTTGCGGGGTTTTTCGAGGGTGGCGAGTTTGCCCTGCGCGAAATCCACCGCTTCGCCCATGAGAGTGTGCCCCTGCATTTGCCCGAGCGCAGCGGCGCGCTCCAGGAGCGCCTGGTCTGGGATGATACCTTGATCTATGCCAATATCCTGGCTGGCCTGCATGCCTATCGCCGCGAGGTGGGCGCGCAGCTGGATGCCATTGGCATTGATAGCTGGGGCACCGATGGCCATCTCCTCAGCGCCGATGGCGATATGCTGGGCAAGGTTTATGCCTATCGCGATCATCGCCTGGATCAAATGAGCGCGGAGGTTCAGGAGCGCATCTCAGCTGCACGGCTCTATGCCATCACCGGCATTCATTTTCAACCTTTCAATATCAGCAATCAGTTGCGTTGGTTGATCACGCGCCGGCGCGAGTTATTGCTGCCTGGCTGTCGCTATGTGCCGGTGCCTTCCTTGTTCTATTATTATCTGGGCGGCATGCTCCAGGTGGACTCCACCTGGGCGAGCGTTACCCAGTTGATGGATGCCCGGACTAACACTTGGAGCCGCGAGATCTTGGAGGCGTTGGAGATTCCGCCGGAATTGCTGCCGGAGATCGTCGCTCCCGGCAAAGTATTGGGGCGGCTGCATGCGCCGATTGCGGCGGGGACGGGGCTGTCGGGCGCCCATTTATTGGCGGTCGGTGGACATGATACCGCCAGCGCTTTTGCGGCCGCGCCCGTGGCCGATCCGGCCCGGGCTTTGATTATCAGTTCGGGGACCTGGTCTTTGGTGGGGCGGTTGGTGCCGGAGCCGGTCACCACGCCGGCGGCCATGGCGCTCAATTTGAGCAATGAAGGCGGCATCGGCAATGTGCGCCTGCTGAAAAACTGCATGGGCGGATGGTTGGCGCAGGAGCTGCGCCGCGGCTGGCGCGAGGCCGATGGCCGCGAGCTGGATTGGCCGGAAATGTATGCGCTGGCCGCGGCCGCGCCGCCTTTCAGGGCCTTGATCAATCCGGATGATCCCGCTTTTTATAACCCGCCGCAGATGGAGAACGCTCTGCGGGATTATTGTCGGCGCACGCAGCAGCCGGTTCCTGCCGATCGCGGGGCGATGTTGCGCATGGTTTATGAAAGCCTGGCTCTGCAATATAGCCGCCTTCAGGAGGAGCTGGCCGGCGTTTGCGGGGAGCCGGCCAGGGTGGTGCATATCGTCGGCGGCGGCGCGCGCAACAGCCTGCTCAACCAGTTCACGGCCGAGGCCTGCGGCTTGCCGGTGCTGGCCGGCCCGGTCGAGGCCACCGCCATTGGCAACCTCATGGTGCAGGCTCTGGGCCTGGGAGTGATCGGGTCCCTGGCCGAGGCCATGCCGCTCATCCAGCGGGCTTGTGCCATCCAGACCTATCAGCCGCAGCGGGCGGCTGCCTGGCGCGCCGCCCAGGCGCGTTTCCGTAAGCTCTTGGCTTGAGCGCCATTCACTGGCGGCTGGCCTGCACAATTATTTCTAAAATAAATGTTGACAGGTCTTCCTTCTCTGCTAGATTACCTCCCGCAAAGCCACCTTGGTTTGGCGGGTTGGAAGAGATTAAAATAAATGATTGACAACCCCTCCGGCTTTGCTATACTTTTCGCAAAACAATAAAACAGGTTCCTTTTTAGTGAGTAGATAACACCTGTGCCGTGGGCTCTTCGGCGTGCGGCGCGGTTTTTTTTGTCTGTTCTTTGATAACCAAACATGCATCAACACATACTTCCAGTCGGAAGTGGTGTGATCGTGGAACGCCAATGTTCTTTGCTAGTGAGAGCTAACGAGACCGACGGCGCCGCCAGGCGCGGTTGGGATCGTTTACGTTTAATTACGGAGAGTTTGATTCTGGCTCAGAACGAACGCTGGCAGCGTGGATAAGGCATGCAAGTCGAACGAGAATTCCCGTATTCAAGTCGCAAGACGAGAACGCGGGAAGGACAGTGGCGGAAGGGTGAGTAACACGTGGGTAATCTACCTTCAAGTCCAGTATAACCTGCTGAAAAGCGGACTAATCCTGGATGTGATCGTGCCGCGCCTGCGGTATCATTTAAAGACGGGGACCCGCAAGGGCCTGTCGCTTGAAGTTGAGCCCGCGTCCTATCAGCTTGTTGGTGAGGTAACGGCTCACCAAGGCTTACGGGTAGCTGGTCTGAGAGGATGGTCAGCCACACTGGGACTGAGACACTGCCCAGACTCCTACGGGAGGCTGCAGTCGAGAATCATTTGCAATGGGCGCAAGCCTGACAATGCGACGCTGCGTGGAGGATGAAGGCCTTCGGGTTGTAAACTCCTGTCATTTGGGAACAATTCCGGGAGGGTTAATAGCCCTGCCGATTGATGGTACCAGAAGAGGAAGTCACGGCTAACTCTGTGCCAGCAGCCGCGGTGATACAGAGGTGGCTAGCGTTGTTCGGATTTACTGGGCGTAAAGGATGCGTAGGTGGTTTTGCGTGTCAGATGTGAAAGCTCACCGCTCAACGGTGAAAGGGCATTTGAAACTGCAGAACTAGAGTACAGGAGAGGAGAGTGGAATTCTTGGTGTAGCGGTGAAATGCGTAGATATCAAGAAGAACACCGGAGGCGAAAGCGGCTCTCTGGACTGATACTGACACTGAGGCATGAAAGCTGGGGGAGCAAACAGGATTAGATACCCTGGTAGTCCCAGCCATAAACGGTGTACACTTGGTGTGGGAGGATTTGACCCCTTCCGTACCGGAGCTAACGCGTTAAGTGTACCGCCTGGGGAGTACGGCCGCAAGGCTAAAACTCAAAGAAATTGACGGGGGCCCG
>CAYYVN010000017.1:3342-23345 GCA_964475165.1 uncultured Verrucomicrobiota bacterium | reverse complement strand
ATTCCCCCCCCCCCCCCCGAAAAGCAACAAGAAAATGTGGCTTTTTGTTATGATCAGCTGGGATTGAGGATTGCCGAAATGGTTTGAGATGTGCTAGCTTAGTTCCATATGAAAAACGCTCGATATCTCCAGCTGCAGGAACAGAATCTTCGTAACCTGATACTGACCGGCGCCTTTCAGTTCGTGAATGAGCATGCCCCCTGGTTCCCCTATACGTCGGGTCAGATCGGCGCCTATTACATTCAGAGCATAGCCATAGAAAAAGATGGCCCAGCCTACGCCACCGCCATCCAGTCGCTGGTCGAGTTGATCGGGGATATGGCTGAGCCATGCGACGTCATTTCCGGTGGTGAAAGCCGCGATTGGGATTTTTCTAATCCGGTGGCCGTGGCTTTGGGCAAGCCCCATCTGAAGCTCTATAAGGATGGTCGCGCGCTGGGCGCCGAGGTAGCGGGCAAAAGGGTGTTGCATGTGGCCGATCTCAACAACGAAGGCTCTTCCCTGCGCGACCACTGGAAGCCAGCCATTGAAAGACGCGGCGGGCGGCTGTTGGGCTTGTTATCCTTCGTGGATCGCCAGGAAGACGGGCTCCAGGTTCTGCAGCAACTCGGTCTACCGGCCTGGAGCGTGGTGCCCTTGGATAAAGCGGCTTGGGACTTCATGCTCAAGGAAAAGCATATTGCACCCCAACTCCATCAGACGCTCCAGGAACGGATGCAGGATAAAGAGGCCTGGGCCTTGAATGCCTTGCAGCGCTATCCGGACTATTTCCGTCAATTTTATCACGACCAGAAAAACAGGGCTAAGGCCGAGAAAATAATGCTGACCTACCCCACCATTCGTCCCGCACTGGAGGCCATGCTCAAATGATGCTTTGCTCCAGCAGACCATTCAGGACCAGGGGGGCGTTATGAGAATCGATCCTCATGTGCATTGCCGCGATGGCCAGGAGAGCTACAAGGGAACCATCGCCCATGTTCTGCGTCTCTGCGATCAACAAGGCGTGGCCATCATTTTCGATATGCCCAATACCGATCCGCCCCTGCTCACACCGGCCGCGGCTGTGGCGCGCCTGAAGCTTGTGCCCGCTGAGGCTCGGGACCGCTACCGCATCTATCTGGGGCTTAGTGCCGAGCCAGCGCAAGTGCGGGCGGCGGCGGCGAGCGTCAATCAATTGGCCGAGGTTATCGGGCTCAAACTATATGCCGGCGGCGGCAGCGGCGCCCTGGCGGTCAGTTCCGAACAAGAACAACAACTGGTCTATCAAACGCTGGCCGAGGCCGGTTATCGGGGGGTGCTGGCGGTGCATTGCGAAAAGGAAGCGCTCCTGGTCAAAGCCTTTGATCCCCGGCAGCCGACGAGCCATGCCAGCGCCCGTCCGGCGCAGGCTGAGGTGCAATCCATCGCCGATCAAATCCGTTGGGCTAAAACCTGCGGGTTCGAGGGCACCTTGCATATCTGTCATCTCTCCACCGCCGCCGGTTTGCAGCTGATTGAGCAGGAAAAAATGGCCTTGGCCGGCGGTGCGGCCCCTTGGCGGATCACTTGCGGGGTCACCCCCCATCATCTGTTATGGTCGCTCAATAAAAGCCGCGGAGCGGAAGGGCTCATCTACAAGGTCAACCCACCCTTGCGCGAGCCGGCCGATACCATCGCTTTACGCCGCGGACTCAAGGAGGGCAGCATTGATTGGCTGGAAAGCGATCATGCCCCGCATCCGCTCTGCGAAAAACTTTACGCGCCCTATGCTTCCGGCTATCCTGCGCTGTGTCTGTATCGGCGCCTGGTGGAGGAACTGCTGCCGGCCTGGGGCTTGGATGCCGAACGCATTGGCGAGGTCACCGGCGGCGCTGTGCGGCGCGTATTCGATGAAAGGAAACTCAAAAGATGATACTCTCTGAATTGCCTAATCAAAAAATCGGCCTGTGCGTCTCAGGCGGGCTCGATAGCCAAACCATCGCCCATAAACTGGCTTCGCTGGGGTTGGATGTCTTGTGCTTCGCCGCGGATCTGGCCCAAGCCGATGAGAAGGATATCGGCGATATTCGCCGGCGCATGGCGCGTTGCGGCGTGGAAACCATCATCGTCGACCTGCAGCGTCCGATGGCCGAGGCTTGTTTCAAGGCCTTGCAAGCCCAAGCGCAATATGATGGCGGCTACTGGAATACCACCGGGCTGGCCCGCGCCGTCACAGTACGGGGGCTACTGCCCAGCATGCGCCAACGCGGACGCACTGTGCTGGCACATGGCGCCACCGGTCGCGGCAACGATCAAGTGCGTTTCGAACGCTACACCAATGTGCTCGCGCCGGCCATGCAAGTCTATGCGCCCTGGCGCGATCCGGCCCTGCTCAGCGAATTTCCCGGGCGCAAACAAATGGCCGCCTATCTCAAGCGCAATGGCATCCCCACCTTCCAGTCTGGCAAGAAGAAATACTCCACCGATGCCAATCTGGCCGGGCTCTCGCATGAAGCCGAAGATCTTGAGCATCTGACCACTCCTGAGAGCATCGTTGTTCCCAGTATGGGCGTCTGGCCACAGGCGGCCCCCAACCGCGTTGAGCGCCTGAGGATTCGTTTCGTCAAGGCCCGCGCCGTGCAGATCAACGGCCGGGCGGTGACGCCGCTTCAGGCCATGCAACTGGCTAATCGCATCGGCGGCCGTAACGGTATCGGGATGAAGCATGCCCTCGAGAACCGCATCATCGGCACTAAGAGCCGGGGAGTCTATGAAGCGCCGGGGATGGAGCTCTTGGGGCGCTGCCTGCAATATATCTATCAGGCCACCCTCGACCGGCGCGCCACTCAACTCTTTGAGCAGTTGAGCCGTTTGGTGGCCGATCAAATCTACGACGGGCGCTATTTCGATCCGGCCACGCGTGCCGCTTTAGCGGCCATTGAAGAGCTCACGCGCTCGGCCAGCGGCACCATCCAGGTCGGCCTTTTCAAGGGCAATATCCATTTTCAACGTCTGACCGATTGCCCGGCTTCGCTCTATCATGCCGCGGATTCATCCATGGAAAAGAGCAGCGGTTTGAATCCCGCCAGTTCCCAGGGTTTTGTGGAAATTCAAAGCGTCGAGGCCCGCAGCCTGGCGCGTGCCAAGCAAATCCAGATGTGAGTGCCCCGCGCTCTCAGTCGCGATAGGCATTAATGTGCCGGGCGCAATCGAAGATCATGGCCAGCAAGGCCACGCGAATCCACATGCCGTTGCGGATCTGGCGCCAATAGACGGCGCGCGGATCCAGGTCCACCTCCGGCGCTATCTCCTGACGGCGCGGCAAAGGATGCAGGATTACCGCCTGCGGTCGCAAGAGCTTGAGATGCTCACAGGTGAAGTTATAGCGGCTGACATCGATGCGGCCGCTGGCGCCGGCCTGTTCATCCCATTCATCCTGGAGGCGCGTCATATAAATGGCATCCGCCTCCGGAATGGCCTTTTGTAAATCGTCGCCCAGTTCAAATTCGCAGTCGGCGGCGCGCAGGAGTTCGAGGATATCCGCGCCGATCTGCAGGGCTGGCGGGGCAATGAAAACCAGTTTAACCTTACGATAGTTGGTCAAGAGATAGGCCAAGGAACGCACGGTGCGGCCGCGCTCCAGATCGCCAACGAAGACAATCTGCTTGCCGTCTATCCCGCCCTGGCGCTCGAAACTGCGCTGCAGAGTATAGATATCCAGCAAGGCCTGGGTGGGATGCTGATCCTTGCCGCTGCCGGCGTTGATGATCGGCACGGGCCGCTCGGTACGCGAGAGCTTCCAGGCCATTTTCTCGGCCAGGCCGCCCACCGCGCTACGCATGATGATCAAATCGGCGAAGGAGCTGAAGGTGCGGATGGAGTCTTCCTTGGTCTCACCCTTCATTTCGCTGGAGGTGGAGGTTTCGCGCACTTCCACCGTGCGCATTCCCAGGATCTGGCAGGCGGAATGAAAGGAAAGGAAAGTGCGCGTGCTGGGCTGGGTAAAGTAGAGCATAGCCGTGCGGTGCGCGATGAGCTGACGCAGGAAATCCATACCCGCTTTGCTTTTGGCCATTTGGCGCACCCGCGTGGCCAGGGCGCCGAGTTCATCGAGCAGCGGTCGATTGAATTGCTGTGCCAGCAAGACATGGAAGGGAGATTGGCCCTGATTGAAACAGCGCGCGCGCTCTTTTAATTTGAGCTGCTGCAGTTCTTCCCAACTGATTTCCGGCCAGGTCTTCATGGACGAATTCATGGGGCTTAGGCCTTTCCATATAAGGTGGCCACCATCACCGCCTTGATAGTGTGCAAACGGTTTTCGGCCTGTTCAAACACCCTCGAAAAAGGCGCCTCGAAAACATCATCGGTCACTTCCAAAGCACCGCAGTGGCGCGTGAATTCAGTATCATGATTGTGCAGGGCCGGCAGACAATGCAGGAAGATCACCTGCGCGCTTTCCAGGTTGCCCGTGCAGCGCATCAGAGGCAGGTTCACCTGGTAGGGTTCTAAAAGACGGCGGCGCTCATCGAAGGAGGCTTCCTCGCCCATCGAGGCCCAGACATCCGTATAGACCACATGCGCGCCCACCACCGCCTGCGCCGGAGTCTGACTGAGAGTGATCGAGCCACCGTTGCGCTCGGCCACCGCCCGCGCCTCCTCCAGCAGGGAATTGGTTGGCAAAAGTTCGGGCGGGGCGCAATCCACGAAATGCATGCCGCTCTTGGCACAGCCCATCATCAAGGATAAACAAACATTGTTGCGGCCATCGCCCAGATAGACCACCTTCAGACCCCGCAATTTCTGGAAGTATTCGCGGATGGTCATCAGATCGGCCAGGGCTTGGGTGGGATGTTCGGCATCGGTCAGGCCGTTCCAGACCGGCACTCCCGCATATTGCGCCAGGAGTTCCAGGGTTTCCTGTTTGAAACCCCGGAATTGAATGGCATCGAACATGCGCCCCAAAACCCGGGCGGTATCCTTGACCGATTCCTTCTTGCCCAGGTGCAGGTCGCGCAGATCCATATATTCCACACTGGCGCCCTCATCCACCGCCGCCACCGTAAAAGCGGCCCGGGTGCGCGTGGAGGCCTTCTCGAAAAGCATGGCTATATTCTTCTTGCGCAAACGGTCAGCCTGCCGACCCTGAGCTTTTTCCTTCTTCAGCCGAGCGGCCAGATCCAAGAGCGCCAGCAGCTCAGCGTCCGATAAATCCGAGAGTTTGAGCAGATTCCGGCCGCGCAAGTTAATTTTAGCTTTTTTCATGTTCGCCTTTTCTATAACCGGTTTATATACTACACCAGAAAAAGCAACTGACAAGCCGCGATTATCAATCTTGCAAGAGATAGGTTCCCGGAGGTTTCCGGCATGGAGCATGCTCAGTCTAGCCAGCTCGGCACTGATCGCAACTTCTCTAATGCTAATGAGTTGGAAAAGGCGGCCGGGGCAGCCTGTGCTTCCCAGACTCTCCTGCTCTGCGGCACCGCACGCCTGGCGCGCCGTTTACTGCACCGCTGGCGCCAGCAACAACAGCAGGCGGCCACCTCAGCCTGGCTCACCCCGGCCATCCATTCGCTCAAAGGCTGGGTCTATCAGAGCTACGCTGAGCTCTGGCCAGCCGCGCGGCCCCTGACCCCGGAACTCAGTCTGCAGCTCTGGCATATGGCGGCCCAGCAGGCCGTGCCGCCGACTGGCCTGAACCTGGAGCCAAGCCTCTATCGCCAGATGCAATTTTCTCTTGAGGCCCTCTTGAACGAGAAGTTGGATCCTCTCGCCAGCCAGAGCGAGCAGCCCCTGGCCCGCTTTCGCCAAAGGGCCACCCAGCATTTTTTGAATCTGCTGCCGCAGTATCAAGCGGCACTCTGGAGCGATATACTCAAGGAGGTCTGTGCGGCCATTGAATCCCAAGGCCTCCAGCTGCCCAAGCAGACGATTTATATCCCATGCGCACAACTGACAGGTCTGGAAAAGGATCTTTTGGCTGCCATTGCCAAAAAAAGCCGCCTGACCCTCTGGAAAATATCGCAGGCGGCCAACGCAGAAATGGCCGCGCGCGTCTATGCCACGCCCGAACAGGAATGCCGCTCGATTCTGGCCGAGATCCTGCAGGCTTGGAATAAGGGCTTTAAGAATCTGGGGTTAGTCTGCGCTGAGCGTGCTTATCTGCCTCGGCTAAAAAAATACCTGGCTGAATTGGCCGGCGCGGAGCGCCCCGATTTTCAACATGCCATTCGCTATAACCTGGCCCTCGGCCTGCCGCTGGTGGAGCATCCCCTCTTTCAAACAGCCATCATTCCCCTCAAGCTCTGGAATGAACCCGATCCCCTGCCACTGCTAGCCAATCTGCTCACCTCCCCCTATCTACCCGCACCCAAACTCCAGGTGCTTCAGCAATGGCGCCAGGCCGCCAATGATCTCCGGCAACCACGCTTCCCCTGGGGATTATTCCAGGAACTGATGGAGCAGAGTCCCCTGGCACCTATGCAGCGCTTGGTTGAGCAATCGCCTGCGCCCCTGGCCGAATGGTTTCAGGCCCTGCAAAAATGCCTCAAGGATTTCGGCTTCTACCATTTCGCGGGCCAATATCGTACCGCCGATAACCTGGCTCAGAAGCATCTGGAAAGCTGCTGCGCCGCTCTCATCCGCGAAGCTGGCGGTGTTCGGGTGAACGCCGCTCAGGCCTTGAGCTGGCTCTCGGCCTTGGCCGAGGAAGCCATCGTCTCAGAGAAAACCTCCGAGCTCACCGGCATCCAGGTGCTCACCGTGCCCGAAGCCCAGGGGCTAGCTTTCGAACAGCTCTGGGTTGTGGGTCTGCATGGCGGCGCTCTGCCCCTGCCGCCCGCTGAATGGCCTCTGCTTGATCCTCAGCAGCAACGTCTGGTGGCCGGCGGCAGCTTTGAGCGGCAATGGAGCGAAGCCCAAGGCCAATTAAACTATCTTGCCGCCGCCGCCGACCAGGTGCATTGCAGTCGGGCATTTTCCGATGATGAAGAAACCCCTTATCTGCCCTGCCCACTTCTGCCGAGCCAGGTGATTGCAGCCGATCGACTGATCTTCGATCCTTGGAAAAATCTTTCGGCCGAATGGGCCAGGGCGCGCTGGCTCTCCCAAGGGCAGAAGGCCTTGCAGGGGACGCACCAGCCGCGAGCCCCCGAGGGGCAGCTCAGCCAAGGGTTGAGCGGTGAGTGGAGCGTCTCAGCCATCCAGGATTTGACGGCTTGCCCCTTCCGTTTCTTCTGCAGCCAAATCCTCAAATTGGAGCCTTGGCCCGAACTAACCTCTGGCCTTGATTCACGCCAGCGCGGTATCATCATTCATAACATCCTCAAAACCTTCGTTGCGGAACTTCCCACCCAGGTGCCGAACTGGCCAGCAGATCAAGGATCCGCCCAGCGCTGGCTAGAGCGGGCGATCGAGCAGGAACTGAAGCGCCTGCCCGCCAATATCTTTCGTGAGGCGGAACACCAGCGGCTCAAGGATCTTTTGAATAAATGGCTGGAACTGGAGGCGGCTCGCGCGCAGGCAGGCTGGCAATTCCATGCCACCGAAATAAGCTTCCAAGGATTATCCGTCTCCCCAATCAGCCTGTGCGGCCGCCTCGACCGCATCGATCAACATGCCAGCGAGGGCTTGATCATCTGGGATTATAAAACCGGCACACTACCCAATGATAAGACAGTCACAGAAAAAGTTACCGAGCCCCAACTGCCCCTCTATCTCCTGGCTTTGCAGGCGAGGCTATTGCCCGATCTGCAAAAAACCGATCAGCCAATCCAGGCTGGCTATATCGCCCTCAAAACGACCGCCGATGTGGCCAAATCTATGGAAGCTAACCGTCAGCCGATCAAATGGGATCAGATTCTGCCCGACTGGACAAAGCGGCTGCAGGAGAAATTAGCCGCACCCAGTCAAGGTTACTATGCGGCTGATCCTGACCCGCGCCCGCGCGGCGCATATCGCGCGCACAAATCCGCTTGCACCTATTGCCCCTTTGATCATCTCTGCGGTTATTTCGATGAAACCTCTGTGGCCGCCGACGCGGATGACCAGGAGACCAACGATGAGCGCTAAGCAGTCAGCTCAAACCGCGCCGCGCACGGATGCCGAGGTGCGTCAAGCGGCCTTGGATACCAGGCGCAATATCATCCTCGAAGCCCCGGCCGGTTCCGGTAAAACGGCTCTGCTGACGGCGCGTTTCCTGGCGCTCCTGGCCCAGGTCTCTCACCCGCGCCAGATCTTGGCTGTGACCTTCACGCGCAAAGCGGCCACGGAAATGGCCGAGCGCATTGCCCATACCTTGCAGCTGGCTCGGGAAAATAAAAGGGCTGATTCTCTCCAGCCCTGGGAGGAGCAATTACTGGAACTGGCGCGGGCGGCCCTCGCGAAACATCAGCAATGGGATCAGTTCCTGCGCAACCCGGAAACGCTCCTCGTGGATACCTTCCATGGATTCTGCGCGCGTATCGCCCGCAACTGGCCGCTGGAGTCTGGCATAACCCCTGGCCTACCCCTGCTGGATGATGTTAATCAAGGGGCCCTGCTTCAGGCCGCCGTGACCCAATATCTGCAGGCGCTCAACAGTCAGCAAGCGAGTCCCGATGAGCGCGAGGCTTTTCAGCGCCAACTGGTCGCCGCCAATGGCAGCCTGCCAGTGATCGTCGCTCGCCTGGCAGACCTCTTGGCGCGCCGTGATCGTCTGCGGGAATTCATCAAATTATTCGCTCAGACCCAGCAGCCGCAGAAGGATCTTGAAAAACGGCTGCAGACATTGCTGGCCCTCTATCTCCAGCCGCTGTCAAATTATTTCCGAAAGCACGAGTCATCTTGGAACTCGCTGCGCCAATATCTGCTGGATTCCGGGTTGGCTTACGCCGCTAAGCTGAGAGAGCAAGTGCCTGGCACGGCCTTGGACGATCTACCAGCTTGGCAGGCAGCCGCCGAGGTTTTCCTGTCCACGCCAGGCACACCGCGCCAGAAATTTTTTACCAAGGATTTCGGCCCCGGATTTTCCAAAAACTCCCTCAGCAGTTTCATTAAGCATCTACCGGAGCCGACCGCGGCGGCCCTGCGTCTCGCGCACTCCCTAGCGCTGCCCAGCGAGGATAACCTGGGCTTCGAGGCCCTGCGCGATCAGATCATTCTGGCGGGGGGCCTCTTGCAACAATTCAATCTCCTCCTCAATAGCCGCGGCCTGGATTTTATGGAATTGGAATTGGCGGCCTTACGAGCTCTCAACAGCAGTCAGCCCAATCAGCTCCCGAGCGAGAGCTTGATCTTCTTCCATGAACATCTGCGCCATGTGCTGGTGGATGAAGCCCAGGATATGAACGATACCCAGGTGCAGATTCTGAGCGCTTTAACTGAAGGCTGGGAAACAGCCGACGGCCGCAGCATCTTTTTGGTGGGCGACCCCAAACAATCCATCTTCCGTTTCCGCCGTGCTGAAGTGAGCCTTTTTGCATCTCTGGTCAAATACGGTTTACCGCGCTCCGGCGAAGCGGCTCTGAAACTGGAACCTTTGCATCTCTCGGCCAACTTCCGTTCCCGCCCCAGCCTGGTGGCCTTCGCCAATCACGCTTTTGAGCGTATCATGGCCGAACCGGTAGAGGACTTCGATGAAGTGGCCTTCCAGGCCGGCCAGGCAAGGCGGGCTGAGCCAAGCGCGGCAGCACCGGTCACCCTGGCCCTTTTTGCTTACGAAAAGGATAATCGCGCTCTACCCGCCAACGCATCGGCTGCGCGTCAACAAGAAGCCCTTTATGTGGCAGCGGCGGTTGCCGAACAATATCGGGCGACGCCCCAGGCCTCGCTTGCCATTCTACTGCCAGTGCGCACTCACTTGAGCTTCTATATCACGGCCCTGACCGATTTGGGCGTGCCTGTTCGCCTGATGGAAGGTGTGCCTATGCGGGAGCGTTTCGAAGTGCGCCACCTGCTTAATCTCCTGCGGGCCCTCTTGCGCCCGCAGGATGATGTGGCCTGGGCCGGCGTTATGCGCGCGCCCTGGTGCCGCCTACCCCTCTCGCAGCTCGAACAACTTAAACCGGAGCAGGGTTCTTTCTGGTCCGCAAAGATCCTGGCCGCCAAGCCCGACCTGCACCAGGATCTGGAACGCTGGCAAAAGGTCTATCAAGCGCGGCAGCCCGATTGTGGCCGCGAGCCCTACGCCGCCACCCTGCAACGCTTCTGGGAAGCGCTCGATGGACCGGCGGCCATAGCGCAATTGGCCGGTGCGGCCGGCGTCTCCAACAGTCTGCGTTTTCTGGATCTGCTCGATCAATGCCCTCAGGGACGCGGCGAGGAAACCCTGGCAGCCCTGGAACGCCTGCTCCAAAACACCTATACCCCGCCTGATCCCTGCGCCGCCTTTTCGCCCATCACCATGCTGACCATCCATAAGGCCAAGGGCCTCGAGTTCGATCATGTCTTCAGCGTAGGGCTGGATTATGATCCCCGCACACGTCAGCCACGCGGCGCTCAAAAGGCCGCCTTTCTCATGGATCGCCTGCCGGGCAAGGAGCGCTCTTATCTGGCCGCTGGCGCTACCGACCGCACCACCTCCACGCCCTTTCTGGCCCATACCATCTTGAACGATCTCGATAAAAATCGGCAGATAGCCGAATATAAACGTCTCTGCTATGTAGCCGTCACGCGGGCGCGGGAATCTCTCACCCTGAGCGGTATCCTGCCGGCTAATAAAAAATCCGACTCGGCAGTTTCCGCTATCGCCTGGATGGCCGCTCTGGCGCAAAGTCCTCAAATAGGAGCCTTGGTAAAAACCATCTCTAACCCATCGCCACCCGCCGGGCCACTAGCCGCCGCAGCGGCTCAGAAGCCAAGCCTCTCCCTACCTGAGCCAGCGCCTTTTGAGCCGCAAGTTCTGCCCTACCGGATGAGCAGTCCTTCAGAGATCGAGGACGAAACCGCCATGGTCGCCCGCGCCGGCGCGGAGGAATCTAACGACGAAGCGCGGGCGCGCGGCGTGGTTATGCATCGCCTCTTTGATTCCCTGGCGCGCAATCAGCCCTGGCCAGCGACCGAGGCTCTGCAAGCCGCCTTGGCCGCCGAAGGTCTCCCAGCCGAGTCTCTCGCGCGGATAGCTGCTGATATTCTGGAGGAATCCCGCCAAGCCTGGGATTATGAGCCTTTCGCCCAGCTGCGCGCGGCGGCTACGGCTATGATGCCCGAATGGGCTCTTGAAGATTGTTGCGGCGCGCAGACCATCCGTGCCGGCCGGATTGACCTGCTGCTGCAAACAGCCAGCGGCGTCTATCTGGTGGATTTCAAGACCGGCAAACCCAACGCCAACCGCGAGGCCTGGCTACAGCAGGAGATCCGGCGCTATCGTGCGCAAGTGACGGCCTATGCCGAGATGGCCGCCAAACTGCTGGCCCCCGCCCAGCCACGCCCGGTGATCTTCTTCACGGCCATTCCACGCTGGGAGGAAATCAACCTCAAGATTGACCCTCAATAAAACCTGTGTTAGGCTTTCCCTGTTTTTGGGTCGTGCCCTGTTGGGCGTCCGAAAACCTTCCTTTAATGGCGGGGCGTGGCGCAGACTGGTAGCGCGTTTGCTTGGGGTGCAAAAGGTCGAGGGTTCAAATCCCTCCGCTCCGACCATCTGGTGAATGGTCATCCCTCTGATCTCAATCGTCCGCGGCGCGGATAGATGCTTGCCTCACATCAACCGCCTGAGGTCAAGGGAGTCGGATGAAGCGGCCGAAACCGCGCCAGATTACCAGGGATACTTCAGGCGAAATGCTTTTTGATATAGCTGATGGCCCCTTCCAGGGTGGGCAGGATCTTGGTGCAGTAACGCACCATCCAGGGACTGCAATGCTGGAAAGGAAAGGGTGAAAAGGCCACCACAAACTTGCCGAGATTGTTGGCAGCGTAAAAAACTTCCATCGCCGTGCCGATCGAAGCCTTGCTATAGTTAACCAGGATGATATCCGCCTGGCGGATATCTTGCAGATCAAACTCCACGATCTCATTGGCGCTATCCACCTCACGATCCTTGAAGTTGCGCCGCATGGGATCCAGGAGCATGAATTGTTTGCCGAGCCGTTTGCGCGCCAGATTGCGCCACTCGCGCGCCGCGCCGGCGTGCTCATCCATGATCGGGCCGCAAAGATAAATGCTTTTCATTGTGCATCTCCCGAGGCTGATTGCCTAAGTTTCGCCTTCCCTGTCGCCACCAGGCGGATACTATACGCTAGATATGAAGACCACAAGCATTTCCTTCAAAACCATCGGGTGCCGCCTGAACCAGGCCGAAACCGCCCAGCTGCGCGCCAGTTGTCTGGCCGCCGGCTTGCGCCTGCAACCTTTCGGCGCGGCCAGCGATATCAGCGTGATTCATGGCTGCATGGTGACCGCCCGCGCGGAAGAAGATAGCCTGCGTCTGGTCCGGTCCATCAAGCGCCGCCAGCCGCACACTTTCGTGGTCTTGGCCGGCTGCGCCGCTCAGCTGGGCGATGCAACCCGTCTACGCGCCAGCGGGGTCGATCTCTTGGCGGGGCAAAAGGAAAAATTCCACCTGCCGGCCCTGCTCGCCCAAGAGGGCTTCAGCTGCCGGCCAACGGCCGGAGCGGTACGGCCGCATTTCAGCACGCAGCGCGCCTTGGTCAAGATCCAGGATGGCTGTAATTTCCATTGCACCTATTGCATCGTGCCAGCGGCGCGCGGGGAGCCGCGCAGCCGTCCGACGAGCGCAATCATCTCCGAGATAAGACAGCTGGCCGGCGATGGCTTCCGCGAATTCGTGCTGACCGGCGTCAATCTCGGCTGTTACGAGGATGAGGGACGGAACTTGAGGCAGCTTCTGGAGCTGCTCGAAAGCCAAACGCCAGCTGAACGGCTGCGACTGAGCTCGATCGAGTTGACCACCGTCGAGCGCGGAGTGCTCGATCACATGGCCGCCTCTCATAAACTCTGCCGTTTTCTGCATATCCCCCTCCAGAGCGGATCCGACAATATCCTGGCCGCCATGGACCGCCGCTACACTGCCGCCCAATACCGCGCCCTGGTCGCGGAGGCCACCCGCAAAATAGAAGGGCTCGGCCTGGGCAGCGATATCATGGTTGGGTTCCCCGGAGAAAGCGCGGCGGACTTCGCCGCCAGCGAACGCCTGCTGAGCGAGCTGCCTATCAGTAATCTGCATGTCTTCAGCTATAGCCCGCGGCCAGGCACGCCGGCGGCCAGGAGCCGGGCACAGGTACCCGAGCCGGAAAAAAAACGGCGGGCCGCCCGCCTGATCGCCCTGGGCCGGCGGCAGCGTCAAGCTTTCGCCCAGCGATGGATTGGGCGCGAAACCAGCGTCTTGATCGAGAGCGTGAATGCAGCTGGCGTGGGACGCGGCTGGAGCAGTGAATATCTGCCTGTCCTCGTACAGGGATGCGTTCAAGAGCCGCGCAGCATCATTCGTTTCCGCGCCCATACCGTCCGGGAGGCCGTCTTGCTCGGCGAGGCTTTAGCTTGATCGGCGGACGCTTCGGCTGACGCCTGGGGCGTGCCGGATTTTTTTCATGATTGACACTCTTCCCCCAAGTGTTAGGCTATAGTTGTTAGGGTTGCCTGGTTAGCGCCTGGCCTCCACAGAGGGTCGGCACAAGAGACTGCCACTCCCTTGCGCGGTTGCCAGCGGGCTTTTGAAGAGCCGATATTCAGATAGGAGCATGCGATGACGAAACGAGAATTGGTGGTACGTATTGCAAAAGAAACCGGGTTAGTTCAAGAAGATGTCTTCACCGTCATCCAAAAGACCTTGGATTATATCATCGAAAGCCTGGCCAAGGGCGAAAATGTTGAATTCCGTAATTTCGGCGTCTTCGAAGTGCGCGTGCGCAAGGCGCGAGTGGGCCGCAATCCCAATAAGCCAGCCCATGTGGTGACCATTCCCAGTCGGCGCGTGGTGAAGTTCAAGATGGGCCGGATCATGAAAGCCTTGGTCATGAAAAATGTCTGAAGGCGCCGGCCGCAGCGCATTTTTCAGCTCCAGGCCGCCGGCCGCCGTGGCGCTTAGTTCCATCCGTCTGATTAGCTGAGCCTCGTAAAAATAAATTTGGATTCCTTGCTATGGCTTTGCAGCAGGTTAATTTCGAGGCGCCGCGCGGTATGCGCGATTTTTACCCCGCTGAGATGCATTGGCGCAACACCATTTTTGCCGCCTGGCGCCAGGCGGCCGGCCAATTCGGGTTTAACCAATATGATGCTTGCGTAGTGGAATCGCTGGAGCTGCTCCAGCGCAAAAGCGGCCCGGAAATCGTCGAACAGATCTACGCCTTCCAAGATAAAAGCGGCCGCGCTTTGGCTTTACGCCCCGAGATCACCCCCACCCTGGCGCGCATGATTGCCGCTCGCCAAGCGGCCCTGCAATGGCCCTTGAAATGGTTTGCCATCGCCCAATGCTTCCGCTACGAGCGCATGAGCCGGGGCCGTAAACGCGAGCATTACCAATGGAACCTGGATATCGTGGGTGAGCCGGCTCTGAGCGCGGAAGCCGAACTCCTGGCTTGCGCCCTGCACGCCTTGAACTTACTGGGCTTGGATGAGAGCGCGGTGCAGGTCTACTATAATCATCGCGATCTTCTGGCCGATCTCTTACAACAGGCCGGAATCGAGGCATCTCAGCAGCCCGCCGTCTTGCGTGCCCTCGATAAGCGCGGCAAGATCTCTGAAGAGGCCATCGCCGATTTACTGAGCGCCGCCGGCTTAAAGGCGGCGCAGATCAAGTCTGTTTTGGGTATCATCGCCCTGCAATCGCCGGCGGCGGCCGCGCAACGCCTTGGGCGATCCACGCCGGCCCTGGAGGAACTCGAGGCGCTGCCGCGCCTGCTGGCCCATTATGGCCTGGCCGACCGGCTGCGCTTTGATATCGGTGTGGTGCGCGGCTTGGATTATTATACGGGGATGGTCTTTGAAGCTTTCGATGCTGAAAGAAAATTACGCGCGCTTTTCGGCGGTGGCCGCTATGATCGGCTGCTGGCCGATATCGGTGGCCAGCCCCTACCGGCCGTGGGCCTGGGTTTCGGCGATGTGGTCATCGCCGAGCTCTTGGCCGCCAAAGGCCTGACCGCCCAGGCGCGGCTCGCGCCGGATATGGTTATCGGCTTCATGGGAATAGATCAGCAAGCCACGGCCATTCAGATTGGGCAGGCCCTGCGGCGTGGCGGCCAGAGCGTAGGTGTAGCCTTACACCCCGAAAAACCCAAACATTTCTTCGCGCGCAGCGGGCCGGGCGCTCGCCGGGCGATCTATCTGGGGCCGGATGATCTGGCGCGCGGCACGGTGCGCATCAAAGACCTGGCCGCGCGTAGCGAGCAGGAAGTTTCTCTGGCGCAGCTGCTGGCTGGTCAGAAATGCTTTTAAGCCGGGCTCTCTTTGGGTTTTGGCAAGACAACCTGCAGATGTAATTCGCGGAGTTGTTTGGCCGTCACCGGCGCCGGCGCACCCATCATCAGGTCTTGAGCGCGTTGGTTCATCGGGAAAGCAATCACCTCGCGGATGCTGTCCGCCCCCGCCAACAGCATGGCCAGGCGGTCAATCCCCGGCGCGATACCGCCGTGGGGTGGCGCGCCCAGGCGGAAGGCGTTGATTAAACCGGCAAACTTCTCATCCACCTCCGCCGGTGTATAGCCGGCAATGGCAAAGCTCTTATACATTATCTCCGGGCTGTGATTGCGGATGGCGCCGCTGGAAAGCTCACAGCCGTTGCAGACGATATCATATTGATAGGCCCGGATAGTCAAGGGATCCTGTTCCTCCAGCGCCTGCAGGCCGCCCTGAGGCATGGAAAAAGGATTGTGCGAGAAGATGATCTTGCCGGTTTCGGGATGGGTTTCGAAAAGCGGGAAATCCACTATCCAGCAAAAGCGGAACACCTGCTCCTCAGCCAGATGCAGGTCGCGCCCCAGCTTAAGGCGCAAGTCGGCTGAGATACGATTGACCTCGCGCGCGCTATCGCAGACGAAAAAGACAACATGCTCATCGGCCACGCCACATTGCCGCGCCAAAGCCTCCCTTTGTTCAGGCAGCAGGAATTTGGCGATGGGCCCCTTAACGGCCCCACCCGACCACACCAGGTAAGCCAACCCCTTGGCGCCGATGCTCTGGGCATAAGCCACCAGTTTATCGAAAAAACTCCGCGGCTGCGCGGCGGCTTTGGGCACCGGAATAGCGCGCACCACGCCACCTTGTTCGATGAGCGTACGAAAGGCCTGGAAGGAGGCGCTCCGGAAAATCTCGGTGACATCTTCCATCACAATCGGCACGCGCAGATCGGGTTTATCGGTGCCATATTTCAAGAGAGCTTCGGCATAGGGAATGCGTGGAAAAGGCGTCGGCGTGCTCGGATATTTGGAGAATTTAGCGAAGGCGCCGGCGAGCACATCCTCCACCACCTCAAAAACATCCTCCTGCGTCGCAAAAGCCATCTCCAGATCCAATTGATAGAATTCGCCCGGCGAGCGGTCGGCGCGGGCATCCTCATCGCGAAAACAGGGTGCGATCTGAAAATAGCGATCGAAGCCGGCGACCATCAACAACTGCTTGAATTGCTGGGGTGCCTGGGGCAGAGCATAGAAGCTGCCGGGATGCAGGCGGCTGGGGACGAGATAATCGCGCGCGCCTTCCGGAGAACTGCTGGTGAGGATCGGCGTCTGGAACTCTCTGAATCCCAAGGCCTGCATGCGCTGGCGGAGAAAAGCGATCAGATCAGAACGCAAGATCATATTGGCCTGCATACGCTCACGCCGCAGATCCAGATAGCGATAACGCAGGCGCAGCTCCTCGGGCCCTTCCTCGCTGCAATCGATCGGCAAGGGCAAGGGGGCGCAGGCCGCTTCCACTTTGATTTCCTTGGCCACCAGCTCAATCGCGCCGGTCGCCAAATGGGGATTGATCGTCTCCGCCGAACGCGCCACCACCGTCCCGCTGACGGTGATCACGCTTTCGAGTTTGAGCTTGGCGCAGAGATCGAAGATCTCGCGGTCGGGTTGAATGACCACCTGGGTCAGGCCGTAATGATCCCGTAAATCCAGAAAAAGCAACTGGCCATGATCACGCTTGCGAAAGACCCAGCCGGAGAGACGGGCGCTGCCGTTGACATCGCTGCTCCGCAAGGCACCACAGGTATGCGTACGATAAGGATGCATTTTCAGCTCATCAATAGGAGGTGCGTTCGGCGTCTCATGCCTGCGCGGCGACCGGCTCCTCGGTGCCCACCACGCCCATGGCGCGGAATTTGCGATAACGCTGTTCCAATAGTTTAGTGGGGGTATATTGGCGTAGCTCCTTCAGGTTCTGTAGAAGCTGGCCTTTAAGTTCCTCGGCCATGCCCGCCGGATCGGTATGCGCGCCACCCAGTGGCTCGGGAATGATGGCATCCACCAGGCCAGCCTGCAATAAATCCTGCGGGGTCAATTTCAAGGCGGCGGCGGCTTGACTGGCAAAAGCCCGGTCACGCCACAGAATGGCGGCGCAGCCCTCCGGCGAAATCACCGAATAATAGGCATGTTCCAGAATGAGTACGCGGTCGCCAATGCCAATCCCCAAAGCCCCGCCACTGCCACCCTCGCCGATGACGGTGACCACGATGGGTACCGGCAATAAAAAGGCCTCGCGCAGGTTAACGGCGATGGCTTCAGCGATCTGGCGTTCCTCGCTGCCTACGCCGGGATAGGCGCCGGCGGTATCGATCAAAATCATGATGGGTCGTTTGAACTTGGCGGCCAGCCTCATCAGGCGCAGGGCCTTGCGATAGCCATCCGGATAGACCATGCCGAAGTTGCGTTCGACATTGCTCTTAACATCGCGTCCCTTCTGGGTGCCGATGATCATGACGGCCTCGGGCCCCAGCATGGCGAAGCCGCCGATGATCGCGCGATCGTCGGCGAAATGGCGGTCACCGTGGAGCTCCGCAAAATCCGTGCACATGGCCTTGATGTAATCCAGGGTATAGGGCCGTTGCGGATGGCGCGCCAACTGCACTTTATCCCAGGCGGTCAGATTCTTGAAGACCTGCCGCTTGGTCTCGCTGATTTTCCGTTCCAATTCCGCCAATTCATGGGAGACATCGAGATTTTGGGCTTCGCTGAAGCTGCGCAGCTCCTGCAGCTTAGCTTCCAATTCCAGGATTGGCTTTTCAAAAGGCAGTAGATAAGTCGCCATGATTTTTCTCGGCCAGGAGAGGCAGCCTCATTCGGAGATCAGCACGCGCGTGCCCTCGGGCACCAGCATGAATACTTCTTCCACGTCGCTGTTCAGCAAGCGCACGCACCCGGCGCTGGCTTGCTTGCCAATGGTGTCCGGCTCCCAGGTGCCATGAATGCCATAGCCCGTGACCGCCGGTGTATCTTTATCCGGCACCAAGGCCAGCCAACGGGTCCCGAGCACATTTTCCTTGTCGCCATAGGGAATCATTTTACCATCCGGTCGCCACCAGGGGGGCTCCGTGATTTTATCGGCGATGAGGAAGGTGCCGGTGGGAGTTTTGCCGTAGGCGCCTGTGCCCACCGCATAACGCTTGCCGAAACGCCCTTCAATCTCCAGCAGCATATCGTTGCGGCTCTTGCTCACAAATAATTCCATCTTGGCTTTCAAAACCAGGAGGCGGTCGCCGGGGTGGATCAGGGTTTTGGTGAGTTTGTTGCCGGCCCGGATCAATTCCACGGTGGTGCCAAATCTTTTGGCGATGCGCTCCAATGAATCACCGGCCTGCACGATATATTCCACCTTTTCGGGTATCGGCACTGGCATCAAGAGGAGCCGCATATTGATCTGACCCAAAAGCTGTTCAACCTCCCCGCGTACTTGTTGATCCTGGCTGCGTTCCAGGGCCAGGAAAGCTTGAGCGCGGGCGGCAAGCAGGTCATCCGCGGCCAGCAGGGCGCGCACTTGAGCCAGCAACTGCCGCTCCGGCTGCGGCGTCGCAGCCCGCGCTGGCGGTCGACTCTGTTGCAACCAGCCCGCTTGCCAGGCATGCCGCCCTAGCCCCACGGCCAAGATGGCCAGGGCCAGCAGTAAAAGCGTCATCAGCCAGGGCCGCCGCCGCCGCTGGCGGCGCAAGGTGAGGGTGTCCTTGAATCCTTGATTGAAAAACATAAAGGCTCCTTCCTCTGCTTCAGCCGCGGCGCCATCCATGGCGCTAAATGCTGGATAAGATAGTCGAAGCGGCTCCTGGAGGCAAGGATATTTCGCGCGGGCCTGATATAAAGATGCCCAGGAGGTTTATTTAACGCTATTTTTTTCTTGTCGCATTCCGGATATTTATGATATTTTTCAAAATCATGACGCATTCCTCTCGGCAGAGCAAACAGCTCATAGCTTAAGGGCCGAGTGGGTCTGGCGCAATGCGGCTTAAATGGGCAGGAGATGATGAATAAACTAAGATTGCTCGCCGGGTTGATGAGTATAGCGCTCGCTATTTCGGCCGCCGCAGGAGATACGGCCTCTCTGCAGGTGAGTGAAACGAGCTTTACGGAAGAGATCATGGCCGGCCAAAGCCCCGCTCCCTTAAGCTTCACCATCGGGCAAAGCGATGGCGCTGGCAATGTTTCTTACTCCATTGAATCCAGTGCCGCTTGGCTGACGGTTGACCCGGCGGCCGGTCAGATTAGCGGCTCAGATCAGGACCTGATCGAGCTCGCTTTCGATACAGTCGAACTGCCGGCCAGCAACACCCCTTACACGGCCACCATCACCATTGAGGGCTACGACGAGGAGGCCGATGCGCCAGCTCTTAATTCGCCCTGGTTAATCGATGTATCTTTACTGGTGAAATCCCAGCCGAAAATAGGCTGGGCGCCCGAGGCTTTAACCAATGTAACGCCTGAGGGCTATCGCGCGCCGGCGCAAAGCATCACTATCTGGAATGATAGTCCCGAACCACGCGTGGCCTTAAACTTTGAGGTGCGCAGCGATACCCCCTGGATCTCGGTCTCACCCACCAACGGTTCCTGCCTCGATAACAGCTATAGCCTGACCCTCGACTATGCCACCGAAAGCATGGCCATGGGCTATTATACGGGGCAAGTCTCGGTGATCGCGCA
>CAYYVN010000017.1:0-3332 GCA_964475165.1 uncultured Verrucomicrobiota bacterium | reverse complement strand
GATATGCGTATAACCCCCCTGCCCGTCATCGGTCTTAATTTCACCAGCCTGACCAACTCGGTGCTGGCCGGTGAGGATGCGCGTAGTCAATCTTTTACGATCAGCAATGCCAGTGGCCTGCCGCGCGGTATCTTGTATTATAATATCTCCGGCGATATGTCCTGGGCCACGCTTTCTGAAACAGCCGGCAACTGCATCGATGGCACCAACCGCATCACCATCACTTACGATACGGCCGCTTTGACGCCCGGCATTTATGAGGGCACTTTCGAAATCTCCGGCTTTGATGCCACTGGCCATCCGTTAGAAACCGAGTTGTTACAGATCGTCTTATTGGTTAGCGGGCATGCCCAACTCTCCACGAGCACCGATCAGCTGCAGCAGGCCCTGCCGGCCAACGCTGTGGCCACGGATACTTTCCAGCTCTGGAATGGCAGTCTGAGCCCCAAAAACCGCATGTTCTATAATATTGCTCCCAACACTCCCTGGCTGAGCGTCACGCCGAACAATGGAGCGATTGATGACGTCACCAACACGATCTCCGTCACCTATAATCCGGGTGCCATGGCGCCCGGCACTTATTCTGGCACCCTGACCATCGATGCGCTCGATACGCTCTCCGGTCAACGCGCTTTGGGCGCTCCCAAAACCATCGCCTTGACCCTCACCATCTTATCGCGTGCCCCGATCAACTATGAGCTGCCGGAAGTGCGCGGCAGACCCTATGTGGGCCAAACCCTCAGCGCCCAGCCGGGATTATGGCAAAACCAATCGCGCCTCACCTTCGCTTATCAATGGCAAATCGCCAACAACAAACGGGGCGCCGGGCTCCAGAACGCCCGGGATGCAGAGGGACGCCTGGCCACCGGCTCCAATTATGTGGTGCGCCTGCAAGACAAAGCAAAATATATGCGGGTCAGAATCACGGCCACCGATCCTCAGGCTATGTCGGCGGCTACGGTTGTTTATTCAAGCTTTGTGGATACCCAGCGCATTCGCGCCGCCCACGATGATTTCAATGGCAATGGCCTCACCGATCTCTGGTTCTTTTATCCCCCAGCCGGACTATGGAAAGCGGCCTACGACGGTGGTCAGCATGCGGCTCTCTTCTTCGGTGAGCAGACTTCCTGGCCGGTACCCGGCGATTACGATGGCGACGGCGTGGTGGATCCGGCCGTTTACGATCAAGCCAGCGGGCTCTGGCTGGCCCTGCTTTCGGGCAGTGGCTACGCCTGCGCCTCAGCCATCTTGGGTGGGCCGGGCTATAGCCCCGTGCCCGGCGATTACGATGGCGATGGCCTGATCGACCCGGCCGTCTATGACCAGGCCAGCGGACTTTGGCTGGCCAGGATATCGGGCAATGCCTATTTGATCGAGACGGCCATGTTGGGCGGGGATGGCTATAGCCCCGTGCCTGGCGATTACGATGGCGATGGCAAGACGGATCCGGCGGTTTATCATCCCGAAACCGGCTGGTGGCTGGCGCTCATATCGGGCAGCGCTTACGCGCTGGATGGTATGCAGTTTGGCGGCGCTGAGTTCACGCCCGTACCCGGCGATTACGATGGCGATGGCAAGACGGATCTGGCCGTTTATTGGGCACCCGGCAACCGCTGGTGGCTGAGATCATCTTATAGCGGCCAGGTGCGCCAGAGCAGCTTCGGCACCAGCGCCGGACGCGGTATCCCCGTGCCGGGCTATTATGATTACGACGCGCAATGCGATCCGGCCACAGTGCATTTGGATGATGATTTTATCGTCTGGTGTGTCGACTGTTCCCAGGCGGGCTACTGCGGCCATTCCTATCAGATCAGCCAAGATCGCTGGCGGGTGCATTGGTAGTTGATGACTTCAGCTCTCCAGCTCCGCCTGACACAGCTCATAAAAGTTGCAACTTCGGCAAAGCTGCTGATCAGCTGTAAGCTCCCAGTGCTCTTGGGATAAGGGAATGTTCCTGCGCAGATCGCCCCCCTCCAAATATTCTGCCATACCAGCCACGGATTCCTGCACCAGCTGCTGAATGCTCAAAAGCTCGGCTTCCGTCACCACCGCACTGAAAGTCCGCCCGGGCAAAAGATATTCCAGGTGCAGGTGGATCTGATGCGCCGGTAGATGGTGTTGCCGCTGAGCCCATAAGCCATAGAGGGTTATTTGCTGGCTATGCGCTGCGAGCGGCTGCCCCGATTTCCATTCATGAATATGCATTTGTTCATCCTGCCAATAGGCATAGTCGGGGATGGCATATATCTTAACGCCATCCAGTTGAAAAGATTCGGGTGGACCGTTACCCGGCTGGGCGATGGGGATTTCTTGTGCGCTGCGGATGGCACGCAGGCGCGGTAAAACCTGGTCCAAAAAATGCCCTAGGCACTGCTTCGTATTGGCAATGATGCGCGGAATCAAGGCCGTTGCCGGCTGCGCATGCAGTTGAGCGTAATAATGTTCGTGCAGGCAGCAGTGGCGCCGGGGATTAGCTTGCCACAGTTTCTGGCGTGATTCGCTCCAGCATTGATTGAGGAAGGGTTGCGCCGCCGCCGCATAGGCTTGCTCCACATCCACCGTCCGGCCGGCTTGGGCGGCGCGCAAGGCCCAGAGCAGGGCGCGCTCCACGGCCTGCCCCTGCAGGCTGAAGAGATTATCCATTTTACTTAGCCGGTAAGCTGTGCGCTCTAAAGCGCTGGCCTGGCTTTGCCATCCGTTCCAGAGAGCGTATTTCGACCAATAACGTCGCCGCGGACAGGCCAGGAAATCTGCGTGAGCCGAAAAGGACCAGGAAAAAAGATTGCTCAGTTTTGTCATCGCATAAGCTCCGGCATAAACTGGCTCGGCCTGGCTCAGGCGCGGACGGGCGGAGGGAGAGGGATTTGAACCCCCGGTGCTCTTACGAGCACACATGATTTCGAGTCATGCGCATTCAACCGGACTCTGCCATCCCTCCAAGTTTGGGCCAGAGAACTCGCTTATCCCCACCCTTCTCATGCTCGCACCATACGCGGCCCCCCTCTAAAAGTCAACCCAGGCCTGCCCAGATCAAAACCATCCGTCAGCCAGAGTGAGGCGAGGCTTTGGATGCTGAAGGGAGCGCCGGCCGGCGGCTGATGGATGGAGCCCAGCTACCCTTAATCAAATATATTGCCGGGATTCAAAAGGGTTTCGGGATCAAAAACTTTTTTAACGAGACGCATAGCCTCTAAACCACTGGCCCCTAGCATCAACTCCAATAGTGGTTTTTTGAGCTTACCGATGCCGTGTTCGGCTGAGACTGAGCCGCCCCACTCCAAGACGCGCCGGGCTAAATCCTGATAGATCTTTTTCCCGCGCTGATAGTCTGC
>CAYYVN010000016.1:0-28985 GCA_964475165.1 uncultured Verrucomicrobiota bacterium | reverse complement strand
TCCGGGGTAGTGGCGATGGGCGCCGTCTGGGTTTTGCTGGCAGCTGGCTGGGGGGGTGTTTCATCCACCAGAATCCTGGCCGTGCTGCGTTTGGAGGTGGGGCTGCGCATCACGGTGGGCGCTTCGCTGATCGTGGCTGCCGGAGGAAAAGCGGCGCTCATGGCGCTGGCTCGTTTCAGGCGAATGGTTTGCGGGATCACAGTGATGGATGAGGTGCTGTATTTGGATTTCTCCACCGCGGCATCCGCCGCTGCTGTTTCCACGCGCCGGGTCTGTATTTTAGTAGGGGAGATCGGGATCTGGCTATCCGGCTTAATGGTGATGGGCGCCGTGGGCGGCCGTTTCAGTTGAATGGTGGCAGGTTCATGCGCCGCGGGCGCCGCCGGCGGCGCGTCCTGGGCGGGGGGCTGTTGGGCGGTCAGGGCTTCATCCAAGTCAATGCGAATGATATGGGTTGTTGGCTTGGCCGACCGGCGCGCCGGCGGTTGGGTTGTATCCGGTGCCGGAATGGGAATGACGCGCGTCGTCTTTTTTTTGTCGGCCGCTGGATCTGAGGGTTGATTGGTCATGATAGTTTCTTAAACTTAGCGCGCTTCCTCCTCCGGTCCGCCGCCCGCGGCGGGGGGCATCGACCAAGTCCAAGTCACAGCTTCAGCTGCGGGTGTGCCCCAGGGAGTATTGAAGAAAATATAGCGTCCTTGCAGCGTCCGCGCATACCAAGCGCCCAGGCTGGCGTTATAGACGGCCAGATCCCAGAGCCCATCGCCATCGTAATCGCCGGGCACTGGCTGGAAGCCAGGTCCGCCCCAGCTGACGGCATAGGCCAGCAGCTGGCCGGCCATGGTCTGGATATACCATTTCCCGGTCGCTTCCGCATACATGGCCAGGTCCCAGACGCCATCGCCGTCGTAGTCGCCGGGCACGGGATAGAGGCCAGGGCCACCCCAGATTTTGCCCCATTGCAAGAGCGTGCCATCCGCCGTGCGGATATACCAAGCGCCCAGGCTGGCATTATAGACGGCCAGATCCCAGAGCCCATCGCCATCGTAATCGCCGGGCACTGGCAGATAATCGCTGGCGCCAAAGAAATCGCTGGCATAGGCATAGCCACTGGCTGATAAGAACCCTTCCCAGAGGCCGGTGGTTTTATGATAGACCACGATATCCGCCTTGCCGTCGCCGTCGTAATCGCCCGGCATGGGGATATGGTCTGGAGAGCCGATCTGGCTATAGGCGATGGCGTAGCCGCTGCCCGATAACATGGCCGCCCAGAGGCCGCTGGTTGGATCATAAAGGGCTGGATCGGCCAGATGATCGCCGTCGTAATCGCCGGGGACGGGGATGAAGCCCGGGGCGCCGAAGAGTACGTTTTGGCCCAAGACCTGTCCGGCCACGGTGCGCACATCCCAGGTTCCCTGTGCCGGGGTGTAGGCGGTCAAATCCGAGAGGCCGTCGCCGCTATAATCATTCACGCTCCAATAGCGGGCCTGGCCAGTGCCCTGGACATGGATACGGCCGACGCCGATGGTCTCATTGTGGCCCTGGCTACCATCGAGCAGGCGATTGGGGGCGACCGGTGCCGCCCGGCAGAAGAGATAATAGGTGCCGGGAGCAGTGGGCATGCGGATCTTATGGGGTTGATTCAGGCGCACGACTGTTTCGGTGCCGGCAGCTAAAGTCACATTCTGTTTGACTGTGCCCACTAGCTGGGCCGCGCTGATTTCCGGGGTGAGGCCCATTAAGAAGCTGATTTCCAGTGCGGTATGGGGCGCTGCTAAATCCATGGGCCCATTATTCCGCAAGCGGAAAGAGGCCAAGGCCGGCGAGCTGGAGACAGGCAGGATGGTGGGTTTAAGCACTAGCTGGCGCAGGGTCAGGGCCACATCGCCCATGGCCGTATAGCCATGATCCATCCGCGAAAACCCGCTGAGCGCTGTGGCATTTTTGGCCTTGATCCAATAATAATAGGTCACGCTCGGGGTCACGGCCTTATCGTTATAGGCGGCCTGAGTTGCCAAACCTAGCAAGGTTGCCGCTTGGGGCTGTGCCGATGAATGACGCCAGATTTCATAGCTGGTGGCGCCTTCCACGGCCTTCCAGCTCAAACGCACCTGGGCGGCCAGCGTGCCTTTGGTGGCCTTGAGCTGCTGGGGACTGGAGAGCACGCAACCGAAATCGCCCGTGCTCAGCGCGCTGTTGAAGGGACCCTTGGTGGATTGAACTTGATAGTAGTAGCATTCGCCGTCCTGAGCCTGGCTATCGGTGTATTCCAAGCCGCCGGCACGATAGACGATTTGCTGGGTCTCGGGTTTACCCAATAACGAGCGATAGACATGGTAGCTGCTGGCACCTTCGGCCAGAGACCATTGGACGATCACCCGGTTGGTGTAGACCGCCTTGGTGGCCAGGACGCTATCCGGCGCCGCCAGCGCCCGATAGCCGGTAGCGTATGCGCTCATGCTACCGATCACGCCGCGCGGGTTAACCGGCCTGACCCAATAATAATAGAGATTGCCCGGCACAGCGGTGGTGTCGGCATAGTTGGTGCTACCGACTTCCGAGATTTTTTCGGCGTAATCGAGGTCGAAGGTGGTTCCGCGCCACAACTCATAGCTGGCGGCTCCTTCCGCGGGATCCCAATGAATGGCAACCTGGTCGGTATAGGTGCCCTCGCTGGCCCAGATGCCGGCGGGCGGTTCCATGCCCACGATCTTAACGGTGACCAGCAGATTGGTGGTGAGCACCTGGGCCAGGGGAGGTTTATAGCCGGGCCAGGCATCCCAAGCTGAGATGGTAATGCGCCCCGTATAGGAGCCGGAATCATATTCGGACATATCCGAGAAGACCACCGCACTGGTGAAGCGTTCCCCGCTGCTGACGCCATTGGTGAAGGATAAACTGAAGTTGGTCGGGCCTGAGTAGGCGCAGGTCATTTCAAAGGCCATGGGGATGACCGGCGCGGCGCTGTCATTCCAGATTTCGAAGATCTGATTGGTGGGATTGGAGCCTTTAACGATGGTTTGATCCAGCACGAGCGGCTCGCAGCATAAGACGGGCAGATTAGTTTCCACGCGCATCGTCACCGGTATATAGGAAGGCGAATTGCCGGCGGGGAACCCGAAGCGGGTGTCTTGCCCGGCTACGGTGACGAGCCCCGTGTAGACTCCCGGCTCCAAGCCCTCGGTGCTGAAGGTCAGGGTGACGGTTGTCGGCTGGCCAGTGCTCGTGCCCGTGGCTGGTGAGAGCTGCAGCCAGTCCTGAGCGCCGGATAAGCCGCTGATGCTGTTGGTGAAACCAAGCGGATAATAGCCATTGGTTTCCCAGACGGCGTAGGTTGTGGAGTGGTCGACGATCCCCTCCAGAACCGAACATTCGATGTTGGTGGCGTCGACGACGATATGCGGCAGCCAGTTGTTGGCATTGGTGGCCAGATCCGGAGGTTTGGTAGCGATGACCCAGACATTATCAATGTAGGAGGTGGCCGTGATGCCATTATAGAAGCCCAGCCCGTGCAAGCTGGCAATGCTCGGGTTGATGAATCCGATCTGATTGGTTATCAGATTGTAATTAACATAAAGATCCCAGGTTTTGGTGGTGAAATCCTGATAGATATCGATCTGCACCCATTCGGCGCCGGTGAGGGGCGTCATGGGCTCGCCGGTGATATTATGGGTGAGCTCCACCCAGTTGGTGGGCGGCCCATCGTGGACGACGAAATAACCTTCCTGATTGATGTAAAAAGAAATGGCCGCGTTGGTTTCTATTTCGGGCTGGTTATCGTGGAGGACGGGGCGGGTATGGATGCGCATCCAGAGGCTGGAGTGCGCCGCTCCCGTGAAGCGGTTACTGAGCGAACAATCCAGAGGCACTTGAGCCGCTTGGCCGCTATAGGCTATCTGATCTTGCACCTTGACCTCTGGCTCAGAGCCATACCAGCCATTGAGGCCGTCGACCAGTGGCGTATCCACGGCATAGTCCTCGAAATCATCGGAGAAAGGTACGGTACTGGGTTCGCCCCACAGCAGGCCGCTGAGGCTCATAGCGAAGATCAAGCCGAGGCATAATCTGTTTTTCATGATAGCGCCATACTATTCACAGTTAGATCAGCATCATATATTAATCCAGGAGGCTGATACAAACTATTTTTGAGCTTATTTTTGGCCATTGCTTCTGGGGGGCGGTGGTTTTTGAGGGCCTTCCGCGCGGGTCAAGGGGCTGGCGCAAGAAATCCTTTTGCCCGGCCAGCGGTCTTGTTATCTTGATGAGCATGGCATGTTTTTTGCCCAGGACGCATTTACGGCTCGTCGGCCGCCTGAGCCTGCTGCTGGCCTTGGGGGCCGGGTTGCTTGGATGTGGCCCGGCGCGCCCCGCCGCCAGCTCCAGTGCCGCGGCCGTTTTATTCGGCGAAACCAGCCGGATTCGCGGCTTTGATCCAGTGAAGGCCGGCGACTTTGCCACGGCTTTGGCGGTCGGTCGCATTTATGAGGGCCTCTTGCAATATGCCTATCGGGAACGGCCTTATCGCCTGGAGCCCTTATTGGCGACAGCCCTGCCAGAGCTAGCCGCGGATGGCTTAACCTATACATTCCGGGTGCGGCCCGGCATTTATTTTCAGGATGATCCCTGCTTCCGCGCCTCCGGCGGTCGAGGGCGTGAGCTGACGGCCGAGGATTTCGTCTATTCGATCCTGCGCGTGGCCGATCAAAAAAACGCCTCGACTGGCTATTGGGCTTTTCAAGGCCGGATCGTTGGCTTGGATGAGTTCCGCGCCGCATCGGGCCTGGCGCGGCCCACCGATTACAGCCAGAGAGTCAGCGGCTTGCGCGCGCTGGATCGTTATACGCTGAGCATCACCTTAACCCAGCCCTATCCGCAACTGCTCTGGGTGTTGACCATGCCCTATGCGGCGGCTGTGCCGCACGAGGCTGTGGACTTTTATGGCCGTGAATTTGTTAATCATCCGGTGGGTACCGGGCCGTTTATCTTGCAATCCTGGCGCCCGAATTATCGCTTGGAATATGCGCGCAATCCGCAATGGGCCGCGCGCGGCCGCGCGGAGTTTGATCCCCTCACCGCTGAACCTCTGCCGCGCCTGGATGGCCTGGTGGAGTATGTGATAGCCGATGATACCACCAAGTGGATGATGTTTCTGGAAGGGCACTTGGATCGACTGGGCGCGATCGCTCGCGATAACTGGGAGGCCGTGCTGACGCCGGATCGCCGCCTGCGTCAAGACCTGACCGCCCGCGGCATAAGGCTCTCAGCGCATCCGACGCTGGAAATCTATTATATCGGCTTCAATATGGATGATCCGCTCGTCGGCACCAACCGTCTCTTGCGCCAGGCGCTGACCTGCGCCTTCAATACCCAAAGCTGGCTGGCCTTTTATAATCAGCGTGTGCTCCGGCCGCGCGGGCCCATTCCGCCGGCCTTGATGCGCGCCGCTGAAGGGCCGGAACGTTTCCCCTTCGATCTCGAGCGCGCGCGGCGCCTGCTGGCGCAAGCCGGTTATGCTCAGGGCCTGGATCCGCGCACCGGCCGGCGCCTGCAATTGACCTTGGACCTGGCGGCGGCCGACAGTGCCGAAGTGCGTCAATCCACGGAACTGATAGTGGATTTCATGGATAAAATCGGCGTGATTATCCGGCCCTGCTACAACAATAAACCGGCTTTTTTTGATAAGATTGAGCGGCGCCAGGCCCAAATGTTCCGTTTGAGCTGGTCGGCCGATTATCCTGACGCCCAGAATTTTCTGCAATTGTTCTATAGCGCCAATGCATCGCCCGGGCCCAACCGGACCAATTATTCCAACCCGGAGTTTGATGCTCTCTATGAACGGATCCGGGGCATGGCGGATACGCCGGAACGCACGGCGCTCTACGCGCAAATGGCGGCCATAGTGGTTGAGGATAGCCCCTGGATTTTCACGCATAGCCCCCTGGTTTATGGGTTGCAGCAAGCTTGGCTGCAGCCCATCCAGCCCCATGATTTTCCTTTTGGTATGGATAAATATTATGAAGTTGATGGCGCGGCCCGCCGGCGGGCCCTGAAAGAGTGGGGCTCATGATCGGCTATATTGGCAAACGCTGCTGGCAGATGGTGCCGACGGTGGGCGGGGTGATTTTGCTCACTTTCATCCTCTTTAACCTGGTGGGCGGCAGCCCGGCCGCGCTGACTCTGGGCGAGCATGTCAGCCCGCAAGCGCTGGAAGAATATGATGAACAGCGCGGCTTCAATAAACCGCTCCTGGGCGGCTGGCGCACCGCCACCCGCGCCCTGCCGGATGCTACCTTCGCCGCCCAGCTCGGATCCTGGCGCCGGGTGATGGGGGCTGAGTGGGCCGCGCCGCGCGGCCATGAGCCGGGGCGCCTGGTGCTGCCCGCGGGCGGCTCGTACCCCTTGCCACTGGAGTTTGCTTTGCGGAGCGCTACGCGTTATGAATTGACCCTCAGCTATCGCCTGGCCGGGGGAGCTCCGGCCGCCCTGCAGGTCTCGGCGGCGGATGCCCGGGCGCTGCCGAGCAGCACCGCGTGGCGGCGCCTGCGCCTGAGCTGGCGCGCGGGAGAGGGGGCCTGGCCGCCGACCTTCCAGGTCGCCGATCAGCCTTTGGAAGTTCGAGCCCTGCAGTTGCGGCGCTTGATGGAGCAGCCCTGGGATTCCCAGCTGGCCTTTTATTTGGGCCAGCTTATCCGTTTGGATTTTGGCGTTTCGAGCAGCATGAACCAACCGGTGGCCCGTCTGCTGCTCCAGGGCATCGGGCCTTCCTTGGCACTGGCCCTTCCGATCCTGCTGGTGGAATTGGCCTTGGGAGTTGTCCTGGCCTTGCTGTGCGCCTTTTTCCGGAACAGATTTGTGGATCGGTTTTTGGTGGTGCTGGCCGTGGCCTTGATGAGCATCAATTATTTGGTGTGGATTGTGGGAGGCCAGTATTTACTGGCCTACCGCTGGCATTGGTTTCCGCTCTGGGGTTTTGAATCCTGGCGCTACCTGCTGCTGCCGGTGGCCATTGGAGTGATCAGCGGTTTGGGCGCCAATGTCCGTTTTTATCGCACCATCATGCTCGATGAAATGCATCGCGAATATGTCCGCACCGCTTTCGCCAAGGGTCTCAGCCGCCGCCGCGTGCTCTTCCGGCATGTGCTCAAAAACGCGCTGATCCCGATCATCACCAATGTGGTCATCGCCCTGCCTTTGCTCTATACCGGTAGCCTGCTGCTGGAGAGCTTTTTTGGGATTCCAGGCTTGGGTTATCTGAGCGTCAATGCCCTCAATTCCGCGGATCTGGATGTGGTGCGCGCCGTGGTGCTGATCGGCGCGATCCTCTTCGTGGGTGCCAATCTGATCGCTGATCTCTGCTATGCCCTGGTGGATCCCCGCGTGCAACTGAAATGAAAACAACCGCACTGAACATATCCGCACCGCCGCCAGCCGCGCCGGCCACTGGTGAGGATCATGCGCGCGCGGGCGCCTGGCCGCGCTTGCTCCGCAATCGGCTGGCGCTGGGCTGCCTGGGCGTGGTGCTGGCTTTCAGCGCCCTGGCGCTTTATGGCGAGGTGGTCTATCGCCTCTATCGTTTCCTGGATCGGACGCCGCCTTATCAGCAGGCGCATCTCGAGCAGCAATATCAGCCGCCTGGCGCGGCCCACCCCCTGGGCACCGATGGGCTGGGGCGCGATGTCTTGCAACGGCTCATCCAGGGCGCGCGCATCGCTTTCCAGGTGGGCGTGGTTACTTCCCTGATCGCCATTCCCATTGGCGTGTTGCTGGGATGTCTGGGCGGCTATTTTGGTGGGCGCATGGATGATTTCATCGTCTGGCTCTATTCCACTTTTGCGGCGATCCCCAGTCTGCTCCTGATCCTGGTGATCTCTCTCATCGCCGGGCGCGGCTTGCTGGGTGTTTTTCTGGGGATTGGCCTGACGACCTGGGTCAGCGTTTGCCGCTTGATTCGTGCTGAGGTCATCAAGCATCGCCAGCGGCCTTATGTGGAGGCCGCCCGCGCGCTGGGCTATGGTCCGGCGCGCATTATTTTCCGGCATATCCTGCCCAATATCGCCCATGTGATCATCGTCATTTTCACCCTGCGTTTCCCGGCGGCCATCGGCACGGAAGTTTTCATGAGTTTTCTGGGCATTGGCGTCGTGGGCGAACCTTCCTGGGGACTCATGATCAATAGCGCCCGCCTGCGGCTCTGGCAGGGGATCTGGTGGGAGATGACTTTTGTGACTCTGGCTATCTTCCTGGTGGTGTTGGCCTTCAATCTGCTGGGCGATGCTTTGCGCGACGCACTCGATACGCGTCTGCGCACAACGGATATCTGAAAAGGCGCGCCGCGCCCGCCGCGCGGCGCCTGGGAGTTCGGCCGATGACTGAGCCTTTATTGGAAGTGGAAAACCTGCGGGTGATCTTCAAGACCGGTGGGCCGCCGGCGCGCGCCGTGGATGGCGTGAGCCTGAAGATCAATGCCGGTCAGATCGTCGCCCTGGTTGGCGAGAGCGGCTGCGGCAAGAGCGTCCTGGCTCTGGCTTTAGCGCGCCTGGTGCCTGCGCCACCCGGGATCATCAGCGGCGGGCGCATCCGCTTTCGGGGTCGGGAAGTGCTGCCGATGTCGGCGGCGGCGCTGCGCCATTTGCGCGGAGCTGGCATAGCCTATATATTTCAGGAGCCCAGCGTGGCTCTCAATCCCGTCTGGCGCATCGGCGCGCAGATCGCCGAGGCGCTGCGTCTTCACCAGGGCGCGCGCGCGGCGGGCGCGGAGGTGCTCCGCCTGTTGCGCCTGGTGGGCTTTGAGGATCCCGAGCGTCAACAGCGGGCTTACGCGCATGAACTCAGCGGTGGCCTGCAGCAGCGCGCCATGATCGCTATGGCCCTGGCCGCCCGCCCGGCGCTCCTGGTGGCCGATGAACCCACCACCGCTCTGGATGTCACCATTCAGGCGCAAATCATGGAGTTATTGGCGCGTTTACGGCAGGAGCTGGGGATGGCGATGCTGCTGATCACCCATAATCTGGGCTTGGTGGCCGGGCTGGCCGACTGGATGCATGTCATGTATGCCGGGCAGATCGTGGAGTCCGGGGCGCCGCCGGCTGTTTTGAGCGCACCCCAACATCCCTATACCAGGGGTTTATTGGCGGCTGTGCCACGCCTGGATGGTTCAGGTCCGCCGCGCGGCCTGGCCGGCGTTGTGCCGCCGGCTACGCACTGGCCATCCGGCTGCCGTTTTCATCCACGCTGTGGGCTGGCGCGCGAGATCTGCCGCGGCCAGCTGCCCGAGCTGGTGATCCAGGCTGAGGGCCGCGCCGTGCGCTGCTGGCGCTCGGTCGCAGATCCCAGGGTGGCCCGTTTATTCATCTCAGCGGAAAGAACACAATGAACTCCCCCTTGCTGGCGGTTGAAAACTTGAGGGTGGCTTTCGGGCCACGCCAGCGCGCGCGGCCAGCTGTGGCCGACGTCAGCTTCACGGTGCAGGCCGGCGAAAGCGTGGGCTTGGTTGGCGAAAGCGGTTGTGGTAAGAGCACCACCGCGCGGGCGCTGTTGCGGCTGCTACCCAGACAAGGCGGTCTGATCCGTTTTGGCGGCCGGGATATCGATGCTTTGCGTGGGGCGGCGCTGCGGAATTTTCGGCGGCAGGCGCAGATCATATTTCAGGATCCATTCGGCTCATTGAACCCGCGTTTGACGATAGGGGCGGCGTTGAGCGAACCGCTCCGCGTGCACTTTGGTCTGTCAGCAGCGCAATGTCGGCCGCGGGTGATGGATTTATTGCGCGCCGTGGAGCTGGAGCCGGCGGCGGCGCGGCGTTATCCGCATGAGTTCAGCGGTGGGCAGCGGCAGCGGATCGGCATCGCCCGTGCCTTGGCTTTAGACCCCAAGCTGCTCGTGGCCGATGAGCCGGTTTCAGCCTTGGATGTATCGGTGCAGGCTCAGATTCTGGCCTTACTCAGGTCGCTCAGCCGCCAACGGCATTGCGCCCTGCTGCTGATTGCCCATGATCTGGCGGTGGTGCGCTGGATGTGTGCGCGGGTGCTGGTGATGTATGCCGGGCGGATCCTGGAAGCGGGACCGCCGGCGGAATTATTTCAGCATCCAGCGCATCCCTATACGGCGGCCCTGGTAGCCGCTGTGCCGACCCTGGCCGCGCGCCGCGCTTCGGCCGCGCGCCTACGCCTTGCGCCTGATCGTGAGCGGGTGGCCGAGACGCCGCCCGGCTGTGTCCTGGCGGGGCGCTGTCCGCGCGCGGTGGCGCGTTGCTGGGAGGAAAGACCCAGCGGGCGGGAGCTAGCGCCGGCGCGTTGGAGTGCGTGTCATTTTGCGGAGGAAATGCTCGCGCCGCGCTGATGGCGCTTGCTTTGAGGCTCATCAATGCTAAGGTGGGCGGTGATGGCAAGGGGTTTTCTGTATCCAGATCGGGCCGCGCCGGCCGCTATGCGGAAGGTGAGCTTTGAGACGGTCTCCGGTCCGTGCTCGATAGAGCGGGTGCAGCTGGCCTTGACCTTTGGTCGGCGCTGCTCAGGCTTGCTGGGTCGGGCGCCGCCAGGGCCAGGCTACGCTATGTATCTGGCGCCTTGCTCCGCCGTGCATACCTGGGGCATGCGCTTTGCGCTGGATTTGATCTTTGTGGCGCGCGACGGCCGCCTGGTGCGAGTGGTGCCAGGTGTGCGCCCCTGGCGCATGGTCAGGGGCGGCCGCCGGGCTTGGGGGGTTCTGGAATTGCAAGCGGGCTGGTTTCCCTGGGCGCGTTTGACGCCCGCGGCCAGAATGACTTTGGTATGAGGGCATAAACGGATAGGCAATCGGGAGGAGCGTTATGTGGAAAGAGTTCAAAGAATTTGCCATGCGCGGCAATGTATTGGATATGGCCGTCGGCGTGATCATCGGGGGCGCCTTTGGTAAAATAGTGACTTCGCTGGTCAATGATATCCTCATGCCGCCCCTGGGTCTTTTGATCAGCCGCGTGGATTTCGCCAAAATCTGTTTCGACCTGCATAACCTGCGCTTCACCACTCTGGATGCGGCCCAGGCCAGCGGGGCGACCACCTTGAATATCGGCACCTTCATCAACACGGGGATCAATTTTATTATTGTGGCCTTCTCTATTTTTATTTTCATTCAATTCATTCAGCGCCTCAAATTAAAAGCCTTTCCGCCCGCGCCGCCGCCACCCCCGCCGGCGCCGCCGCCGCCGACCAAAGCCTGCTCCTTTTGTTGTTCCCAGGTTCCCTTGCGGGCGGTGCGCTGTCCCTTCTGCACTTCGGCGCTGTCGGAAACGGCCCGGTCGGGTTAAGACGATTTTAGTTTTATTTTTATGCTAAAGGATTTAGGATGATCTGGTGATCGGCGGGATTGGTTCGGGCAGGAGCTTTGGGCAGGGAGGAGAGCGGCATGCGTTGCCCCAAATGCGGCCACTTGCGCGATAAGGTGGTTGATAGTCGCTTAGCGCGGGAGGGGAGTGTTATCCGGCGGCGGCGGATTTGTCTGCAATGCGGGCACCGCTTCACGACCTATGAGGAGACCATCAAGGCTAATCTGCGCGTGATGAAGCGGGATGGCCGGCATGAGGATCTCGATCGCCATAAATTACTGAGCGGCATTTTGCGCGCCTGCCAGAAGCGCCCCATCACCGCCGAGCAGATCGAAAATATCGTCGACGCCATCATCGCCGAGCTGGATAATGAATATGATCGGGAGGTGCCCAGCACCGCCATCGGCGAGAAGGTTATGGAGCGGCTCGAAAAACTGGACGAGGTGGCCTATGTGCGCTTCGCCTCAGTCTATCGGCAGTTCAAGGATGTGAACCAATTTCTGACCGAAGTGAAAGGACTGATTGAGCGCGAATGATCTGGAGTTGTCAGGCGGAAGAGCTGACGGCGGCCGAGGATTTGGCCGCCACCATTGCCGCGGACTTGGCGGCGGTGGTGACCTTGCCGCCGCTGGCCCTTGCCGAGACCGCCGCCGCCGTGGCCGCTTTCATTCGTGATCAGCATCCCAACGAAGCGCTCTCCGCCACCTATCGCCTCGTGCTCATCGCTCGCGCCTTGTGGGCCATCGGCGAGGAGCAGCAGGCGCGGCGCTTCATCGCGGCGCGCGGCGCCGCTTGGCAGGCGCCGCCTTTGCTGGCCGATATGGCCGTCGCGCGAGAGATATCGCTGCCGCATTGGCGGGCGCTGCTGGATTCGCGCACGGTGCGTCCGACGGCCTCGCTGGCCCGGGGTGCCATCTGGATAGTGGATCTGCAATGCTTGCGCGCTGCGGCTTCCACGGGATTGGAATTGACGCTTTTCCGCACGATCAAGGCCATGGTTGATCACTTGGCGAGCGTGTGGGATCATACTCAGGGGCGCGGGATCCTGGGTCTGCGCCATCTGCAGGCGGCAGCGGCGGAGCTTTTGAATTGTTTTCCGCGCAGTCGTTCCAGCCGGGTTATGGCAGAGGAAATTAAAAATCAATTTCAGGCTCGTCTGCAAGCTGCCCGGATCTGTCGCGCTTGGCAGGCGCTGCCCGAGATTATCTGTTTGGATATGCAGGGCTCCTGAAAGGGTGGCGTTCCGGCTTGTCGCCGCTGCCAGGGTCTCCTGAGCCGTAAGGTGATATGATGAAAAAGAAAAAGCATGTTAGAGGGGCGGCAGCGTCCTTCGATCCGCTGCCGGATGTTATCCGCGCTCTGCGGCGTGGCCAGCTGGTGGTAGTGGTGGATGATTGTCAGCGTGAGAATGAAGGCGATTTGGTTGTCGCCGCCGAAAAAGCCACGGCGCGCGCGATCAATTTCATGGCGACGCACGGGCGGGGCTTGATCTGCGTGGCGCTGACCGGTGCGCGTTTGGCCCATTTGAAGATCGGGCGCGCTTCCATGCGTCAGGAGACGGATCGCTTTCAGACCGCCTTTATGGAGTCGGTGGATGCGCGGCAGGGCGTAAGCACTGGCATCAGCGCGGCGGATCGCGCGCATACCATCCGTTTGTTGGTGGATGAGCGGGCGCGGGCGGAGGATTTCATTAGTCCCGGGCATGTTTTTCCGCTGGCCTATCGCGAGGGTGGCGTTTTGCGGCGCGCCGGGCATACGGAAGCCTCGGTGGATTTGGCGCGCTTGGCGCTCTTGAAGCCGGCGGCGGCAATTTGCGAGATCATGCGCGCTGATGGGCGCATGGCCCGTCTGCCGGATCTGCGCCGCTTCGCGAGGCAGCATCGCTTAAAGATCATCTCAGTGGCCGATATTATCGCCTGGCGTCGGCGGCAGGAGCGCTTGATCGAATTGGTGCGCAGTGTCCGTTTACCGACCGAGTATGGCGTTTTTCAGTTGAAGCTCTATCGCGCCCTGCCCGATGGCGATCATCATGTGGCCCTGGTGTTTGGCGAGCCGGCGCGCGCCAAAGCCGCCTTGGTGCGCGTGCATAGCCAGTGCCTCACCGGCGATGTCTTTGGTTCGCTGCGTTGCGATTGTGGCGCGCAGTTACACGCCGCCTTGCGGCAGGTGGCCAAGGAAAAAAGCGGCGTGGTGCTCTATATGCGCCAGGAAGGGCGCGGGATCGGTCTGGCCAATAAAATCCATGCCTACGCCTTGCAGGAGCGCGGGCTCGATACCGTAGAGGCCAATGAACGCTTGGGCTTCGGGGATGACCTGCGCGATTACGGTATCGGCGCTCAGATCCTGGCGGATCTGGGCTTGAAGCGTATCCGTTTAATGACCAATAATCCTCGTAAAGTCATCGGTTTGGAGGGCTATGGGCTGAAGATTGTCGAGATAATTCCTGTTGTTTTTCCGTCCAATCCCTATAATCGACGTTACTTGAAGACCAAGAAAAGCAAAATGGGGCATTGGCTCTAGGTGGGTTAGCGGCCCGGGCCGGGAACGCCAACCTCCAGCTGTCAAAAGAAAGGATGCCATATGAAAACCAGGGAAATTTCCGGTCAGTTGTTGGCTCAGGATTTGCGCGTGGGGATCGTGGTTAGCCGTTTCAATGATTTATTCGCGCAGCAATTATTGCGTGGCGCGCTGGATTGTCTGCAGCGGCATGGAGCCCAGGGCGATGGGCTAACCGTGGCCTGGGTGCCGGGTTCCTTCGAGATCCCGCTGGCCATTCAGCAATTGGCTCAGACCAAGCAGTTTGATGCCTTGCTAGCGCTGGGAGTGGTGATTCAGGGGGCCACGCCGCACGCCGGCTTGATCAGCGGGCAGGTGGCGCGTTCCCTGGCCCAGATTGCTCTGCGCGAAAATATCCCCGTCATCGATGGCGTGCTGGCCACCGATAACCTGGAGCAAGCCATTGAGCGCTCTGGCTCCAAGGCCGGCAATCGCGGTTGGAGCGCGGCTTTGGCGGCGATTGAGATGGCTTCGCTGCTCAAGAAAATTGCGGCAGCCAAGCCATGAATACGCGGCGCCAGGCGCGGGAATGGGCGGTCCAGCTTTTATTTCAACTGGATTTCAATCCCGAGGCTTTGCCGAATGTGTTCGCCGATTTCTGGAGTGGCAAAGAGCCCGACTCCAAAACCCGCCAATTCACCGAGGAACTAGTGCGCGGCGTGCGGGAGCATGGCGCCGCGCTGGATGCCAAGCTGCGCGCTTACGCGGATAATTGGGATTTGAAGCGTATGAATGCCGTCGACCGCAATGTGATGCGGTTGGCCTTGTTCGAGATGCTCTTCCGGCCGGAGATTCCTCCGGTGGTTTCCATTAACGAAGCGGTGGATATCGCCAAGGCTTTCAGCTCCATGGAATCGGGCCGTTTTGTCAACGGCGTCTTGGATCGGGCTTGTCAGGATTTGGATCGCCCGCGGCGGGCGGCGGCGCCGCGCGCCAATGATTTGGCCTAGTGGCCCTGAGGGAAGAGTCCATGAATGCCGAACATGAGCGCTACATGAACTTGGCCCTGGATCTGGCGCGGCGCGCCGAAGGCCAGACGCGGCCCAATCCGCCCGTGGGGGCCATCGTGGTGCGGCGTGGGCGAGTGGTGGGGCGCGGCTATCATCACGCCGCCGGCCAGCCGCATGCCGAGATCCTGGCACTGGCCGAGGCCGGCGTGCGCGCCCAAGGAGCCAGGCTCTATGTCACCTTGGAACCTTGCAGCAGCACCGGGCGCACGCCACCCTGTGTGTTGGCTATCCGGCGCAGCGGGGTGTGCGCGGTGGTGGTTGGGGCTCGCGATCCCAATCCGCGCCATAGCGGTCGGGGTCTCCGCTGGTTGCGCGCTCAGGGGTTTGAAGTCATTGAGGGCGTCTGCGCGCCGCAAGCGCGCGCGCTGCTGGCGCCCTTTGCGTGTTGGATCACCAAGGCGCGTCCGCAGGTGACCTTGAAGCTGGCTCAATCGCTGGATGGGCGGATTGCCGATATCCAGCGGCACTCACGTTGGATCACGGGCGCGGCCGCGCGGCGCGAGGTGCAGGCGCTGCGGCGCCGCGTCGACGCCGTTCTGGTGGGCTCCGGCACTGTCTTGGCCGATGACCCCTCCTTGCTGCCTCGTCCGGCTCGGGGGCGCCGGCCCTGGCGGATCATTCTGGATGATCGCGGGCTGGTACCGGAAAGCGCGCGCGTGCTCTCGGATGCTGCCCGGCAGCAAACCATCATGGTGACCACGGCGCGCAGTCCGGCCGCCCGCCGGCGGGCCTGGGCGCAGCAAGGCGCTGAAGTATGGCTGCTGCCGGCGCGGCGTTATGGCGTTGCTTTGCCGGATTTGCTGCGGCGTTTGGGCCGGCGGGGTTTATTATGGGTGCTCTGCGAGGGGGGTGGCACTCTGGCCGCCGAACTGATCCGGGCCGGTTTGGTGGATGAGTTCCGGTTCTTCTTGGCCCCGCGTATTTTGGGCGGCACCAGCGCGGTGGCGGCGGTGGGGGGCAGTGGTTGGCCTCTGGCTCGCTCGCCCAGGTTAGTCTTCGACGAGATACGTTCTTGTGGTGGAGATATCATGCTGATAGCCAGGCCGCATAAGTCTGGCCGCCGGACAGGTGGGTGATTATGTTTACGGGTTTGATTCAACAGGTGGGCAGCTTGGAACGTTGGGAGCAGGCCGCCGGTGGGCGGCGCCTGCTTGTTTCGGCTGCGCCCTGGGCGCCGCCCCTGACGGTGGGCGAAAGTGTGGCCATCAATGGAGCCTGTCTTTCCATCGCGCATTGCCAGGCAGGCAGTTTCGCTTGCGATGTCTTGCAGGAAACCCTGCAGCGCACGACTTTGGGTGCCCAGGGTCCTGGCAGCGCTTTGAATTTGGAGCGCGCCCTGCGCATGGGCGATCCCCTGGGCGGACACTTGGTCACCGGGCATGTGGATGGCACCGGCACCCTGTTGCAAAAAAAAGCCGCGGGCCGCGATTGGATTCTGCGCGTAGCCTGTGCCCCCGATCTCCTGCGGGACCTGGTCAGCAAGGGATCCATCGCCCTGAACGGCGTCAGTTTAACCATCGTGGAGCTGGATGCGCGTTCCTTCAGCGTGCACATCATTCCTCTCACCTGGGCCGGCACCAATCTGCATACCTTGCGAGAGGGGGATGCTCTCAATCTGGAAACCGATATCATCGGCAAACATGTACGGCGCTATCTGGAATCGGGCCCGGCCGGTCTCACCTGGGATAAATTACGTCAGGCTGGCTTTGGAATATGATTTAGCGCTGGTGCTGTTTTGGCCGCCGAACCCGGACGTTTTTTTCAGGGCGCTTGGCGTCCGCCGCGCCCGCCAGTCCAATTTTCGCCATGAGGATAGCTTGTATTGCCAGCGCTGCGCCTGGAGGAAACATAGCTGCCTGCTATAATGGTATACCAGGAGCCGCCCCGGAAACCACTGACCTGAGGCCGCCAATCAGCGTTGGGCGCAGAGCCATCACTCTCCAAGGAACCACTCCCCAATGTGCCTTGAAATGCGCGTCCGTTGGCATGGGCCACAGTGATGGTCCTTTCCCAATTATTTCCACTCAGATCTAAAATCCCCCAGTAACTGGCTCCAGCTCGTTCGCGGTCGGAGGAATCCGTGGCATAGACACCCACGCGCACCGGCCCTTTAATGGGGCCATTGCCATACAGGAGATTGGCATCAGGGGGCGCCGCCCCTTCAAGGCCGCTGCCATCCTCGCCCGTGTGTTCTGTTTGTTGAACGGCACTGGCCGTGCCCCAAGCGAATTCGTTGTCCAGCGGGGCCTTGGGACCCCGGCAGGCTTTCTCAAACTCCAGTTCGGTCAAGGGCCGTAACCCGGCCCAAGCAGCGTAGGCTGCCCAGCCCTTGCCGCTCAGGTAGTTGGCCGCGCGATCCGGAGCCGCGGCCGTATAATTTGGCCAAGTGCCACTGATCGATTGTCGAGAGCTCATTGAGTTTAACTTTAAAGCATCAGCCTGTGTGGCGCTGAGATGATTCAGGAAGTTCGCGTATTGCTCCTGCGTGATCTCATATTTCATGCAGTAAAAAGCGGCCGCGCCTTTCGGGAAATCATAGGAGAGCGTGCTGGCCTCAATATAGCTGCCAATGCCCCAAAGATAGCCGGGCTCTTTTTTGATCTCCAGTGGCGCTTCGTTGGTGATGCGGAAGGGGATGGAGTTGCCGCTGCTCCAAGAACCATCGGTAAATTTATTTTCCTCCCTGCCGCCATCCCCCACGTAGAAGGGGCCGGCGGGCACATAGACCATCTCAATGGCCTGCACACTGATATCCAGCGGATTGGTATAGTGCAGGTTTTGAGCCGCGTAATCCCAGCGCAGGCGCAGGCGCGGGATTTCCAGCTTTCCATGGCCGTGGCTATTGCGATGGATGAAGACGCCCACGTTGGTGCCGTCGGTCAAGCCGGGCGTGATCGTGATGCCGGCGGGAGCCACATGGCCCTCGGGAGCCAAATAAACATGCTGCCAGTCAGTATTAGCGCCAGACCGTAAGCGGTACTTGATGAAAATCCAGGCGGCATCCCAGTTGGTGAGGGAGAGCGCCGGATTGCCCACGCCGGTGTCAGTTTCGATCCAGCTGGCGTGCCAGGAATTTTCCCAGCTCAAATCAAAAGATATTTCGGTAAAGCCAGCATCTTTGATGGTGTTGGTGAAGCCGACATTGCTCACCAGTAAATTATTGGCCAGGGCTTGGCCGGCGAACAGCCAGAGCGCGGCTCCCAGAGAGATGAGCCGGAGACATCTTTGCATCATTAAAGGAATCATGCTGTGGCTGATGATAGGCGACTTTGCGCACGTGCGTCAATGTATTTTAACAGTTGCCTCAGGCTGGCGGTGGGCTAAAATACAGGCAGCAAGATCCAGGTCAGCGCTCGGCGCTGAGCCTAGTTGCGGGGGGATCATAAAAGCGTCTGGCACCCATTAAATTTTTATCGCTGATAAATAATAACCAGTCATGGAAAGAGGGTTCTGATGCTAGCTTTAACTCGCTTCAGTGTTTCGTTGGAGAAAGCACTGCTGGAAGCTTTCGATCGCCAGGCGCGAGCGGAGCGTTATCCGACGCGTTCCAAAGCCATCAGCGACTTGATCCGCCAGCATCTCATGCGCAAGGCCTGGCGGGGCAGTGCCGATGCGGTGGGCGCTATCGTTCTGGTTTATGATGCGCATCGGCGCGATCTATCCAATCGTTTGAACGCCATACAGCATGATCATCACAAGCTCATCATCGCCACGCAGCATGTGCATTTGGATCATGAACATTGCCTGGAAATCCTGGCCGTGCGCGGGCGTCCGCGGGATCTGGAGGCCCTGGAACAAGCTTTGAGAGCGGTTAAAGGCGTCAAACACGGGGCTTTAACGGTAGCAGCTTCCGGGCGTCCGGGTCGGATCAGCATGTGATTACAAGAGGGATTATGTCGCTGTGGACAGCCTTCCAATCCAGATTGCGGCCGCGCTGGCTGGTGGCCGCCGCGCCGGCGTGTGGGCGTTGGGTCTGGCTGAGTCTGCTCTGGCTGGGGGTTTGGTCGGCGGCGGCGGATCCGGCGGTCGGGATGCGGATCGTCACCTCTTTTTATCCAATCCATATTGCGGCTTTGAATGTGGCGCATGCTATTCCGGGGGTAGCCGTGATCAATATGGCCCCACCCAGCGCCGGCTGCCTGCATGATTATCAATTGACGCCGGCGGATCTGGTGACGCTTGCGCAGGCTCAGGTTTTGGTGATCAACGGCGCGGGCATGGAATCCTTTCTGGATAAGGCGCGGGCGCAGTTTCCCGCTTTGCCGATTATCGATGCCAGCGCGGGCATCGAGCTCATGCAGGGGCCGGCGGGCGTTAATCCTCATGTCTGGCTTAGCGTGAGCCATGCCATGACGCAGGTACGCACTCTGGCGCGCGAGTTGGCGCGCCTGGATCCGGAGCATGCCGCCCAATATGCCGAAAATGCGGCGGTCTATCTTGAGCAACTGGAGGCATTACGGGTTAAAATACATGCGGGCTTGCAAGGCCTGCGCACGCGTGAGATCGTCACCTTTCATGAAGCCTTTCCCTATTTCGCGGCTGAGTTTGATTTGCGGATCGTGGGGGTTATCGAGCGTGAGCCGGGTGCGAGCCCCAGTGCGCGAGACCTGGCGCAACTGATAGAGTTGTTGCGCCGGCGCGGCATCAAGGCCCTGTTTGCCGAGCCGCAGTATTCCGCGAAGGCGGCGGAGACGATTGCCCGCGAGACGGGGGCGATCGTTTATACGCTGGATTCGGCGGTCACCGGCCCCCTGCGCCCGGAGGCCTATCTAACCATCATGGAAGATAACCTGCGCCAATTGCAGCAGGCCTTGCGTTGAAGGATTTTTCATGGTCGATCGCGCGCGCCATCCTTTCCGAGGCAGTTGGGGCTATGCCTGGCTCTGCTGGCTGGGGCTAGCTTGGGTTGGCACGGCCCTGGCCCAGGATCCTTTCGCGGTGGCGGTTAATCTCTCCGCCCAATCCTCGGCGGAGATGCGTCTCACGGTATCTTTCAGTGTGCCCCCGCAACACAGCCTGTATGCCGATGCACTCAACATCAGCCTCGCCGATGGCGCGCTGCTGGATCCCATCTCCATACCATCGCCGGCGCAGCAGCGCGATAGCTTCAGCGGCATGCTTCAGGATGTTTACACCAATGATGTACGCTTTATTTATCGGCTGGCATTGCCCATCGATTTTCCACTGACACTCCAGGTGGCCTATCAGGGTTGCGACGCGACGGCCTGCTTTTTGCCGGTAATAGAGCATTTCGTCTTGACGGGCGAGAGGGCCGCCGGCGCCGCGCCAGCGGCGCCAAGCTCGGTTCAGCCAGCTCCTGCCGCCGCGCCGCCTTGGCGATCGGCCGTGGCGGGTTTCAGGATCACTGCTCGGCAGGCCGGTTATCTGGAGCCGGAAAAGTTTTTGCGCTTTCTGGATACCGCCGCCGCCGATAAGCCGCCGGCAGATGATTTTCTGCAAGCGCTCTTTCTCAAGCAGAGCTGGTGGGCATGGTTGGCGGTGGGTTTGATCATTCTCGGGGGGTTGAGCTTGAATCTGACGCCCTGTGTCTTGCCGATGATCCCGGTCAATATGGCCATCATTTTTGGCGCCGGCGCCCAGGCCGGCCAGCGCGGGCGCGGGTTCGCCTTGGGCGCGCTCTATGGCTTGGCCATGGCCTTGGCCTATGGTGCCTTGGGCTTGGTGGTGGTGCTCACGGGTGCCAAGTTCGGCACTCTGAATTCCATGCCGCTCTTTAATGCGGTGATTGCCTTGATCTTTTTGGCCTTGGCGCTGGCTATGTTCGATGTCTTGGCGCTGGATTTCTCGCGCTGGCAGGGCCGCTTAGCGCCGGCGCGTGGCCAGGGCTGGGCCACCGTCTTTGTGATGGGCGCGGTCACGGCTCTGCTGGCCGGCTCCTGCGTTTCTCCGGTGCTGGTCTCGGTCTTGCTGCTAGCCGCCGAACTCTTTCAGCGCGGCGTCTGGCTGGGCATTGGCTTGCCCTTTTTGTTGGGGCTGGGGATGGGATTGCCCTGGCCTTTACTGGGGGCTGGCTTGCCTTTTCTGCCGCGGCCCGGCAAGTGGATGCTGCTGATTAAGCGCGGCTTCGGCATCATCATTCTGGGGTTAGCCCTCTATTACGGTTGGCAGGCCTATCGTTTATGGACGGCGCGAGCCCGCCCGCCGATTGAGCGGGCCTCGGCTGAGCAGAGCGCCGGCTGGTATCTTTCCCTCTCAGAGGCCCTGGCCGCCGCCCAGCAGCATCAACAGCCGGTCCTGGTTGATTTTTGGGCCAGCTGGTGCCGGAACTGCCAGGCGATGGAGGCCACCTTCCGCGATCCGCGCGTCGCGCGCCGGCTGGAGGGCTACATCAAGGTCAAATATCGGGCGGAACAGTTGGATGATCCAGAAACCAGGCTGGCCTTGGATTATTTCGGGGCCTTGGGTCTACCCACCTATGTGGTGCTGCAGCCCGGCGCGCTGCCCTAAAAAGTTATTGAAAAGCGGATGGTGATTGCGCATGCTGAAGGCCAGGATCATGGACTCGTTTCCACAACCAGTTGGTTCAAGCACGCCTTCTTGCGGCGGCTGCTGCACGCGGCTGCTGCATGTGGGGGTGACGCTGGGCGGTATTCCCATTCTGGAGGATATCAACCTGCATGTGCATTGCGGGGAATTAACTGTTTTGATTGGTCCCAATGGCGCCGGGAAAACCACACTCTTCCGTGCCATGCTCGGCGAGGTGCCCTATAGCGGTCGCCTGCAGTTCATACACGCCGGCCAACAACGCCGCCAATCTAAACCTCACATCGGCTATGTGCCCCAAAAATTGGAGCTGGATCCCGATTCACCCATGCTGGTGTTGGACCTTTTCGCCGGCGCGCGCGCCCGGCGGCCCTTATGGCTGGGCTACCCAGCGGCCTTGCGCCAGGAAACCCTGGCGGCCCTGGCAGCAGTCGAGGCGACCAACCTGATCGACCGCCGCCTGGGGCGGCTTTCCGGCGGTGAATTGCAGCGCGTCTTGCTGGCCCTGGCTTTAACGCCGCCGCCGGAACTGCTGCTGCTCGATGAACCGGTGGCCGGGGTGGATCTGGCCGGGATCGAGATGTTTTATCGTATCGTTTCGCATCTGCGCCATCGCTTGGATCTCTCGATTTTTCTGGTCTCGCATGATCTGGCGGCGGCGGCGCGGGTGGCCGATCGGATGATCCTCCTGAACCGCACTATCATTGGGGATGGCCCGCCGGCGCAGGTCTTGGCCGATCCCCGCGTTAAACAATGGTTTGGCTTCGAGCCAGCGGCGCTGGGTTCACGGGCCGTTTCCGCGCCCGCCGCCTGCCTCACCTGCCAAAAGGAGGGTGGGGCATGAGTAGCTGGCAGGCCCTGATCGGCAGCTTACCCTTTGAATGGGCGCAATTTGCCTTCATGCAAAATGCCCTCCTGGCGGTGCTGATTGTCGCGCCGCTTTTCGCGCTTTTGGGATGTATGGTGATCAACAGCCAAATGGCGTTTTTCTCGGATGCCATGGGGCATGCCGCCCTGACGGGAGTGGCCATTGGCGTTTTGGCGGGTCTGGCTGATCCGCTCTGGGCGATGATCTGTTTCGCATTGGCGCTCACCCTGCTGATCTCCTGGTTACGCCACCATAGCGCCGCCTCCATCGATACGGTTATTGGATTAACGATGTCATTGGCGGTGGCGCTGGGGGTGGTCTTGTTATCGCGCGGCGGTGGGTTCGCGCGCTACACCAGTTATTTGGTGGGCGATATTCTCACGATCAGCGCCGTGGAAATCCGGCGCCTGCTCATCTTGCTGGGCGGCGTGCTGGTGCTCTGGGTGATATTTTTTAACCGCATGTTTTTCGTCAGCTTGAATGCGACGCTGGCGCGCAGTCGCGCTATCCGCGTGGGATTCATGGAAACGCTCTTCGCCATGATCGTGGCGCTGGTGGTGACGGTTTCCATTCCGTGGGTGGGCTTGCTGGTGATCAATGCCCTCTTGATTGTGCCGGCGGCGGCGGCGCGCAATCTGGCACGCAACATGCCCCAATATATTTGGGGAGCGGTGGCGATCAGTTTGGCTTCCGGCATGGCCGGCCTGGTCGCTTCCTTTTATTGGGACACAGCCGCCGGGGCCACGATCGTGTTGTTTGCCATGGGCTGCTTTGTGCTCTCTCTCTGCTGTCGCCGCCGCTAGCCTCAGCTTTACCGGCACGGGTTTTGAACTGGCGCCCTGGGCGCTGGGGTGGGTGGCCAGATTTGCTTTGGCATTAAAACCCATGGGGCACATCAAGCTTGCGCCGGCTTGTCGATAGCGCTTATAGTCTTCCATGTACTATTTACGGCGGCGGCCCGTTTCCGAGGTGGCGGCGGGGGTGGCGCCGCATCTGGGAGGTCTGGATGAAAGCAAGCAAACTTAAACGCGTGGGCATCCTCACCGGCGGGGGGGATTGTCCGGGGTTGAATGCCGTTATCCGTGCGGTGGCTAAAACCCTGATGCATGATTATGGCTGTGAGGTCTGCGGCATCGAGGATGGTTTCGAGGGCCTGGTGGAAGGGCGCATGCATCCCTTGAGCAATGCCGATGTCTCGGGCATTCTGGCCACCGGCGGCACGATCCTGGGCAGTTCCAACAAGGGCGATCCCTGGCATTACCCGCGCACGGATGCCGCGGGCCAAGTGACCATCGTGGATGCTTCAGCCCAGGCTATGGATAACTATCGGCGCTGGCAGCTGGATGCCCTGGTGACGGTGGGCGGCGATGGGACCATGACTATCTCCCATAAGCTGGCCGGCTTGGGCGCCCGGGTGGTGGGTGTGCCCAAGACCATCGATAATGATCTGGAGGCCACCGACGTCACCTTCGGCCATGATTCCGCCGTCTATGTGGTCAGCACAGCGATTGATATGCTGCATACCACGGCTTCTTCGCATCACCGCGTGATGGTCATCGAAACCATGGGCCGTTATGCCGGCTGGATCGCGCTGGCCGGCGGCTTGGCCGGTGGCGCCGATATGATCCTGATCCCCGAAATTCAATTTCAGTGGGAGCCGCTCTTTGATGCCATTCGTGCGCGCAGTCGGCATGGTAAACGCTTCAGCATCGTTTGCGTGGCGGAAGGCGCTCACTGTCCTGACCAAGGCCAGATCATCATGGGCTATGACCATAAGCAGACCGATGCGCGGCGTTTGGGCGGGGTGGGCGATCATGTGGCGCAAAAAATAGCCGCGGATACCGGCTTGGATACGCGAGTGACAGTGTTAGGGCATCTGCAGCGCGGCGGCTCGCCGACACCCTTCGATCGCATCCTGGCCACCAAGTTCGGTGTCTTGGCGGCGCATTTGGTGGCGCAGGGGCAGTTCGACCGTATGGCCGCTTTGCGTGGTGATCGCGTGGAAGCAGTCTGGATTAAGGAAGCCATTCGGGCTCATAAATTGGTGCAACCCGATAATCAAATGGTGCTGGCAGCGCGTTCCGTCGGCACCAGTTTCGGCGACGAGCAGTGAGGAATATGCCAGGTCTGCGCTATCTTAACGCCACCAGAGTTGGGCGGCGGCCGCTGGTGGGGGCGCTGATCTTGATGGTTTGTTTGGCGGCCTGTGGCGGGCCGGCCAGACGCCCCTTGCCGGCGGCGGGCGTCGTCTTGGCCTTCGGCGATAGTTTAACCTATGGCAGCGGGGCTCAGCCGGAGGCCAGCTATCCGGCGCAGCTCGAGCAACTGATCGGGCGCCGGGTGGTTAATGCCGGGGTGCCGGGTGAAATCAGCCGGGCGGGCTTGGCCCGTTTGCCGCAGGAACTGGAGGCGCATCGGCCGGATCTGGTGATTATTTGCCATGGCGGCAACGATCTCTTGCGCAGGACAGGCGCGCCGGCGGCAGCCGATAATATCCGGGCCATGATTCGCCTGGTCCAGACCCACCAGATTCCAGTGGTCTTGATAGGGGTACCGGAGTTGGGCTTGCTTTTATCGCCACCGCGCTTTTATGCGCAGCTGGCCCGCGAGTTTGATCTGCCTTATGAAGGACAGATTCTGGCCAAAATTTTGGCGCAGAACGCCCTGAAAAGCGATGCGATCCATCCCAATGCCGCCGGCTATCGCCTGCTGGCCGAGGCGCTGGCGGAATTACTGAGGCGCGCAGGCCTTATCTAGAGGGAGCGCCGCGGCGGCGGCCCGGTGGGGGACTTTGTTGTTTATTGAGCGGCTTGTTTCTGGCATGCTGGCGGTGCATTGAAGAGGATCTTTAGGGAGAGGAGCATAATTTGATTGATCTACATACCCACTCGATATTTTCGGACGGCAGTTTCACGCCCGAGCAACTGGCGCATACCGCCGCGAGCATTGGACTTTCGGCCTTAGCCCTGACCGACCATGATACCATCGATGGCTTGAGCTGCTTTTTGAGGGCTTGTGAAAACTATGGGGTGCGTGGCGTACCCGGAGTGGAGATCAGCCTGGAGGTTCCCGATGGCAGCATGCATCTGCTCGGCTATTTCATCGATCATCAGCATCCGGCCTTGAATCAGCATCTCGATAAGCTCAAAGCCGGCCGCGACTATCGCAATCGTAAAATCCTCGAACAGGTCAATGCCCTGGGCATGCCGCTGACCATGGAAGAGGTGGCCGCCTATGCGGGTGGGGATAATGTGGGGCGTTTGCATTTTGCGCTGGCGCTGGTGGAGCGCGGCTATGCGCGCACTAAGGATGAAGCTTTCGAGCGCTATCTGGGTAAGGGCAAACCGGGTTATGCGGAGCGGGCGCGTCTCACTCCGGCGCAGGGGGTGGGGATCATTCGCCAAGCCGGCGGGCTGGCGGTGCTGGCGCATCCCTTTACCCTGCATTTGGGTAAGCAGGCCTTGGACACTTTAGTGGGTGAACTGGCCGCCGCTGGCTTGCAGGGCATAGAGGTTTTATATCCGCAACATAATCCGAAGATGATCAAGCAGTATAGCGCTTTGGCGCAGCGCTATAATCTGGTGATCACCGGCGGCACTGACTTTCATGGTGCGCCCATGCCGGATATCAAATTGGGTACCGGCTTTGGTGATTTGCATGTTCCCGATTCCGTGTTGGAAGAGCTCGATGCGCGTCGCGCCGCATAGCATCAACAGCCTCTATATTCATCTGCCCTTCTGCGATGGGCGGTGTCGCTATTGCGCCTTTTATTCGATCCTCTACGACGCCTCCTTGGCCGATAGATTGTTGAGAGCCTTAGCCGTGGAATTGGCTCTCTGGCAGGAGCAGGGGCTTGGTTTCAACCTGGAGACCATCTATCTGGGCGGCGGCACGCCCTCGTTGCTGACCCCGCTGCAATTGCAAGGTTTGGGGCGGCTGCTGGCCCCTCATCTGGCCCGGGATGTTGCGCTGGAGTGGAGTGTGGAGATGAATCCCGGCTCGGTGACCCCGGCGCGCCTGGCAGCCCTGCTGGAAGGCGGAGTGAATCGCTTCAGCTTGGGCGCGCAGTCCTTCGGCGAGCCGGTGCTGCGGCTGCTGGGGCGGCGGCATAGCGCGGCTGATATCACCCGCAGCGTGGCCATCATGCGCCGCGCTGGCGTGGCCAATCTGGCCTTGGATCTGATGGCCGGCATACCGGGCTGTGCTCCGGATGCCTGGCGGCATAGCTTGAGCGCGGCGCTGGCCTTGAACCCTCAGCATATCTCGGTCTATGCCCTGACCGCCGAGGAAGGCACGCAGCTTCAGCGCGCTATGGCGCGCGGGCAGCCGGTGCCGCAGAGCGATGCCGAGCAGTTGGCCGAGCTGGATCTGGCGGAAAATCTCCTGACCGCGGCCGGTTATGCCCGCTATGAGATATCCAATTATGCCCGTGCCGGATTCAGCTGCCGCCATCATTGCGCCTGCTGGCGCGGGGGCGAATATATTGGTCTGGGCCCGGCGGCGGCCTCGCATGTAGGGGATCTGCGCTGGACCAATGCCGCCGATCTGCCCGCCTATCTGGAGGCTCTGGAAAATCAACAGCCGCCGCCGCGCAGTTGGGATCCGCTGACGCCGGAGATCAAGACGCTGGAGCGGCTGATTTGCGGCTTGCGGATGTCTGCCGGCGTCGAAGCGGCCCTGGTCACCGATTATGTGCCGGCCCTGCAAAGCTTATGCGGCCAAGGGTTGGTCGAGCTCAACGGAACCCACTGGCGGCTGACGCCTCGCGGTCGGCAATTGGCCGACTATGTAGCCGTGGAATTGATGGTGACTTCCTGAAGCCACCCATCGCGCGCCCTCATCCGTTTTGGAGAGCCACTTCCTTGCCCAGCTTAGCCGAGCGGTAGACGGCATCCAGCAGCCGCATAACGGTTAGGCCTTGCTGCGCCGTGGCCAAGGGCGGACATTCGCCGCGGCAGGCGGCGATGAACTTATTGGCCTGGGCATGAAAAGGTTGCCGTGCCGCGCACTTGGGTTTGATATCGGCCACGCGTTCGTTGTGTTCCGTGAACAAAGTCAACTCATTGCCCAACATGCGCAGGCCGCCTTTATCACCCAGGATTTCGACGAAGGCGCGCTCCTCGGTATTAGCGGCCCAGGCGATATCGAAGAGCAGGGTGGCCTGCTGACCAAAACGCACCAGGCCGGTGGAGTAATCTTCCACGTCGAAGCGTCCCGTGAACTGGGGCGGCCCCGCCCACATATCGACATAACGATAAGACTTCATCGGCGCACCGAATTTGGCATAGTTCATGGCGCTGACCAGGGTCGGCTTCCAGAGCCCGCTGACATACATGGCCGCATCAAACCAATGCACGCCCAGATCGATCAGCGGTCCGCCACCGGATTTGGCCTTGGTGGTGAACCAGCCGCCCAGACCGGGGATCCCGCGCCGCCGAATCCACACGGCCCGGATGTGATAAATTTTACCCAAGAACCCTTTATCCACATATTCCTTGGCCAATTGCACATCGTTACGATAGCGGTTGACCATACCGATCTGCACGACCTTGCGCGCGCGCACGCCGCCGGCGACGATCTGGGCAGCTTCACGCGCATTCATAGCCATGGGTTTTTCGAGCAGCACATGCTTGCCAGCCTTGAGCGCCGCCAAGGATATTTCCCGATGCAAGGCATTGCCGACGCAAACACTGACCGCATCCAGATCGCTTTTTAGCATCTGACGGTAGTCCGTGAAGCGCTGCTTGATTTGCAGGCGTTCGCCTTCGGTATGCAAACGCTCCTTGATTATCTCGCAGATAGCTGTGAGTTCCGCTTGGGGCGCGTGACGATAAGCGTCCGCATGCACCTTACCGATAGCGCCCATGCCCACGATACCGACTTTTATTTTTTTCATTTTTTAGCCTTCCTTCTGTAATAATGCCCGGAGAAACTTGACCGCTTCCTCGATATCTTGCCTGGGGTTCTGGCCGACCTCGCGTTCGATGGTCAGATAGCCATCGAATCCGTGCTGGCGCAGCGCCTGCAGATAGGCCTCGAAAGGCACCTGCCCCTTGCCGAGGGGCACTTCGGAGATATAGTCGCCGGCGCGGAAACCAGGCACTGGTTCGGCGAAGGAGCGGTAAAGCGTTTCCGGATCCACCGGTTTGAGGTTGATGCCATCCTTGGCATGCGTGTGGACGATATAGGGCGCCAGGGTCTGGACGGCGGCCGGAATATCCTCGCGACAGACCATCACCAGGTTGGCCGGATCAAAATTAACGCCCAAGCCGGGCCCCACCTGCAGATCTTCCAGGAAATCGCGCAGGACCGCGGCCGGTTCAGGTCCGGTTTCAATGGCAAAGGTGACGCCGGTCTGACTGGCCAGGCGGCCCAGTTGTTCGCAAGCCTTGGCCATGATGACATAGCGCGGATGCGTGGCCTGGGCGGGGATGGAGCCGATATGGGTGGTGATCACACGGCAGCCCAGCTCCACGGCCAGATCCATAATTTTATGGGAGACTTCGATGCGCCGTTGATTATCCTCGGCGATCTGAAAACCATGGCCGCCGAAATCGCCGCAGAGGGCGGAGATTTCCAAGCCCAAATCACTGATCTGTGTGCGCAGCTTAGCGCGCGCGGCGCTATCCAAATTATCCGGATGCATGACGCCGCTGGTGGCATAGATTTGGACGCCTTGGATACCCAGGTCCGCCGCGGCCTGCAGGCCGGCTTCGAGTCCCACGCGAAAAGATTCAACGATCAC
>CAYYVN010000015.1:0-30515 GCA_964475165.1 uncultured Verrucomicrobiota bacterium | reverse complement strand
GCCCAGTTGTAACTATAACGCTTTATATCCCTGCCTCTTAAAATGGGTCGTATAATCTCAGCAGACTTCGGGTCTTGTGCAATAAGTTCTCTACGTTTGGCTTCGTCTATAATGAATGCTTCATTACAACCAGTGAGGATGCCACGATAAATTTTTACATCCCAATCCTTGAGTGGCGTTCCTATCCGTTCTATTTTTTCTTTGATATTGCGCTCAATGGGCGAGAGTATCACCCAGCTTGAAGCATCCCTGAAAGAGCAGCGCTCAGCCTTCTGTTGCACAAAAAGGCTCAAATTATCTCGACAATCATCCGTTGCGATAACCGCCTGGGTAGATCTATCCGTTTGATGAGCTGTCTTTTCAAAGAGCAGGATATTGGTATCCACCGTTACAGAATCGAATATTTTTTGCCCGGCAAAATCAATAAGCGCCTTAGCATGTGTTCTTTCGCTGAAAAATTTGCGTAGGCTCTTCCCATATCCCGCTCGCATCCATTTATTGGATGTGATGTAACAGAGATGAGCGTTGTTGCAGAGGAGTTGGTGTCCACGCTCATAGAAAAGGGCATAAATATCACCGGTACGCTCAAATGTCTCAAACCCCATGGCTTTATATTGATTAGCAAGCCTGCCAGCGTGGTTTTGTAGTTGGATGTATGGCGGATTGCCGATGACGATGTCAAACCCCTCTTTGATGCCAAACATCCATTCCGGATCGAAAAAACCAGCGGTGGCGTTTTGATCATAAGGGTCCCAGGCCGCGAGTTGTTTGGCGGTAGTGTTGTCCCAACCATCACTCTTTAGCAACTCGGCAATCTCGGCACGGAGACGTTTATCATCCTCGCGGCACTTGGCCTTTGACCTCAGCGTACGGGTGGTGAAGTGCTTCTCTCGGACCTTGCGCAGTTCGGCCTCTTTTTTGTCGATATCCGGGTCTCGGAGCAGCATCTGCGTCGGCCGTTCGATGCCGATTAAGGTGTTGGCGGCGACGAACTTAGTTTCTAGATTCGGCAACGCTCTAACGCCGCGATTCGAGGCTTTTGGGTTCACTTTCTGATCCACAATCAGTGAGATGAAGAAGCGCATCTTAGCGATCTGCACGGCGATGGGCTGGATGTCTACCCCATAGATGCAATTCTCGATGAGGTAGAGCTTGCGTCCATAGTCGTCATAGTTCTCGCGGAAGAGGCGTTTGGCGTCTTCGCGCATGGCAACATCGTCGAGCTTGGCGATCTGTTTTGTTTTCCAACGCTCGTTGCCGGGATCCAACTTGCCGAGGATGTGCACCAGCTTATGCAATAGCCCCATCGGGAATGCGCCGGAGCCAACTGCTGGATCCAGTGCTTTGAGACTGTCGATAGCCTCGATCAGCTCTCCTATCGTTTGCTCGTCGAAGCCATGCGGCTCATCGTTGTGCGCCAGCAAGGCGCGAAGCGCCTTATCCAGGTCTTTCGTTGCTTTTCCGGTGAGTTTGCCCTTGAGATAGGCTATGAGCGATTCATCAACCATATAGTCAACGATTTCGCGCGGGGTGTAGAAGGAGCCCGTTGCCTTCCGGGCCGTCGTGCCGGTCTCGGGGTTGTAAGCAGCAAGCAGGTTTTCGAAGACCTTGCCACATAGCTCGGGATCCAAGGCGACTTCCTGATCCAACGGCGTGTTTTCCTCTATCGTGAACTTGTAGCGGTTCAGAGTATCAATCAGGCCGCGGACGCGAACGCCCTTGAGCTTCTTATCGCCGTAGTCCTCGCTCAAGTCAACATCCTGCTCGGAACCGAAGAACAGGAAGTCCGGTACTGTGGGATAGCTATCGTCCCTGTCGGAGAATCCGTCAACGCGGAGGTATCGCGGCTGCGTACCTTCTCCAAAATCCCGGTCGAGACATTCAAAGAGGCCGCCGTTCAGGAATGGGATATCCTTGAACCATGCCAAAGCGGTTTGCGGATCGCGAAAACATTCTTTGTGGCGATAGAGACTGTGTACCATGAAGTTCTGGTCGGTGCGCCGCCAGCCGCGCTGGTCCATCTCGGTGTTGAGCGTGGCAAAGAACAGATTCTGCAGAATCGCACGATAGAAAACCGAGTCCTTGTTTCGTTTTTTTCTCGGCGCGAATCCATCCAGCATTTTGGCGAGTTTAGCTTCGTCGAACAGCACACCGGGGATGAGGTCCTTCTCTCGGATGAACCAACAGAAGATCAGACGCGTAATGAGCCGGATTACACTGATATGGTCGCGCCCGTCCTGCTCCTTCGGGGCATCCTTGGGGAACGCAACATGTTTCAGCGCCCAGAAATACCAGTTGGCGATCTCATGATAGAAGTCCTTGCTGACCTTCTCCACATCGAATGCTGCATCGTGCGCGCTTTGGATGGCCAGCGGCGAGAGTTTGCCGTCCACCAAGTCCAGCAGGCTCAACCGTTCTGCCGCTGTACGCAGCCCCGTCCCCGGCCGCACGGCAATCCGACGGTATAAGCGCCTTTTCTCAGCATCCTCATCGTACTTCACGTTGAGAAAATGCCATTGGGTACGGTCCTTGTTCGAGAAGATGAAGAGAGCATAAGGATGTTCCTGCGTGAGGTGATTTACAACGGGGCGTTCATGTCCGCGCAAGAGAAGGTCGGATTCGAGTTGGCAGTAGACAACATGAAAAGCGTTGTCCTCACCACCGGAGGCAAATAGGATGGGGTTTTCGGCAAGCGGTTGCCTGGCGCTCTCCGGCCACTGGCGGGTGCTGAGAGTGCGATTCGCGCGGTCGTAGTTGAGTTCTTCCCAAAAGAGCTTCTTCAGCGTGGCTAGGTCGCGTAGGTTCTGAAGAATGTGCAGCACCGCTTCTTGTCTCTCAGTTGTCGACACGTGGTTGCCCTCCGGTTGATTTGCGTCATAAACGCTTATTAGTTCTGCTCCTAGCGGCGGCGGCCTGTCGTTGCGACTTGGCCATATGATATAGGATAGCAACGCATAATGCCATAGCAGAATAAGTCCAATTCTTGGCTCAGAGCACCACATCGGCCGGGCGGCCGCATTGAGCACAGGCTTTGTCTTGAATGCCGAGCACTTGAGTGCGGTAACCCTCACGCTGAATGAGCCGGGCCTTGCATTGGGGGCAGTGAGTGTCCTGCCCCGTCCCGCTTGAGACATTGCCCAGATAGACATAGTGCAGATCACGCCGGCAGATCTCATGAGCTGCCAGTAAAGCGGCTAAGGGTGTGCGGGGCAGACGTAGCTTATAATCGGGATGATAGGCGCTCAAATGCAGCGGTGTGCTTGGCCCTAGCTGCTCCAGAATCCAACCAGCTAAGCGGCTGAGCTGGGCGGGAGCGTCGTTCAAGCCGGGAATGAGCAGATTGGTTATTTCCACATGACACCCAGCCGCGCGCGCCTGGCAGGCGAACCGCAGGACGGGCGCCAGGGTGCCCTGGCATTGCTGACGATAGAAAGCATCGTCCATGCTCTTGATGTCTATATTCAGAGCGCCAATCAGCGGTAAAATCCAGGCAGCCGGTTTCTCTTCCAGATAGCCATTGGTCACCAGGATATTGGCTAAACCGGCCCGCTGCGCCAGGGTGGCACAATCGTAAATAAATTCAATATTGATCAGGGGCTCGTTATAGGTATAGGCGATGCCAAAGGAACCGGCCTGCTGCGCTAGGGCAATGATCTCCTGCGGGCTATAGCGCCGCGCCTGCCAGTCGATCTGTTGGGAAATATTCCAGTTCTGGCAGAAGGCACAGGCGAAATTACAGCCCCAGCCGCCGATACTGAATATCTCCCCGCCGGGATGATAATGGTAGAGGGGTTTTTTCTCAATCGGGTCGCTGTGCATACCAGAAAGCAGACCATAACCACGCGCCTGCAAGGCGCCGTCGGCTACCAGACGAATGGCGCAGCGCCCGGAACGGCCCTCGCCGATGATGCATAGATGGGGGCATAGCTCGCAAGCCACCCTATCGGCTTTAACTGGATGCCAGAACTTGGCTGTGGGCAAGGAACACCTCTCTGTTGGTTAGCTACAGCTTCCCCGAGCATAGCAGGCGCTGGAGATAAAAGCATTCTTTTTCAGGCGCCCGCCCCCCCCGTCGGCGGCCATGCGATGGCGTATTATCCAGCAAGGCTTCTAGCTCCATCCCCGCCCTGCTGATCAGGGAGGCCTTGACAAGCGCCTTATAAAAGGTGAAAGTTACTGCACTGGAAAATATTACAGAGGAACCCTTTACCCAGGAATAAAGCCATGCATATTGATAATAACCTTGTCCTGCTGCTGATCCCGGCGGCCCTGCTCGTGCTGATTCTGCTCGTGCATCGCTTCACCAAACCCCGCTAGGCCCCCTGAGCGCCCAGCCAGCCGGTCCCAGCCCGCCCCCGCGGGCGGCGGTTAGTGAATTTTTTCACTAATATTGCTTGACAACCCCTCCCTCCTCTTCTAGTGTTCCTCTTATTTGCGAGGCGGGCGAGGAGGATGATGAGCGCTAAGAGTCATAAAAAAGCCGCTATTCCCGGCGTGGTGGTGGCGCGTCTGACGCGTTATTTAACTTGTGTGCAGACGCTCTGCCCAAAAAAGGCCGGCTGGATTTCTTCGCAGGATATAGCCAGCGCGTTGGGCGTCACCGGCGCCACTGTCCGGCGCGATCTGGCCAAGTTCAGTCTGGGTGGTATCACCAATCGCGGCTACGAAGCCGAAACCCTTTACCAGAATCTAATCCGTCTATTGGGCGCTGATACTGGCTGGCGCATCGTGGTGGTAGGCGCCGGTAATTTAGGTAAGGCCCTGGCCATGCATGGCAACCTGCAGCGGATGGGGTTCAAGGTATGTGGTATTTTCGATGCTGATGGCCGTAAATTCGGCAAAAAAGTGGCGCGCTATAAGGTGCGCCCCATGACCGAGCTGGCCAGTTTTATTGGCCGGGCCAAAATAGATATGGGTGTGATTGCCGTGCCGGCGGCCTCAGCCCAGGCCGTGGCCGATATCATGGTGGCCGCCGGTATTCGCGGTTTATTCAATTTATCTTTTACGCATGTCATCACGCCTCGGCATGTGGGTCATGTGGAGGGCCGGCTGGTAGCCGGTATGTTGGAACTGGGGCATACGCTCAAGCATCTGCCCGCCCGGGTCGGGACACGCGGCCGACGAAAGAAAGATCATGCTTAGAACCAAACTATTCAAAGGTTTCGCGGCCATCGTGGTGCTTTTCACGATTCTTTCCACCCTCTTTGGCATTCAGACCATCAAGCGCCAGATCATGGAGGAGGCCCAGAATAAGGCGCGCTTCGATCTTTCCGCGGCCTGGGCCATTTTCAATCATCGCCTGGATCGCATCAATTCCATCGTCCGCCTGCTGGAGGGCCAGCGCGAGGTATTGGAGAGCTGCGCGGCGCAGGATTGGACCAATGCCGAGCTGCGCAACAGGCTGGAAGCCGTGCGCCGCTCTTTCAACCTGGATTTTCTGGGTCTGGTTTCGCCGACGGGTGAAGTGGTTTTTCGCACCACCCCACCCTTCCATACCGGGGATAGCAAGATCCATGATCCCATCATGCTCCGCGCCCTGGAAGGCGAGCAGGCGGCGGGGGTTGTGTTGTGGTCCAACGCCGATCTAAAACAGGAAGCCGATGGCCTGGCCGAACAAGCCTTTCTGGAAATCGAGCATACCCCGCACGCGCGCCTGCAATCCAAACAGGCCGAAGAGCGCGGCATGATCATGCTGGCGGCGGCGCCCGTCAAACAAAACTCGCAGCTCATGGCCGTGGTCTATGGCGGGAAACTGCTGAATAGAAACCAGGAAGTGGTCGATCGCATCCGCGAGCTGGTCTATGGCAACGAAACCTATAAAAGCATGCCTATGGGCACGGCCACCATCTTCCTGGATGATAGCCGCATTGCCACCACCGTGACCCAAGCCAACGGTAACCGGGCGCTGGGCTCGCGCGTTTCCAAGGAGGTTGCCAATCAAGTGCTGGATAACGGCCGCTCCTGGGTGGGCGAGGCTTTCGTGGTCAAGGATTGGTATCTGGCGGCCTATGATCCCATTCGGGATATCGAGGGGAAAGTAGTGGGCATTCTTTATGCCGGTATTCTGCGTCAGCCTTTCTTGGATTACGGCCGTAATCTCATGGTGCGTTATGGCATCCTGTGTTCCTTTGCGCTACTGGTCGCACTGGGCCTGGCCTATTGGCTGGCCAATCGTATCTCGCGGCCGGTGCATCAATTGGTGGAAGCCGTCTCGCATATCTCGCAGGGCAATGGCCGGATCGAAGTGCCCACCGGGCGCGCCTGTTCGGAGGTGGCCACGCTGATCCGCACCTTCAACAATATGTCGGCGCGGTTGCTGGAGCGCGAGCAGCGCCTCAAAGCCACTAATCGCAGCTATATGGAAATGCTGGGGTTCGTGGCCCATGAACTCAAAAGCCCCATCGCCAGTATCGTTAATTATCTCTATCTGCTGCGCCAGGGCAAGCTGGGGCCTTTAACCGAGCAGCAGGATAAAGCTTTGCTGGTCTGCGATAAGAGCGTGCGGCGCCTGATCGATATGACCCGCAGCTATCTGAGCCTGTCGCGGATCGAAAATCAGGAATTGAAACCCGAACCCTGCGCCATTGCCGTTAAGGAAGAAATCATCGCCCCCCTCCTGGAATCCTATGAGCCGGGCCTGGAGGCCGCTGCCATGCAGGTCAACGAGCGGATCGGGACGGATATCCTGCTCCATGCCGACTTTAATATGACGCGTGAGATCTTCGATAACCTTTTGAGTAATGCGCTCAAATACGGTAAGCCGGGCGGAACCATCGAGATGGCCGCCACTGTTCAGGGAGATTTTGTGGAATTCCGTATTCATAACGACGGCCCGGCTATCGCTCCCGATAAATTGAAGCTTTTATTCCAGAAATTCTTCCGCCTGGATCAGCCGGCTCGTAAGGGGCGCGGCACCGGCTTGGGGCTGTTTATCACCAAACATATTATCGAGGCGCATCACGGCCGGATCAAAATAGAATCGAGTGCCGGTTGGGGCACGGCAGCGATCTTCACCCTGCCCCAATGGCAGCCCACTGAGAAGCAATCATGAGCAGAAAAAGCAGAAAACCATCAAGCTGCGCAGGCTGCGCTGGCCCGAGCGAAAAAACCCTCTTACGGCGCTTGGAGAAAGCCTTGGCCGCTCAGTCCTCCCAGGCTGGCGCCCTCATTCCGGCTCTGCAAACCGCGCAAGATCTTTTCGGTTATCTGCCAGCGCCGGCCCTGCAAATGATCTGTGCCAGGTTCAATAAATCCTATAGCGAAGTGGCCGGTGTGGTGGGCTTCTATTCGTTTTTTTCGACTGTGCCCAAGGGTAAATATCAAGTGCGCGTTTGCCTGGGGACAGCCTGTTATGTGCGCGGCGGCGTGAAGGTCCTGGAGGCTTTCCGCAAGGAACTGGGGATTGATGTCGGCGCCACCACCGCCGATCGGCTCTTTTCCTTGAGCGTGGGGCGTTGCTTTGGCGCCTGCGGCCTGGCGCCGGTGGTTATGATCAACGAACATACGCATCGCCGGGTAAAACCCAATGGAGTTAAAGCGATTATAGCGGCTTATCGCCAGCAGGAAGATAAAGCAACATCATGAAACAATCCCGCCAACCAACCCAGATTAAAACAGCCCAGGATCTTGACCGGATCAAGCTGGCGGCGGCGGCGCGTTTTGCTTTGCGTCAGACCAACCCCGATAGCAGCTGGTCGGCCCTGGGAGACCGGCGTCCCTATGAGCTGATGCTCTGCATGGGTACCAGCTGCATCTCTTCCGGCGCCGATGCGTTGCGCGATGCCTTGCGCGCCGAGCTCAGAAGCCGCCGCTTAACCCGCTCCGTCCGCTTGGTGGAGACTGGCTGTAACGGTTTCTGCGCCTTGGGCCCCATCCTGATCATTTATCCCGGCGGCTTTTTCTATAACAAGGTGACGGCGGCGGATGTGCCCGAGATCATCTCGCGGCATATAGTGGATCGGCAACCCATCGAACGCCTCATGTTCAAGGATCCGGTCAGCCAGCGGTTCGTTCCGCGGTATGAACAGATCCCTTTCTTTGCCGAACAGCAGCTGGTTGTGCTCCGTAATAAGGGCAAGATCGCCGCTGAGAGCATCGAGGATTATATCGGCCGGGACGGCTACCAGGCTCTGGCCAAGGCCTTAACCCAGATGACGCCCGCTGAGATCATCGCCGAGCTCAAACGCTCCGGCCTGCGCGGGCGCGGCGGGGCCGGCTTTCCCACCGGCCTGAAGTGGGAGTTCTGCCGGCAGGCGCCTGGCCCGCAAAAATATATTCTCTGCAATGCCGATGAAGGCGATCCGGGCGCTTTCATGGACCGCAGTTTGATCGAATCCGACCCGCATGCCCTGCTCGAAGGCATGCTGATTGGGGCCAGGGCCATCGGCGCTGATACCGGCTATATCTATTGCCGCGCCGAATATCCCCTGGCACTGCAGCGGCTCGCCAAAGCCATCAGCGCCTGCCGTCAATATGGTCTCCTGGGCCGCGCGATCTTGGGCACCGATTTCAACTTCGATATCCACGTGGCGCATGGCTCGGGGGCCTTCGTTTGCGGGGAAGAAACCGCTCTCATGCGTTCGGTTGAGGGCGGCCGGGGCGAGCCGCGGCCGCGGCCACCTTTTCCGGCTCAAAAGGGGCTTTGGGATAAACCTTCCATCCTCAATAATGTGGAGACTTTCGGTAATGTGCCCCAGATCATTCGCGCCGGCGCCACGAGCTTTACGGCCATGGGCACGGCGCGTTCGCCGGGTACGAAGATCTTCGCCTTAACCGGTAATGTGAATAATGTGGGCTTGATCGAAGTGCCCATCGGCACCAGTCTGGGCACCCTGATCTACGATATCGGCGGTGGGATCCCCGGCGGCAAACAATTCAAGGCCGCTCAAATAGGCGGCCCTTCTGGCGGCTGTATCCCCAAGCAGCACTTGAATGTGCCGGTGGATTACGAATCTCTGGCGGAACTGGGCGCCATCATGGGCTCCGGCGGCTTAATCGTTATGGATGAAGACACCTGCATGGTGGATATGGCCCGCTATTTCATGGATTTTGTGCAGGAAGAATCCTGCGGTAAATGCGTGCCCTGCCGCGTCGGCACCAAACGCATTCTGGAAATTCTGGAACGTATCTGCGCCGGTACCGGCGAGATGGCCGACCTCGAACGCTTGGAGCAGCTCAGTCGGCAGATCATGGATACATCGCTTTGCGGGTTGGGCCAGACAGCCGCCAATCCTGTGCTCTCAACCCTGCGCCATTTCCGGGATGAATATATCGCCCATATCAGGGATAAACGCTGCCCAGCCGGCGTTTGCCCGGCACTGGTGGTGGCCCCCTGCCAGAATGCCTGCCCGGCGGGAGTGGATGTGCCCGGATTCGTTTCTCTTACCGGGGAGCAAAGATACAGCGAGGCTTTGCGTCTGCATCGCGAACGCAATCCTTTCGCGGTGGTATGTGCCGCTGTCTGCTTTCATCCTTGCGAAAGCCGCTGTCGCCGCGCCAGCTTGGATGACCCAGTAGCTATTCGCAGCGTCAAGCGTTTCATGGTGGAGCAGGAACAGCGCCCGGCCCTGCCGGAAGTGCGGCGCGATCCCGCTAATGCCGCCAAAAAAATAGCCATCATCGGCGCGGGGCCGGCCGGTCTCTCCTGCGCCTATTTCCTGGCCCGGCTGGGCTATGCCCCGCGTGTCTTGGAGGCCGAACAGCGCCCGGGGGGTATGCTCGTCCAGGCTATTCCGGCCTATCGTTTGCCGCGCGCCGCCTTGGAACGGGAGCTAAAAATGATTCAGCGTTTGGGCGTCACCATCCAAACCGGTCATCGTCTGGGCCGTGATTTCTCGCTGGCGGATCTCAAAAAAGAAGGCTATGCCGCCGTCTATCTGGCCGTCGGGGCTCCGCTGGGCAGTCAGTTGCAAATCAGCGGGCCAACCGAACGGATCGTGGATGGGATAACTTTCTTACGCGATTTTAATCTGGGCCGCCGCCCCCAAATCGGCCGTGAGATCCTGATCATCGGTGGCGGCAATGTGGCCATTGATGTGGCGCGCACCATGCAGCGTCTGGGCGCTCAGTCAGTGACGGTTATCTATCGGCGCACACGCGAGCAGATGCCGGCCTACGCCGCAGAGGTGGCTGAAGCCCAGCGCGAAGGCGTGCGTTTCGTTTTCCTGGCGGCCCCCGCCGAGATGCTCCTGGAAGGCGATCAGCTGGTTGGCTTGCGTTGCCAGAAGATGCAGCTGGGCGCTTTTGATCGCAGCGGCCGGCGGCGCGCCGAGCCCATGCCAGGCGAGACCTTCGTATTGGCTGGCGATCAAATCGTGGCCGCCATCGGGCAGCAGCTGCGCTGCAACGATTTTGCCAAGGATACCAAACTGAACCTGATCGCCAACGGCTGGCTGCAGGCCGATCCCTTAACGGGACAGACGGCCCAGCCCTGGCTCTTCGCCGGGGGCGATGCCCTCACCGGTCCGGCCTCGGTGGTGGAGGCCATTGCCGCCGGCGAGCGCGCCGCCGTGGCCATGGATGCCTATCTGAGTGGCGCCCCGCATGCCTTCTGGCGCCAGGCTCACAATTGCGATACTTTTTTTGATCCCGACGCCGATCCGCTGGAATACCCGCGCGCGGCGCAGCGGCTCTTGCCCCTCAAGCAGCGCCGGGGGAATTTCAAGGAACTGGAGTTGCCGCTGAGCAAGCGCGCGGCCTTGCGCGAAGCGCGGCGCTGTCTCCGTTGTGATTATCGGGAACCAACCACCCAACAACCCTAAGGAGTTTTGCTGATGCCAGCGCTAACGATTGATTCCAGAAAAGTGACCGTGCCGCAAGGGACCACGATCCTGCAGGCGGCCGCGCAACTGGGTATCAGGATACCCACCCTCTGCCATCTGGAGGGTGTGCAGGCCATCGGGGCCTGTCGCGTCTGCCTGGTGGAAGTGGAAGGCGCCAAGAATCTGGTGGCCTCCTGCGTCACTCCCGTTACCGAAGGCATGCGGGTGCATACCCATAACGGTCGCGTACGCGAGGCGCGGCGCACAGTGGTGGAACTGATCCTTTCGGAACATGAAGGCGATTGCCAGGCATGCGAACGCAGCGAAGATTGCGAACTGCGCCGCCTGGCCCATGAACTCGGGATTAAAACCGTGCGCTATCAGGGCGCCAAACCAGTGGCGCGCATCGATCAGAGCACGGCCGGCCTCGTGCGCGATAGCGGTAAATGCATCAAATGCCGCCGTTGCGTGGCCGTCTGCGATCAAATCCAGCAAGTGGGCGCCCTCTTCCCGCAATTCAGGGGCTTCCAGACAGTGATCGGCCCGGCCTTCGATCTTAACCTGGAAGAAGTCACCTGCATCCAATGCGGACAATGTGCGGCGGTCTGTCCGGTGGGCGCCATTGTGGAAACCAATCATATCCCCAAGGTCTGGCGCGCGCTCGAAGATAAATCGAAAACGGTGGTGGTGCAGACGGCGCCGGCGGTGCGCGCTTCGCTGGGAGAATGTTTCGGATTGCCGCCCGGCACGCGGGTCACGGGCAAGATGGTAGCGGCTTTGCGACGGCTGGGATTCGATACGGTTTTCGATACGAATTTCTCGGCGGATTTGACCATCATCGAAGAGGGCATGGAACTGCTCAGCCGTCTGGAACGCGCCGTCAAATTCAAGGAGAAGGTGGCCCTACCCCAATTCACCAGTTGCTCGCCGGGTTGGATAAAATTCGTTGAGCATTTCTACCCCGAGTTTCTCCCGAATGTATCTACTTGTAAGTCGCCGCAGCAGATGTTCGGGGCGATTGCCAAAACCTACTGGGCGGCGAAGGTTGGTAAACGCGCCGAGGATCTCTATGTGGTTTCGGTGATGCCCTGCCATGCCAAGAAATACGAAGCCGAACGCCCCGAAATGCGCGCCAGCGGCTGCCAGGATGTGGATGCCGTGCTCACCACCCGCGAGTTGGCCCGGATGATCAAGGAAGCCGGCATAGACTTCCTCGCCTTACCCGATGAAGAGATGGATCCCATCCTGGGCACTTCCTCGGGTGCCGCCGATATCTTCGCCAATAGCGGTGGTGTGATGGAAGCGGCCCTGCGCACGGCCTGGGAAGTGATCACCGGCAGCAAACTGCCCTTTGAGAAGCTGCATGTGGAAACGCTGGCCGGACTCAAAGGCATCAAGGAGTTTGCCATCCAGATCAAGCAGACCTTGCCGGAATGGTCCTTCCTCGAGGGCCAGACCTTGCGCGTGGTGGTGGCTTCCGGCCTCGGTAACGCGCGCACGATCCTCGAAAAAATCAAGGCCGGTGAGGCTGAATATCATTTTGTGGAGATCATGACCTGCCCCGGCGGCTGCATCGGCGGGGGCGGTCAACCCAGGATCACCAATGATTATGTAAGGCAGCAAAGGCTGGCGGCCATCTATGCGGAAGACGAGGAAAAGATCTTGCGCCAGTCGCATGATAATCCCAAGATCAAACAGGTCTACGGCGAATTTCTGGGAGCGCCCCTGGGGCCCAAGGCGCATCGCCTTTTGCATACCAAATATCAACGCCGCCCACGGGTATGAAGCCCGGCGGCTTAAATCTCACGGCTCCGTCTCTAAAGGAAGGTTTAACTTGATCAAGAAACAAGAGAACAGCAAGAAGATCCTGGTCGTCGATGATGATAGCAACCTGGTGGAAAGCATCGCCGCTATTCTGAAGGCCGAAGGCTATACGGTATTTACCGCCGCTAACGGCACGGAAGGCCTGCGGCAGGCCCAGACCCAGCAGCCGGACCTGATCCTCCTGGATGTGATGATGGATCATGATCATGAAGGGTTTGAGGTTGTCAAACGCCTGCAAGGTCAGCAAAAGGGCGCTACATTGCCGGTGATCATCATGACGGGCATTCGCAAGGCTAAGCGCCTGCCCTTTGCCTATGAACCAGATGCGGATTGGCTGCCCGTCCAGGCTGTGCTGGAAAAACCGGTTGATCCGCGGGTCTTGCTGAAACGCGTGGCCAAGGCCTTATCCGCCAGCAGCCGATGAGCAAACCTCGCATATTATTGATTGATGATGATGAGGCCTTGCTGGGGTCTCTGCGGGATCTTCTGGAGGCTTTCGATTACGAGGTCTACCTGGCCACCAACGGCCCGGCCGGCCTCAGCCAGGCCCAGGAGACCAAACCTGATCTGGTGATCCTGGATGTGATGATGCGCACCGATACGGAGGGGCTGGAGATAGCGCGTCGCCTGCGGAGCCTGCCCGAATTGCGGGCCACGCGCATTATGCTGGTGACCGGTATGCTCAAAACCCTGGGGATCGCGGGCAGCAGTTTGACCATTGATCCTCAATGGCTGCCGGTGGATTTGATCTTGGAAAAACCCGTAGAGCCGGATATGCTGATCAAAGAGATACGCCGCCTTCTGAAAAACAAACATAGCGGGGATAAAAAATGAGCAATCAAAAATTAATCCTGCTGGTGGATGATGATCCCGAGCTGGTGGAATCTAACAAGTTGCTCTTGGAAGCCGAAGGCTTCGCTGTGCAGGTGGCCTATGATGGCGCCAGCGGCCTGCAGGCCGCGCTGAAGTTCAAGCCGGATTTGATGATCCTGGATGTGATGATGGCCACCGATACGGAGGGGTTTGAGGTGAGCCGCAGTATTCCTGAAATGACCGACCTGCAAGATATGCCCGTGATTATCCTCACGGGTATCTGCGCTAAAAAACAACTGCCCTACGGGTTCGAACCGGATGAGACCTGGTTGCCCTGCAAAGCCGTCTTGGAGAAGCCGGTCATTCCCGAGCTGTTGCTGGCCGAAGTGCACAAGCTTTTGGGCACGAGCCGTCTAGACTAGTTGCCGTTTGCGGGCGCGCGGCGCGTCACCCCATTGATCGCGCCCGATCCGCCGTCCCAAAGCCAGCAGCCTGGCTTCAAAGGCCGCGCGCCAGGCCAGGGCTGTTTCATCCTGCAGGGGTTTACCGGGATAAAGCAGATAATCGCCCCGGTGCGCGCCGGGGGTCAAGAGGGGCATCAGCACATTGGCCCCGAAATGCAGGCCTTTTTCGCGCCCTTCGGCGTCCAGAACCTGCAAGGCGGTGGTGGCGGCAATGTTGATATCCGGCAGGGCCAGACGCGTAGCGGCGATCATCAACAAACTCAAGCGCAGGCGTTCGGGAGCGCTTAAAGTGGCCGCCTGGCCCAGGGGTGTGCCGGCGTGCGGGATATAGGGGCCCATCCCAATCATATCGATATCCTCAGCCATAAAGAATTCGATATCGCCGGCTAAATCGGCGATGCTCTGGCCGGGCAAGCCGATCATCACGCCACTACCCACTTGAAAGCCAGCCGCGCGTAACCAGCGCAAGCATTGAAGCCGAGTGGTCCAGCGCTGTTCGCGAGGATGGAGGCGCGCGAATAAATCTGGATTGGAGGTCTCGATACGCAGCAGGTAACGATGGGCGCCGGCGGCCCGCAGGAGTTTATAGGCCGCGCGCGTCTGCTCTCCCAGGCAGAGGGTAATGCCCAGCCCCTCAGGCAGCGTTGGCCGGATGGTGGCCAGTTTGATGCGCCGCACGCTGGCGGCTATCTCACGGATAAAGCTGGGCCTATGCTGCTCGCCAGCCTGCAGCACAACCGAGCCATAGCCTTGATCGGCACACCAGCGCCCGGCTTCAACCAGCTCAGCCTCGCTCAGGCGATAGCGCTTCAGCTCCCGGTTGGAACGGCGTATCCCACAATAAAGACAATCGCGGGAGCAGTCATTGGAAAGTTCTATCAAGCCTCGATAATAGACCTCCGGACCACAGTGCTCTAATAAGACGGCATGGGCCTGACGGCGCACATTCTCGATTTCGGCTGGTGTGCGCGCCGCCAGGATAGCTTGCAAATCAGCGCGCGTCAGAGAGCCGGGTTGGAAACGACGCTTCTGCAGAGGATTGCTTTTCATGCCGATGATAGTTTGCTCCGATAGACGGCCGCTGCCGCCGGAAAAGGTTCCAGGGCCCGTTCCAGAATGCCCAGGCTATAGGCAATCGTCAGACCATAATTGGAGACTGGCACGCCGGCGCGGCGACATTCCAGTAAACGCGAGAGCATGGCGCGCCTGTTCCAGAGACAGGCTCCGCAATGGATCACCAGACGATAGGGCCTCAGATCGGCGGGGAAATCGCGCCCTTGCACAAAATCAAAATGCGGGGCGCCGCCAATCCGTTCCGTGAGCCAGCGCGGAATCTTGACGCGGCCAATATCGTCGCTGATCGGATGATGAGTGCAAGCCTCGGCGATCAAGACGCGGTCGCCGGGCCGCAGTTGATCAATGGCCAAGGTACCCTCAACTTGCAGGGCCAGATCGCCCTTGAAACGCGCAAAGAGAATCGAAAAGCTGGTGAGCGGAATCGAGCGCGGGGTCTCAGCCGCCACCTGGGCGAAGATCTGGGAATCGGTGACCACCAGCTTGGGCGGCTTCTTCAAGAGGGCCAGCGCCGTGGCCAATTCGTTTTCGCCCAATACCAAGGCCAGAGCTCTGGCATCCAAAAGATCGCGAATGGCCTGGGCTTGCGGCAGGATCAGGCGGCCCTTGGGAGCGGCTTTATCAAGCGGAACCACCAGCAGCGCTGTCTGGCCGCCGCCCACCAAGTCGGCCAGGATAGCGCGCTCTTCGATGAACTCGGCCGGCGCTACATCCAGTAAGGCCTGCCGAAAATCGAGAATGCCCCTGCCCTGCACGGCGGCTGTCTCTACCCAGCGCAGGCCCTGAGTGCTGAGGCTTTTCAGCACGGCCGGCGGGGCTGAGCGCTGATCCTGTTTATTGAAGACCACCAGGGCCGGCACACCTCGCTGCTTCAATTCGGCTAGGATAGCATTTTCAAACTCGCCCCACAGCCCATCGCTGATCACCACGCCCAGATCGGTGCGTTCGAATACCTGGCGGGTCCGCGCCGCGCGCAGCGCGCCCAGCTGGCCGCTATCATCGATCCCGGCGGTATCGATGAAGAGCACCGGGCCGAGCGGCAGCAGTTCCATGGGTTTTTCTACCGGATCAGTTGTGGTCCCGGCCACATCCGAAACGAGGGAAACTTCCTGGCGCGTAATCGCGTTGAGCAGGCTGGATTTACCAACGTTGCGTCGGCCGAAGAGCCCGATATGCAGGCGCATTCCTTTGGGTGTACTTGCTTGTTGCATGGCTTAACAATAAACATCGCGCTGACCGCCGCGCACCTTAGCGATCATTTTCAAGGCGCGCTGCCTGGCCTGGGGAGCCATACTGGCCAAGGTGGCCCGCACGCATTCTTCCCCCACCCGCCTGGTGGCCGGCGAGGCGTAATCCAGCAGATATTCCATGAAAGTCGAGAGGGCGTTGGGGTCGCAGTGGGCCTTGATGGCGCCCGGCTTGGCCAGATCCATAAAATCCTTGCCCGTACGGCCCAGCCGGTAGCAGGCCGTGCAGAAGCTGGGAATATAGCCGAGCGTGGCGATATCGCCAATAACTTCATCGAGCGGACGGTGATCGCCCAGTGCGAACTGGCTTTCATCTTCGGGCCGCTGAGCTGTGGCATAACCTCCCGGATTGGTGCGGCTGCCGGCTGATATCTGCGAGACACCCAGCGCGAAGGTGGCACGGCGCAAGGGAGCTGTCTCGCGAGTGGACATAATGATGCCGGTATAAGGCACGGCCAGCCTGAGGATCGCCACTATTTTCTGAAAATCCAGGTCGTCAACTGGATGGGGCGGAGCGGAGGCCATCTCCGAGCCATCGGCCGGTTCCAGGCGCGGTACGCTGATCGTATGCGGGCCGGTGCCATAGCGTTGTTCGAGATAGGCGGCATGCCCGAGCAGGGCCAGGATTTCATAACGCCAGTCATAGAGGCCGAATAAGGCGCCAATGCCCACATCTTTGATCCCGGCGCTCATGGCCCGATCCATGCCCGCGAGGCGCCAGGCATAGTTGGCTTTGGGTCCGCTGCGATGCACGCGCTCGTAGGTGGGCTGGTGATAGGTCTCCTGAAACAGTTGATAGGTGCCGATCTGCGCATCGCGGAGCTGCTGAAATTCATCCGCGGTGAGCGGCGCAATATTCACATTCACCCGGCGGATTTCACCCCGCCCGCTTTTGGTGGCATAAACGGTCTGCACGCTGTCGAGGATATATTGCAAGCCACCCCGCGGCGCTTCGCCGGCCACCAGCAGCAGCCGCTTATGGCCCTGCTCCACCAGGATGGTGACTTCCCGTGCGATTTCTGTTTGGGTGAGAGCGCGCCGCTTCAAATGCTTGTTGCGCGCTCGAAAGGCGCAGTAAAGGCAATCATTGGAGCATAGGTTCGAAATATAAAGTGGCGCGAAAAGCACCAGGCGCTGGCCATAGATATGGTCTTTGACCCAACGCGCACTTTCAAAAAGTGCGCTCAGCAGCTCGGGCTCCTGGATATTGCAAAGCTGGGCCGCCTCGCTTTGCGTCAAGCCGCGCAGCTGGCGGGCTTTGGCCAGGATCTCGGTCACGCCAGCGCCAGGGGCCGGCGCGGACTTCAAGATCTGCTGGATGTTTTTTTCTTCCAAAAGTTCGGGTAGCATTAGCGTCCCCCTCCTGACAGGTAAAGACTGCTGTTCCGGCGGCTGGTTCAAGCCGGCCTTGAAGAATGGTGGCAACGCGGTCCAATGGTGGGCGATAGAGGGCTCGAACCTCCGACCCCTACCATGTCAAGGTAGTGCTCTAGCCAGCTGAGCTAATCGCCCGAGACCAACGCCGCAGAAGCATCGGTGGACCCCTGTTGCTCGCAGAAACAACAACCCCACGATGATACCTTCTTTGGTGAGAGTGTCAAATGCTTTAGCGGCTGCGGCGCGCCGCCGCGTTCAGCGCAGGGATTGCTGTAAGGCGGTAATGGGCAGGATGATGGCCAGCACCACCAGCAAGACAAACGCGCCAATCAGGATAATCAAAGCCGGTTCCAGCAGGGCCAGGCGGCGTGTCAGGAAGCGGTCCCATTGCTGTTGCAGGCGGCGCGCGGCTGTTTCCAGCATATGTTCCAGCGCCCCGGCGGCCTCGCCCACCTGCACCCAGCCGGCCAAGGAGGCGGCCAGGGGCGGGATGCGCCGCAAGGCCTCGGCCAGACTGGCGCCATGCCGCACAGCCTCGGCTTCGCGCTGCGTGGCGGCGCTCACCCAGCTGTTGCCGGTGGCTTGACCGGCTAAGACCAGGCCGTCGATCAAGGAGACCCCGCCATGTAAGAGCAGGGCCAAAGTCCGCGCGAAGCGCAGATTGATCAGGATAGCGTAGCCGGGGCCGATGATGGGCAAGCCCAAAGCGCGTTGATGGATCCGGCGCAGAAAGGATGCATCGCGCCGCAGGCGTTGCCAGACTGCCACGGCCACCAGGGCGCCAGCGGCTAGCAGCGGCAGACCCCAAAAAGCAACCCAGTGCCCAGCCTGAATCATCAGGCGCGTTAAGCCAGGAATGGCCACGCGGGTTTGTTCGGTAAGTAAAAGGCCCAGGCGCGGCATGGCAAAGCCCAGTAATCCGATGGCGATCCCCAGGGCTACGAGCATCAGGATAGCGGGATAAATCAGCGCCGTGATGATTTTTTCACGTAGCTGCTGTTGCTCTTCCATGAAATCGGCCAGGCGTTCCAATACCTTATCCAAGACCGCGGCCTGTTCGCCGGCGGCCAGGATACTCCTTTCATGGGTGCTCAACTCGCCGGTGGCGTCTAAAGCCAGGCTGAGGGAGGCGCCCTCGCGTATTTTATCGCGGATATGTGCCAGCCGCGGCCGCAGGCTGCCGGTATCAGGCGCTTGGATCAAGAGTTCCAGAGCGGCCAGCAAGGGTAAGCCGGCCTGGAGCAGGGAGGCCAATTCCCGATAAAATGCGGCGCGCTGTGCCAGCGAGAAGCGTGGCTGACGGAAACCGCGGCGGCGGGCCTGGGCACCGGCCGGAGCCAACCATTCAGTCAAGATACCCGCCTGGATCAGTTTTTCCCTGGCCTGCTTACTATCCAGGGCTTCGATCATGCCTTTTTGGGAGCGGCCAGCGGCATCATAGCCTGTGTATTCAAAAGTGATCATGAATGCACCTTATTTTTTGGCAGCTGCGCGGTCGGGCTGAGGCCATCAGGCGCCGGGACTGCGGCCGATGGCGCGCGCCAGTTCCGAAAGGCTGGTGATGCCCTGGGCCATCTTGGCCAGACCATCAGCCAGCAGCGTGGTCATACCCTTGCGGATAGCCAGTTCCATCAAGGCCTGGCTGGCGCTGTGGCCGGTGCGCACGGCCTCGCCCAGTTCCTCATCCACCACCATCAATTCGAAAAGTCCGATCCGGCCGCGGTATCCTTCCAGGCATGCGGCACAACCCTGGGCCTCCCAGACCGGTTGGGAGCCGAGCTTATTTTTGAGAAGCGCCGGCAGCCCGGCGGCATTGGGCAGGATTGTTTTACGGCAGGCGGGGCACAGGCGGCGCACCAGGCGTTGGGCCAGCACGGCGCGCAAGGAAGCCGCCAACAGATAGGGTTCAATGCCCATATCGCACAAGCGCACGATGGCCTCGGGCGCATTATTGGTATGCAGCGTGCTGAAAACCAGATGGCCGGTCAGCGAGGCGCGCATGGCGATTTCGGCTGTTTCCAAATCGCGAATTTCGCCCACCAGAATAGTATCCGGATCCTGGCGCAGGATATGGCGCAAGCCGGCGGCAAAGGTGAGCCCGATCTTGGGCTTGACCTGGATCTGCCCGATATCCGGCAGTTGATATTCAATGGGATCCTCGATGGTCAGAATATTGGTGCGTTCCTTATTGAGGCGCTGCAGCGCCGCATAGAGAGTGGTGGTCTTGCCGCTGCCGGTTGGGCCGCAGACCAGGATGATACCGCGCGCTTCCTGGAGGATGGCCTCCAAATCAGCCAGCATGCTATCGCCCAGCCCCAGCCCCGCCAGGGGCAAGAGGGCCACATCGCGGTGCAATAAACGCAGGACGACCCGTTCGCCTTCCGCCACCGGAATACTGGATACCCTGATATCAATCTCGCGCTGCCCAACGCGCACCCGCGCCACGCCATCCTGCGGCAGGCGTTTCTCCGATATATCCATGCGCGCCATAACCTTCAGGCGCGAAACCAGAGCCGGCTCCAAATGTTTGGGCGGCGCGGCCTGATCATAGAGCAGGCCATCGATGCGATAGCGCACGCGCAGGCTGGATTCGAACGGTTCGATATGGATATCCGAAGCACCCGCTTTGAGGGCTTCCACCAGGATCAGGTTGATCAGCTGAGTCACCGGGGCGTGTTCGGCCACCTGCAACAGGTCATCGGCGCGCGATTCATCGCGGGCGGCTGGCAGGGATGGTTGCAGGTCGCGCAGGAATTCTTGGGGCGTTTCCTGGCCGCTGAAATAGCAGCGCTCAATCGCCGCGGCCACGGTGGCTCGCGCGGCCAATAATGGCTCCAGCTCACGGCCCAAAAGCAGCTCGAGATGTTTTTGTCCGTTGATATCGGCGGGATTGCAAGTCAACAAAGCGGCGCGGTCGCCCTGCTGCACCGGCAGCATGCCATGCGCGCGAGCCCATTCCACTGGTAGATCCATCACCAGTTGCGGAGCCAGCATCTCATCGGGCACGCTCTCCACTATTCTCAGATGAAATTTATGGGCTAAATCTTTGAGATCCTCTGGCAGAAGCTCGGGGGCTGACAGGTCAGAGAGCATGCATCATTCTCCCGGGATCGTCGGCGCCAGCGGCGGCGCATTGCTGGCGCCAAAAGAGGTTTGGGCGCGGATCCGGCCGGAAAGTTCGGCGATTTCATGCAGATTAGTGGCGACATGGGGTGTCACAAAAATGAGCAGATTGGTGCGTTCGACCATCTCCACTTTATGGCGGAAGATCCAGCCCAGCAACGGCAGAGAACCCAGGCCGGGCACTTTACGTTCCTTAGTGATCGTATCTTCGCGGATCAAGCCGCTGATCACCACCGTATCGTTATTGGGAACGGTCATGGTGGTGGTCACTTCCCGCTTGGCAATGGTGGGGGTGAAGGATTTTCCGCCGGTGGCTTCTTCCAGGATGGCCTCGATGCTGGGGTTGAGTTTCAAGAGCACTTCGCCATCCGGATTGATATGCGGGGTGACCGTCAATTTAATGCCCACATCGATGCGTTCGATGTTTTCGATATAATCGCGGGCCGTGCCCGTCCCGCCCGAGACGGTCGATTTGAGAATGGGAATGTTTTTGCCGATGGTCACGCTGGCTTCCTGATTGTTCTGTGTCAGGAGCGGAATATGCGAGAGGATATTGAACTGGGCCCCTTTTTGCACGGCATTCAGATTGATCAAGGCCGGAAAATAAGGCACGACCTTGCCGGAGGAATCGACATAGTCGCCCTTGGCTACGCCGAAGGTCAAGCCCGCCGGCACCAGCCCGTTCATAACCTGCGCCATGAGCTGATCTTCGCCCTCGGCCATGCGCATCCCGCCGACGGCGATCGTGGAGCCTTGATCGGGTGAACCGCCGGCCAGGAACTCCACGCCGATATCGCTGCCTTTTTCCATGGTCATTTCGGCGAAGATAACTTCCACCAAGACCTGCAGCGGCGGCTGATCCAGCTGCATCACCAGCTCGCGCACCATTTCAAAATCCTGGGGGGCGGCATCCACCAGCAAGGCATTGTTGGCGATATTGGATTCGATGGCAATTTTCTGGTTTTGCGGTTTATCAGCGCTCTTGGCCAGCAGAGCTGTCAGGCTCTTGGCGGCTTCATCGGATGATAGATATTTGAGGAAAATGGCTTTGAGATGTCCATGCCCGGTTTGAGGTTGGGTATCCATACGTTCAATGATACGTTTCAAATCGTTGATCTGGGCGGGCGTACCCACCAGCAGCAGGCTGTTGGAATGGGGGGCCGCCACCACCAGCGCATCGGTGGGCATAGCCGGCGTTCCATCGGCGCGCGGCAGACGTTGGCGCAAGCGCTCGCCGGGGCTATCCTGGCGGGCGGCCACGCCGGCAATGGCCTGATTGAGCTCCTGGGCCATATCGGCCGCCGCCGCATATTTGAGCGGCATGATTTCGGTTAAGCGCGCCAGGCCGGGACGATCAATCTGCTCGATAAGTTTTTCGATGCGGCGGATGTTATCGGCGGCATCGGTAATGATCAAATGATTGGTGGTTTCCAAAACTCCCAGGGCGCCGGTCTTACCCTGATCCACCATCGGTTCCAGGACTTTGCGCAGATCAGCCACGCTCAAGTGGCTGATATGAATCACTTTGGTGATGACCCCCGTGGAGGGTGTCGGTTCCTCTGCGCCCAGCACCGGCGCCACCGGGGTCAGGCGCGGCTCGCGCAGGATAACATGATAGATGCCATCGCGCTCAACCACGGCACTGCCGGCGGCTTCCAGAATCGCCAGAAAGAGCGGATAGATCTCACTGAGCGGAATCTGAGGCGGCGTGACCACGGTGACCTTGCCTTCCACCGCTTTATCCATCACGAAGCGGCGGCCGGTCAGGTCACCAACCAGCTTAACCAGAAAACGGATATCGACCTGATCAAAACTGAAGTTCACAAAGGCATCGCGTTCCGCCGGCGGCGGCGCGGGCGGCCAGGCGGGCGCGCTCGTTGCCGGCGCCAGGTCATTGGCGCAGGCGGCCCAGCTCATTAAGCCCAGGCATATAATGACACAACGTTTATGCATGATCAGGCTCGGCCGGGGCGCCGCAGGCTCCCCGGGCCCTCTCCCCATACTCGTATTATAAAATGAGGTCGCCAAAAGGCCAGCGCCATTTCCCTCAGCGGGCAATGCCCCGCTGGGATGCTTCCACAAAAGCAAGTAAATGATCGCGTTCGGGGCTAGCGGGGATCTCAGCGCGGATTTGTTCCAGGGCTGCTTGAACCATCAATTGTTTACGATAGAGGATACGGTAAGCATCCTTGAGGTTTTTACGGATATTTTCGGATAATTGCCGGCGCTGCAGGCCAACGGCGTTGATGCCATGCACCGTGGCCGGGTTGCCATCGGCCAACATATAAGGTGGAATATCCTGGACAACCTTGGAGCAGCCACCAATGAAGCTCTGCGTGCCGATCCGCACGAACTGATGTACGCCGGTAAGTCCGCCCAGGATGACCTTGTCTTCCACCAGCACATGCCCCCCCAGCTGGGTGGCATTGGAGATGATCACATCATCGCCCACCAGGCATTGGTGGGCCACATGGGCATAAGCCATGATATGACAGCGCTCCCCTACCCGCGTGAGATCCCCCTCATTGGTGCCGGCGTTGACGGCGACATATTCGCGCAGCGTGGTTTGCGCGCCGATTTCCACATAGGTTATCCCACCGCTGAATTTCAGATCCTGGGTTTGCGAGCCAATGCTGGCAAAGGGAAAGATCACGCAGTCGGCCCCCAGCGTGCTATGGCCATCGATGAAGACATGCGGCATGATCCGCGCGCGATCGCCAATCCGCACCTGCGATCCAATGACCGCATAGGCGCCAATTTCCACATCCACCCCTAACTGGGCGCCGGGGGCGACGCTGGCCGTGGCGTGAATCTTGGTCATGATTGGGCTTTCTGGTCGGTGATCATAAAGAGCAGTTCGGCTTCCGAAGCAAGCTGGTTTTCCACCAGCGCTTTACAGCGCAAGCGCACCACGCGGGCACGCGTATTGATGATTTCCACCTCAACGCGCATTTGATCGCCAGGCACTACCATGCGCCGGAAGCGCGCCTTATCCACCGCCAGGAAAAGTGGAATGACCCCGCGCAGGCCCGTGCGGCGGCTCATCAGGATACCGCCCACTTGCGCCATAGCCTCCAATTGGAGCACACCGGGCATAATGGGCTTACCCGGAAAATGTCCCTGAAAAAAAGCTTCATTGAAGCTGAGGTTCTTCAAGCCCACGATTTTATGCTCATCATCGCATTCTAGAATACGATCCACCAATAACATCGGATAGCGATGCGGCACGATGTTAAGGATTTCCGAACTGTCTATGCCTGGCATAACCATACCCTCCCGCGTCAGCCCCTACCAGCTGGGGCACAAATTAATCCCGTTTGTTTATACAATAAATCCCCAGCGGCGCCAACCTATTTTGGGGGCTTGTTATCAGGGCGCCGCCGGCATTTATGACCCTGAGCGCTTTTCCATTGATCGGCGCAGGCCGATAACCTAAACTTGGGGCCTCTGGCTAAGGCCGGTTGCGGAAGGGTGGCTGAGTGGTTGAAAGCACCGGTCTTGAAAACCGGCGCGCCGTCAGGCGCCGTGGGTTCGAATCCCACCCCTTCCGCCAGCTGCTTGGTCAAGGCCGCTATCCGCCAGCCAGCGCCACTAGGCTGTTATGCCGGGCCAATCATCGGTGCGAAAAGGCGCCGCTGGCAAGCCAGCTTTATTATACAGGTTAGCTTCAGGATTATCGGCCCAGGCATAGCGCACGGCCTGCGGCTCTGGTACCTGCGCGCTCGACACCACTACCTCTTCCCCCACGATCCGGGCTTCAGCCCAGACGAACTGGCGGTCAGCGCCGGCAATGGCAAAGCCGCGCAAGGCGCCGCCACGCGCCTGGAGTCCCGCGCCGATATGGTTGAACTCCAGGTGGACGGCCTGGCCCAGGATACGCGCCGCTTTGTAGATCGGGCCGGAAAAAACCAGGTCCTTGAAGCCATAAACCTTGGCCAGGGCCGGCAGAGCCAGGCGCAAGCCCACATCCTGCTTGTTGCGCGGGTGAATATCGTCGGCCACGCCGATATCAATGGCCACGGCCATGCCGGTATTGGGCAGGGCCAAGGCCAGGGCCTGGGCCTCACGCAGCTCGGCCCACTGGCTCTCGCCGGGCGCGGCTTGCCTGGCCATGAAATTGGCCAGTTGCACAAATAAAAAGGGAAAATCTCCCTGAGCCCACTCTCGCCGCCAAGCGTTGATCAGGAGGGGAAAAAGGCGCCGGTATTGGCGCGCCTGAGCGGCGTTATTCTCGCCCTGATACCAGATAACGCCCCGGATGGCATAGGGGATCAAAGGTTGAATCATATTGCTGAAAAGCATGGCCGGCGAGTTGGGGTTACCTTCACCGGGCGGCAAAGGCGGCGGTTCCGACGGCTCAATCAAGCCGAAATTGCGCTCCACCCGATAGCGCCAGGCTCCCGCCAAACTGAGCGCTTTGGCGCTCGGATTGGCCAGGGGCGCTAAAGTCATCTGCGCCGCCTGGCCAATGAAACCGCCCTCGGAAACATTACTGAAAACGCGCACCGCAATCAGGTTAGAGCCCCCTTTCACCAAAGCTCCCGGCACCACATATTCCCGCGGCGTGCACCAGGCATCCGGCCGCTGGTCTATGCTCAGATTGCCCACGCGCACGCCATTGAAATAGGTGATATCGGATTTATCGAGGGCGCCCAATTTGAGTTGCAGATCCTGTCCGGCCCAAGCCTCAGGGATTGCAATCTCTTTACGAAACCAGAAGATGCCGCTGTATTTATGGCCGGCACTCTGCCAGCTGCGCGGCAAATCCATAGGGGGCCAATCAGCGCTCTCGGTTGCGGGCTTGGCCCAGCCCCACCCCTCGCCTTCGTTACTGCTATCGGCGATCTGGCAGCGGTCGGCCCATTGCGCGTATTGGGCGCGCAAGGTCTGCGCCTCCCGGGTGGGTGGCAGCGCCAACCCTTGTTCGTATTTTTCCAGGAGAGGTTTATAGAAAGGATCGGCCGATAAAGCCGCGCGGCTCGTCCAGGCTTCGGCGTAGGTGCCGCCCCAGGATGAGTTGATCAGGCCCACGGGTACCTGCAGTTTGCGGTGCAGTTCCCGACCAAAGAAATAGCCCACCGCCGAAAAATGGATGGCTGTTCCTGGCTGACAGCGGTTCCAGCCGCCCCTCACATCCCTGGCTGGCTGCTGAGCGGCGGCATGGCCCACAGTGAAAAAACGCAGGTCCGGATAATCAGCCGCTGCCAGTTCGACCGCGGCCTGGGCGGCCTCGGCCAGTGGCAAATCCATATTGGATTGACCGGAACACAGCCAGACTTCACCCAGCATGACGTCCTGGCAGCGGATGGTGGCGTCGGCACTCGTGATCAGCATTTGCCACGGGCCGCCGGCGGCCAGGGCCGGCAGGGTGACCAGCCAGCGCCCGTCGGCTCCGGCTCTGGCGCTGGCCTGTTGGTTGGCGAGGGAGACCTGCACCTGGGTGCCTGGCTGCGCCCAGCCCCAGACGGGAATGGGTTGCTCTCTTTGCAGCACCATATGATCGGCAAATAAGGCCGCCACTTGCAAGGCCATGTTCTTAAACTCCTTCCGTTTAATGCAGCTGTTTTTGTGGATCAGACCGCCATCCTCACAGGGAGCGCTAAGCCAGCTATCTAACCTAGAACCAGGTGGCGCTCAAGTCTAATCGAGCGTTTAGACCCCGCTCTCACTCAGCTGGAGATCAAGAGCGAGCCCCGCTCCTCTGCAGGTCCGCCCCCTGGGTTCGCTGCGGCCAGCAGTGCCAGAAAAGCTGTTTCATCGAGGATGCTGATGCCCAAGGAACGCGCTTTCAGCAGCTTGGATCCCGCGGCGTCGCCCGCCACCAGATAAGATGTTTTTTTGGTGACACTGCCGCTCACACTGCCGCCGCGCCGGCGGATTTCCTCGGCCGCCCGCTCGCGGGTCAAGCTCGATAATGTGCCAGTCAGCACGAAGGCCCGGCCGGCCAATCGCTTACCGGCCGCGGGCGCCCTGCGTCGGAAATTAACTCCGGCCGCTTGCAGGCGCTCGATCAGTTGCCGATTGCGGGGTTGCCCGAAATAATCCACCAGGCTCTGCGCCAGCACCGGACCCAAATCGCGAATGCGTTGCAGTTGCTCGACATCGGCCCGCAGTAATTGATCGATATCCGCGAAGTGCTCCTCCAGGCTTTGAGCCATGCGGGAGCCGACCTGGCGAATACCCAAAGCGAAAAGCACGCGCCAGAAATCACGCTCTTTACTGGCTGCAATACCTTCCAGCAGGTTCTGCGCCGATTTAGCCGCCATGCGTTCCAGGTCATGCAACTGTTCCGGGCCTAAGCTGTAGAGATCGGCGGGATCGGATACCAATTGTTGATCCACCAGCTGCTCGATGAGGGCTTCGCCCAAACCCTCGATATCCATAGCGCCCCGGGCGGCGAAATGGCGCAACCATCTTTTGAGCTGAGCCGGGCACTGCAAGTTTTCACAACGATAAGCCACCGCCTCCGCTGGCCGGGTGATGGCTTGCCCGCATACCGGGCACTGCAGCGGCATCACGAAGGGGACTTCCCGCCCGGTGCGGGCGGCCTTATTCACGCCCACCACCGCCGGGATAACATCGCCCGCTTTTTCCAGATAGATATGGTCGCCTATCCGGATATCCTTGCGTTGGATTTCATCCAGGTTATGCAGGGTGGCCCGGGTGATGGTGGATCCGGCCAGAGCAACCGGCTGCAGCTCGGCCACGGGCGTGAGGACGCCGGTGCGTCCCACCTGCACGCTGATGGCCTGGAGAAGAGTTTCGGCGCGTTGGGGTTCGAACTTGAAGGCCACAGCATGCCGCGGGCTTTTGGCTGTTTCGCCCAGGACAGCTTGAAGCTGGCGCTCATTGATCTTGATCACGCCGCCATCCATTTCGAAGGCAAAGGCTTGGCGCATTTTTTCCAGTTCATCCAAGGCGCTGAATATTTCCAGCATGGAATGGCCCAGCCACCAGCGTGGCGGTGTGGGCAGGGCATAAGCGCTGAGCGCGGCGAGCACTTCCTGATGAGTCTGGAAGGCGACTTCGACCAGTTCGCCTACCCCATAGAAAATAACATCCAAGGGACGCGCGGCTACCTGGCGGGCATCCAGCAGCTTGAGGGAGCCGGCCGCCGCATTGCGAGGATTGGCGAAGGGTTCCAGGTCGGCGGCCTCGCGTTCGCGGTTGAGCTTGGCAAAGCCGGCGCGGGGCATGAAAACTTCTCCGCGCACTTCCAGTACAGCCGGCGGCGCTTGTTGGGTGCGCAAGCGCAGGGGAATAGCGCGAATGGTGCGCAGGTTTTCGGTGATATCATCGCCCAGGCGTCCGTCGCCGCGGGTGCTGCCCTGGATCAAAAGGCCCTTTTCATAGCGCAGGGCAATAGCCACGCCATCGATTTTGGGTTCCAAGACATAGCTGAAGGCAGAGCCGCCTAAGAGCTTTTGGGCGCGGGCCTCAAAAGCCAAGAGTTCATTCCGGTTATAGGTATTGGCGAGGCTCAGCATGGGCAGGCTATGCGCCACCTGGTTGAAAGCGTTCAGGGGCGCGCCACCCACCCGTTGGGTGGGCGAATCGGGAGTGATCAGCTGGGGATACAGCTGTTCGAGCTGTTCGAGTTCGGCATAGAGAGCGTCGTATTGACGATCGGATATTTCCGGCTGATGCAGGATATAATAAAGCTGGTCATGCCGCTCCAGGGTTTGGCGCAAATGCGCTATCCGCAGCTTGGCCTCTTCTTGGTTCATGATAAAACGGCTGGGCGAAGCTCCCCCGGTCTCATGTTTCGGACTGCACATGCCGCCGCCGCGCGGCGAATTCCGGAGCCTCCCTGATGCTCTGACCGAGAATTTTCATGGCTTGCAAAAAATGACGCTGGTTTTCCCGTCGCTGGCCGCCGCTCAGATCAGCCGGCGCCGGTCCCACATCCGCCCAGCCGGGAGCATCCAGCTCATTGGGTGGCAGAGCCAGTTTTTCCCAATTGTGGAAGAGGCGCCCCCAGGCGCTGCCCAGGCATTGACGCAGGCGCTGACGATGCATGGGATACCAGAAGAAATCATGATAGAGCACGCTGGCCATATAAGCCCAGGGCGCCAGCACGGTCTTCAAGGACCATTCCAGGGGTTTCTTCAGCGGGCCCCAATAGATTTTATGCTGCATGCGGCTGGCAAAGGTCATGCGCTGATAGGGCCCCACAAAATGCCAGTTTTCATTGGCGGCCTCGGTATCGCCCACAATATTGATCTGGCGCGGATCGCCGCAGCCCAAGCCCCGTTCATGCGCCAGGCGGATATATTTGAGGTCTCTTAAAGGATCAAAGCCCATCAAACGCGCGGCGACCGCATCGATGGCCACGGGATCGGCTGAAGCCAAAATCACATTCTTAACATGGGGCAACATGCAGCGCGGGCCGGGCCCGTCGCCGGCAAAGGTGCCATCCATCACCGCCAACAGGCCCGGATGTATTTTGCGCTGAATCATCAATAGATCCACCAAGGTCTCGTGGATCACCGGATGGGTCCAATGGCGCCGCTCGTTCAAGAGACCGCCAAAAGCATTCTTCATGGCGCCGGTAGTGGTGGTGAAAACGTGGGTCTTAACCGTCGGTAAATGGATGATGGATGAGCCTAAAAACCGGCGTGGAATCAAAAATCCCTGCGGATAAACCTGGTTGAGGCATAAAAAGCGATCGGCCAAGTCGCCGACGGCGTCGCGGATATGTATCCATTCCGTAGGTGGATCATATAAATGAACGTTGGCCAGGCCATGGGCCTCGAGCACATTGAGTTGCTTGTTTTCACGCTCACCCAAACGGGCATCAATCACCACGGTCCGATTATGGCAGCCATATAAATTTTCGGGAGCGTAGCCATCTTTTTTTAAAGCCCGAATAACGCCTTCCAACTGCCAGGGCACGGTGGAGCTGCCGGGGAAGAAGAAATGCCAGCTGATATTGATCTTGAGAGCTATCTGGTTCTGGCGCGGCAAGACCTCTTGATAGCCGGCCAGATTCAAGAGCCGATGATAATCGCGCAACACCGTTGCCGGTGCAGTCTTGAGAATAGCCACCGTGGATTTATTAGCTTGCATAGCCTCTCCTCGCGGGCGGCGCGCGGGCGCCCCAGCCTTAAACCCTTAATTATCGGGAAAAGAGCGCCCGAAACAAGCCCCGAGTTGAGGGTGGCGCAAAGCCCCGGCGCCGCCGGCTCTCAGCGCAGAGCAGCCGGCAGGGGCGGAATGTTCACCACCCGGCCGCCCTGGCGCAGCGATTCGGTGGCCGCACAGCCCACGGCCACGCTCATCCGCCCAGCCAGCGGCGTAGCCACGGGCGCCTTGCCCTGGCGCAACATGGCAATAAAATCGCGGCATATTTCCGGATCAGCCCCGCCATGGGTGCCGGCCGCCGGCTTAACATCATAGGTGCGCTGAGCCAGGTTCTTGGATTTCTTGGAGCGATTACGGGTCAGGCAGATGATCTTAGTGTGATCATCCATATTTTCAATGCGTCCCTCGGTGCCGATGAAAGTATAGTTCCGAAAATAATCCGGTGTGAAATGGCACTGGGTATAGGTGGCCTTGATTCCGCCGGTCAGTTCCATGATCACCACGCTGTTATCTTCCACATCCACTTCCTTGCGGAAACAACAGAATTCATGGCCGGGATTCTGCTGGAATTCGATGCAGGTGTTTTTTTCACGGCAGGCATGGCATTCCAAGGTATTCGGCTTATTGCCGCCAAAATAATCCAAGCCGCCAAAAGCGGCCACCCGCTGCGTGTATTGGCCGGTAATCCAATGGATCATATCCAGATCGTGTGAGGCCTTCTGCAAGAGCAGACTGGTGCTCAGTTGACG
>CAYYVN010000014.1:15462-33346 GCA_964475165.1 uncultured Verrucomicrobiota bacterium | reverse complement strand
ACTTCGTCCGCCAAGATCCGGATATCATTATGATTGGTGAAATACGCGATGCCGATACCGCTCAGATTGCCATTCAATCATCCTTGACCGGTCACCTGGTGCTCTCCACGCTCCATACCAATGATGCCGCCGGTGCTGTCACGCGCCTGATCGATCTTAATGTGGAACCTTTCTTGATTTCTTCCACGCTGGAAGCTGTTTTGGCGCAACGCCTTGTGCGGCGCATATGTCAGCATTGCAAAACGCCCTATCAGCCGGATGCCCAGATCCTGGATGCCTTGAGCCTGAGTGCTGAGGCGGTGGCCGGGCATTCCTTTTATTACGGGAAGGGCTGCCCGCAATGCCATGATATCGGCTATGCCGGCCAAAAGGGGTTGTACGAATATTTGACGATCTCCAACGCCATTCGCGAGCTGATCAACCAGCGCAAGCCCACCATCGATATTCGCAATAAAGCCATTGAGCAGGGCATGCGTCTGCTGCGGGATGATGGACTGCGCAACATCTATGACGGCCATACGACCGTCGATGAGGTGCTCAAATATACTTCCATTTGAGTGAGCGGTGAGCTGTCAGCCAATGTGGCGGTTATCATTTTCATCCTTGGTAAGATAACCAGTATCCTGGCGCTGAATGTTGAGCTTGTTTTTCTGGAGATAGGCCGCATAGACATCCTGGGCTGACATCCCCAAAACCTGCGCCAAAGACACCAAAAAATGGAATAAATCCACCACTTCCACGCGCGCATTTTGACGGTCGAATTTCTGGTATTTAGCCCACCATTTCCAGGGCACGCTGTCGGTCAGCTCGGCTAGTTCCTGAGAGAGGGCCCGGCAATAGTTTAAGACCCATTCCGGCTGCTGTTCCGGGGGCATGGCCAGGGTATCAATCCCGATGCGTTGATTCAATTCAGCCTGTAAGCGAAAAATTTCTTCCAGCATATCCGGCATGGCTTTATCCTTTCCCTGTTTATCTTGCATTGCAACAGCTGGCCCAGACGACCGCCGCGAGCATAGCAGATCAGCTCCGCAGCAGGCAAGGCATGCCTGGCGCTCTTTGCCTGGTGATGAAGCCAGATCCGGAAGGGAGCGCCGCCTGGCCTTGGCGCCGCCCAAATGGAAATGGTCTCATCGTTTGCCCTTCCCGGAGCGCGCGGCTCAGGCTGATTGCTGAGCAGTTTATGGCTGCGGAACATTTTCAGCTCTGGCATTCTTGCGGCGCTCGCATCCCCCAGTTGCATCCTGCGCCGGAATGTGCTATTTTCACGCTCCATGAATCGCATTCTCATATTACCTTCATTATTGGCCGGGGATTTCGGGCACCTGGCCGACTCGGCCCTCCAAGCTCAGGCAGCCGGGGGCGACGCCTTGCACCTGGATATCATGGACGGCCATTTTGTGCCCAATCTCAGCATGGGGCCGGATGTGGTGAAAATGGCCCGGCGCTGTGTGCAGATCCCGCTCAGCGTGCACCTGATGGTCACCCGTCCGGATCATTATGTGGATACTTTCATGGCAGCTGGCGCCCAGACCCTCACCATTCATGTCGAGAGCCAATGCGATGTGGCCCAAACCTTGCAGCGCATCCGCGCGCAAGGTGGTCGCTCCGGCGTGGCCTTGAGCCCCGAAACTCCCCTGGCGGCCCTGGAACCCTATTGGGGCGCATTCGATGTCGTGCTCTGTATGACGGTGCATCCCGGTTTTGGCGGACAAGCCTTTATGCCGGAGGTATTGCCCAAAATAGACGCGCTTTTTAAGCGTCTCTCCGAGCGTGCCGCAGAGGGTAGGGGAGCGCCGCCGGTGGATATCTCGGTGGATGGCGGCATTGATTTGGAAACGGTTCAGCTGGCGGCCGGCGCCGGCGCCAATATTTTTATTGCGGGCAGCTCTCTGTATCGGGCTGCTGATATGACCGCCGCCCTGGCTGCCATGCGAGAGCGGGCTGTTAAAGCCTGGCCAGGTGAGATAGCCGCCGGGCCGGCCGCGGCAAGTTCCCATTAAACAATAAAGCCTCTCACCGCCGGAGCCAGCTCTCTGGCGGTCGGGTTGTGAGGAATGGCATTCGAGCATGGATCTATCCCTTATTCGTAATTTCTGCATCATCGCCCATATTGATCATGGTAAATCCACGCTGGCCGACCGGATGTTGCAGATCACGCACACGGTTGAAGATCGTCATTTTTGCAACCAGGTGCTGGATAGCATGGATTTGGAACGGGAACGCGGGATCACCATTAAATCCCATCCGGTCACAATGCATTATCGGGCGGCCGATGGCCAAACCTATGTCTTCAACCTGCTGGATACGCCGGGGCATGTAGATTTTACCTATGAAGTTTCGCGCAGTATGGCGGCTTGCGAGGGCGCTCTGTTGCTGGTGGATGCCGCTCAGGGCGTGGAAGCCCAGACGGTGGCTAATGCCCATCTGGCCTTGGAGAATAACCTGACAATCATTCCGGTTATCAACAAGATAGATCTGCCCACCGCCAACCTGCCCGAAATCTCCCGCCAAATCGAGGAAGTGCTGGGCATCAGCATGACCGCCGGCTGTGCCCTCAGCGCCAAAACAGGGCAAGGCGTAGCCGAGCTGATGGAGTTGATCGTGCGCGCTGTGCCGCCCCCGCGCCCGCCCGCCGATTCTCAGCTCACACGCGCCTTGGTGTTCGATTCGATCTATGATGCCTTTCGCGGAGTCATGCCCTATGTGCGCCTCATGGAAGGGCAATTGAAAGCTGGAGATAAAATCCGCTTTATGGGCACGGGCTGCACCACCGAGCTCAAGGAAGTGGGTGTTTTTGCGCCGCGCTTGATGGCCGCGCCCGCCTTGCACGCCGGCCAGGTAGGCTACCTGATCGGCACGATTAAAATGCCTCGCGATGTGCGCGCCGGCGATACGGTGACCATGCAGGAACGCCCGGCGCGGGAGGCATTGGCTGGCTTCAAAACCGTCTTGCCCATGGTCTTCAGCGGCATTTATCCGGTCAATACCGCCGATTATGAAAAACTGAAAGCGAGCTTGGATCGGCTCAGCTTGAATGATAGCGCTTTCACTTATCAAGCCGAATCTTCAGTGGCCCTGGGCTTCGGATTCCGCTGCGGGTTTCTGGGGCTTTTACACCTGGAAATCGTGCAGGAACGGCTCCGGCGGGAATATGATCTGGATATCATCGGTACTTATCCGGCCGTAGTTTACCGTGTCTACCTCAAAGATGGCGCGCAGCTGCGCGTGGATAATCCCACCCGCATGCCGGAGCAGACGCGTATCGAACGGATCGAAGAACCCATCATTCGGGCCTATATTATCTGCCAGAACGAACATATCAGCGACCTGATGAAGCTCATCATGGACCGGCGCGGGACGGTGGAGCAAACAGATTCCCTGGATACGCGCCGGGTGATGATGACCTGCAGCATACCCCTGAATGAAATCCTCATAGACTTTTATGATCGCCTCAAAAGCATCAGCCATGGCTACGCTTCCATGGATTATGAACATGCCGGATATCTCCCCAGTGATTTGGTCAAGCTGGATGTACTGCTGAACGGCGAACCCGTGGATGCTTTTTCTTCTTTGATTCATCGCAGTAAGGCCGAAGCGCGCGGCCGCCAGATATGCAAAGCCCTGAAGGAAGTTATTCCGCCGCACTTGTTTGCCATACCCGTGCAGGCGGCCATCGCGAAAACGATCGTGGCCCGCGAAACCATTCGCGCCCTGCGCAAGGATGTCACGGCTAAATGTTATGGCGGCGATATTTCGCGTAAGCGTAAGCTGCTCGAACGCCAGAAAGCCGGTAAAAAACGCATGAAACAATTCGGCCAGGTGCGCGTGCCCCAGGAAGCCTTTGTCACTATCATGAAAGCCGGAGGGTAGGGGAAGGCTGATGCGCAATTATTTCCAACGCCGGCGCCAGGTGAAATATCTGCGCCAATTGCTGCGCGAGGCGCGGCATGCCCGCAATATGCGCGAAGATATCGCCAGCCCCCAGGTCCTGGAGCGCCTGCGGGCAGCCCAAGCCCAAGCCGCCAGGGTCCTGGCCACAAGCGCTTGGTCGGAGCTGGCGCCGGCCACTGGCGAACTGGAACAGGCCATCATCCAGCTGCGCCCGCCGCGGCCCTGGAATGCCTGGCGCGAAAATATCGAAATCATTCTCGTCGCCCTGGCGGTGGCCATGGCTTTCCGAACTTATTTTATTCAACCCTTCAAAATCCCCACCGCCTCTATGGCGCCAACCTTGCACGGTATCCATTATTTACCCCAAGCCCGCGCCACGCTCTACGATCGCCTGCCGTTCAATCTGATCAAGTGGTTCATTTTCGGAGAATGGCGCGTGGAGGTCAGAGCCCAAAGTTTTGGGCGCTTGAGCATTGAAGCCGGCCCTCAGGAGAGCCGCTTGATGATCGTGGCCGGCGCTTACCATGTCGTGCCCAAAGGTATGTATGAGCATGTCCGGGATGGACAGATGGTCGTGCGCGGGCAATTGTTGGCTTCCGGTACACGCGTGAGTGGCGATCATATTTTCGTCAATAAAGTCATCTGGAATTTTCGTCAGCCTCAGCGTGGCGAAATCATGGTCTTTAAGACCAGCGCCATCGAGCATCCTCAGATCAAGGTCAATGAACACTATGTGAAGCGTTTGGTGGGGTTGCCCGGCGAAACTCTGCAAATCCAGCCGCCATATTTATTGGTCGATGGCCAGCGCGCCGCTGATGCGCCCGGCATCATCCGCCTCAGCAGCCAGCAGGATGGCTACGCTGGCTTTCAGTTGGGCGGTCGCGACTTTCGGCCGGGCGACTATCTGGCTGCTGTCAGTAACAGGATAGCTCTGGGAGCCGAGCAGTATTTTGCCTGTGGCGATAATCAGTTTAATAGTCTGGATAGTCGCTATTGGGGACCTGTCCCCAGAGCAAACCTGATGGGACCAGCCGTGTTCGTCTATTGGCCCATATCCAAGCATTGGGGCCCGATCAGATAGGGCCGCCATCGTCACCGACAGTTTTCATGGCAGCTTATGAAGCCAATAAACCAAAATACAATGTCGCATAATATATCTTATGTCGACCAAGATAAGGGGTTTAATACCAGAGGTTGTGGATTGCTGATCGAGAAAGGTCTCTGGGACCAGGCGCCCCTTCAACGAATTAAATAAATGAGCTTCTGGGCCTGGCCCTCACGCTCTATATCCAGCACGAAAGCATTGAGGCGGTTATTCACAAATTCACGGATGAAATATTCGGCCCGTCCCTGGCTGATCATGGGCATGGAGTTCACCTGCCGAATAATATCATGCTCTTTTAAGCCGAAATCCTTGAACATCGCGTCTTCACCCTCAACGATCAAGACATAGCCGGCGATTCTATCAGCCTTATAAACTGGCTTTAACGAATCGAACACCTTGGCCAGGCGCTCGGTGTTATTCAGCAAATCCTGATAATATTCCAGTAAAGCCTCGCGCTGGAGGACCCAACGCCTTTCCCCTACTCTCTGGCCAAAACGTATGCCGCCGGCCGTGCTCTGAGCTATTTGATCGGTCAGGCCGGGCAGGGGGACTGCCCCTGAGAAGGCCAGGCGTAATTCTTCCTCATGCCCCCCTTCCCTCACCAGAATCCGTTCGGGAAAGATGGATAGCACCAGGACCGTTTGAGCGAGCATATCGCCTTCGGCCACCAATTGCTGTTCCTGGCGTTGCAGATCATCGATGATGGCCTTGCGCGCCTGCTGATGGCTGCCAATGGCAAAAAAGGTGCCCGCCAATCGAAAACGCTTGGCTAAAGGTCCCAGACTGGCCGCCGGCTCGGCGGCGCGGCGCTTGAATAAGGCGGCCTCAAAGGAGGGCAAGGCTTCCGCGGCCGGCTCCTCAGACCAGACCTTTGTCGGAGGCAGTTTGTGATCAGGGGCTGTGGGCAGCTGAGCATATAAATAGCCGTAAGCAACGGCCACCATCAGGCTGAGGCTGATGGCCCCCCAAGCTAATCCCCGGAGCCATGCGTGAGTTGCAAATTTTAACATAGATGCCCACCCAAGAATAACGACGGCGAAGCTATAAGCCGGATTCTGTAATCCAATCTGAATCTTTGCAGATCCCGACTGGATGATGGCCATTTGTCTGGCTGTGGCGGCCCGTAGACCGCTCCAGCCTTATGGCGATCAACCCGAAACTGCCCCCGAAGTTTTGCTCCGAGGCGAAGGCGGGCCGCCTTAACTTACAGTTTCTTATTTGATCTTGCTCCAGGTGGGGTTTGCCCTGCCGCCGCCATCACTGGCGGCGCGGTGGTCTCTTACACCGCCATTGCACCCTTACCCGACCGCCAAGCGTTTGCTCAGCTGCCGGGCGGTATCGTTTCTGTGGCACTTTCCGTTTCCCGGGTTTTATCCCGGGAACCCCGGCTTAATCACCGGGCACCCTGCCCTATGGAGTCCGGACTTTCCTCCCCTACCCTCCAAACACTGCGTATTTGGAGAGCGAGGCGGCCATCCACTTGCGCCGCCGATATTCAAAGGCTACCGAATATAATAGATCAAACAGGCTGGCCTGTCCAATGTAATATACGCCCACAGAAACTGCAGGTGATAATATCCTGGGCTTTGCGGGTATCATGCAGAACTTGGGGCGGGAGCTTCATGTGGCATTGACCGCAGGTATCTTTGCGGATCGCGGAGAGCGCGTAATCTTTCTTGTTCTCCAAGACTCGATCATAGCGCGCTATCCAATTCTGATCAATGGCCTGGGCCGCTTCCTTCCGTGCCGCGCGCAGCTGCTCGATCTCATCTTTCCATTGCTGGCGCTGTTGCTCCAACTCTTTCAATTCATCTTGTAGCTTGTTGAATATTATTTCGGCCGCAGCCTGCTGCTTATCCAGATCAGTTTGGGATTTTTCCCCTTGTTCCATCAGGGCAATGGCTTGATCTTCCAGCTGGCGTGTTTTTTCCTGGTGGAGCGCGATTTCGTTATTGAGTGCGCGAAACTCCACGTTGGATTTGATCTGGTATTGCTGCTCGCGGAGCTTACGCACCTCTTGCTTGCCGGATTCGATTTCCAGTTCCAGTTGCTTGATGGCCGTTTGCTGGGCTTGCAACTGCGTTTTGAGCGTTTCCACGAGCATCCGGGTTTGCGCCATGCGCGCGGCAATATCTTTTTTGCGATCCGGGAACTGATCTATGGCTTGCTGCTGGACGGCGATTTCCCTGTCGCGTTCCTGAAGCTTCAGCAGTTTTTCTATGATTGCTTTTACGGCTTGTTTTTCCATGGCCGCTCACTATACAATAACCTGCGAAAAGTTCACAAGATAAATATGGAGTTAAGATGGCGCGCGCTCCGCAAAACAGCCGCAGACAAGCTCGGCCCAAGCTCACTTTGCTGGGGCATCAAGTCAAGGCTCTGGCGGCCTCACCCGCCGCGGCTCGCTTGGAAGCTTTCCCTAACCCGCAGCTGCGCCGTAAATACTGGATCCATTTCGTGTGCCCGGAATTCACTTCGCTGTGTCCCATCACCGGCCAGCCGGATTTTGGCATCATCACCATCGACTATATGCCGCAGCGGCTATGCCTGGAAAGCAAATCGCTCAAACTCTATCTGGGAGCCTTCCGCAATTACGGGACCTTTCACGAAGCGGTCGTCAATCGGATCCTGGATGATGTCTTGCGCGCCTGCCGTCCGCGCCAGGCGCGGGTGACAGGTAAATTCAATCCGCGCGGCGGTATCGCCATCACGGTCGTTGCCGCCCATCCCGCTGCGCTTAGATCCGCAGATGCTTGAACTGCGGCAAGTGCGCCTTATTCTTATTGAGCATGGCCTGGACCATGCGGCGGATCTCGGCGAGTGAAAGCACCGCGGCACTCAAGGGATCATAAGCGACGGCCTGGAATACCAGGCGCGGATCACCATTTAAGGCGGCTTCGACGGCCATTTCCTCCACGGCGATATTGATGTTATTGAGGGCCGCACACTGCGGGGGCAGCGCCCCGAAGTAAACCGGATTGAACCCCTTGCGATTGATGAAGACGGGGATCTCCACGCAGGCCTCCGGCGGCAGATTGGGGATTAAGCCGGTATTGGGCACATTGCCGTTGAACTCGAAAGGCTCGCCGCCCATCCAGGCATTGATGATGGACGAGGCATATTCGTGGCCGCGCTTTAAATCCAGCGCTTGCGGATCCTTGAGCCAGTCTTGAATGGTTTTGCGCCAGCTATGCTTCATTTTTCGATATGCCTTCAGAATATAGGCGTGCTGGCCCGGATTCCAACTCGTGCCGCGCAGACAATACTTTTTGATCAGATCAGGGCGTTTGCGAAACCACCAGTTATATTCCGAGTTATGCCCGCTGGATTCGGTGACATAATAATCCAGGTGCAAAAACATCTCATTGCGCACCACTTCCGCCAGGCGGACTTTGGGTTTGGATAGAATGGCTTGGCGGATCAAAGGATAAGCGTCCTGGCCGCGCCATTCCAGCTTGGTATACCAGGATTGATGATTGATGCCGCCGCAGACATATTTGATCTCATGCGGCTTGGCCCCGATGAACCCCGCCAGTAGAGCCACTGTCTCCTGCACACTATGACACAACCCCGATACCTTGATCCGGCTTTGGCGCTGCATGGCCCGGCAGAGCATGCTCATGGGGTTGGTGTAATTCAGCAGGATGGCTGCGGGGCAGATTTCTTCCATATCCCGACAGATATCCAGCATGACGGGGATGGTGCGTAAAGCCCTGAAAACTCCGGCCACACTGCGCGTATCGCCCACATTCATATCCACGCCAAAACGCTTGGGAATGAGGATATCATGCTGCCAGACATCCACATCGCCGGCCAGGATCGTGCAGATGACCGCGTCGGCGCCCTGTAGGGCCTGGCGGCGGTTGCGGGTGGTGATGATCCGGGCCGGATATTTGCCTTCACGCACAATGCGTTCGGCGGCGCTGCGAATATAGCCCAGGCGTTCAGCATCGATATCCATCAAGGTGAAAGTGGCGTCTTGCAGCAGGGGGAAAGTGAGGATATCCCGAATCAATTTACGGGTGAATTCAAAACTGCCCGCGCCGATAAAAACGATTTTTGCCATGATGGCCGCTTGCTCCTTTCCAGCTGCGTTCTCTCGCGCCAGCTCAGCTGGGCATGCTGGCGGCAGGGATACAATAAATGCCTTGGTTTTTAATTGCCCAACCTATAAATTGTAGCGGTTGATTTGTCAAGGATTGGATGGATTGGAAGAGTGCTCACCGATCATGAAAAACCCCATGCAACTTGCGATCCAGTCCGCGCGCCGCGGCCTGCGCCAAGGGCATGGCGGCCCCTTTGGCGCCTGCATCGTGCGCGGGCGCCGCATCCTGGCCACGGCCCACAATACGGTTCTTGTGGATCGGGACCCAACGGCGCATGCGGAGATGAATGCCATCCGCCAGGCCTGCCGCAAGCTGGGCACCCATGATCTCAGCGGTTGCCGACTCTATTCAACCGCGGAACCTTGCCCCATGTGTCTGGCGGCGATTTATTGGGCCGGGATCAAGGTGGTGGTGATGGGCGTGACCTCAGCTGTGCCGGCGCGTTTTGGCTTTAAGGATGCCTTGATTCGCAGCGAACTGAAGCGCCCTCTGGCCCGGCGCCAGGTGACCTTGCGGCAAGGCGTGATGCAAGCAGCTTGCCTGGAACTTTTTCACGAATGGCAGGAACATAACGGCCAGATCTATTGAGCCGGTCCCCTCCCCCAGCGCTCAGCGGGCGCCGTTGGGCTGATCCAGCGTTTGGCGCACGGCTTGCCCCAGCTCTTCCATGATGAAGGGTTTTTGCAGATGCCGCGCGGCACCCAGGCGCATGGTCTCCTGGATACGGCCGGTGATCGTAAAACCACTCAAGATAATGGCCTTCTGGCCGGGATGGGTGGCCAGCATGTTGCGGTAAGTGTCCAGGCCGTCCCAGGCATCGGCCATGATCATATCGAGAATCACCAGGTCGATCGGCGTCTCCAAAGAGGTGTTTTCGGTTTGAAAGATTTCAAAAGCGGATTTGCCATTGGCCGCGACCAATACCTTGTAGCCGCGTCCGCGCAGCCAACGGACGATGGCCTGACGTTCTTCCTCGTTATCGTTAACCACCAGAATCGTTTCCGTGCCCTGGTAATCCAAGGGTTTGCTGGGATGCACCTCTGCTCCGCTCTGGTTGGCCAGGGGCAGATAGACGGAGAAATCGGCGCCATCCTCGTTGAGGCTCACATCCAAAAAGCCCTGGTGATCTTTAACCACACTATAGACCACCGCCAGACCGAGTCCGCTGCCAATCTCCCATCCCAACCCCCGGTGCGTATAGAAGGGTTCAAAGATCTGGTTGATATCTTTGGCGCTGATGGCCTGACCGCTATGGGCCACGCGCAATACCACATATTTGCCGGGAGCGATGAGCTCATAGCCGTCATGGGCCTGATTCAATTCTTCCAGGGCTGTGCTGGCCACCAAGCGCCCGCCCTCGGGCATGGCCGCGAAGGCATTGATGAGCAGGTTGGTCACCACCGCCTGCAGATGCGGCTTAAAGCCTGTGACGGATAAAACTTCCGATGCTAAATTGGTCGTCACCGTCACCATGGGCGCCTGGGCCTGCAAGGATTGTAAGGTGGCCGAATCCAGCGCGGCCGTCACCAGTTCATTCAAGCTCCAGATCTCCTTGGGCGCATGGCCAATGCCGCCCAGGATCAGCAGGTCATGCACGATATCCAAAGCCTTGCGCGAGGAGTTCTTGATCATGGCCAGATCGGCGTGGGTGGCCTCATCCGCCGGCAGGCGTTCCTTGATTAAATCCGGATAATCGGCGATCGAATCCAGGATTTTATGCAGTTGATTGGCAACGCCGCCCGCCAGCAAACCCAGGGATTCCATGCGCTTGGCGCGCGCTAAGCGTTCCTGTAACTGGAGCTCGCGGACTTCGGATTGACAACGATCGCGCACATCGCGGAAGACCACCACCACGCCCAGAAAGTTATCATTGTGGCTCATGATAGGCGCCGCACTATAGTCGATGGGGATACTATGAGCGTCACGCGCAAGCAAGATAGCATTTTTTTCTAATTTGATGGTTTTATTATGGGTCGGCGCGGGAGACTGAAAAGTCTCTATCAGCGGCGCTGAGCGCTGGTTATCTTTCAGGCAAAAAACATCCGCCAGTTTACGCCCCAGGGCTTCCGCACGAGGCCAGCCGGTCAGCGTTTCGGCCATGGGATTGATCAGCTGAATCCGATCGTGGGCATCGGTGGCCACCACGGCATCGCCCAGACAACGCAGCGTTGTGGCCATCCATTCCTGGTTATCGCGCAGTTTGCCCTTCAACATATGCTGATGGAGGGCCATCTCGATGCTCATGCGCAACTCACGGTCTTCCAAGGGTTTGAGCAGGTAGCCAAAAGCCTCGGAAACCTGGGCGCGCTGCAGGGTTTGATCATCGGCCTTGGCGGTCAGGAAAATAACAGGGATGTCGTGGTGATTGCGGATTTGGGCGGCTGTTTCGATGCCATCCAAGCTGCCCTGCAGCATGATATCCAGCAAGACCAAGTCCGGCTTCAACTCGCGCGCCTTGGCCACGGCCTCCGTGCCGGAAGTCACCCTGCCAGCCACCGCATAGCCCAAATGCTGCAGGCGGCTTTCAATATCCTGGGCCTCGCGGGGTTCGTTGGTAACGATCAATATACTGGCACCGGGCATATATACCTTGCTGTTCTTCTCTGATAATGGCCGGTTGAGCGGCACATTTTTTCGCAGGTTGATATTTACAGGCAAATGAGTAGTCTAGCATGCTAAAGGCGGAAATCAAGCCAGCAAGTTTGTGTTCATGCACTATCCCACCAAAGCGATTGTTCTGGCGGCGGGGCTCGGCACGCGTCTGCGGCCGTTGAGTCTGGATGTGCCCAAGCCGCTGATGCCTTTCTGGGGCCGGCCGCTCTTGGAGCTCGTCTTGGAAATGCTGAGCGCTTGGGGCGTGCGCGAGGTGCTCATCAATCTGCACCACCAGCCGGATAGCATCCTCCAATATCTGCGCCAGCGCTCGGCGGCGGGCCAGTCGCCCCTGCGGATTTGTCTTTCTTTCGAGCCCACGATCCTGGGGACCGGCGGGGCCTTGCAGCGCGCCGGCTGGTTTCTGGATCAGGCGCCTTTTTGGATCATCAATGCGGATATCGTAGCGGATCTCGATCCCGCCCCGTTATTGGAGGCCTTTGCTGAGCCGCGCACCTTGGCGGCCTTGTGGTTGCACCCCACCCGCGGACCGCGCAGCGTGGAAATGCGCCGCGGCCTCATCTCCACTTTTAATAGCCGCCGCCCGGGCACGGTGGGTACCTATACTTTTTGCGGGCTGCACCTGGTCTCGCCGGCTATTGGCCGCTATCTCCCCGCCGGATCCTCTTCGATCATCGCCGCCTACGCGCTGGCTCTGGCCGCGCGCCGCCGCTTGCGGGGGGTCTGCCTGCCCGGCTCCTATTGGGCCGATGTGGGCACGCCGGCCAGTTATTTAGAGGCGCATGCCGAGGCCTGGCAAGGTTTGCAGCAGGGGCTGCCGAGGGGCCGCTTGGTTTCGGCCGCCGCCCAGCAGCGTCAGCGAGCCTGGCAAGGCCGTGGAGTGCGCATCCAAGGTTTTGCGGCTATCGGCACGGGCGTGAGGATCGCTAAAGGCGCCCGGCTTTCCCAGGCGGTGCTATGGGATGGCGCGCGTATAGCCTCCGCTGCTCATATCGAGCGGGCCATCATTGGGCGGCGGACGGATGTGCGCGGCCGCGTAACACGCCTGGCCATGCGTGCCGATCTCATCTTACCGCCAGCGCAGCGCTCAGCCGATCCGCAACTGGCGCTAGCCTTAGCGCGCTTGCGATGGGATCCGGCCAAGGTAAGCGTAATTCCTTTTGCAGCGCGGGGTTCGGAACGGGTCTTCACCCGCTTAAAGTATGCTAAGGCCAGCGCCATCATGATCAGCTACAGCGCGCAGCGCAGGGAAAATACGCTCTATGCTGCGCAGACGCGCTTCCTGCAAAGCCTGCCCTGGCCGGTGCCGGCTATCCTGGTCGATATGCCCGCGCAACAATTTTTGGTGGTGGAAGATCTGGGCGATCGTTCCTTGCAACACTTGGCTCAGAGCGCCCGCCCGGCCACTCTGGAACGTTATTATCGGCTGGTACTATCCAGCTTATATCAACTGCACCAGCGCGGCGCCTCGGCGGCCCGGCGCCGGCAACTGGAACTGATGGCGCCTTTTACGGCGGAGGTGTATCGTTGGGAGAGGGAATTATTTGCGCACCACTTTCTGGAGCGCCGCCTGGGTTTAGCGCCCGCCAGGATCCAAGGCATCCTCCGCGAGCTGGCCGGTGTGGCCCAAGCCCTGCTGCGCGCCCCGCTGGTTTTGGTGCATCGCGACTTTCAGGCCAGCAATATCATCCTGCGCGCTGGCCAGCCTTATATCATTGATTTTCAGGGCATGCGCCTGGGCGCTGCCGCCTATGATCTGGCTGCTTTGCTTTGCGATCCCTATGTGGAATTAGCGCTGCCTCAGCAGCTGCGCTGGCTGGATCTCTATAATCAGCTGGCGGGCCGCTCGGCTATCAGCCGGGAACTGTTCTGGCTGGCCGCCGTGGAAAGGCTCGTGCAGGCCCTGGGCGCCTTTGGCCGCCTGGGCGCTCAGCCGGAAACAGCCCGCTTCGAGCAATATATCCCCGCGGCCCTGCGCCAGCTGCAGCGCGCTTTGCGCCAAGTGGATCTGCGCCCCGAACTCTTGAGGGCCGTCGAAACAGCCATTGACAAGTACTCTCGCGATCAGGATAATGCGCCCAAATGATATTTTTCCGCCGACGCCGGCGCGCGGCAGGGCGCCCGGCAGCGCCGGGAAATATATGCGGGATATCTGCTCATGCCCTATCCAAGCCTCAATCGTTCCCGGCTGATCATGCGGCCTCTGAGCAAGCGCTATAATCGGGTCTTGGTGCAGCGCGATTTCATAGCTTCAACCCAACCATCCTCCTTGGATGCCGCCGCCCGCCGCCGCGTAGCCGAATGCGCCGCGCGGATCCGCCGCGCGCGCCGCCGTCAGCGACCGGTTATCATGGCTTTCGGTGCGCATACCATCAAGAATGGTCTGGGGCCCTTGCTCATTCAACTCATGCAAGATGGCTGGCTGACCCATTTAGCCACCAATGGCGCCGGGATCATTCACGATTGGGAATTTGCCTATCAGGGCGCCAGTGGAGAAGAGGTCAAAAAAAATGTGGCGCGTGGTGAATTTGGTAATTGGGAGGAAACAGGTTTTTACATCAACCTGGCCTTGAATATCGGCGCCTATGCCGGATTGGGTTATGGTGAAGCCATCGGGGCGCTGATCCAGCGCGAACGTTTGCGGGTGCCGGCCAGAAGCCACCTGCATAAACAAGCCACGGCGCTCCTGCGCCGCCAACCTCAACAGGCCGCCGCCGCCGCGGAATTGCTGGCTGTCCTCAAAACCCATCCTATCCGCGCCGGGCTTCGTCGGATTCCGCATCCCTGGAAAAAAATCAGCGTTCAAGCCGCCGCCTATCGCCTGGGTATCCCCTGCAGCGGACATCCCATGATCGGGCATGACATCATTTATAATCATCCTCTGAATAACTGTGCCCTGCTGGGCCGGGCCGCCCAGCGCGATCTGCTTACCTTCGCCAGCAGCGTCAGCCGCATTCAGGATGGAGTATATCTCTCCATCGGCTCGGCGATTATGTCGCCCATGATTTTTGAAAAAGCCATGTCCATGGGGCAAAACCTGGCGCGCCAGCGGGGCCGGCGGATAACGGGGCATTATATTTTCGTGGTGGATCTGGCGCCCAGCGATTGGGATTGGCGGCAGGGCGAGCCTCCCGAAAATCAGCCGGCCTACTACCAGCGTTTTCACAAGAGCTTCAGTCGTATGGGTGGCAGCCTGCGCTATTTATCCGCTGATAATCGTGATTTTCTATTGGCTCTCAGCCAAGAGCTCCGCAAAAGATAAGGGCCCGGCGGCTCCGGAGCATATTATTCATATTCACCGCTGGAGAAATAAGTCATGCGCAAAGCTAAAGCCCTCAAGTTTTCCTGGCAATCCTCATCCACCCCCGCGGAGTTGCAGCCGGGACTGGAAGCCTTGGCCACGGACTATCCGCTGCGGCGCGATGCCTCCCAGGGCTGCCGCTTGCGGTTTGAGCGCCTGAACCGGGCCGGCCACTTACGGGTTGTGCGCCAGGGCGCCGAGGCCCTCATTCAATATTCCGAACCGGCCCTCGCCTTTCGCGGCTTGGGTGCCTTGCTGGCTGGCCTGGTGCCTGCCGATCAACCGTTTGAACAAGAACTGCCCTTCCGCACCTGCGGTATCATGCTGGAATGTTCGCGCAATGCGGTGAGCCAGGTAGCCTATCTCAAACAATGGCTGCGCCGTATGGCCTTGCTGGGCTATAACTGGGTTATGCTCTATACCAAGGATATCTACGAGCTGCCCGCCGAACCCTATTTCGGATACCTGCGCGGGCGCTATACCCTGGCCGAAATTCAGGAACTGGATGCTTACGCCGCCGCCTTGGGGATAGAAATGAGCGCTTGCCTGCAGGCCCTGGGCCATCTGGAGCCGGTCTTGAAATGGCCTGCCTATGCCATGATCCGCGATACCAGCAGCGTGATGATGGTTGGCAAGGAAGAGAGCTATCAGCTGGTGGAGAAGATGATCCAATTCTGGTCGCGCGCTCTGCGCAGTCGGCGGATCCATGTCGGGATGGACGAAACCCACGACCTGGGCCGCGGCCGTTACCTGGATTTACACGGCTATCGGCGCGGCTTTGATCTCTTCAATACTCATCTGCGCCGCGTGGTGCGCATCTGCCGCAGCTATGATCTGCAACCCATGATTTGGTCGGATATGTATTTTCGGCTTGGAAGCCGCAATATGGATTATTACGACCCGCAAAGCCGGATCCCTCAAGATGTCGTGCGGCGTATCCCCCGCCAGGTGAACCTCGTTTATTGGGATTATTATCATGCCGATAAAAACTTTTATCTCGAATGGATCGAGCGCCATCGCCGGATGGGTTTCGAGCCGGTCATGGCTTCCGGTATCTGGACTTGGGGCCGGCTCTGGCACGACGCCTCCTTAACTTCCGCCAATGCTGGCGCTTGCCTGGAGGCTTGCCGCCAAACCGGCATCCGCGATGTGTTTTTTACGATGTGGGGCGATGATGGGAATTATTGTGATTTCGATTCAGCCCTGGCTGGCCTGGTGTTTGTGGCCGAAAAAGCTATCACCGGTCAGACCCGCCCGGCCGTGCTCGCCAAATGGTTGCAGGCCATCAGCGGCGCCCAGTATAAGGTGACCCAGATGGCCAGTCAGCTGAACTCCATCGCCTCCGGCCCGGCCGTGCTGTGGGATGATCCGTTGCTGGGTATTTACCTGCATAATCTCCGCGCCACCCGTCCGGCGGCCTGGGCCAAATTGGATAGTCGCTATCGCCGGCTGGCGCTGCAATTAGCGCCCTGGCGGCAGGAAACCGGCGCTGGCTCCATCGAGCATGCCTGGCGTCTAGCCAATTTATTGGCCTTAAAAACAAGGCTCCATCGTCAGCTGTGCACGGCCTATTTCAACCAAGATCGCCGGGCTTTGAGCAGGATCCGGCGCGATATCCCGGCCGTGATGACCGCCTTGGCTGAGGTGGCCGATTCCTTCCGGACTAACTGGCTGCGCCGCTATAAACCCTTTGGGCTGGAGGTGCTCCAAATCCGTTTGGCCGGCCTGCAGGCGCGCCTGGCTGAGCTGACAGATAGACTGGATGATTATCAAGCCGGCCGTATAGAGGTCATAGAGGAATTGGAAGCTAATCGCCGGGCGCCGCGCGGCAAAATCGCCCATCCCAGCTATCAGAATCTGGCCACCGCCTCTTATTTCTTATGAGGGCCTCCCCTTTCAGGGGGAACGTAGGCGGGCGGCGCCAAAGAGGATCTGGAAATCACGGCGTACTTCAGCCGCACTCACCGGCCAGCCGGCTTGGGTTAGATCAGCATACTTTTCGGTGAGGACCCGCGCGATAACAGTGCGCGCATGATCCCACTTATAAATCAATTGTTCCAGAACCCGCGCATCGGAATGTTGGGGGATGAACGAAAGCCCCAAGAGTTCCAGGCGGGTGGCCGTTATCTCCTCTATGAGAGAGGGTGTATTCAGAAACCACCAGCAGCCAAAGGGCGTGATATTCTTGAACTTGCGCGCGGCGACGCATAGTTCATGCATGTTCTCGCGAGCCAGATAGGTCACCAGGAAGCGATTATCGGCGAAATCGGCGGCCAGCTGTTCCAGGGTCTCAATTTCGCTTTTAGCCACCGAATCCCCCGCCAGACCCAAAGCCGGATTGGTGAGTTTTTTCACGCCCAGCATCAGGGCCAGGGGCAGGCCGCGTTCGCGCGCCACCGGCAGTACCGCTTGCACTAATAAATTATTCAAGCTGGAGGTGCGCTCCGGATAACGGAAGGAGGGCGGCAGGCTGATGCCCATATAGTGGGCCTTGATCCGTTGGCACCAGTCGTTCAAATAGCGGCGCACTTCGGCGAGGGTCTTGCCGGTTAAAGCCTCATCCACGGCATAGCCCAAAGCCTGCAGCCGCGCCACGCCGCGCGGCCAGGCCATCAGGGCGCTATCCAGGCGCAGAGCGCCCAGAAAACGGGGGTCGCGCTCAAAGCCTTTTTGCCATATTTTGTGCTCGGTATCATCCAGCGGATCGTTGGTCATATAAACATAATCAACCGCCGCCAGCTTGAATACTTTGGCCGTGTAGGCCGCTATCTTTTGCTTGTTAAAATAACGCCGAAAAGCCGCCAAGGATTTGGTTTTGGGATCCAAACCCAAAGCCTGCAGGATGGTTAAAACCCCACGGCAAGCCTC
>CAYYVN010000014.1:0-15439 GCA_964475165.1 uncultured Verrucomicrobiota bacterium | reverse complement strand
GATCGGCGAACGGCGGATGAAGAGCTCCGTCCAGATCAGATCGGCTTGCTGCGCCTTGGATTGATTGAAAAAACTTTGATAATCGATATCCGGTCTGGCACAGAAAAATTCGGAGACGATATAATGATAGGTCAGCAGCTCATCAATGCCCCACAAGCAGAGGGCGCCCATGGCCGGATCAAAAAGATGGGTGTGGATATCCACCACCGGTTGGCGGGTAACAATCCCCTTGATCATGGCTTGTAATTTGGCAGGCGCAACTTTCGGCATAGCTCTTCCCCTCTCCTATCCTGATCTCCGGCGCCAAAACTGGCCCTGGCCGCGCCGCCGCGGCCAGGGCTTCATCGCAAGCAAAATCACTAGGCTTTCCATAAGCCGTGAATATTGCAGTATTCACGGGCAGTGACCTTTTCGGTCAGGGCACATTTGAAAAGCGCCACCGGCTCCTGACCCGGCTTCAAGAATTGACGATAAACCTTTTCTCCGGTGTTGAGCTCGATCCATTCAATGTAATGCTTTTCTTCCATGGGATGCCGGACGCCCCCCACGGTGACCTTGATGCCTTCGGCTGTTTTTTCGATCACCGGCACATGTTTCTCATAGCCGCTATCCTCGGTTTGTTCCTCGAAAAGCTTCATCGGCTGGCCGCAGCAAACCAATTGGCCCACGCCTTCATGCAGCATTTCCACGATGTTGCCGCAGATCAGACACTTATAGACTTCCTGCTTTTTAGTCATGGCTTCCTCCCTCTGGTTGGTTTGAGGCTCAGCTTCCATACCCCGCCGGGGGCGATGGACCTATCTCAAGGAATGATAGCCGGCCCGATATGCTAAGCAAGTTTTTTCAGCAAGGCTCTTGACCCTGGCCCCCTTTTCTGCTTGATTGACTGGGTATGGTCTTGGCCAAGAGGAGGTCTCTATGATAGCAACCGTGGGACGTTGGTTGATTCTAACTGTGGCAGTCTGGGTGGCCGCCTATATCATCCCTGGCATCACCTATGACGTCTGGCATAGTCTCTTGATTGCCGCCTTGGTCTTGGGCATTTTGAATGCCTTCGTCAAGCCGGTTCTCATGCTGATCTCCATGCCCTTTATTATGATCACCCTCGGGTTATTCCTGATTTTGATCAATGCGCTCTTGCTTGAACTGACGGCCTGGCTGGTGCCCGGATTGCATATCGCCAGTTTCTGGTCGGCCCTGGCCGGCGGGGTGGTTATCAGTCTGGTGAGTTTCTTTTTCGGCCGCCCGCGCCCCTATCTGCACGCGCGGCGGGTCCTGCCGGATCAGAGGCCCAGCCCGCCTCCAGGCGGGCCGATTATTGATATCTAGCCCTGGTCTTGGCGTGGGTTGAAGGTCGAGGCGCGGCTCAATTCCTCAAACAACTTTTTCTCGCGTTCGCCCAGCTGGCGTGGAATCACAATCTGCACCACCGCCAGGAGATCGCCGGCGGCTTGGCGTTGTCTGCCGGGCATGCCCTTGCCTTTCAGTCGGAAGCGTTGGCCGCCCTGAGTGCCGGGCGGCAGAGTCACAAAGGCATGGCCATCCATGGTCTTGATCCGCAGCTTGGTGCCCAGGGCCGCTTCCCAGGGTGTCACCGGAATCTTCATTTCCAGATCACGCCCATTCAGGGTGAACAAGGCATGCGGGGCGATATGCACTTGCAAATACAGATCGCCAGCTGTCCCTCCGCCCGCGCCCCGGCCGCCCTGGCCGCTGAGGCGGATCCGCGCCCCGACCACTGTGCCAGGCGGAATGCGCACTTTATAAGTGCGGGTCCGCCGCTGGATTTTACCATCGGGGCCCACCTCGGAAGATTGCAGGCTGATGGTTTTGTGCATGCCATGAAAGGCATCTTCCAGATCAATGACTAGCGTGGCGGTATGGTCATCGCCGCGCGCCTGCCATTGCGCGGCGCCGTGCCGATGACTGGCATCGCCGAAGGGCATATCACGCAACTGCCCGCCACCCCCAAAAAGGATTTCGAAAAAATCGCTGAAGCCGCCCATGCCAGCTGTGCGGAAGCCGCCGCGCCCGCCCGCCGGCCGATCCTGGAAATTGAAATGCATCTTCTCCCAGCCGGGTGGTGGCCGGAAATCCTGGCCGGCGCGATAATTGGCGCCCAGCTCATCATAGCGCTGGCGTTTAGCCGGATCGCTGAGCACCTCATAGGCTTCGGAGAGTTCCTTGAAACGGCTTTCCGCATCGGCTTTCTTGTTGACGTCCGGATGATATTGCCGCGCCAGTTTACGATAGGCCTTGCGGATCTCATCGGCGGAAGCCGAGCGCGCTACGCCCAAGGTTTTATAATAATCCTTAAATTTAAGGCTCATATCAGTGCTTAGTTCATTTCAGGGCTGCTGGCGGTGGCAGCGCCGGTAGCCTGACGCAACAGCGTGGCGGCAGCCGCGTGCCCCTTCAATTCCGCCCAATGTAAGGGGGTTTGCGCATGCTTATCCGGCAGGTTGGCCTGAGCGCCTCTGCCCACCAGTAAACGCACCAGATCCACATCGCCGCGCATAGCCGCATAATGCAGCGGTGTGAACCCCAGCTGGTTATGGAGGTTGGGATCGGCCCCGGCTCCCAAGAGGTGCTTGCTGGCGGCGTAATGTCCATATTGCGCGCTGAGATGCAGAGCGCTGGCTTCCTGTGCGTTTCTGAGCTTAAGATCGGCACCTTTCTTGAGCAGTAAAGCCAGGGCTTTGGTCTGTCCATATTGGGCGGCCAGAAGCAGAGGGGTCATAGCAGCCATATCGCCCTGATCAATCGGCGCGCCTTTGGCTAAGAGCATTTCCAATATCCGATAATGGCCCATCCCGGCGGCATCATGCAGGGGCGTGCGGGCTTTGAGGTTCTGGGCGCCTGGTTCAGCGCCGTGCGCCAATAAAAGTCCGACCAGGGCCGCCTGCCCCTTGAAGGCCGCCAAGTGCAAGGGTGTGGCCCCGGCATCATCGCGGGCGTCGATGGCGGCGCCTTGGGCCAGGAGGATATCGGCCACGCGTTTATGGCCGGCACCCGCGGCCCAGTGTAAGGGAGTGAAGCCATTGCCGCCTCGGTCGTTGACCAAGGTTGGATCTTGCAGAAGCAGGGCTTTAACCTGGTGCTCATTGCCTTCCTCGGCAAATAAGCATAATAGATCGATGGGCCGCGAAGTTTCCGCCAGGGCACCGCCGGCCAGAAGCAGCGCCAGCGCCATGGCCACTATTTTTTTCATACGCCCCTCCCTTTCCCTGGACTGCTTGCGGCCTTTCCCCCTGCCCTCAGCCCAGCCCAATATATCCGCTGGCGCATTTTTTTACCAGTGCCGCCGCTAGCCATCGCAGTTTTTTTTTGGCTAGCTCCGGCCAGCCAGGCTAAAGCTGGCTTTTGAGAATCAAGCTTTGCAGGGCTTGGGCCAGCTCGGCTTCCGCCGGCGCCTGGCTCAAGAGGGCTTGCAACAGCTCTTCCGGCTGCGCGTGTTCCTCTTCCTCCAGCATGCGCAAGGCCGCTCGCGCGCCCCTGGCATAGCGCCAGGGCTCAATGCCCTCTTGCCAGGCCAGGCGCATAGTGCCCAGCAGGCGGTCATCCCAGCCCAGTTTACGCCGTGGATCGCGCACCACACGCGCCACAGCATCCTGTAAAAAAGGATTCAACATACGTTCCAGAAGATCATCGGCGTAGGCCTGATAGCCAGCTGGCGTGAAAAGCGGATCAAAACCGCGATGGCGGGCACAGAGGGCCCGCCCCGATTCCTCCAGGAAAGCTGCGCGGCCCAAAGCCAGCAGGGCGCTATCTTGGCGTAAATCGGCCATGAAGGCATAGCCTTGCAAGCGTGCCAGATAGCCCAGCAGGGCATGGGTGGCGTTATGCCCGAACAATTTGGCCTCCTCGAACGGCAGCAGCTGATCCTTTTCCTCGAAGACGGCGATACCCCGCTGGAAATCCCGCCAGGTAATGCGCGAGATCAGAATGCGATTGAAGGTTTCCACCAGCAGACAACGCGGCAGATCCTCGGTGAGAGGGGCCAGGTTTTGCTGCCGGATTTGAGCGGCGTCCTGCACAAGCCCACTCATTTTGCCAATAACCGTATTCAAAAATTGCGCGCGGGCCCTTAAAGCATCCGCCGCGATCGATCCTTGCGCCAGGATACTCGCCGCGAGCCGTTCCGCGGCCTGGTTATGGTTCTCGGCCGCATAGATCACCGTGCGGCGGCCGGCGCTCTGGCGCAAGCCGGCGGCGATGAGGGCGGCGACTGATTGCTGCGGGGCGCCACTGCTGTAAAAGTCGACGCTGGGCAGAGCGGTGGCGATCTCATCGGCCTGGGCAATAGCTTCAATCAGAGCGGCGCGATCGCTGGCCTCGGCTGGATTAAAAACCTCGACTCCCGCAACGGCGTTTTGCTCAATAGCGGTGGCCGTGGCCACATTCACCATATAACGCCCCTGGGCCCGCCGCAGGGCGCGCACAATTTCCGGCTGCACCTCGGCCACTACCAGGCGGCCGAAATTAGCCGAACGAAAGGCTTCATACAGAAATAAGCCGCCTTGAATGGCGCCGAATCCGAACCCCACAAAAACTTTTTGCATAGCCTCAGCATAGCAAGCTCTCGGGGAAAAGTCATCTTCCGCGCGGATTATCTTGGCAGTCTGTAAGCAATCGGGCATAGTAAGAGTTGGGCGCTGAGCGCGGGAACCTCCTCTCGGGCCGATTCCCAACAAGGCTGCCAGGGTAAAGATGGCTAAGCAGATTCAAATCAATCTCGCTCGTTCAGCCGGGTTTTGTTTCGGCGTGCGCCGCGCTATCCGGATCGCCCAGGACCTGGCCGGCCGCCATGCACCCATCTATATGCTGGGTGATCTCGTGCATAACGAGACGGTTATTCAAGACCTGCAACAAGCTGGCTTGCGCAAAATCAAGCGCTTGCAACCAGCCACCAAGCGGATTCTGCTGCTGCGAGCACATGGCGCGCCGCGCGCTCAAGTGCGCCGCGCGCGCCGCAGTGGCTATCGCCTGGTGGATGCCACCTGCCCTATGGTCAAGGAAATCCACCGGATCGTGCGGCGGATGGATCGGCGCGGCTACCGCATTATCGTCTTGGGCGACCGCCAGCACGATGAAGTGCGCGGGATTGTGGGTCAGATCAGCCGGCGCGCCCTGGTGATTGAACCTTCCCAAGAGATTCCCTGGCAGAGCATCAGCCGCTTGCGCCGGGCGGCGTTGGTGGTGCAATCCACTCAGCATCTGGAGCGCGTGGAAAATATGGTGCGCGCCCTGCAAAAGGTCATTCCACAGCTCGTCTTTTTCAATACGATCTGTAATCCTACGCGTCTCAAACAGGCTGAAATCAAAACCTTACCCTTGCAGAATGATGTTATGCTGATCATTGGCTCGCGCACCAGTGCCAATACCCGGCGGCTCTACGAAATCTCCCGAGCTTTGAATCCACGCTCTTATTGGATTCAAACGGCGGAGGAAATAGATCGGCGCTGGCTCGTTGGTCAGCGTTCCGTGGGCATCACCGCCGGGGCCTCTACCCCGCCGAGCACCTGGCAGAAGGTGATCGCCGCCCTGCGCGCCGATCCTTCATAAAACATCGGCGAAATGCGGTTTAAGTTTGCGGAAAACCAGACCGCCAGCCAGCAGTAAGGCGCCGGTTATGGCCCAGAAATAAAGGGTCGCGCTCATATCAGCCCAGAAGGGCGTATGCAGGAAAAAGCTTTGGCGGTAGCCAAGCACGATATAAGCCAATGGATTTAATTTGATGAAAAGAGCCAAGGATTGCTGATAGCGTTCGGGGAGCATGCCCGAATCCCAGAAGATAGGCGTCATCCAAAACCCGAATTGCAGCAAAACATTCACGATATAAGCCACATCCCGCGCGAAAACATTGAGGGCAGAAGTCAGCCAGCTGAGTCCCTGCAAAAGCATCACCAGCGCCAGCATATAATAGAGCAGCTGCAGCCAGTAAAGCGATGGCCAGATACCACTGCTCCAGAGGATGAGCATCACGATCAGTAAGAAGATGATATGGGCCACCAAGGTGGATCCTATTTTCACCAGTGGCAGAATCGTGATATCGAAACGCACTTTTTTCACCAGAAAAGCATATTCCTGAAACACGCCCGTGGTCATAAAGAGCGCTTCGGAGAAATAGTTCCAGGCCGCCAGGCCTGTCAGGAGCCAGAGCGCGAAGGGCACGCCGCGCACCGCATTGGTGTTAAAGGCCAGGGTGATCACCGCCCATAGGATCAAGGTCATCACCAGCGGCTGCACAAAACTCCAGACCAACCCCAACATGGCGCCGACATAACGATTGCGGAAATCCTGCCGCGCCATATCGAAGATCAGGCGGCGTTGACGCAAAAAACAACCTGCACCAGCTTGCGCTGGGCTGGTCTTGACTGACTGGCAGGGCTGAACGGAGCAGGTCATGATAAGCCGTGATAGGATCGGAACCATTGCACGAATTGCGACAGGCCAGCCGAGAGTGGCGTGCTGGGATTGAACCCGAGCGCCCGCCGCGCCTGTTCAATATCGGCATAGGTAGCCTGCATATCGCCGGGTTGATGCGGCAGCATTTCCAGGCGCGGTTGAACGCCTAGTTCCGTCGCCAGTAGATTGATTAAATCCATCAGGTTTTCCGGCTGGTGATGACCCAGATTATAAACAGCATAAGCGGGCAGCTTTTCAGTCAGTAAAGCGCTTTTAATGCCGGCCACGATATCAGCGATGAAAGTGAAATCGCGCTGCATCTGACCGTGATTGAAGACCTTGATCGTCTCCCCACGCAGCATGGCGGCTGTAAAGAGCCAGACGGCCATATCCGGTCGGCCCCAGGGACCATAGACAGTGAAGAGCCGCAGGCCAATGCTTTGCAGGCCATAGAGATGGCTGTAGACATGCGCCATGAGTTCATTGGCCTTCTTGGTGGCCGCATAGAGGCTGATGGGATGATCCACCCCGTCGCTTTCCGCAAAAGGCAGCTTGCTGTTGCCGCCATAGACGCTCGAGCTGGAAGCATAAACCAAACGCGGCGTCTGGCTGGCACGACAGGCTTCCAATAGACTCAGAAACCCTTCCAGATTAGATTTCTGATAGACGAAAGGATGCGTTAATGAATAGCGAATACCCGGTTGGGCTGCCAGATGGCACACGCGCTCAAAGCGATGGGTGCGGAATAAATCCTGCAGAGCGGATTGATCGCATAAATCGCCTTCCACCCCCTGAAACCCCGGCTGGCCGGCCAGCAGAGCTTGGCGGTCGCGCTTCAATTTGACAGCGTAATAATCGCTGAAGTTATCCAATCCGCAAACTTCATGGCCATCAGCCAGGAGCGCCTGGCTAACGTGAAATCCGATAAATCCTGCGGAGCCTGTCACCAATACTTTCATATTGGATTTGATCCTAACACGGGATAAGATACCTGACAAGAGGTTATCGTAAAGCGGTGGCCGGCAGGGACAAGAGGACGGTCTTGAATGATTTTTGGCCTGGGAATTTTACTGTGGAGCGTGGCGCTGCTCGTGGTTGGCCGGCTAGTCTTTATCGGCCGGGAACCATCCGGGCGCGGTTGGATTTGGCTCCTGCTCGGCTTGGCCCTGGCCAGTGCGCTCTTATTCCGGCCGCATGAAGATATCTTCGGCGGGGAAGATCCCGGTTCCTATATCAATTCCGGCCTCAGCTATGCGCGCCAGGGCCAATTCTTTTATGTGGACCCTTTGTTGCAGGCTGTGAGCGAGGAGGTGCGCCCCGCTTTTTATTATGGAGATGAAACTTTTGGCACTACCAAGGATGCTTGCCTCTGGGTGCGCGATGCGCGCCGGGCCCTGATCGGGCCTCACTTTCAACCGGCCTATCCTCTCCTGATCGCGGCCTTCAGCCGGGTCACAGGATCCGTGGGGGCCCTCTATATCATTCCGCTTTTCACGCTTTTTATGGCTTTGGCCCTGCGGGCCTGGGCCAAGCAATTATTGCCGCACCGTCTGGCAGGCTGGATTGCTCCCCTGCTCTTTCTCCTGCATCCGCTCACGCTCTGGCATGGCCGTTGCGCGCGGCCGGAGATGATAGCCGCCTTCATGTTTTTTGGCGGGAGCGCATTATTAATCCATGCCTGGAGCCAGCGCCGCTGGAAGCAATGGTGGGATATCATCCTGGGCGCTATGGCTCTTGGCCTGGCGCCTCTCTTTCATGTGACGGCCAGTTTACTGGTCATTCCCGCTGGCCTGCTGGTGATCATAATCATCCTGCGGGGCCGCGATGATTTCCTGTTATTCCTGCTAGCGGCGCTATTGGGCTTGCTGTTGCTTGTCTGGCAGACGATCTGGGTCACAGATTATTACAATCTGCGTTATCTGCTGTGCTTCCCAATTTTTCATCCCTGGCCAACTTCTGGCTTCTTGGGTGTGGGCTTCGCATTGCTGCTGCTGCTCTGTCTGTATCGCCGCCGGCGCCTGGCACAGCGCGAGCTCCCAGAATCAGCAGCGGCGCCGAGCATTGCTCCGCTGTGGGGGCTGGCATTGGGGTTGGTGGCCCTGCTTTTTATCTTCTGGATAGCCAGGGTTCGCGCACCCGATGGCAGCCTGAACTTTGTGGGGCCGCTCTTCGCCAATTGTTTCTGGGTCACAGATTTTCGAGCTTTTATAAATATGGTTTCTAGCCCCCTGGCCGCCCTGGCCCTGCTGGGCTTTCTGGCCTGGCTGACCGGCCCCAGCTGGCGGCGTCCAGAACGCATCGTCTTGGCCCTGCTGGTTTTTCCCGCGCTCATCTTTTCCGGTAATATCCAAGATTTTATGATGACGCGTTACTGGCTGATCGCTCTGATTCCCATGACTGTCCTGGGCTTGACTGCGCTGCTCACCATACTACCCGATCGGCGGCGCGGCGCCTGGCTGGCCTTGGCTGCGGCCCTGCTGGTGGCCGGGCTGGGTTTGCAGCAGCGCACGCATTTGGTTGCCGTGACCGATTATAAAGGCCTGGCCAGATTTTTGCGTCCCTTTGCCGAACGGATCATAAGCGAAGATGGCATTTTACTGTGCGAATATTCGCGCCTGGCAGCACCTTTCGAGCATTTTTTCGGTATCCCAACCCTGGGCCTGGATAATGAACAGCAGGATGATTACACTGCCGCTGAACTAGCCTGGCAGAAGATCATGCGCCAGGATCCTCAACGGGCCGCCTTTTTTATCACACCCTTTCACCAGCCGGTTAGTGATCTTTTCAGCTTTGAGTTGCTGCATAAAGATTGTTATCAGGGCGCCAAGCTGCTCCAAGCGCGGCGCTCCCTACCCACGCGTATCGGCACCCATCGCTTGCCCTTGCGTTTATATCGCATGCAGCTCACTCCGGAGTCAGCTGGCTTGGCGCCGACTGGTCTGCAGTATGATCAGCTGGATGCCGGTAATATGGGGCTGCGCGGGTTTGCCAATATACGCCGGGAAACAGCCGCTTTCGACTCTTGGTATTCTGCCTTGAGCCTCGCTGTGCTAGCGCCACTGCCAGACCTGGTCAGTGCGCGGCTCTCCCTCTCGATGCAGAATGCACCCTATCTGGCGCTGAAACAGTTGCTGGTCAGTGCCCCGGACGAGCTGGCCGCACCCACTCAGCCGGACAGCACGAATTTCATGGCGCGTTGGGCTCGCGCCAGGGCCCAAATCTTGGTGCCGCCAGAACTGGGAGCAGGCTACCTGGTCTTGCTGTTGAAAACGCCGCGTCTACCGACGGCTGAGACAATGCAGGTTAGGCTCAGCTGGAGTGCGGCAGACCTGATGCAATGGCAACCGCCGGTTGATAAATGGCAGTGGCTGGTTGTGCCTCTGCCAGCGGCTGCTGCCGGTCAGTGGCTGAGTTTGACCTGTGAGCCGGCTTGGGATCCACAACTATCCGGTTATCCCGCCGATCTGGGCGTCTTGATGGGGATGGTCTCTTTTTGGCCAGCCGCAGAGCTTTGAGCATAAAAATTGCACTGTGCCAGACGGGATTTTCTGCTATAAAGTTTTGGTTATTCGCGGGGTGTAGCGCAGACTGGTAGCGCGCCAGCCTTGGGCGCTGGAAGTCGCCGGTTCAAATCCGGCCGCCCCGACCAGCTTAGATTTTCAATGCAAGCGATGTAACCACAACTCAGGGAACTTGGCTTCGAGAAGCGGGGCCGGCCTTGCATCCCCCAGCCTACACAAACGCTTCGCTACAAATAATGCGAGGAACTATCCGGTTTTCAGCGTCAAGTGAGCGTCGCACAGAAGCGTCCTTCAAATTGTGTTGGTCATAGATGCGTATAAGATGTTTGAGAAGGTTCTCTCCGAGCACGTTCGTACGGCGTAACTGGGCTAATTCCTGCTTTACCGCGCTGGTCAACGGTCCGCGGAAGACCTTTTCCATAACTTTTACGTTCTGCTTGATCTCTTCGTCTTCCGTCGCATCGAACAGCATGCGAAGTTCTCGCAACACGTAACGCTGGCCGTGGGTCAGGTTGGCGGTATGGGTCCGTTCTGCTTGGCGATCCCGGACTTCCTCTGCAAACCGTTGTTGAATTGCCATAACGGCTTTATTGTGGCCCTTTGGTAGAGCTCTCGCCTTGACGTCGGGTGCACATTTGATCGCCCCGACAATCTTCGGAATATCCCGCGATACAATCTCACCCTTGTCATCGAGCAAGAACAACTGTTGGTATCGTCCAGCCTGACAAAATACATACATACCGCTTTTCAAGGATGATCGCGCTGTACGAATACCATCGCGCAGACTGGCAATCCGCTGGTATTCGGTCGGATTATCGTTTCTCAATTGACGAAGTATTTCCTCGGCTTCGTTCAGGTCGAGAAACTCATCGTTGCCCCCGCCCCACAAGTCAAATTGAGCTGATCCTGCGCCGCGTGTCTCGTAAATCGCGTACATCGCATCTGGGTTCAGTGTCTCGGTTCGGTCGAGAATCTCGGAATCCTCCCCAATCGTGTCGTGTATCTCCTGGATGCGGTTGTGCAGCTTCTTCCGCAGACCGAGATTCTTGTCGAGTTTTGTTTCCGGTAGGAAGTTGTATCCGAAAATCCGCTCGTGCTCAGAGCCGATGCGGTCAATACGTCCGAACCGCTGGATCAAACGCACCGGGTTCCAGTGCAGGTCGTAGTTAATGATATTGTCGCAGTCCTGAAGGTTCAGACCTTCAGCCAATACGTCCGTCGCGATAACGGTCATGAGTTCTACTTCACCCTGGGCGAAATGATACTCCGGGTTTGCCTTGGGTGCGAAGCGCCCGACGAGCTTCTCCTTACTCTTCTCTCCGCTGAAGATGACCTCGATTTCCGGGTCTTTACCGTCGGGATTCAGATTATTGAACAGGTAAGTTGCCGTGTCGGCGTACTGCGTGAAGATCAGTCGCTTGGTCCCCTGAAGCGGCTTCTCCGATAGCCGTTTCTTCAGGGTTTGCAGTTTGGCATCCTTCTCCGGAGTAATCGGGGCGACGAGATTGAGAATCTTTTCAAGCAGATCGATATCGTGGGCAATGTGCGCGCGGAGGCTCTTGATGTCAAAATCATTGGCTTCGTAAGGATGGGATACCTTGCGGAGCGCATCCACTAGGTCGCTCTCCTCCAGGATATCGCCCTCATACAGCACGGTCTGTGCATCCTCGCCAGCAGGAACGACTCCGGCGTCTAGCGACGAGACAAAGGCTTTATGAATTTTCAGCAGGCGTTTCACGGTTTCCCGGAAAGCGTACACGCTAGACTCGAAACGTTTGAATAGAAGCACACGCATCAAACCGCGCAGATTCGATCCGGCGCGTTGGAGACTGCTATACGGTGCTCTCTTCTGTTTGTCGGGTTTGACATAGTGCCAGAGCCCGTATCGTGCATAGGTGAGTTCACCATCCGAGACGGCCCGTGCGGGTTTTCCCTCTTGGGGTTTGCCGAGGTAGCTGCGTAGCTCCTGATACAGCCCTTGATAGGTGTCTTCGATGCTATACTCAATGGTCTCTAGATCGCGCGTCGGGAAGAACTGATGTTGCTTACCAACAAGGACGTAAGCGCGGCGCGTTCCGTTCAGGTATTCCGCAAAGCGGTTCGGATCAACCGGCTCGTGGGATTCTGCATCAAACCCGTACCACCGCAGAATATGTTGCCGGGTGCGCCGGATAAGAATGTTGGCTAAGAGCTCAGGGAGCTTGCGCTCGGCCTTATCAATCAGCTTGAAGTACTCTTTCAGGTTCGGTGGATCGACGGGCAGGTCCGTCCGGTCGTCCTGGTGAAATAGCTTGATCTGGTGATAGATATCCCACGCGGTCTTGTTCCGCGGAGTAGCCGTAAGGAAACAGCATCGCCGCCCCGTCGAGAGGAACGTCTGCATGACCTTGTATCGCTGGGTATCGGGATGACGCAGGTTATGGCTTTCGTCCACGAGCACGAAGTTGCGGTCTATGTATTGCACATCGTTTAGCAATTGGGTAACACCCGCGTCTTCGTCCTCCAGCAGAAAACCCATCGAGAGCACGCGCGCGTTGAGCTTATAGACTTCGTTGTAGCGTTCCCACATTTCGACTAACGGCGCCGGGCATACGATCAAGGGACGGGCGTTATCCGTACGCTCGAAATGCTTGACGATGGCCGCGCCGATGAAGCTCTTGCCCAGCCCCACCACGTCCGATACAAAGACCCCGCCGTAGTCTCTGACGATCTGAACCGCTTGGCGGACAGCAACTTTTTGAAAGCTGGCGAGTTTACGGAAAATGTCGTCGTTCCAAATCAGTTCCAGTTCTTCTTCGCTTTCTAAGCGGTCACGAACCAGGGCGTAGAGCGTTTTCATGTAGATATCGTATGGCCGCACCGCTGCCGCCGCCCATGACTCTCTGAGTTCGGTAATCAGCGTCTCGTCAAATTCCTTCGCCTCCTCCCAGAGATCATCAAACCAACGGACAAGCTCTCGGTGGTTTTGGTTGCCCTGCACAAGGACATTCAGTTCCGTGTTGTGCGTAAGGCCGGCAAGCGAGAGGTTCGAGGAGCCGACAACCGCTATTCCTTGCTCGTGGCGCTCGACCTCCTTACCGCTGGGATCGAATACCTTGCCGTAGTCGCAAATATACGCCTTGGCGTGGAGCCGGCCCTTTGTATAAACCCGGACCTTGAGCCGCTTCTCTTCGATCATACGCAGTAGACCGGCCATCAGTTCCTGAGCCTCGTCCGTCTGATCCATCCATTCGACGGCGTTACGGAGATTATCGGCCGTGGCGGCGGCCATCTTGCTCGCCTCCGTTCGCTTCGGATAGGCCTGTTTCTCGACCTCTTCCGCCGCCAGATCGAGGCGGCGGAAGCCTTCGGCTAGGGTCTCGACCGTCTCACGGCTAGTGGTGTTGCCGATCAGAAGCCGGAGTTCCTTCAAGCTCAGTAGCCGCTTCGCTACACTCGTGAGGCCCGAAAGGAACAGATAGCCCACAGCAAAGCGCGCCCGTTCGCTCGTGCCTAGAATCTGGTTGAGATGGTCAACCAGTTTCTCGGATTGGTTGTCTATGATGTTGTGGTTTGGCATTACCTTCTCCTATCCGATGCTTTTGCCTGTGTTCGGATACGGTAGAGTTTTTCTGTGAATCCGCCCTCGCTCAAAAACCGCTGTTCAAGACTTTTCATCTGGCGGCGCAACAGATATGTCGCCTGGTGAATCAGGCAAATCAGCGTGTTCGCCGCCATTTCTGGGTTGTCTAACCAGTCGGACTTGTCAGACCAGTCGGACGCGTCTGACCGAAAACGGTTGCGTACGGCCAGAGCCTCGGTCGAGTCCTTGGGCCATAGACGCAGCCCGCGCTGCCGAAGGAAATCTTCATAATCGAGCAGGAGCTCCTCTAGGCTAGCCTTGGCTACGCCTGTGAGCTTCAGCTCGGTCTTTTTGCTGGTACCCGAGGCCATGCTGCCTTCGGCAATGTTCTGGCGGCCGGAACGGGCGGCCTGGACCATCTGGTCGCGGGTACGGCTGGACCGGTCAATGTATTTCTCGCAGAACCGCACGGTACCGTCATAAATCACTTCCGCCACTTGAAAGCTCTTCAAGTTTCGGTACCCGCCGTGCTTCGGTATCAACGGCTCAGTCATAGCGCCTCTCGTCCGCATTATCTGCGAGGCTTTTAATCGACAAGCTTTTGTTAAAACTCCGTTGAGTTTATACGATCACGAATAAATTTCCCAAGTGTAATTCGATGAACTTTTAACCGATGTGCGATCCGCGATTGAGAATGGCCTTGCCGAAGAAGAGATATAATTTCCCGTTCTCGACCAGTGAGTTTTACACGGGTGCTTTTGCGACCTTTAGGGCGTCCAAGAATAACACCTTCAGCACGCTTGCGAGCCAACGCTTCTTTTGTGCGTTGAGAAATCAAATTGCGTTCAATCTCTGCAGAAAGCCCGAAAGCAAAAGCTAGTACCTTTGAGCTTATATCTGCACCGAGGCGATAGTTGTCTTTGATCGTCCATACTTGGACATCACGCTTCAGGCATTGATTGAGAATATCCATAATCATGAGCAAGCTACGCCCAAGCCGGGACAGTTCGGCGCAGATAAGAATGTCGCCCTTCTGTAATTTGGCAAGTACCCTCCCCAGTTTTCGTTTCTCAGGTTCCTTGACTCCTGAAATAGTCTCCTCGACCCAATGTTTGATTTCAATATTCTTACGCTGGCAAAAGCAGTTGATTTCATAGCGTTGATTCTCAACGGTTTGCTTATCGGTACTGACGCGAATGTATCCATAAACAGACATATCCCCATTTTTACTCCTAATTTATAACAAGCGTTCTTGAGGTTCAATTCCAAATTCTTTGGGAAATACCGCTATCGCTCTACTATAAAGATAGCGTGCTTAGCGAGTGATCATACAATATCGCTACTTAAAGCTTAAGCTTTGTACTCTATTTTCTTTGTGGCGCTATCCCACTGGTATTACTTAGCCGCCTGAAATGGGATGCCACACAAAACGAGCCTTTTTGTGCAACAGAAGGCTGAGCGCTGCTCTTTCAGGGATGCTTCAAGCTGGGTGATACTCTCGCCCATTGAGCGCAATATCAAAGAAAAAATAGAACGGATAGGAACGCCACTCAAGGATTGGGATGTAAAAATTTATCGTGGCATCCTCACTGGTTGTAATGAAGCATTCATTATAGACGAAGCCAAACGTAGAGAACTTATTGCACAAGACCCGAAGTCTGCTGAGATTATACGACCCATTTTAAGAGGCAGGGATATAAAGCGTTATGCGTATGAGTGGGCTGGATTGTATTTAATAGCCACACATAATGGCATTCCTGAAAAGAATCTCCCTAGAATAGACATTAAACAATATCCAGCACTTAAAAAGCATCTCGATTCCTACTGGGCACAAATTGAAGGGCGAGCGGATCAAGGTGATACGCCCTATAACCTACGCAGTTGTGCTTATATGGAGGATTTTTCTAAACCGAAAATTGTGTGGGGTGAAATCTCTGATAAAACTAAG
>CAYYVN010000013.1:30895-45621 GCA_964475165.1 uncultured Verrucomicrobiota bacterium | reverse complement strand
AGAGGAAGAGGAAGAGGAAGAGGAAGAGGAAGAGGAAGAGGAAGAGGAAGAGGAAGAGGCTTGGCCGCTGTCGCGTTTTTCAATGTCTGGATTTTCGGCCCCAATTCTTTCCAATGCCTGGACGCCTTATCGAATGCGGTCTCGCTTCGCTCGTTGATTTCCACCCCGCCCGCGTTTCAAGTGCCGTTTTCGCCGGGCTCCGTACACTCCACCCGTCGAAAGCCGTCACTTCAAACGCGGCCCCCAAGACATAGCCGGGCAATTCCCCCCGAGTGTGCGCTTACGGTGCAAACGTCGCGGCCATTTGCCTGATCGGCGGCAAGACCTGCCCGGCGCTCTTCTCTATTCTCGCACCGGCCACCGTTCTGGCTGGTGCAGGCTGGCCGTCGCTTGGGTCGGGACGCTGGCCCTCTGCGGTACGGCTTTTCCGTGTCTACTCCGCACGCATCCGTCGCGCCACGGCGCGGACGCCGTATTATGCCGATTGCTTTGCGTTCCGTTCACGGATGCGGTAGAAAGATGCCCACAAGTGCCGAAAGGGAAGTGGGCATTTGAGAACATGTTTCCTCTTTCTCAAGTTCCAGAATAAAAAGCTGTTCTTTTTCTACGAAGCTGGTAGTGTTTGTCCGTATAAGATGACCTTGAAAGTTGAAAAGAGGAGTAACATCATAACATAGCGTGAGTTAAATGTTTTCTGTGTCACGGCAGAATCATTTTTGGTGAAATCTGCCAGATTTCTAGTGCTGAAACGAGCCTGCAAAGGGACGCGCCCAACCTGGACGTGCCTTCCGGTTCACATGTTTCAGCACAGGGCCTGGCGGCTATCACAGGAGATATGCGGGAAAGGGAGGTTAGCGACCTTTTTCTGTCCGCAGTCGCGCCGCAAACCAGAATCGGAGTGTGTCCCGAGTAGGATGTTGCCCGATCACCTCCGACAAGCCAAGTAAAGGAAAATAACGTGAGCAAATTCATCAAGATAGTCAGCAACCTTATGGGCATCAATGACACGATATCTGTCCGCACCACAACGCTCCGCGAAATGTGCATTGATGTTACCGCGTTCTGCAAAGCATGCGAGAAGGCAAAGAATGATTCTGGATGTGGATTCACATTCTCGAAGAGCGACACGAATCCAGCCGACCAAGAAGATTTTCTGATTACGATAACACGGAGATGATACCCCAAGTGGATTTTTGAGGGCCGACCGGCGACCGCGTTCACGCGGGCGGCGGAAGCGCAGGCACGCGGCCAGCTTGCCGAGCACGAACGGCGCGGCCCAGCGCCGTCCTTGCATTGAGCCGGAGGGAGCATGTCCCACGAGCGGCGTCCAAGAAGGATAACCATTTTCTTTTGTCGCGCTGTTCTGCCCAACATTCAGCGGTTTGCCCTGGGCATCAGCCCGGCCTGTTGGCTGGAATGAGCCAGAGGGGTGCGGCGGGCAACCCGCCGCAAAAGAAAAGGGTCGTCCTTCCTGGATAGGGAACGAACCTACTTAGAGGCGTAGCCCCCCCTTTTTTTTTCGCGCCTGCCGCGCCGCTACGCTGGATTCTCGCCCCGCTTCGCGTCGCTCGGGGATAGCCGCCCCCGCTTCGGCCACGGTCCCGGAGAACAGCCTTAACACCCTAGGAAACAGCCTGAAATACGAGTTTTTTCACGGTGTGAAAAATATTTTCCATAGCGTGGAATAATTCCGAAAAGTTTTCCTACCACTACTCTGTTGGTTCATCATAGTTCTAGAATCTGACCCTCCGTATGCTATAGTGTTCCCTTAGATTTTAAATGCTGCAATTTGCAGCATTTAAAAGACTAGGTCCGCCCCGATGGAGGTGCAATTTGAAAAAGTGGATGTTGCTCATGTTGCTGTGCGCCACTATTGGCGGCCTTCTCGTCTACTCCCACAACCCCAAAGAGCTTGAGTCATTTCGCGCGGCTTTCCTGACGATAACATTCGCTGTCGTTACTTTTTCTGTCATGTTCTCAATGGGTGGTTTCAACTCTTCGGCATATCGGCAATTTCATCGCGCCATACCGCCTTGCCTACTCTGGTCTTGTGTGGCCCTGCTGTTCGTCGCACTGTTGCCATTGGGCGTTCTTGTTCTAAAGCCAGGCCTATACATTCCCACATGTCTCCTGATTTTGCCCATGCTAGCCGTGGCTGGAGCTGGGCTACTAGAGATTGCACGCCGCGAAACGGATCCACTTACCTTGCTTGATCGGTTGTGTACCATTACGGCGATTACCCGTTTCTTGCGTTCACTTGTTCCGATAGTTGACTTGAGAATAGCCGAGACGAAGGCACTCGAATTGAGCAAGACCAAGGATTGCCCTGTGCACGAATTCGAGTGGCATTTGCCGATGCCGTCTCATGAAAATGATCCTCTAAATTGCTTGGCGACTCTCGGCCTTTTAGCAATTCAACATGGTGATTCGCATGCGTTCGGCCACGTTGTAAGACGATCTTTGCAGGCATTGGACCTTGCAGAGAACTTCCAGCCAAGCAAAACGACAGCAGGAGACGATACAATCCGTCGCGAACTTCGGGGCTATGTCTTCGACGCTATTCAAAGGATGATGCTTGCCCTGCAACGCGACAAAGGCACCGTAAGTTTGATAAGAACGGCAATTGACAACATGGCTGAAAGCGTCGTTTCCAAGACCAAGGAACAGAAACAGACGCAGGACTTCGCATTCGCGGCGCTGCACCTCATGGAGATTCTCGCACGACACTGTTACGAAAGCGGTTCGCACGCGGAAATTCTAGTGCCACTCATCGTTTCGCGACAGGTTGTGCAGAAAGGCATGGATGACCCACCTAAAGTTAAGGTGGGGGAGCAGCAGCCTATTGAAATAAGCATGTTCAACCATGCACTTCCACAGCTGACAGGGTCGATAAAGCGTCTGGGCAATTATGCCATTAAGAAGGACGACAGCGGCTTCGTCTATCGCTGTTTTGATGCATTCGGGTGGCTCGGTTGCTCGGCAGTTAAACATAAAAATATGTTGGTTGCTACCGCATGCTTACGAGCATTAAGCCAGTTGGGGAGAGAAGTGCGGGCAGGGGGCCTTGAATGTCACTGGGACAAATGCACGGTGCGGCCTGAAGACCACGCGGCAGAACGAATTGGCTGGATTGCTTCATGGGTTTCCAAGGTGCCGGAAGACGGTCGAGAGTATTGGATCGGCCTTCTTGAAGCTGCGTATTCCCGCCTGTCGGGGTACAAGACTTCACTGAAATTCGAGACGGCGGCAGACGGAAAGGCATCTATATCCAAAAATATTTCAAAGGAAAAGCATGTTGAGAGTTACATCATGCACGCGGCATCCCGTGAAGTCGACTACTCCGACTTCTCTTTCCTTAAAGACTTGGAATTGCACGGCGGCAAAGGCGTCTATATGCAAGGTCCGTTAATGCCTCTTGTTTCCGCCACCACCGAGAAGACATGACTTCGTTTTGCGTCTATTATGACCGTATCGCCGTCCCCTCTCTATACTCTAGATGCTTTTAAAGTTTTTTAACTTGGTACACTCAACAGGGCGATCAAGTGTGTTTACCGTGAAAATCTTGCCATTTGTTGCCAGTAACATTTTCTTCATGTCTTCTCGGCGTATACCGAACCCTCTGCCTTCGATACAGGCAATAACCTCATAGGTGGTTTTTCCAGTTCGCCTAGCACTTCCGCTCAATTTTGCTAGATGCTGTATTCTGGTGACCTTATCGTGTGCGGTGCCATCATCCTCTGTGATTTTTATCTCAATAATTACTTTGGGGTTGAATTCGCTGGGGATGATAAAATCTGGCGATTGATCAAACCCTCTGATTTTCTCAGCGCGCTTTGTTTTCCGGAAACTAATGCCCGCCTTTGACAGTACATCTTCAATCGCATTTTCAATTCCATCACCAATCAGTTCGCTAACGGAACCCCTATGTCCAGCGGCCGGCGTCCCGGCATTTTCGCGTTTCGTGAGCTCCTGAACATTGTGGAAGGGTATGAGGCGTTTTGATTGGTAGATTATAAATAAAACACTTTGTTTATCACTATTGCCTGATAAGTGATAAGCAAATCCATTTTCGATTAACCGATGCGATACAACCAGTGAAAACGATCAAAGATATGCCGGAACACAGCCGCCCGCGCGAGAAACTGCGCGAGCGCGGCCCTGCCGCGATGACCGACGAAGAGCTGGTCGCCGCTATTCTCGGCATGGGAACGGCGGGAGTAGACGTGCGCACCATCGCCCGGCAAGTGGCCGGGTTGATCCGCGAGCACAAAACAGACCTGACCTTGGACCATTTGCTTGCTATCCCCGGCATAGGACTCGCCAAGGCCGGGCAAATCCTTGCGGCCTTCGAGCTGGCCTGGCGGTATTTGCTGCGCGAGACCGTGAGGATCGTCACCGCTCGGGATGTTCTGCCGCTCGTGGCGGACATCGCAGGCAAGCAGCAGGAACACTTTGTGTGCCTTTCCCTCAACGGAGCAAACGAGGTCATTCAGAAGCGAACCGTGACCATTGGTCTGCTGGATCAAAGCCCGGTGCATCCTCGGGAGGTCTTTGCCGACGTGATTGCCGACCGGGCCGCTGCGGTTATTTTCGTTCATAACCACCCGTCCGGCGACCTCCAACCCAGCGCAGCTGACCGCCGCACCCACGAGCAACTGACCGAAGCGGCAAAGATTCTTGGCCTGCGTGTTCTCGATCACCTGATCTTGTCAAAGAAGGGTCACTTCAGCTTTCAAGAAGCCGGCTTGATTTGATGCTGGCCTCGAAAGCGTCCTGAATGGACGGAAGAAAAGCCGAAGAGAAGACGCGTACGCACGCCCGAAAACGCCGCCACACAAGTGACGGACCGTGTCTCCGCGTCGAGTTCCCCGGCCCGTGGGGGATTGGGGCCATGATGCCACGAAATAAGAAATGGTCGGGGCGAAGGGATTTGAACCCTTGACCTTTTGGTCCCGAACCAAACGCGCTACCAGTCTGCGCTACGCCCCGTTTCAGAGAAGCAGATCAAGGATAGCCAGATTCAGGCGTGAGTCAATACCTTCCGGAAGATATTGGAATCGGGGGCCTGTTCTGCTATAAGGGGCCTGCCATAATCTCATGAAAGGAAGCTGTTATGATCCATAAACCGTCTGATATGAAGGTGCTCGTCAAGGAAGGCGTGCGTGGGGGCGTGGGGCGAGTGACTTTTCAATACCTGTTTGAGAAAGAGGAGATCAAGGCCCCGTCGCGGCTCTGCGCCAGGCTAACCTTGGCGCCCGGAGCCAGTATCGGAGCTCATCGCCATGAAGGCGAGGATGAGCTTTTCGTGGTGCTCAGAGGCAGCGGCATCCTGGATGACGGCCACAGCCGCACGCGGGTCAATGCCGGCGATGCGATCCTCACCGGCAATGGAGAAACGCATGCTCTGGAAAATGATGGCTCGGAAGAATTGGAGCTATTGGCCCTGATCATGCTCTACGGTGCGGCATGAAGCTGTGGCCGGCAGCGCTGGTTTTGCCGGAGCGTACTCTCTCCGGTGCGGGAATTATCAACCAAATACTGGCCGAATGCGCCGCTTTCGGCCGCCGGGGCTTGCTGGTCCATGGCCGTTCCCTGGCGCGCCATGGTACTGTGGCCAGCATCCTTTCCGCCGCGCCAGCCGGCCTGCAGGTAACAGCCTGGCAGCATACCGGCGGCGAACCGACCCTGGAAGATTTGGCCGAACTGCTGCAAGCTGCTCGTCAGCAGCGGGCCGAGTGGGTAGCCGGGGTGGGTGGCGGCAGTGTTTTAGATTTAGCCAAGGCCTGCGCCGGCCTCTTCCATGCTGCTCAGCCGCTAGCGGCCTATCATGCGGGCGCTGCGTTGGAAAAGCGCGGCCTGCCCTTCATTGCCGCGCCCACCACCGCTGGCACAGGCTCGGAAGCAACCCTCAACTCGGTTTTGACCGATACGGACCTGCGGATCAAGAAATCCATGCGCGATCCGCAGTTCATCGCCCGGCTGGTGCTGCTGGATCCGGAGCTGCTGAGGCATTGTCCGCCGGCCATCATCGCTCAGGCGGGGATGGATGCTTTAACGCAGGCGTTGGAAGTCTTTACCAGCCGCCATGCCACCTGGCTCAGCGATGTTGTGGCCTTGAAGGGCGTCGAGCTCATTGCCGCCAACCTGGAAGCTGTCTATCGGGGCGCCAGCGCGGAAGAGGCATTGGGCTTATTAGCGGGCAGTTACCTGAGTGGGGTGGGGTTGAGCATGGCGCGCCTGGGCGTGGTGCATGGCCTGGCGCATCCTCTGGGGCTGCGTTATCAAGCTGCGCATGGGTTGGTTTGCGGCATTTGCTTGCCACATGCCATCGCCTTGAATCGTGCCGCCATGGGCGCCAAGTATGCGGCGCTCAGCCAAGCGGTGGGCGCTGATCTATTGACTTGGACGCAGGGTCTGGGGGAGCGTCTGGCCCTGCGTTCACCTTTCAAGGGCCGGTCTCTGAACGATAAAGAGGCCATCATCCAGGAGACGCTGGCCTCAGGGTCAACCCAGGCTAATCCCCAGCCGATCACGGCCGCGGATGTGGAGTGGCTCTTGGAGCAACTGTTTTGAGGTGGGATCCGGCGGGAAGGAGGAGGCATGGTTATCGGATTGGTGGAGGCGCGCTTGCGGATCATGGACGCGCGTTCGCTCAAGGATAAGCGCCGCGTGGTGCGCAGTTTGAAGGATCGCGTATTGCACCGGATGAATGTCAGTGTGGCCGAAGTGGGCGATCAGGATTTATGGCAGACGGCCGCCCTGGCCTTCGTCACTGTGGCCGCCGAGCAGACATTGGTGCAGGAGCGTCTAGCGGCCATCAGCGCTATGCTGCAATCCGATCCACGCTATACGCTGCTTGATCTGCGTACGGCGCTGCTCTAGGGCTACATGCCGCGGCTTTGGATCAAGCGCGATAGTTCCTGCTGAAAAGCCTGTAGATCTTCCGGAGTGGGGCGATAATCCTTCTGGGGCATATTCAGGCCCAGGCGGCCCATTTGATCCAGCGACCAGGAGGCGGATACGCCATCGCTGAAGCGTACGGTGCCGCTGACTAGCGCGCCGGGTTTCATGACCCGATCAAGCTCCACGGCCAGGCTGCCCGGAGCAGGCTCGCCAGCGGGCATAGCGTCGGGCGCGCCGGGGATCTCCGCCTTGTTCAGTTCGATGGGCCGCATGCTACGCGTAGCGGTCAGATCCTTGAGCTCAATGCCCAGATCCAATACCAGCAAGCGGACATCCATATAGGTCAGAGCCAGGCTATATTCTTCGCGCAGCAGCTTTTGAATCTCGGATAGTCCATGGCCTTTCTGGGCCCACAGTTGGATGCTTTGTTTTTGATCGTCAGTTAATTGCATGCCTTCATCCTGGTTAGATTGAAAGTTTAGATCTCATCGATTTGCTCAATATAATACTCTTTTACTCAATCGCGGTCAAGATTAGGGTGGCGACAGGTGCTGCTCAGTCAGCGCCACCCACGCCTCCCAAAATAAGATATTGACAGTTTCAGTGGGATGGACAGGATGGAAGGGCCTGGAAGGGTTCCTGGCGCGGCGCGGGCGCCGGCAGCTTGATTGTGGGGGAGAGGCATGAAAGTGAAATTATTGGCGGTGACGGAGCAAGCCGAAGCCTTGATTGAATATGCGGCGCGGATTTGCTATCAGAGCGCGGGCCGCAGTCAGGCGGATAAGCGCGGAAAATTCCTCCAAGCTTTGATTGCCAAAGGCCATGAATCGCCTCTGGAGCATGCCTCGGCCACTTTCCATCTGGCGGAATGTTCGCGCGCCATGACCCATCAGCTGGTGCGCCATCGCCTGATGTCGGTTTCGCAGCAAAGCCAGCGTTATGTATCGGAGAGCGGCTTCGCTTATGTGGTGCCGCCTTCCGTGGCCGCGGCGGATCAGGAGGCCTATCAGCAGGATATGGAAGCCATCCGCGCGCTCTATGCGAAGTGGAAGGCGCGCGGATTAAGAAATGAGGATGCGCGTTTTGTTTTGCCCAATGCCTGCCAGACGGAGCTCGTCATCACCGCCAACTTCCGCGAATTCCGGCATATCTTCAAGGTTCGTTGCATGCCGCAGGCTCAATGGGAAATTCGGCAGGCTTGCGGGATGATGCTGAAGCTGCTCCACGCCAAAGCGCCGCATGTTTTTGAGGATCTGCTGCCGCTGCTGGCCAAGAGTGCGCCGCCGCAGGAAGGATGAAGTGCGGCCTAACAAGGGAACAGGGGATGCGAGCATGAGCGGTCGGCAGCCGGTGCAATTGGTGGCCGTGGGGTCCTTGGCGCTGGATACGGTGACCACGCCGCTGGATACGCGCCGGGATCAGCTGGGCGGCTCGGTTAGCTATGCCTGCGCGGCGGCTTCCTTTTTTGCGCGCTCCGGCATGGTGGCCGTGGCCGGCACTGATTTGCCGGAAGCCGGTCGGCAACAGTTTCAGGCTCTGGGCATTGACTTGCAAGGGTTGCATCAGGCCATCGGCCGAACCTTCCGCTGGTCCGGCGTTTATGAAGCGGATATGAACACGCGTCGGACGCTCTCCACGGAGCTGAATGTTTTTGCCGACTTTTCTGCTCGCTTGCCGGAGGCTTACCGGAGCGCTCCCTTTTTGTTTCTAGCCAATATTGCGCCGCCGCTGCAACTGCAGGTGCTGCAGCAAATGCGCCGTCCCCGTTTGGTAGCCGCCGATACGATGGATCTCTGGATTCAAACCGATCGCGAAACATTGCAGCAATTGATCGCTCGGGTGGATCTGCTTTTAATCAACGATGCCGAAGCCCGGCATTTGACAGGCCAGGCATCTTTGGAGTCAGCCGCGCGCCAGGTGCTGGCCTGGGGGCCGCGTTATGTCATCATCAAGAAAGGCGAGCATGGCAGCCTGTTATTAACTCGTGCGGGTGAGATGCTGCTCCTGCCCGCCTTTCCGGTGGAGCGGGTGCAGGATCCCACGGGCGCCGGCGACGCTTTTGCCGGTGGCTTGATGGGGTATCTGGCAGCCTCAGGTAAATTGACCGCGGCCGCTTTGCGCCGGGCCATGCTGGTGGGGAGCGTGGTGGCCTCTTTTGTGGTGGAAGAGTTCAGTTTGGATCGGCTGGTGACCCTGTCGCGCGCGGAGTTAGATGCACGGCTGCAGGCTTTTCGCAAGATGCTTAAATGCTAGCTTGCATTTTCGTTTGAATTTTCATGAGACCCAACTATGATGCTTTCTGTTTTTACGACTCTGGGCCTGTTCTCCGGGTGCAGCGCAGCAGGCGGGCCGTTTCTGGCGGCATTTTTGTGCAGTCGGGGGCATCCCGCCTGAGAGCGGGATAGGCCGGCCGTCTCAACTTTATTGCGGGAGTAATTCAGTGGTAGAATGTCAGCTTCCCAAGCTGAACGTCGCCGGTTCGATCCCGGTCTCCCGCTTATCATTTTAGGGGCGAGCCCTTCTCGGGAGATAGGGGCTGATACCGCCTGACATGCATGGCGCGCGGGCGCCTTTGAGGTTTTTATGGAATTGGATCCACAGGCCCAACAATTGAATGCGCAGCTGCAGGCCGCCAATCCGACGCTGCTGGAGATGTTGGCGGCACGGGGCCGCGCGGCTTTTTTCCCGAAAATGGGAGTCCTGGCGCAATCAGCCGAGGCCCAGGGTATGGCGATCAACGCCACCATCGGCGTGGCGCTGGAAGAAGATGGTCGCCCCATGTGTCTGCCGAGCATAGCGCGTCAGATTTCTTTGCCACCCGAACAAGTTGTTTCTTACACGCCCAGCACTGGCCGCCCGGATGTGCGCCGGGCTTGGCAGGCCTTGCTTCTCAAGAAAAATCCCTCTTTAGTCGGAAAAAGCTTCAGCCTGCCAGTGGCTACCAGCGCGCTGACACATGGGCTCCACCTGTGCGGCTACCTTTTTGGTGAGGCGGGGCGCAGCTTGATCTGCCCCGATCTTTACTGGGAGAATTATGATACGGTCTTCTGGCAGGCGCATGCCACCCGGCTTGATCTGTTTCCCATGTTCAATAACCGGGGTGGGTTCAATGTTGAGGGGTTGCGCGCCAAGCTGGCTGCTTCCACAGCGCGGCCGACGCTGGTGCTGCTTAATTTCCCCAATAATCCGACAGGCTATACGCCCACCAGCGCTGAAGCGCAGGAGATCGCCGCCGCGCTCGAACAAGCCGCACAGCGCGGGCCCCTGGTGGTGCTGATCGATGACGCCTATTTTGGCCTGGTCTATGAGCCAGGCGTGTTCAACGAGTCAATTTTTACACTGCTGTGCGATCGGCATCCCAATCTTCTGGCCATCAAGCTCGATGGCCCCACCAAGGAGGATTACGCCTGGGGCTTGCGGGTGGGATTTATGACCTACGGCATCCAGAATGGCACCCCAGCTGTCTATGCCGCCTTGGAATCCAAGACGGCGGGCGTTATTCGCGGTAATATTTCCAATATTTCCAACCTGGGCCAATCCCTGCTCTCCAACGCCTATGCCCAGCCAGACTACGCCGCAGAAAAACACGCCAAATATGAAGCGTTGCAGCGCCGCTACGAAAAGGTGAAGCAGATTCTGGCCGCGCACCCTGAATACCGCCGCGAGTTTGTGGCGCTGCCCTTTAATTCCGGCTATTTCATGTGTCTGAAAATGACGCATGCTGATCCGGAACGGCTGCGCCAAAAGCTGCTCAGTGATTTTTCCACCGGTGTAATCGTTATGCATAACCTGGTGCGCCTGGCATTTTCGTCAACGTCGCTGGACAAGTTAGAGCTGTTGTTCCATAATATCTTTCAGGCGGCCCAAGCGGTTTCACGGTCCGTCGCCGTCTGAAGGAGGAATGATTCATGGCCTACGAAGTGTTGGCGCGGAAATGGCGGCCTCAGCAGCTGGATGATGTGGTGGGGCAGGAGCATGTCACGCGGACGCTTAAAAACGCCATCCGTTCCAATCGCGTAGCGCATGCCTATCTTTTTATTGGTCCGCGCGGCATTGGTAAGACTTCCATCGCGCGCATTCTGGCCAAGGCCTTGAATTGTCAGGAAGGGCCCACCGATAAACCTTGCGATAAATGTCCGGCCTGTCTGGAGATCATGGCGGGAACCCGCTTGGATGTTCAGGAAATCGACGGCGCTTCCAACCGCGGCATTGATGATATTCGTGCCCTGCGCGATACCATTCAATATATGCCGACCGGGCGTTTCAAGGTCATCATTATTGATGAAGTTCATCAGGTGACCTCCGATGCCTTCAACGCGCTTCTCAAAACGCTGGAAGAGCCACCGGCGCATGTGAAATTTATTTTTGCGACGACCGAGCCGCAGAAGATACCGGCCACTATTTTATCGCGCTGTCAGCGCTTTGATTTGCGGCGCATTCCTCTCCAGCCACTCATGGAGCGTTTGCGGCTCATCGCCCAGAGCGAAGGCGTGACCTTAGAGGAAGATGCTCTGCTGGCCATTGCCCGCGCGGCTGAGGGTGGCCTGCGTGATGCTCAATCGGCTCTCGATCAGTTGATTGCCTTTCAGGGCAAGAATATAACCGAAAGTGATGTTCTTTCCATTTTCGGGCTGGTCTCGCGCCAGGCCTTGGAAGAATTGATGACGGCCCTCTTGCAGGGCGATGTGGGTGTTTTGATTCGGCTGGTGGAGGAATGGGATCAACAAGGCAAAGACCTGCAGCGCCTGCTGGTGGAATTGCTCAGTTACTGCCGTAATTTGCTGGTCTGTATGCAGGTGGGCGCGAGCGTGGCCGAGCTGGATTTAACGCCGGCGCAAGTGGAAGTCTTGCAGGCTCAGGCGGCGCTGGTCAGCACGGATCGTTTGTTGCGCATCACAGATATCCTGACGGAAGCCTGGGATCGCCTGCGTTATACGCTTTCGAAGAAAATTTTTATGGAGACAGTACTGATCCGCTGCGCGCGGCTCGCCACCACGGTAGCCCTCGATGAAATCCTGGAGCAGGTGCGCGCCTTGCAAAAGGCGTTGGCTGTTCCGGCGGCCGGGCCAGCGCCGACCGCGAGCGCTCGTCAGCCGGAACTAGCTCCGCCGCCGGCATCCAGCCCTGAGCCGGCTCCGGCGGCGCGCGAGGATGAACTGACGCTGTTGCTCAAGGAATGGCCGGCGCTGGTGGAGCGCGTCGGCCGGGCGGCGCCTTTGGCCAAAAACAATTTACAGGATGCGCGCCCGCTGGCGGTGACCGCCGAACGGGTGCAGATCGGCTTCGATCCGGAATTTGCCTATCGCGTGGAGCAGGCCGCCCTGCCGCGTAACCTCACCGTTCTGCAGAAGGTTTTGAGCGAAAGGTTCCGCCGCCCGCTCATCGCTGAGTTTAAGGTTATGGCTCCCGAAGCGGCCCCGGCGCCGCCGCCGCCCGCGCCGCCCGCTGCCGGCGAGAAACCTCCGCCCAAAACGTCTCTGCGTGGCAAGCATAAATGGCTGGCCCAGGAAGTGGTGCAGCAAACCATGGATATGTTCAACGGCAATATTTTGGATATCAAGGAATAACGATGAAAAATATGTTTCAGATGATTCGGAACGCCTCTGTTATGCAGCGCCAGTTGAAGAAAATTCAATCTCGTTTGCGGGAAAGAACGGTTGATTTCACCAGTGGCGGCAAGGTGACCGCTACGGTCCGCGGCGATATGTCCCTGGCGGCGATTCGCATTGATCCGAGCATCATTGATCCGGCGCAGGCGGCTGGCTTGGAGAAAATGGTTGTGGCGGCGGTGGAGGGCGCTCTGGCGGCCGCCAAGGAGATGAGCGCTCAAGAGATGAAACAACAGGCCTCGGCCATGGGCTTGCCCGATATACCAGGGATGGGTGTATGAGAATCTTTCCCAGTTTGCAGCGGCTGATAGCTTGTCTCAGTCGGCTGCCGGGCATTGGGCGGCGTTCCGCTGAGCGGATCGCCCTCAAATTGATTGTGCAGCGGGAATCCCTTTTGCCGGAGCTGATCATGGCGCTGCAGGAAGCCCAGGAGCGCCTGGGCCTGTGCTCCCTTTGCGGCGGCATCACGCCCTTGACGGAGGATCCCTGCACTGTATGCACCAATGCCGCGCGCGATGGATCGGTCTTATGTGTGGTGGAGGATCCCATGGACCTGCTCTTGATCGAAGCCGCCGGGGAGTTTCGGGGCCGCTATCATGTGCTCATGGGTAAGATTTCGCCCATGCAGGGCGAGGGCCTGGCGCATTTACGGCTGCAGAAGCTTCAGGAACGCATCACCACCGAAGGCATTCGGGAAGTGATTTTAGCCTTGAACTCTGATGTGGAAAGCGAGGCTACGGCCAGTTTCCTCTGCGCGCAGTTAGCGGCCTGCCAGGTGCGGATTACGCGCCCGGCCAGGGGACTGCCCGTGGGCAGCGGTATCGCCTATACCGATGCTCTCACTCTCGCCCGTGCGATGCAGCATCGCCAACCTTGCGCCGATAGCTGAGGGGGGGGCGCCGGCCGCGGAGCAGGCAGCACTGGCTCATAGAGCCCAAGCCTGGCGGCGGACGGAATCCTGCAGGAGGCTGAAAGCTTGTGTGGGGTTCAGGCTCGCCAGGTGATCGGCCCGAGGCTTGGTCAGGGGCGGTAACCCGCCCACGCCTTCAAAGAAATCATTTTGGCGGCGTAAATCGGTGCCGAACTCGGCGCGCGCGGCGCGGCCAGCATATGCGAAGCCGGCATAGCGGGCTAAAATGCTTTGCCCGACCAGGATGCGCGCGCCGCGCAAGAAAATATGCTGATAGGGGCGCAGTGCTTCACAGCCGATATCATCGGCGAAGGGCTGGCCGGCCTTATTCATTTCGGTGCCGATATTGATGGGCATTTGCAGGCGTTCCGCGAGATCAATTACGGCCGCTAGTTTTTTTAATTGAAGTGCGCGCTGGTCGGCCTGGGCGATGTTATGGTTGCGATCGGGAATGATGTTCAAAGCCAGTGCGCCTTGAGCCCGCAGACATTCGAAGAGCGCTGGCGGATCGCTTTCTCCGGCGCTGGTGCCATCCAGCCAGGCGATCATGGGCAAGGCATCGCTGGCCAGAACCCAGGATATGAAAGCCTCGCTGGGCGGAAAAGTTTGCGGGGTGGGGGGTAGGTAGCCAAGGCCGCCGCGTTTAACCAGCGCCGTGCGGATGGCATCTTCCAGTTGCGGGATATTTGCAGCCCAGCGTGCCACTTCCGGCAGGGTCTTCTTGAGCAGTTGAGCCCAGAAAGCGTGCTGTTCGGCTTCAGTCTGGAATTTGGTCAGGGTTTTACGACGGTAAGCCTGCACCAAATGCCGTTCGGTGGGGCAGCCGCCCGGGGCCAGGATGGCCAGCTCTTTTTCGTAATCGAGCGCTATTTGCGGCAGTCGCGCATTGATGCGTTGTACCAGGCTCTGTAAGCGTTCCCTGGCTTGACGGCCCAAAGCTTCCAGAGAGACTGTCCCAGCCCGGATAGTATCGCTGGGCAGGCGCGGGAAGCCGGCGCCCATGATGTAGATGACGCCCGGCTCGCCCGGCGAGTTGATCTCCAGGCTGGCAAAATCCTTTAGAAAAGCGCGGGTTTCCAAACTGACGCTGGTTCGCAAGCCGAGCAGCAAGCCGGCTTGCAGGAATTCTTCCAAACCGTCGAGCACATCAAAATCGCATAGGCCGGCGGCGTAAAGCGCGGCTTGATGCGCCTGCCAAGCCAGGTGAGAGGGCGAATAGCCGTGGGTATTAAAGGAAAAAAATGAGTGCAGGTGCATATTCACGCGCGGGGCGGCCGGGGCTTGCGGGCTGATGGGATGGGCCA
>CAYYVN010000013.1:0-30885 GCA_964475165.1 uncultured Verrucomicrobiota bacterium | reverse complement strand
TCTTGGCGCTGACGGCTATGGAAAGAATCCAGTTGCGCCAGCCATTGGTCTTGTTGGGAGAGGGGTGTGTTCATATCATCTTCCGCTCTGTGCGCCGGATTATAGGCCTGCCGGGGCGGCGGATGCAAGAGGTAAGAGGGCATTATTTGCTTGAAAGCCGGGGGCCTTTGATCTAGGCTTGTTAGCAGTATCGTTGTGGGCTTAAAGGGAGCTGGTCGCTGCTATGGATATCAACCAAACCACCCAAAAACTGCAGGAAGCTTTGGCCGCCGCCCAGACGCGCGCGCTGCGTTTTGGCCATCAGGAAGTGGATGGCGAACATCTTTTAGCTGCCTTATTGGAACAAGACGCTGGTCTGGCGCCCAGTTTGCTGGAGCGCCTGGGCGTGGCCCTGCCGGCTCTCCGGGCTGACTTGGAAAGGGAGTTGCAGCGGCGCCCGCGCGTCAGCGGGGGTGGTCGCGAAGCCGGTAAAGTCTATGTGACCGAGCGTTTCAACAAGCTCCTGCTCAAGGCCGGCGACGAGGCGCAGCGTCTCAAGGATGAATATATTTCGGTGGAGCATATTTTGCTGGCCTTGATCGAAGAAGGCTCCGCCACGCCGGCCGGGCGGTTGCTCAAGGCCGCGGGCGTTACGCCGGCCAGGTTTCTGGAAGCTTTGAGCGCCGTGCGTGGACATCAGCGCGTGACCAGTGCCCATCCGGAAGGCGCCTACGAAGCCCTGGAAAAATATGGGACCGATTTAGTGGCCCTGGTGCGCCAGGGCAAGCTGGATCCAGTGATCGGGCGCGATCAGGAAATTCGCAGTGTGGTCCGCATCCTTTCCCGCAAGACCAAGAATAATCCGGTCCTCATTGGCGAGCCCGGTGTCGGCAAGACCGCCATTGTGGAGGGCTTGGCCCACCGCATCATGCGCGGCGATGTGCCGGAAGGCTTGAAAAATCGGACCATTTTTGCCTTGGATATGACAGCGCTCCTGGCGGGCGCCAAGTATCGCGGTGAATTTGAAGAGCGCCTGAAAGCCGTCTTGAACGAGATCAAGGCGGCCGACGGGCGGATCCTGCTCTTCATCGATGAGCTGCATACGATCGTGGGGGCCGGCAAAACGGAGGGCTCGGCCGACGCCGGCAATATGCTCAAACCCATGTTGGCGCGCGGCGAATTACACTGTATCGGCGCCACCACCCTGGACGAATACCGCGAGCATGTCGAAAAGGATGCGGCTTTGGAAAGGCGTTTTCAGCCGGTGCTGATCGAAGCGCCTTCGGTTGAGGATACCATCTCCATCCTGCGGGGCTTGAAAGAGCGCTTTGAGCTGCATCACGGGGTGCGCATTCAAGATGCCGCGCTGGTGGCCGCGGCGGTGCTTTCCAATCGCTATATCAGCGACCGTTTCTTGCCGGATAAAGCCATTGATCTGATGGATGAAGCCTGCGCCTCCATCCGCACGGAAATTGATTCTCTGCCCGCCGAACTCGATGAGGTCACCCGCAAAGTGATGCGCCTGGAAATCGAAGAGGCGGCTTTGCGCAAGGAAAAGGACCGCGCCAGCCGTGAGCGTCTGGAGGATCTGCGCCGTGAATTGGCCAGCTTGCAAGAGGAGGAGAAGGTCCTGCGGGCGCGCTGGGAAAACGAGAAAAAACTGCTGGCTCGGAAACAAGCCTTGCGGGAGGATATCGAGAAAGCCCGGCGCGAAAGCGAAGCGGCTGAGCGCGAGCATCGCCTCGAACGCGTAGCCGAAATACGGCATGGTATTTTGCCCAGCCTGGAAAAGCAGCTACAAGCTCTGGATGCCGGAGAAAACGGCGCGGCGGCGCTCTTGCGGGAGGAAGTCACCGAAGAGGAAATTGCCGAAGTGGTGGCGCGCTGGACGAAGATCCCTCTGACGCGCCTCCTGGAGGGCGAACGGGAGAAGCTGCTGCGCCTGGATCAACTGCTGCATGAACGCGTCATTGGGCAGGATGAAGCCGTGCAGGTAGTGACGGATGCCGTGCTGCGTGCGCGCGCCGGCATTAAGGATCCCCAGCGCCCGATCGGTTCTTTCATCTTCCTGGGGCCCACGGGGGTCGGCAAGACCGAGCTGGCCAAGGCGCTGGCTTTGGCACTATTTGATGCCGAGGATAACATGGTGCGCATCGATATGAGCGAGTATATGGAGAAGCATGCTGTCTCGCGCATGCTGGGCTCGCCCCCCGGCTATATTGGTTACGAGGAGGGCGGCCAGCTCACGGAAGCCATTCGCCGTAAACCCTATGCTGTGCTGCTCTTTGATGAGATTGAAAAGGCGCATGCGGATGTCTTCAATGTCTTGTTGCAGCTTTTGGATGAGGGCCGCCTGACGGATGCCCGCGGGCGCACGGTGAACTTCAAGAACACGGTCATCATCATGACCAGCAACCTTGGCTCGCAGCAGCTCTTCGAGGGATTGGATGCCCAGGGGCATGTTCCGGAGGATGTGCGCCGGGAGGTTATGCAGACTTTGCGCGGCCATTTCCGTCCGGAGTTTCTTAATCGGGTGGATGATATCGTGCTTTTCAAGCCGCTGACTCTGGAGGAGATCGTGCAGATTATAGATTTGCAGATCAAGGAGCTCGGGCAACGCCTGCAGGAACAGCGCCTCACGATCAGCATCAGTGACGCCGCGCGGCAATTCACGGCGCGCAGCGGATTCGACCCGGCTTTTGGCGCCCGGCCCTTGCGGCGCTTCATCCAGCGGGAAATCGAGACACCCATTGCCCGGGAGCTTTTAGCCCGCGGCATCACAGAGGGCGCGGCCATCAAGGTGGATCTCAAAGGGGAGCGGTTGACGATCGAGATTGACTGAGCCGGGGAGGGCTAAGCCGGCCTTTGGCATTGCCGCAGGGCCTCGAAGAGCACAATGCTGACAGCGCTGGCCAGATTCAGTGAGCGCACCTTATCCACCTGCATGGGGATAGCCAGCACGGCCTGGGGATGGCTTGCCAGGAGCGGTTCCGGCAGTCCCCGGCTTTCATTGCCAAACACCAGCACATCGCCTGGCTGATAGCTGTTTTCTAAATAGGATTGCGCGGCGCGGGTGCTGAAAAAGAAGCAGCGTTGCGGCTTAATGCTCAGCTGGAACAGGTCCCAATGCACGTGCCGCTGGAGCTTTACGGCCGGCCAATAGTCGAGCCCGGCCCGCCGCAGGGCGGCATCGTGCAGGTGAAAGCCGGGCCGGCCAATAATATGCAGGGGGGTGCCAGTGGCCGCGCAGAGCCGGGCGATGTTGCCGGTATTAGGCGGGATTTCTGGTTCGACCAGCGCGATCTGTAAGGGCGGCTCGGGCCAGACGAAGGGCAAACATGGGCGCCGACTAGGTATGTTTTTCATGGAGGGCGCGCGCCATAAAATAAAACGAGTTTTCCTCTTTGACACCGCCCCATCAGATAAATATCATGCAACTGAACGGCGCTGAGTCTTCATTAGCATTAAGCGGCGATAATTTTGTATAGTGACATACCCATGATGAATGTCAAGAAAATCAATTTAACCCCGGCGGAGCTCAAGGCGATCCTGGAGCACAAATGGGAAATGTCAGAAAAACATGGTCGGGAGATTACGCTGGAGCAGGCCATCGAGCATTTCATCCTGCATATGCATGCCGATTGGCTTAAGGAAAAGCAGCATTTGGATACGCAGGCGCAACGCGAGGAGATCGAGAAACATAAATATCTCCGCTCGCAAGATGCAGGCTATGACATTGGCAAGACCGCCGCCGCTGAGGAATGGTGCGCCAAATATGCGCATATCTGGCGCGCGGAACGCGAATCATTGGAACGCAACGGATTTATCAAAGCCGATGTTATCATTCAATCCCCACATGGCTTGCATATCGAGCCGGCCTCCACCCTGGCGCTGCTGGCCAGCCAATATGATTGCGAAGTATATCTGCACCGCTGTGGTATGGATTATTATAATTTCATCTTGCAGGGCAAGAGATACATGAACGTTAAATCCATCCTGGGACTGTTATCCGTGGCCGCTCAGCCGGGCGATGCTCTGGAATTAATCGCCACCGGCCCGGAAGCCGATCCGGCCTTGGAGGCGATTGTTCAGCTGATCAACAAGCACGATCAACCCAGCCTCTCGGCTACCTGTCCCTCTTAAGCTTCGCTGGAGTCTGGGCTTGGGTCAGCCGGTGGTAGAAAGAAAAAAGGCGGGAGAGACGGGACTCGAACCCGCAACAACCAGATCGACAATCTGGGACTCTAACCGATTGAGCTACTCCCCCGCTCATCACACTGCTGGTATGATGCTAGCTGTTCTCGGCGGGAAGTCCAGCAAAAAATGAACTGACATTTTCAGAGCGGGCTGTTACTCTGCTGATCAACCGGTGGTGCGCGCACCACCGGTAAACATTTATAGGGAAGGAGCGAAGATAATGTCGAAGGTGTTGCAAGGTAATATGCTGATTGCGCAGAGCGGTGGACCCTCCATGGTGATCAATCAGAGTTTGGTGGGCGCGGTGCGCGAAGCACGCCGCCATCGAGCCATTCGGGGCATTTATGGGGCGCGGCACGGTATCCGCGGTATTCTGGAGGAAGACATGCTCGATCTGCGCCGCGAATCCCTCGCGGATTTGGAGGCCGTGGCGGCGACCCCTTCGGCGGCCCTGGGCAGTGTGCGCAAGAAGCCCCAGCCGGAAGAATGCGCGCAGATTTTCAAGGTCATGCTCAAGTATGATATCCGTTATTTCTTTTATATCGGCGGCAATGATTCGGCTGAAACCGCCCATATCATCAACCAGGAGGCGCGGGCCGCCAAACATCCCGTGCGCTGTTTGCATATTCCCAAAACCATTGATAATGATCTCCGTGAAAATGATCATACCCCCGGATTCGGCAGTGCCGCTAAGTTTGTGGCTTGCGCCCTGATGGGCGATAATCTTGATAACCGTGCCTTGCCCGGGGTCAAGATTGATGTGATCATGGGGCGCCACGCCGGGTTTTTGGCGGCCTCCTCGGCCCTGGCGCGCGTCTATGCGGATGACGGCCCGCATTTGATCTATTGTCCCGAACGCGCCTTTTCCATGCCGAGTTTTCTGAAGGATGTGCGCGCGGTGATGGATAAACTGGGCCGATGCGTGGTGGTGGTTTCCGAGGGGATCGCCGATAAGGATGGCACGCCCATTGCCGCAAAGTTCATTAGCGAAAAAGATTCCCATGGCAATGTGCAGCTCAGCGGGTCCGGTGCTCTGGGCGATCTCTTGGCACGCGAAGTAAAAACGCAATTGAAAATCAACCGGGTGCGCGCGGATACCTTCGGTTATTTGCAGCGCTCTTTTCCGGCGGTGATTTCCGCGGTGGATGCGCGCGAGGCGCGCGCCGTTGGTGTCCAGGCGGTGCGTTGCGCTCTGGCTGGCGCCGCTGAAGGATCCATCGCCATTCGGCGTCGGCGCGGCCAATCATATCAGGTTTATTATGAGCGGGTGCCCTTGAAGAAAGTGGCTCGCGAGACGCGCTCCCTGCCGCCGAATTTTATCAACAAAGCGGGCAATGATGTTACGCCCTCTTTTTTGAATTATATCCGGCCCATCGTCGGGCCCTTGCCGCGCATTCGGCGTTTGCGGGGCTATGCTGTGCCGCGGCGGAAGTGAGGGCGGGGGCGCGGCTTTCCGCGCCCACTGTCTCCTACTCAAGCTTTCAATACCTGCGCTGGCTGGGCCAGGCGGCCGCCTGTTCTGCCGGGCCGTCTTCTGAAACAATACACGCCGCGCCTGCCGAAAACTGGCTGGGCTTGCCGGCCATGCGCCGCGGTGGCCCTGTGTCCGGATCAGGCCCTCGCCAGGGGGCTCTCGTGCAGGATGGTATAGCGGGGACCCAAAGGGGTGAGCTGGCTTTTGATCAGCTGCAGGTGCGTGATGGTCAGCCGGCCCAAAGATATCTTTTCGCGTTCGGCAAGCGCGGCGCTGAGTGGCGCCGCCGCCGTTGGAGAGCGCATGCGTCCAAGGGTGAGATGGGGTTGCCAGGGCTTGCTATCCGGAGCGAAGCTCAGCGCCCGGCATCCAGCCACCAGCGCCGCTCGTAAAGCGATCAAGGGCTGGCTGGCGCCCCGCAGGCCGGCCCAGATGATCCTGGGAAAGCGCCGCCCGAAATAACCCAGGCCATAGATCTCCAGGGTCGCGCCCTGGTGAGCGCGCCCCACATCATCCAGGATGCTTGCCAGGGACAGGATCCGGCTCTCGGCAACGTCACCCAGAAAGAGGAAGGTGAGGTGTATCTTTTCCGGTGCCACCCATTTAACGCCGGCCGTCGCCTGGCCCAGGCTCTGTTGGATTGCGGCCAAGGCGCGGCGCGTCCGGGCATCTAGGCTGCTGGCTATAAAGACGCGGCTGAGCGGCGGCTTAAGAGGGGGGCTCATGTTTAAGCGGCTCTTTGGGCTTTCCCAGATGCATGAGCATCAGGGCCAGGGGTATCAGCCAGAACTGGGCCACGAGGACAATATTATCGGGATAATCGCCTAGCCCATAAAGATGGATCTGCAAGAGGATCAGGCCGATGGTGCCCGGCAAGAGCCGCGCGGCGAAGGAGCTTTGGCGGAAGATATGTTGGGCCAGTTGCCAGGCCAGGATCAGCCAGGCGCTCAGATGCAGGAGCAGTCCTATCCAGCCAAACTCAAACAGCAGTTTGAGCCAGAATTGGTGGCAATGCGGATAATGAAAGGGCGAGGGGGGCGGTTGCGAAGCATAGTATTCTTTCACAAAGGTTCTTTTGCCATAGCCATGGCCGAAGAGCGGTCGGTCGGCAATCAGCTGGCTGGTATGTTGCCAGACAATATCACGCGTGCTGAAGGTTTCCATGGATTCTTTTTCGGCGAACCGAGGGTTGATATGTTGGGCCTGGGGAATGATGATGCTGGCCGCCACGATCATGATGGCCAACCAGCCGAGCTTGCGGCGCCAGCCGGGGAGTAACAGGCCCAGGCCGACAGCCGCCACAGCAAAGGCTATTTGCGGGCCGCGCGAGGCCAGGATTATTTGGTAGGCCAGGCAGATTAAAATGCACAGCAGGCAAACAACTCCCAGCCAGCGCCGCCGCCAGATCCAGAAAAAATAAAACCATATGAAAGCCGCCGCGCCGGCCATGATGCTGGCCACATTGGGATGGTTGAGCACAAAAGGCCGGAAAGCATGCGCCTTCAGCAGCAGTTCGGGGCCTAAAGACCAGGCCAGGCGCAGCAGGTCGCCGGCCAACACCAAGACAATCGCCACCGCACTATAAAACAGCGCGGCCTGGATGCGGCGCGGCGTATAAAAAATAACCGGAATGGCGAACATCCCCGCCAGCAGTTTCAGGATGCCGGAGAAATCGCGCAGGGCCAAGCCGGGATGCATAGCAAAAGGCAAGCTTAGCAGGGAGTAGAGCAGCACACAGCTAAAGGCCAGACCGGCCGGTTGTTTCCAGGCGCCGCTGCCGCGCGCAACATGGAAGAGCGCAAAAATAAAGGCGCCATAAACCAGAAGATCCTGCAGGAAGGTGGCCGAAAAAGCCCAAATGATCACGGCGATTGCGGCGCGCACAATGAAGGCGCTGCGCAGCCAGGTGCCCATCTGCCTGAGGGGTGTTCCAATCCAAAATGGTAAGCTGAGCCAGGGCATAAAGTCAATGTGTCCGAGTGCTCATGAATTGCGCCACAGCGCGGAGTGGCTCGCTATCGCCCGGAATTATTTGTAAGGCCTCTACTGCGGCCCGGGTCAGTTGGGCGGCCTGTTGTTGGGCTGCGTCCAGACCATGCACGGTCACCGCCGTCATTTTGTGCCGGCGCCGATCGGAATGTACGGCTTTGCCCAGGGCTTGCGCCGATGAGGTTTCATTGAGCACATCATCCATGATCTGAAAGGCCAGCCCGATGTTTGCCCCGTATTGGCTCAAGGCTTCCAGCAGCGGCGGGGCGGCTCCGGCGGCGATGGCCCCCATGCGCGCGGCCGCGCGCCACAGGCGGGCGGTTTTATGCAGGTGAATATAATGGAGGCGCGCCGCGCAGGCCGGCTGGCCTTCGGCCTCCAGATCTTCGATCTGGCCGCCAATGATGCCCTGGCTGCCAGCAGCCTGCGCCAGTTCCAAGGCCAGTTGCTGAGGCGCCAAGGGGTTCGGCGTCCGGGCCTGTGCCAGCCATTCAAAGGCCAAGGTCAAGAGCGCATCGCCGGCCAAGATAGCGGTGGCTTCTCCAAAGGCGATATGGCAAGTGGGCTGGCCGCGGCGCAGGCTATCGTTATCCATGGCCGGCAGATCATCATGAATCAAGGTGTAGGTATGCAGCGCTTCGATGGCCAGCGCCGGTATGAGGCCCGCCGCACTAGTGCCCCCGCAGGCGGCGTTGGCGGCCAGGCACACTATCGGGCGCAGGCGTTTGCCGCCCGAGAAGAGGCTATAACGCATGGCTTGATGCAACGCCGCCGGCCGGCAGTCGGCCGCTGGCAGGCGGGCCTCCAGGGCCCTATTGATGAGTTGCCTGTGGTGTTCCAGATAAGCGGATAGATCGAACACAGCCGGTTCTCCCAGCAAGTGACTTGGTCAAACCCTTATTCTAGCCGACCGCGCCCTGAGGCCAAGTCAATAATCAGGCTATTGAATTCCAGGATGAATTCATTTATGATAAGCGTCGTTGATCTGGGAATAAAATCAATCTTAAAAAATGGAAGCGGCTATGCCAACCTATGAGTATCACTGTCCGAAGTGCCATAAGAATTTCGAGCTTTTTCAGAATATCACCGCCCAACCCCTGAAGCGCTGCCCGACCTGTGCGGGTAAAGTGAAGCGTTTGATCGGTTCGGGTGCCGGCATTATTTTCAAAGGATCTGGTTTTTATCAGACCGATTATCGCAGCGCCCATTATCGTAAGCGCGAACGAGAGGATAAAAATAACTCGTCTTCGGCGGCCGCCTCCAAGTCCAAGAGCGCTGGCGCCAAGGAGTGATAGCGGATGATTATCTGCGCCCAATGCGGTCATGCTAACCGGCTCGGGCATATCTTTTGCACGAATTGTCGTTCCCGCTTAAACTTGAATCAGATCTCCGAAGAGGATCTATCGGCGGCTTCTCCGGCCGGCGGCCGGCGGCGGTGGCGCCTGGGGTTACTTTTGGTTGCGGCCTTGATTCTGGCCGCTGGTCTAGCCTTTTGGCCCTGGCCGCTGGTCGCTGAACGCGGTACGGGGGCCGATCAACAACAGGCACGGCGCAAGATCGCCCAGCTGGAGCAGGGCACGCGCGGGCGGCCGCAGGTCTTTTCGGAGGCGGAACTGAACGCCTCGCTGGCGGCGGCGTTGCCGCGCCTGCGCCAGCGGGAGACCTTCCGGGTGAGTGCGGTTCAGGTGCAAATCAGGCCTAATGCATTGGTCTTGGCGGTGAGCGCCACTTGGCAGCCGGCCTGGATCGGTGACCGGCCGCCCTTGCGTATGACCTATGCGATCACCGGCATCCCGCAGTGGGAGCAGGCCGGGCGCAGGTTTGTGGTGCAACGCGGTATGTTGGGGCATCTGTTCTTGCCGGGCCCCATGGGATTGCTGATCGCTCCAATCATCAAGCGCTGCTTTCAGGAACTGCAGTCGGCTTATCCCGCCGCGCATACCATTCGGCATTTGGAGCTGGAAGGCGGGCGGCTCACAGTCTATGGCGTCAGATAAATCAAGTGCTCAAGGGCACGCCAAGCAGGAAAGAAGGTTAAGCATGGGACGCACACGCAAAACCCAGCGCACGCTGGTGGGCACGATCGCCGCTGAAGTATTGGCATACACCAGCGGGCGGGATTTGGAATTGGATGCGCAACTGGTGGAGGTCGACTGCATTGGCACGGCCGCGCATGTCACAATGCTGGCGCGTTTACCTCAAGCCGTGCGCCCCTTCGGCGCGCCTCAGCGCCATAAAATTGTGGCGGCCCTGCTGGATATCATGCGAGATTTCCGCGCCGGCAAACTGCGCTTGCGCGCTGCAGATCAAGATGTGCATTTGGCTGTGGAGCGGATTTTGACGCGTCAGCTGGGGGATTTGGGCCGCAAAATTCATCTCGGCCGCAGCCGGAACGATCAAGCCGCTGTTGATTTACGCCTCTATAGCAAAGAACAACTCCTGCAGATCATGCAAGCTGCCCTGGAGCTGGCGGAGGCCTTGTTGAAACTGGCCCGCTCCCAAGCCAAACTGCCGATGGTGGGGCGGACCCATATGCAACCGGCCATGCCGAGCTCGGTAGGGTTATGGGCTTCAGCCTATGCGGAAAGCTTGTTGGAGGATGTCTTGCTCCTGCAAAGCGCCTATCGCTTAAACGATCAATGCCCCCTGGGCTCGGCGGCTGGCTATGGAGTGCCCTTGCCGATCGATCGGCATTATGTGGCGCAAGCGTTGGGTTTTAGCCGGCCTTTGCGCAATGTGTTTCATGCTGGCAATACGCGCGGGAAGATCGAGGCCACGATCCTGGCCAGTTTGAGCCAAGCCATGATCTCTATTTCACGCCTGGCCCAGGATCTGATGCTGTTCACCCTGCCGGAATTCAATTACATGGCCTTGCCGGCTGAGCTGGGCACTGGCAGCAGTATCATGCCCCAGAAAAACAACCCGGATGTGCTGGAATTAGTGCGCGCGCGGGCGGCGCGCGTGATCTCTTGGACGGGCCTGGCCATGCAGCTGGTGCGGGGTCTGCCCGGTGGTTATAACCGCGATCTGCAGGAAGCCAAGGAACCTTTATTGGATGGTCTGCAGCAGACGCAAGCCAGCCTGCGCATCATGCGGCTGGTCGTTGGGGGTCTGCGGATCAATCGGCAGGCGCTCCTGGATGGGTTTAGACCGGAGGTCTTTGCCACCGATGTGGTGTTGGATAAAGTGTCGCAAGGGATGCCGTTCCGCGCCGCCTATCAATATGTTAAAGAGCATCTGGCTGAACTGCCCGCTCAGGATCCGGCACGGGCGATTGCGCGCAAAAAGCATTTGGGTGGCACGGCCGACTTGGATTTCCGGCCGCTGGCCAATCAGATTCGGGTTCAGCAGCGTTTCGTGCAGCAGACCACTCGGGATTATCATCAAGCGCTTTCCAGGCTTTTAGGTCAGCCTTATCCGCTCAGGGAGCGCGGCTGAGCTTTGGCCGGGAGAGCGGCTGCCAAGAGGAGGGGTGCGTGTGGCCTTGGCGATAGAAATCAAGAACTTAAGCGTGGAGTTTCCCTGCCGCACTGGTGCGGTACAGGCCCTTCAGGATTTGAGCCTGAGCGTGCCGGCGGGCCAGATCTACGGTTTTTTAGGACCTAATGGTGCCGGCAAAACCACGACCATGCATGTGCTGCTGGGCTTTGTGCAGCCGACCTCTGGCCGAGCCAGCATTTTCGATAACGATGTGCGCCAGGCTCTGGCCCGCCAACGCATCGGCTATTTGCCGGAGCACCTCGATACCTACCGGTTTTTGACCGGTCGCGAGTTACTGACCATGGCCGGCCGTCTGTTTGGCATGCGCCGCCGGCCCTTACGAGAGCGCATCGCCGAGCTGCTAGATACCGTTTCCCTGACTCAAGCGGCAGACCGACGCATTGCGACCTATTCCCGCGGCATGCTCCAGCGCATCGGTCTGGCGCAAGCCCTGGTGCATGATCCGGAACTGCTGATCCTCGATGAACCGACGAGCGGTTTTGATCCTTTGGGTCGCATCGAAATCCGTAAAATACTGACGGACCTGCGCCAGCGCGGGAAAACGATCTTCTTTTCCTCCCATGAACTCTCTGAGGTGGAGCGCATTTGCGACCGCATAGGCATCATTGCCGGCGGGCGTCTCCTGGCCGATGGCGCCGTGACGGATCTGGTGGGGGGGCAGGAAAGCCTGGAACGCTATTTTGTGAGGCTCTTGACATGACGGGTGTGCTGGTTATTGCCAGGATAGTTTGGCTGGAGGTTTTACGGCGCAAGGATGCCTATGTGCTTTTTATCTTGTTGGCAGCCTTTCTGCTGACCCTGCTGACGCTGGATATCTTCGGCTTGGGAGGCTTGGTGGTGTATGTTAAGGAGATAGGCCTGCTGATGGCCTGGCTTTTCTCCTGGCTCCTGGCCGTGGCGGTGAGCGTACGCCAGCTGCCGCAGGAGGAGGCGCGCGGCACAATTTTTCCTCTACTGGCCAAGCCGATCACGCGCTGGGAGCTGATCGCGGGTAAATGGCTGGGGGCCTGGAGCGTGGTGTCGGCGGCGACGGCGCTATTTTATCTATTTTTGGTGGGGGTGGTGCTGGGGCGCGGCGGTTCCTTGGAGCCACCCATTCTGTGGCAGGCCCTTTTTCTGCATTTTTGCTTATTGGGTATTGTGGTTGCCTTGGGGATTTTATTTTCCACGCGCCTCAATGCCGATGCGGCCGGTACATTGACGCTGGTGGTGCTGGCGGCGACCTATCTGATTCTACCACGGGTACCGGCCTTGATCGTGCATGAGCATGGTCTCAGGGCGCTCGGCCTCCTGGCTTTATATTATGCTCTGCCGCATCTGGAGCTGTTTGATTTACGGCGCCGCCTGGTCTATAGCTGGGATCCGGTCCTGGCCACGGTGTGGCTGCAGGTCCTGCTCTACGGATTGATCTTGATATCTATTTTGCTGCTCCTGGCTTGGCTGGCCTATCGCCGGAAAAAGCTTACGCGGGGGGCTATGTCATGAAAAAGCTGAGCCGCCTTACCGCCGGCCAGCGCGCCTGGGGCCTGGTGCTGGCGCTGAGCCTGGCCGCTTTTACGCTGGCCTGTCGGCTGGTGCCGACGGTTGAGAGAGGGTCTGTTGGCCAGACAGAGTGGGCCGCTCAATTGCTGGGCGAAAGCCGCCTGGCAATCGGGGCGGCCTTTTACGAGCAAGCCGATACGGTCTTTCATAAAGGAGTGGGGCATTTTGAGCCTCAGGCTTTTGAGCATGGCTTCGCCAGGCTGAGCCAGGCCATCGCGCCCAGCGGCCATACGCATCTGCATGAAGATAGCATAGCCGAAATCTTGCCCTGGTTGAATTTTACCGTCCGCGCCGATCCCCAGAATGTCATGGCTTATGCCGTGGCCGCCTTCTGGCTGGCCGGCACCCTCGACCGCCCGGATCTGGCCTGGCAGGTGTTGGAGCAGGCGCGCCGGGCTAATCCTCGCGATTATCGCGTATATTTGGAGCTGGGCCGCCTGGCACTCAAACAAGAGGAACTATCCCGCGGCGCGCGGCTCTTGCAAGCCGGCCTGAAACTCTGGCCGGGTCAGCAGGATCCCGAAGATCGGCAGGTCCAGTTGGATCGGGCCGAGATCATGATGTATCTGGGGCTGCTCCATGAACGGGCGGGCGAGTTCGCGCGCGCGCAGGGTATGTATCGCTCGATCCTGGAGAGTTTCCCCGAACGCCACTCTTTGCGCAACCGTTTAGCGTTTCTGGAAGCGCATGGCCGTTCGCCCTCAGCGCCCTTCCATTTATGGCATAGCATGCTGGGGCAGCATGCGGGAGTGTGCCCGGCCGCCCATCAGAGCGCCGCGCCGGTTGACGCCCGGCCACCGGAGCAACGCTAGGGGAACGGATATGTATTTGCGTTTTTTCGGATTCCAGGAAGCACCCTTTAACATCACCCCCGACCCTCATTTTCTCTTCTTTTCCCAACACCATCGCCAAGCCTTCGATCATATCGTCTATGGCATTACGGAGCGCAAGGGCTTTATTGAAATGACCGGCGAGGTTGGGTCCGGCAAAACAACCATCTGCCGCGCGGTGCTTGCTAAAATCGCGCCGCATATTAAAACGGCGCTGGTGCTTAATCCATTACTGACCGAAACCCAGCTTTTACGGGCGATTCTCAATGATTTTGGGCTGAAAGCCTCGGGGCGCGATCGCCTGGCCTATACCGCAACGCTGAACGGCTTTCTGTTGCAGCAACTCGGTAAAGGCCATAATGTAGCCTTGATTATTGATGAGGCGCAGAATTTGAGCCAGGGGGTTATGGAACAAGTCCGCTTGCTATCCAACCTGGAAACAGATCAGCATAAACTTCTGCAGATCGTGCTGTGTGGCCAACCCGAATTGAAACAACGCCTGGCGGCGCCGATGTTGCGTCAATTACGCCAACGCATCACGGTGCGCTGCCATCTTTTACCTTTAACGGTCGCCGAGACGCAGCAATACATTGCCTATCGTTTGGGCCGCGCCGGCTGGCAGGGTGGGGAGCTGTTTCAGGCGGCCGCTTTGCCGGTGATCCATACCTATGCGCGTGGTATTCCGCGCCTGATCAATGCCGTGTGTGATGTGGCCTTGTTGGCGGGTTACGCCGCGGGGAGCAGGCAGATCGACGCCGCTGGTATCCGTAAAGCCATAGAGCATCTGGAGGGAACGCCATGAGCATCATTCAAGAAGCCTTACGTCGCCAGCAGCAGGAGCATGCTCAGGCGCCAGCACCATCCGCACCGTCATCCGCGCCTGTCGGCCAGCCGCCGGAGAGCCAACCGCCGGAGAGCCAGTCGCCGGCGCCGGGCGCTCCTCAGCGCGCGCGCCCCTGGATGATTCTGGGCTTGCTGGCTGTGGTGCTGCTGACTGCTTTAATAATTCTTGGCCGCTCCGCCCTCCATAGAATCAAGGCCGCTAACCGGGGAGAAGCACTTGGCGCAGCGCCTCCCGCTGCCGAGAGCCTCGCCCCGCCGGCACCGGCTGCGCCGGATCCTCTTGCGCAAGACCCCTTGCCGCCGCCACCCGCTCCGCCCGCGCTGCCGCCGGTCGTCGCGCCGCCAGCACCTGTGCCCGTGCTGCCAGCACCTGTGCCCGCGCCGCCAGCAGAGAGTGTTCTTCCGACAGCGGACTCTGCTCCCTGGCCGGTCTTGAAGATCAGCGGTATTTTAAGCAGCGCCAATGCGGATGAGGGTGCCGCGCACATCAATGGGGTTCTGGTGGCCGTGGGCGATGAAATCGAGGGCGTGACTCTCATCTCGGTTCAGGCCAATGGCGTCTGGCTGCGCCGTGGGCAGACAACGCGCTTCCTGAAAACGGGCGGGCTGTTCTATTGAGGGTCGGTTGGCGCGCGGTCTAGGCGGGAGCTTCCGGTTGTTTGATTTTTTCGAGTGCGCTATCGAAATCATCGGGAGCCACCAAAAAACAATGACATTGTTTCCCCGTCAGATTTTCGATATCGGTGGCTAATTGACTATCATAAGGATTCAAGATGCCCGCCAGGATATCATCGCCCATCAGATCAAAAACAATGGCTCCGCGCCTGATCATGAAGGGCATGGGCAGCAGCGCCGCGGCCTTGGGTTGCAGCTCGAAGCGGGCCAGTTGGATCACGGGCGTATGGCAAGCCGCGGCCACGAAAGCCATGATTTCTTCGATATTAGCGAAGTGGCGGTCGCGCAGGGCGTGTAAAGCCGAGACGGGTGTCGCCGTCTTTTTGCCGGAGCTTTCCGAGAGGTCATGGACGATATCAGCATATTCCTGTTCGGTCAGCTTCTGAGCCTGCAAGAGGTTCCAGACGAAGGAGATTTCGCTGGCGATATTGGTTGGCTGGCGCGCCTCCGGGCTGGCCTCGCCGAGCACCTCGGCCCTCACCTTTTGGGCTTTGAGCTGCTCGATGCGCTCTAGCGTTGCCAGTACCCGCGGATCAGTGCTGCCCAAAGCCTTGATTTTCTTGCGCAAATCATGGGCGGCATCCTCATCCTTTTCCTCGATGTATACCTGGGCCAGGCGCAGTAAGTATTCCTGGGCGCGTTCCTGATCACCCACCTGGGCATAGGCATCGGCCAGAGTTTCCAGCGAGAGACGATCATTGGGGATGGCTTCGAGAATCTTCTCGAAGGCGGCCATGGCATTCCCTATCTCGGAATCAGAGCCGGGCGCAGATCTGGATTGAGGCGGCGGTTTGGCCATGAGAAAAAGTATTGACAAAACGGCATTAAAAAGCAAGATAAAACAGGACCGGCAATATCCTCGCCGCCGGCTGGCTCGGGATCTCCGCGCGCGCGCCCGATAAGCGCCAGGTGGATCAAGGTTGCCAGTCGGCGCAGGGAAAAAGAGGCGATGAGCAAAGAATCTTTCAACGATCAGATTGCCAATATTCTGCAGCGGCGGGGCTTGGTCAAATCACCGGCCCTGCGCAAAGCTCTGCGCTCGCTGCCAGCCGATGGACAGAGGCTGGAGGAATATTTGCTGGAAAAACAGCTGGTCACCGAAGCTCAGCTGACCTTGGCCGTAGCCGAATACCTCAACCTGCCACCGCTCTCCCTGGTTCATTTTGTGCCCGCTGGCGAGCTGCTGGAAATCATACCCAAGGAAATCCTGAACCGTTGCCTGGCCGTTCCCGTGGCCAAAGTGGGCCCGACGCTGACGGTCGCTCTGGGCGATCCCTTTAACCCGGGCACCATCGAGGAGCTCCAGGCCCTGACGAATCTGCAGGTGCTGCCGGTGGTTTCCTCGGAGAAGGAAGTGAAGGAGGTGCTGCAGAAGTATCATGCGCAATCCTCGCTGGGCTTGAATGATGTTTTCAAATATGCCACCGAAACCGAGGAAGTCGAAATCGGCCACGAAACCCAAGAGGAACTCAGCCTGGATGAGATGCTGGAAAGCACCGAAAGCGCGCCGGTGATCCGCATCGTTAATTCCATTATGATCGAGGCCTTGCGCCGCCAGGCCAGCGATATTCACCTGGAGCCGATGGAGAAAGTCCTGCGCTTGCGCTATCGGATCGACGGCGATCTTTACGAGGAATCCAGCCCGCCCAAAAATCTACAGTCGGCGATCATCTCGCGGATCAAGATTATGTCGGTGATGAATATTGCCGAACATCGTATTCCCCAGGATGGACGTTTCAAGGTCAAGGCGCTCGGCAAGGAAGTGGATGTGCGCGTTAACCTGCTGCCCACGGTGCATGGCGAAAAAGTGGTGATGCGTATTCTGGATCGCAGCAACCTGGCCCCCAGCCTCTCGGCCCTGGGCTTGGATCCCAAAGCTTATGATTCCCTGATCTATGCCATCGGCCAGCCTCACGGCATCATTCTGGTGACGGGGCCGACCGGCAGCGGTAAAACCACGACTTTATATTCCTGTTTGCAGGATCTAAATAAGAACGATGTGAATATCGTGACGACGGAAGATCCGGTGGAATATCAATTGGGCGGCATCAATCAGGTGGCCATCAATGAGGAAGTCGGCCTGACCTTTGCCAATGCCCTGCGGGCTATTTTGCGCCAGGATCCCGATATCGTGATGGTGGGCGAGATCCGCGACCAGGAAACAGCGGCCATCGCGGTCAAGGCCGCCCTGACCGGCCACCTGGTTTTGAGCACCCTGCACACCAACGATGCCGCCGGGGCCATCACGCGCTTGCGGGATATGAATGTGGAAGCTTTCTTGCTGGCCTCCTCGGTGATCATGGCGCAGGCTCAGCGTTTATATAAAAAACTGTGTCCGGTTTGTCGCCGTCCGCGTGAAGTGCCGCTTGAGTATTTGCGCCTTAATAACCTGGATCCCGCATATTTTCAAGGCGCCCAGCTCTTCGAGCCGGTGGGCTGCCCCAAGTGCGCGCGTACCGGCTTTAAGGGGCGCAGTTCCCTGATGGAAATCCTGATGATGGATGATAGTATCCGCCAGCTTATTCTACAAAACAGCGATGCCGCTCAGCTCCGCGCTCAGGCCATAGAGAAAGGCATGCTGACCTTGAGAATGGTGGGGTTGGAGAAGGTCAAGGAAGGGGTTTCTAGCTTGGAAGAAATCTTGAGCGTCACGGGTGGGGAATAAAAAGGGGCCCCGAGCATGGTTGTCTTTAAGTCTGGTTCAACACCCCCGCCGAAAGCCGCGCCCACTCAGGCGCTGGCTAGCCAGCCGGTGGCCGCGCCGGCCGGGCCGCGCGCGGAAACCAAACGCCGGGTCCCGGGCAGCCGCCGCATGCAGGCCAAGGAGTTGCCGGCTTTTTCGCGCCAGCTTTCCGCCATGTTGCTGGCCGGCATGCCCTTGATCCAAGCCCTGGATGCCTTGGAAGATCAAACCAGCGACAAAAACTTCCGGGTCTTAATTGTCGGCTTAAAGAATCATCTCCAGGCCGGCGCATCCTTCTCCGAGGCCTTGAGCCAGTATCCTCATGTTTTCGATACGCTTTATATCAATATGATTAAAGCCGGCGAAACCGGAGGACAGCTGGGCGAAACCGCCGGTCGTTTGGCCGGCTTTCTGGAAGATGCCGCCAAACTGGCGCGTAAGGTGAAGTCGGCTATGAGCTATCCGGTCATCGTGCTCTGCATCGCCCTGGGCATTGCGGCGGCCATGATCATGTTTATCGTGCCTATTTTTGCGGATATGTTTGCCGATTTCGGCGCTAAGCTGCCGGCGCCCACGGCCTTCCTGATCACCCTCAGTGACGGTATGCGGAAATATGGGTTCTTCGTGCTGGTGCTGCTGGTGGGGGCGGGCGTGCTGATTCGCAAATGGCTTAAAACCCCGGTGGGCGCTTATCAGTTTGCCGCCTTCTTGTTGAATGTGCCGGTGGTGGGGGAGTTGAACCGTAAAGTGGCTACCAGTCGTTTCGCGCGTACTTTTGCCCAGCTGCTGCAGAGCGGCGTCCCCATTTTAAGGGCGATGGAAATCGTCTCCGGGGCCACCGGCAATAAGGTGTTTGAAAAAATCGTTCTGAATGCGCGCTCAACCGTCGAAAAAGGCGAGCCCATGTCTGGGGCGCTTCTCGCTCATCCGGCTGTGCCGCGCTTGCTGGTGCATATGATGGCCGCGGGCGAAAAGACGGGCAAGATCGATGAGATGATGCAGAGCGTCGCCGATTTCTATGATAGCGAAGTGGAAACCATGCTGGATGGTCTGACCTCTTTAATCGAGCCCTTGCTGATGATCTTTCTGGGCCTGATCATTGGCAGTGTGGTTATTTCCATGTTCCTGCCCATCTTCAAAATGGGCGAAATTATCGGCCACTAAATTCTCCCTTTCTGTAAACTGCACCTCCGTCAGGGCAGCACCCTGCCAGCGGCTGAAAAAACCTGTCCTAAAACCTCGGCCCAGCACCAGAAAAGCCATTGGGCGCGCGCTTTTTAGAAACCGAGAAAAGTTTGACAGCTGTCTGCTTTTAGTCTAGGGTGGTGAGGCTCAAGATAACTGAGGAAAAAAATGGCCAAAATCTTATTAGTTGATGATGAGCCCAGTATTCTCAGCGTGCTCAGCGTGCTGCTCAAAGCTGAAGGATATGAGGTGATGCCCATTGATGCCGGCGAAAAGGCGGCCGAGCTTCTCAAATCCACCCAGTTTGATCTGATGATTTCAGATATCTGTATGCGGCCGCTGGATGGCATGGCTTTGTTGAAATTGGCCAGGGAAGAGCAGCCCTCCATGTCCGTGCTGATGATCACAGGCTATGGCTCGGTGGAGACCGCGGTCGAGGCCTTGAAAATGGGCGCCTTCGATTATATCACCAAGCCCTTCAAGGTGGATGAACTGCTCATTACCGTGCAGCGCGCGCTGGAATACAACAAGGTTCTCACGGAAAACATTAATCTGAAGGCTCAATTGACGGGCCGTTATCGCTTCGAGAATATCATCGCCGAAAGCCCGGCCATGCGCAATGTCTGCGAGATGATTGAGCGCATCGCCCCCACCGATACTACGGTGCTGATTTACGGAGAAAGCGGCACTGGCAAGGAATTGGTGGCTAAAGCCATCCATGCTTATAGTCTGCGTAAAAACAATAAATTTTTGCCCTTGAACTGCGCGGCTCTGCCGGAAGCCCTGCTGGAATCCGAGCTCTTCGGCCATGTTAAAGGAGCCTTCACCGGCGCCTCAGCCGATAAAGAGGGCCTGTTTGAGGTGGCCCATGGCGGCACAATTCTGCTGGACGAAATCGGCTCCCTTTCCCTCAATATTCAGGCCAAATTACTGCGGGTCTTGCAGGATAAGGAAATTCGCCGCGTGGGTGGTAATGATAGCATCGCGGTTGATGTACGCGTCCTGGCGGCCACCAATAGCCGCTTGGAAACCCTCATGGAACAAGGAGCTTTTCGGGAAGATCTCTATTATCGCCTCAGCGTTATACCATTGGAAATAAAGCCTTTAAGGGAGCGGATCGAGGATATTTTACCCTTGTTCTATCACTTTTTACGCCTTGAACTGGGGGCTGAACAGACAGAAATTCCCAATATTGAACCGGAAGTCTTGCAGGTCCTGGAACGCTATCCATGGCCGGGCAATGTGCGCGAACTGGAAAATGCCATTAAACATGCGCTCACCTTCACCAGGGATAACCTTATTAGCCTTGACTCTCTGCCAGCTAAGATCCTGCAGGAGCAGCCAACGAGCGGCAGCGCCTTGCCCCGCGATGATGTGCGCGGAAAATCCTTGAAGGCTTTTTTGCGCATGAAAGAGAAGGAATATCTGAACTTTGTCCTTAAAAACTTGAGTGGCGATAAACAAAAAACGGCTAAAGCTTTGAAAATCAGCCTGGCCACCCTCTATCGCAAGTTACCCGAACCCAAAGATTGATAGATTTTCTAATAATTGAGGAAATGAGAAAAAAGCCCTCTTATCTGGTGGGGATTGTTTTTAGGATGACGGCTTATTTTGTTATTAGTGAGAAAAACTTGTTTCTGGTGGAAGAAGGGGCGTTATTGGGTCATTGGGCTGGCTGAGCCAGGGTTCGGCCTGGGATGAGCCTTCTTGGCATGGATATTGCTCTAATATGAACTGGAGTTTATGATGCTGTTATGGATGATAAAACAAGCAAGAGAAAGGAGGTCACTCGGCTGATTCTATTCGTTTCTTAGCTAACATTCCTGTGAAATAAAGGAGAGCAAATATGAAAAGGGGTTTTACACTGGTTGAAATTATGATTGTAGTGGCGATTATCGGTCTGTTGGCCGCCATTGCCATTCCCTCCTTCATGAGGGCACGCGCATCAGCCCAGGCCAATGCCTGCATCAATAACCTGCGCTTGATTGAAGCAGCCAAAGATCAGTTCGCCATTGAAGAAGGCAAAGATAACGGCACGCCGGTGACATGGGAAGATATTGGGCCTACGGCTGCGGCTCCGGGCGGTTATCTGAAAAACTGGCCTGTTTGCCCGTCCTCAGGCGAGAAAGTCCTCAGTCAGGTCAATGCGAGTAATAGCTACACACTCAGCAATATTGGCACGGATCCGATCTGCATTAAAGGCGGCACCAACACGACTCTGCCGCATACCTTGCCGACGAGCAGCTAGGCATTGCTGGAGTACATGGAAAGCCTCGAGAGAACCTCGGGGCTTTCCTTTTTTTAAGCTGGCGCTTTTGCCCTGTCTTGCTTCGGCGGCCCGGATATTTTTCTATCCTGCTCCAAGGCACCGGCCAGGGTAATCTGTTTGACCCTCCCAAGCTGGCGCGCTAAGCTGACAAGCATCAATTGGCCAGGCTGGTGGATGAGAAGAGTGCGCATTAAACCCCGATATGTTCTGGAATATTGGTTGCTCCGCGCCCTGGCGGGGCTCATCAATCTACTGCCTTACCGTCTGGCTCTGGCCCTTGGTTGGGGAGTGGCCTGGATATCCTTTTATGGGGTTGGCTTTCGAGTGCCCCAGGCTCTGGCCAGAATTCAAGCCGTTTTTCCGGGCCGCTTCAGCCAGCGGGAAGTGCGCCGCCTGGCCTGGCTTTCCTGGCGCAACTTCGTTTTTTGCGCTGTGGAGATGATGCGTATTCCCTCCGCCAAGCCGGCCTGGATCAGGGCGGTGGTGGATGCCTCCGCCGCGGCGCAGCCCATCCGCGAGCATCTGCAGGCCAGCGGGCAGGGCGCCATCATTGCCACCATTCATATGGGCTCGTGGGAAATGGCCAGCCTGGCCTGTTTGGCATCCGGCTTGCCGCTATTTTCTTTGGCGGCGTCGCAAAAAAACCCGCTGGTGGATGCTTATCTTAATCGCTTACGGGCCAGCTCAGGCTTTGAGACAGTGCTGCGCACGCCCTCTGTTCTCAAAACCATCCTGCGCAAAATTCGTGCCGGCAAAGTGCTGGCCATTCTGCCGGATGTACGTTCGCCGACGCCTGGTCTGGCGATCAATTTTCTGGGGCAGAAGATGAATGCCGCCGGCGGGATGGGCTTGATCGCCCGCCAAACCCGCGTACCCATTTTTCCCTGTGTGATCACTCGGGTGGGCTGGGCGCGGCATCGCTATCGTTCCTTTGCGCCCATCTATCCCGATCAGACGCTGGCCAAGGAAGCTGATTGGCTGCGGATGACCCAGGCCGCCTTCGATATTTTTGAGCGCTGTATCCGTGAGGAGCCAGAGCAATGGTTCTGGTTCAATAAGCGCTGGGTGTTGGATCCTCTCGTGGCGCCGGCCAAGGAACCCAGCTCGGCGGCGGCCGCGCCCAGCACTGCGGGCGGCGCTGGGTGATGCTTTCTGATTGCACATTGGCGGAGAGGCGTTAAACTGTTTTGCATGGGTGGTGAGTGTAGCTCAGTTGGTTAGAGCATCAGATTGTGGATCTGGGGGTCGCGGGTTCAAGTCCCGTCACTCACCCTTCTTTGGCTTAATGCGCCGCGCGCCGGCTCGTGGCCGGGGGGATGAGGGCATGACTTTTGCATTGCAGTATGATGCCGCGCCAATGCCCGGCAAATCTAAGCCCGCTCCGGGGTTGATCGTCCAGGGCGTGCGTTTCGTGCATTCAGCCGCTCAATTTTGGGCCGGCCTGCTGGAGGAAGTCGCTGCGGATTATAGCACTTGCGACAGCATGGCCTTTGAGATCCTAACGGATCTGGCCCTTGCGCGGGACTTATTATTCCCGGAAACCGCCTTGCAGCGTGAACTGCATCGTCTGCCGCATTGGCCGCAGCGCAAGGAAGCTTGGCGCGCCGCCTTGGTGCAGTTGGCTGTGCTGGGCCCGCCGGGCGCGGTTGGCTTTGAGCTCTCTGCCCAAGGCGTGGCGCAAAAGAGCTGCAGCTTACCCTTGGATTGCGTGGATGCGGAAATTTTTCCCTGTCTGCTGGTCTGGCTCCTGGAATGGTCGGAAGTGCCGCAGTGTCTTTGGAATAGATCCGCCCTGCAAGGGGGCTTCACAGCTCAAGATCGTGCTGGCAGGGTGCGCTATGGCTTGCGTTGGGAACTGGAAAATACGCACCTCAGCGAAGGGCTCTATCGGCGCCGCTTGCTCCTGCGCTATACCCGCCAGGCCTCCTTTGCTGCCCGGCGCCCGAGTTCGTTCTTGCTCTCTTGTTAGCTGGCCTGGCCCAGGCGGGTGCCTCAGGGATGCTCGCGAACCATGGGGACAAAGCGTACGGGTAAATCTGCGCTGGTTTTTATCTGGCCGCTCTCTTTACGCAGAATGACCAAGCGTTGATGCTGGGCGCCTACCGGGGCAATGATGCGGCCGCCTTCGCGCAGCTGGTCCAGCAGTGCGGCTGGGATTTCATCTGGGGCGCAGGTCAGGATGATGGCATCGAAAGGGCTGTGTTCCGGCCAGCCCAGATAGCCATCGCCGGTGAGGATCTGGACTGCGCTATAGCCTTCTTGATCCAGTGCCTGGCGCGCATGCCGCGCCAGTTCCGGTATGATCTCAATGCTATAGACCTGCGCTCCGCATTCGGCCAGGACGGCGGCCTGGTAACCAGAGCCGGTCCCAATCTCCAAGACCTTCTCTCCGGGCTTGAGCTGCAGCCGCTCGGTCATATAGGCCACGATATAGGGCTGCGAAATGGTTTGGCCTTGCCCGATGGAGCAGGGGTGGTCGCCATAAGCCTGCGTCGCCTGGCGCAGGGGCGCTGGTATGAACATATGCCGGCGCACTTTACCCATGGCCTGCAGGACGCAGGCGTTGGTGATGTGATAGGCTTTTAGTTGTTGCACCATGGCCTGGCGTTTGGCCTGCCAGAGGGCGCCGTCTGGTTCGGGCTGGGCGGAGGTTGCGGAGAGGTTTTGCACGGTACAAGCCAGGCTCACACCCGCGGCCAAGACCAACATTATGTCTAGATTGAGCATCTTCCCTCCCTGCAAGCTTCTTCGCTTGGGATAGCCTGCTATGCGGCAGCAATATAGCCGCTCGAGCGCCCCTTGGCAAGCCAAGGCTGGGAAATGCTTTACAAAGCCTCAGTCAGAGCCTATTGTTTGTCACAGCCAGGCTTGATCCGGCCCGGCTATTAATCGCCCGGGCGGGGAAATAGCTGGCCAATGGAATGGAAGGTTGCGGATGCAAAATAAACCAGTCATTTCGGTTGTGATTCCCTGCTTCAATGAAAGCGAGACCTTTGCCGAGCTGCTCCGCCGGGTACAGACTGTCTGCCGCGCCGGCGGCCGCCCGCATGAAATCGTGATCGTGAATGATGGATCCACCGATCAGACCTGGCCTTTGCTCGTGGCGGCGGCGCAGGCTGATCCGGCTGTGGTGGGGATCAATCTGGCGCGTAATCATGGGCATCAGCTAGCTCTCAGCGCCGGTTTGGCCAAGTGCACGGGCGATTATATTTTGATCATGGATGCTGATCTACAGGATCCTCCCGAGCTATTGCCAGCCATGTTTGATTTACTGCAAAGCACGGGCGCCGACGTAGTCTATGGTCAGAGAACCTATCGCGCCGGGGAAACTTGGCTGAAACGAACGACCGCCGCGCTCTTTTACCGTTTGATCACCAAAATAACCGATACCAGCATCCCGCGCGATACGGGAGATTTCAGGTTAATCACCAGGCGGGTGCTGAATATCTTGCTGGCCATGCCGGAACGCTATCGCTTTATCAGGGGCATGGTAAGCTGGATAGGCTATAAGCAGGTGCCTTTTAGTTATGAGCGGGATGAACGCCATGCGGGAGTAACCAAATACTCCTATTGGCAGCTCATGCGTTTAGCCTTGGATGGGATCACGGCCCTGTCGATTCGCCCCTTGCGCCTGGCGATGTATCTGGGGCTTGGCTGCGCCGCTTTGGCCCTGGCCCTGCTCGTGAGTGCCGTGATCATGTATCTGCGCGGCAGTGCGCTGGCCGGCTGGACCGGGCTGGTGGCGATCATCACCTGCCTGGGGGCTTGTCAGCTGATTGTCTTGGGGATCCTGGGGGAATATATGGGGCGTTGCTATGAACAAGCGAAGGGGCGGCCGCTATATATCATTGCGGAGGAGGTTTCGCAGCGCGCTTCCTCGACCTCTGGAGCTAGCCAAGCGTTATGAGCGCGGTCTCCACATTATGCAGCCCGATAATTTTATTCATCCTCAACAAAACTGATAGGGGCTGGTGAGCGATGCGCCATATGGGATTGCGTTCGATTGTTTTATTGTCCCTGCTGCTTTTAATGGGCTTGGGCATACGCTTTTATCGCTTGGGCTTCACCGATACCCGCTCCGATGAAGTGGCTTTGCTGATCCCGCCCTTGGCCAGCTATACTCCGGCAGAACATATCCGTTGCGATTGGCAGACTTTTAAGGAAACCCGCATCATGCCAGTGCCGCGCATGACGGTGGGGGCCTTCATCACCACCTTCAAGCTGGAGGCTAATCGTTTCAATGTACGCTTCGTCTATGCCCTCTTGGGGGGCTTGACGGTCGGGGCGCTCTTTCTGCTGGGGCGCGCTTTTGGGGACGGACGTTTGGCCTGGTTATTGGCTTTCTTTGGCGCCATCAATCCCTTCAGCATCTATTATTCACGCCAGGCGCATGTTTATGCTTTTCCCATATTTTTCAATACGCTGGCGGCAGCTTTTGGTGTGCTGGTGCTTCGCGCCCTGGCGGCTGGCCGCGCGCCGCGCGCCAGGGATCTGGTGCTTTTTACGGCGGCAGCCATTCTGGCCTGCCATACGCATATGTCGTCCTGGCCCTTGATGGGGTTGCTGTGGCTGGTAATCGCGGGGATGGCTTGGCGGGCCTGGCGACGGCATCCGGAGCAGGTTTTATGGATCGGCTGCGCCGTGGCCAGCGGAGTTTGGCTGCTAGCTCTGGTGCCATGGATATACATGTTTATCTCAGCCTTCTTTACGGCCCAGGAATCTTTTCTGACCGGCGGCGATAATCCCATTATGACGCTTCTGGCTAAGTGGCGCACGCCCTTTGTCATGACCTGGGGCGGCGGCTGGCCGCGCGCGCTGGTCTCGCTGGGTCTATTGCTTTCCGGCATTGGCTTGGGCCTGCGCAGTCGTCGTTGGCGTTATATTGTGCTGATTGCGCTGGGGCTCTTCTGCATATTGGCGGCGGTCCTCTCGCTGATGATGGGCTTGGCCCGCCAGTTTTTTAATATGCGCTATTATACGCCCCTGTGGCTGATCCTGATCTTCCTTTCGACCCTGGGAGTTCTGCTGCTGGCCGATTGGCTGGCACGGTTTTTACCGGCGCGCGCTCGGCAGCTGCCGCTGCTGGCCCTGGTGGCGCTGGTGGGAGGGTTGATGGTCGCGCCGCTTAGCTGGCTGCTCAGCCTGCCCGGCAATCCGGTGCCCTATACCATGGCCAATCGTTGGATGGATACGCATCTGCCTCCCGGCGCGCCGGTAGTGGTGGATCGTTGGTTTCAGCCCTGGAATGAAATGCTGCATAACGCGCCGACCAATGTGGTGGCAACTTTCACCATTCCCAACGAGCCCCAAGAATTGCTCTTGCAATATAACTGGACGCAAACCGTCCAAGATTTCATGCGCAAATACCCGGAAGCCGCCTATTTGGAGGTGTGTTTCAAAAGCCCCTATGGCCTGGAGGCCTGGGAATGGCCGCGCCAGTTTTTCCATCAGCAAGTGGAGTTCAGAAATGAACCCGGCCTAAAACTGCGCCAAGTGCTGCTCTCCCCGGAAGAAAACTTCTATCAAGGGAACAGCAATGGGCTGATTTGCACTCTACATTACAATACCCGCGAGGATGTGCTGGCCATGGCCGCCGCCGATAAAGCACGCCGCCAGCTTTTTTATGGGCCGGAATGGGGCTATGTAAAGCTCTGGCAGCAACTGGGCGATTTTCGGGATTGGCGTGTTTTAAGAGAGCAAGCCACCCTGGAAGTTTATAATTTAACCTCGCAAACCAATTGGGTGAACTTGACTATCCGCGGCATGGCTCTCAACGGCAGCAAGCGCGTGATCGGGCTCCATGGCGCCACCCATGATTTTCAGCATCTGCTGTTAGAGGAATGGTCCTTGGGCAGTTGGGCTTTGCAACCGGGCTTGAATCGACTGCTGCTCAGGGATCCCTTCTGGAATATCCAGGAGAGACCCTTCTTGATGGATGAAGTGTGGCTAGAGGATGTGCCGCAGGCAGAATAGCTAGGGCTTGGCCGGTTTCTCTGCCTTAGCAGCGGCCGGCGGTTTCAGCAGGCCGGCTGGCATGCTGGGCGTGATCTCTTTAAATTTTTCCTGTAATTGCTGGAGCTCTTCGTCTGCATCCAGGATAGCATCGATTTTCTTTTGAATCTCGCGCATGCGGTCCTGCAATTCCTGAATGGTCGGATTCTCCTCATAGAGTTTTGTTTGGCGCGCCATGATCTTACGATTGAGGGCCTCATATTCCGACCAGGCCTGCATGCTCTGGCGGCCCAACTCAGGATCCACGGCTACCGGCTGAAACCCGGTCATTTTCCCGGGTGTGAAAGCCGGCACCGGCGCCGCCGCACCCTCCGGCGGTGGCTGGGCCATGAGAGCCGTGGCATAACAGATCAAGGCCAGAGAGATTCCAGTGCTGATGATGAGAGGCGCTCTTTTCATTATGGGGCTCCTGTTAGTTCTCTGTTGATTGGTTGCTACTGTGTCGGCCTGGCCGTTTCCACTGGCTCGGCTGATTGCGCCGCTGGGGTCTGGCTCTCGGCGGCTGTTATTTCCGCGCATTTTCTCGGCCAGACCGAGGGAGGCATTCTATAAAACTTAGTTTCCATGATTTGCATCACGATGATAACCACAACCAATAGGAGCGCCAGACCCAAAGCGCCGATGATAAGCTTCTGCCAAAGCTGATTGCCGCTGGCCGGGGCCGGAAACTGCTCCGTTTGCGGCGTGGAGACATTTTCGGCAGCCTGATGATCGTTAGTTTGCATAGCCGGCCCCTTCCTCTCCATGCGGTGCTCGCTAATATAAGCAAGTTAGCCAAAAGCCTGAAGATTAATATAGGCCAGCCGGCCGCTCTGGTCAATGAGGTTATTGGCCTTTTTTGCGCTCCGAGGAGCGCCTTTTGGGCGTTGGCAGGAGCGAGGACCTGATGTCCTGGGGCAGTTTGATAAATAGTTCCTCGGGTAGATCAATCAAGACCCTCTTGGGCAGTTTGAGCAGAACTTCCCGCGGCAGGGTCACCAGCAGCTCGCGGGGCAGGGTCACTAACACTTCTTGTGGCAAGGTGACCAGTACATTCCGAGGTAGATCCAGCAGGATGTTTTTGGGCATTTTGACCAATAAATCTGTCGGCAGGTAGCGCAGCTGTTCCTGGGTTAAATTAAGGGGCCACCATTGCGGATTGGCCAGCGGGCCGGTCAGACGGAAGGCCAGCAGCCGGAAAGGGAGCGCGTCTGTCATCTGAGATATGGATGAGAGCAGCAGGAAGCGTTCGGGCAGCCGCACCCAAACGATGAAAGCCAGTTGATCATCCAGCGCGTAATGGCCCTGGCCATGCACTGCTAATTGCGGTCCGCTGAGCCGGGCAGCGCTGGTCGTCAGGCGCTGTTCATTGAGGCTGAAAGTAGCTTCAAAATCCGTCAGACTAATACGGCCTATGCGGGGCGCCAGCGTGTTCAGCAGGCGCGCAAAATCTCCCAAGAAATGCAGTTGATATAGGCCATCCTGGATACGGATCCACCCGCCGCCGGAGCTAGCCTGGAGGCGGCCTTCTCTCAGAGCGCCCGCCAGGATGCACTCAGCATACATATGCCCGGCCTGTTCGGCCTGGTTGGTATAGCCCAGCCCTTCCAGCAGTGCATTAAAATTCATATCATCCAGGCGCGCCTGCAAGGTGTAGCTGGCCTGGTCCGCTTGCGATCCATGCCAGGCTGCCTCTCCGCTAAAAGTGCCCTCGAAAGCCGCGCCCCGCAGTTGGGTTAAGTGTAAATCCTGTTGCCGCAGTGCCAGATTGAAGGCGCAGTGTTCGGCATGCCAGGGCAGATAGCCCCATTCCCAGCCCTCGATTGCCGCTCGCAGATCAGTGCGCGTGCCAGTTTCATAGTCCAGCCGGCCTCGGACGCTCATCCGCATCTGGCCCTCGAAATGAAAGCCATCGAGATAAGCCAGGATATCATCTCCGAGTATTTTGGCGATAGCCACGGGATGCGCCGTGCTGCTTAAATCCATTTCCAAAATGGTCTCGTTCAAGTCAGTCGTCAGCCACCCGGTCAGGGCGCCTTCCGGTCTAGCCAGATATAGATTATCCAGGGTTAGGCGGTCTTGGGCGTAAGAGATGCTGGTGCTAAATTCCTTGATGGGCACCGTGTTGTAAGTGCCGTCGCCAGCTGCCAGCCGGCCTGTGATCCAGAGAGCATCCTCGTTATCGAACCGGCCTCCCAGGGCTAATTCAGCCTCTAAGCGCTGGCCGTTCCAGGGGCGGATCCAATCCACCAGGTTGGAGTTCAGAAGGGGCGTCAGGCAATAGGGATCGGCCTGGACTTTCAGTTGCGCGGTATAGTCCTTGGTTTCCAAGTGATAGCAGGCCTGACCCTCAAGCACTCCGCCCGAGGTTCCCCGGGTCAGCGCCACATATAAGGGCTCCAGCTGAATGAGTTTGTCGCTGAATGTGAAGCCGACCAGGCCCGTCTCCATCCCGACGCCCTGCCATACCGGGCCTGAGCAAGCCAGCCAGCCCTGCAGGCTACTATCCTCGGTGGCCAGTTGGGGTGGAGGGAAAAACATTTCTCCGTAGCAGTTGATGGCGGTATCGAGCATTTCCGCTCTGAGCTCGATCAACTGCCAGCTTGCCTGGCGGTAGCGCAAATTACCTTGGATATTGTGTATGGCCAGACTGGTTCTTTCCTGGCCGGCGCTGGTTCCGGCCCATTCCAAGCGTAATGCTCCATTATGCATCCGCACTTGTCGCAGCCAGGTTTGGCCGCTGATCCAAGCCAGGGGATTGATCCGTATGATAACTTGCGCGGCTGTCAGCCAGGCGCGGAATTGCTGGGTATCTGTTTCAATACGCACATTCTCGCCCAGGATTCCCTCCAGCGGATCCCAGCGGACCCTGTCCAAGGCGATGCGATAGCCAGTGGCGCTACCCAGCCAAGGTTCGAGCCAGCGGCCGGGCAGCCCCTTGGTGCTGCCATAGAGCATCAGCAGCAAGCCGCATAGCAGTAGCAGGCCCAGGATCCGCCAGGTCAGGCAAGGGCAGCGGGGCAGGTGCATGGCATCCCCTGTAAGGTTTGTAAGCCATTGGGATGGGTTTTACCCATCGGAGTTGCATGAATTTGGTTTTCGTCTATAATCATAGCCAAGCTAGTTCAGACACTCAATTCTTTCCTGGCCTTCCGGTCAGGGGACCAGTGAGGTTTTTTATGCTATCCGGCACCGTGAGCCATAAGCCGACAGCCTTTCAAGCGCGTGTTTATGCCGCTGTACGGCGCATACCCAGGGGCCGGGTGACAACCTACAAGCTTTTGGCGCAATATCTGGGCTGCCGTTCCTGGCGTGCCGTTGGCCAGGCTTTGAAGCATAATCCCTATGCTTTCACGCGTCTGGCGGATGTGCGCCGCCAGGGGCTGGTGCCTGTGCCCTGCCATCGGGTGATTGCCACTGATGGCACCTTGGGCGGGTTTGAGGGGCGGCGGGGTGGGGCGGCCTTGAAGCGTAAACGCGCTCTGCTGGCCGCTGAAGGCGTGCGCTTTCAGCAAGGCCGGCTGGTTGATCCAGCCGGCCTTTATTCCTTTACCGTCTGAGACAGGCTTTTCCCTTGCTCAGCGGCGCTGGTTTAGCCTATGCTGATTGGATCAGGCGCTTCTGTGGCGCTTGGGGAGAGGTGGCTGAGTGGTTGAAAGCAGCGGTTTGCTAAACCGCCGTACCGGGTAAACTGGTACCGGGGGTTCGAATCCCCCCCTCTCCGCCA
>CAYYVN010000012.1:0-45747 GCA_964475165.1 uncultured Verrucomicrobiota bacterium | reverse complement strand
TCTATATGGATGCGGGCCTGATTGCCGATAGTATTATCTCGGGGAACAGGGCAGGTTACGATGGGAATACCGGCCAGGGTGGCGGGGTCTATATGGTTTCTGGTCTGATCAGTAACTCTCTGGTCGCCGCGAATGAAGCGAACTATAACAGTCAGACTATAGGTGCCGGCGCCGGGATTTGTATGCTGACTGGCGAAGTCATCGATAGCATAATCAGCAATAATTATACGGCGCGCAGCGGTGGCGGACTGTACGTGACTAATGGCCTAATAACGCGCTGCCATATCGTCAACAATCGAGCGACTGGCTCTTCCAGCTCTGGCGGCGGTTTATACACAGGATATGCCATCTTACGCAACTGCTTGATTGCTAATAATGAAAGTACATACAATGGTTCGGCGATTTTTGGTTCATCAGTTTTGATCAATTGCACCGTGGTGAGCAACTACGCGCACAACAGCAGCACCCGGCCGGCACTTACGGGTAGTTTTCTGACTAACTGCATTGTCTATTTTAATACTTACGGGCCTGACAACACGGAATTGAATGCTCCTGGCAGCACCGGTTTCTATAACTGCACAAGGGCGCCTGCTCTTGCCGGCACGGGCAATATCTCCGACGATCCACAGTTCATCGATTGGGAGAATGGTGATTTTCGTTTGAGCGCTTCCTCTCCGGCGCGCGAGGCTGGCACCACCTATGGCATCATCGATACGTTGGATCTGGTCGGCTGGAAACGTATGCGCAATGGCCAGATCGATCTGGGTGCCTATCAATGGCAGCCACCGGCCGGCACTGTCTATACCGTCTACTAGCCATTCACCATAGAATCCATCAAAGGCGCGGGGAAGGCTGGTTGGGATGAAGGGATAATATGAAGAGTGCCTTGCTCATCGTGGGTGTGTTGGGAATATTGGTGGCTAACGGCTGGAGTGAAAGCGATGTTCCGCCGGCGCGCCTGGCTAACGGCCAACTTATCGAAGGCTCCATTCAGGCCACCAATAGCGAAGGGCTGCTGATAGCGACTCCCCGCGGCGAGCTTACCTATCCCTGGAAATATCTTTCGGTGGGCACTCGCTACCGCCATGAACGCCCTTTGCGGGAAAAGCAAGGCCTCTCTGCGAATGCCGCCTTGCAAGCCTCCGCCGTTTCTGAGCCGGCAGCTCCGGCCAGCTCTCCGACCTCGACCGTGGCCAGCCCTGATTGATCGTCAGCCCGGCTCTCATCAAGTGCGCCTTTGGCGCAAGGCCTCGAAGAGCAGAATGGTGGCGGCGGTGGCCACATTAAGGGAGTCGGCCTGGCCGCGCATGGGGATGCGCAGTGTGATATCCGCCGCTTCCAGCCAGAGGCTGCTTAAACCGGTTTGTTCGGCACCCATGACAATGGCCAGGCCGCTGGTCAGATCAGCTTGGGTATAGGCGAGCGTGGCGTGTGGAGTGGCGGCGGCGATGCAGATGCCTTGCTTTTTGAGCCAGGCCAGTGTGTCGCTGGAGGTGGCCTCAATTACCGGCAGGGAGAAGAGCGTGCCGATACTGGCTCGCACCACATTGGGATTATGGATATCGGTGCATTGATCGCAGACGATAACCGCATCCGCGCCGGCAGCATCGGCCGAGCGCAGGATGGTGCCCAGGTTCCCGGGTTTTTCGATGGCTTCAGCCACGATGAGCAAGGGCTGCGGGGATAAAGTCAGCTTGGCCAAGGTTAGGCGCAGCTGGGGGGCTACGGCCAGCAGGCCTTCGGGACGGTCGCGATAGGCCATTTTCCGGAAGACGGCCGGGGTGCAAAGGAAACATTCCGCGCCGGCAGCGCGGCAGCGGCGGATCAGGGTCGGCTCGTTATGGCCGAGAAAAAAGTCGGGGCAATAGAAAAGCTGCTGGATGGGGTGGCCATTATCCAGGGCGCGCTTTAATTCGCGGTAACCCTCGATGAGCAGCAGTTGGCGCTCATCGCGCGGTGCGCGCCGGCGGAGCTTAACGACCCCCTTCACGCGTTCATTTTGAGGGCTGGAAATCGTTCGCGTTCCGCTGGCGTGAGCCGCGGATGGCCTCTGGGCCGCCTGTGGAAGGGCATCCATGCGCCAACCATAATATATTCTCGGCCAAAGACAAGCGCGGAAAATATCGGGAAACATGAAAAATCTTTTTGAATTTTGCGGGCGCTAGTGTTATTTTACCTATTGCGGGATGTAAGCAAGCGGCCGGCGCTCCAGGCCTGGCCAGCGGGATGGGTATCAGCCAGAGAAGGGACAGGCGAGGCATATGAATTGTGGCATTATCGTGGCGGCCGGCCGCGGGGAACGCATGGGGCCGGATGTAGACAAGGTTTTTTTAAGCCTGGGCGCCAAACCGGTGCTGGTCTATTCGCTGTTGGCTTTTGAGAAGTGCACCGATATCGAAGAGGTCATTCTGGTGGTGCGCAAGGATCGCATCGAATCGGCGCGTTGCGCCGTGCAGATGTTTGGTTGCACTAAGGTGCGTAAAATTATCGCCGGCGGTTCTCAGCGTCAGATATCCGTGAGCCATGGTCTGGCGGAGTTGGGCGAGGATACGGCCATTGTAGCCGTGCATGATGGCGCGCGGCCCTGCATCACACCGGCGCTGATCAGCGAAACCATTAAATCGGCGAAGCAACACGGCTCGGGAGTGGCCGCTGTAAAAATAACTGATACCGTTAAGGAAGTGGAAAAAGGCATGCAAATTTCGCGGACCATCGATCGCACAAAATTATGGCGCGCGCAAACGCCGCAGACTTTCAAGCGAGAACTGCTGGAGAAAGCCTTTCAGGCGGTGCGCAAGAAGAAGCTGCGTGTGACGGATGAAGCTGCCGCGGTGGAATTGGTATCCCGGACGGTGCGGCTGGTGCCGGCGAGTTCTTCCAACATCAAAATCACCTCTCCCGATGATCTGGTGCTGGCGGCGGCGTTGCTGAGGCTTTAGCGCCCTGGGACGGCCGGTGCTGGCAGGGTATTCGGTGGGGCGGCGAAACTCCGCCTGATCGCTTGACCGCCGGCGAAGGATCGGGATTAGAGGATAGCACATCAGGATGGATCCAATGAGCACCGGCTCGATTTACGGGATTTTAAGCGATATTCACGGCAACTGGGAAGGCTTGACGGCCGTGCTGCAGGATGCCCACGAACAGGGGGTGACGCATTATGTCTGTTTGGGGGATATCGTGGGCTATAACGCCAATCCGGCGGAATGCCTGGAGAAGATCCGCGAGTTGAACTGCATTTCCGTCTGCGGCAACCATGATCATTATTGTTCCTTTGATGATGATCTGACGGGTTTTCATCCTCTGGCCGCCGATGCGGTGGATTGGACGCGCCGCCAGCTTTCAGCTGAGCAGCAGAACTTTCTGGCTGATCTGAAGCTGGTGCAGCGGGTGGAGAATTTCACTATTGTGCACAGCACCCTCGACATGCCGGAGATGTGGGGGTATGTTTTCGAAAGCCTGGAAGCGGAAGCCAGCTTCACTTACCAGATGACGACCGTTTGTTTTTATGGGCATACCCATGTGCCTTTGGCGTTTGAGAAGGGCAGCGATCTGGTGGCGGGAGCTTATGAGCGCATCAAGCTGAGCTTGGGCAAGAAATACTTCATCAATGCCGGCAGCATTGGCCAGCCGCGCGATGGTGATCCGCGCGCCGGCTATGTGATTTTTGATATGGCCAAGAAGGAAATCGTCTTGCGCCGGGTGCCCTATGATGTGGCTCTGGCACAGAAGAAAATACGCCAGGCCGGCTTGCCGGAACGGCTGGCCGCGCGTTTGGCAATCGGGCGTTAGAGTTGAGCATAGTCCGCCGCCGAGGGGTGGGGCGTGCCCCGTGCTTATTGAAAAGACAAGTGCATGACACATAACACACAGGCGCCAACTGGGACACCTTTCACCGCCGGCGGGCGCGAACAGCGCCTGGCTAAACTGCACCGTCTGGCGCAAAGCGGCCAGCCGCCCTTTGGGCGCGCCTTTCCGCAAGCTATCCCGCTGGCGGAGTTGCGCGCGGATTTTGCTGTCGGGCGCGCCGTCCAGGCCGCGGGGCGCCTGATGACGCTGCGGGATATGGGCAAGAGCATCTTCGCCGATCTGCAGGATGGCAGCGCGCGTATGCAACTTTATCTGGGCAAGGCGCATACCGCCGCTTTCGAAGCGCTCAAGCTGTTGGATCCGGGCGATCACATCGGTGTACAAGGCGATTTATTCATCACCCGCGCCGGCGAGCAGACGATCCGCGTGCAGCAATGGGTGATGCTCGCCAAAGCCCTGCGACCCTTACCGGAAAAATGGCATGGCCTGCGCGCGACCGAAACCCGCTACCGCCAGCGCTACCTGGATTTGATAGCCAATCCGCCCACGCGCACCTTGTTCCAGCAGCGCAGTCGGGTGCTGCGCGAAATCCGCTCCTTCCTGTGGGAGCGCGGGTTTCTGGAAGTGGAAACGCCCATGATGCAGGCTCAGGCCGGGGGTGCCAGTGCGCGCCCCTTCCAGACTCATTATGCGGCCTTGGGCACGGATGTCTTTCTGCGGATTGCGCCGGAGCTGTATCTCAAGCGCCTGCTGGTGGGCGGGTTCGATAAAGTCTTTGAGCTGAACCGCAACTTCCGCAATGAGGGCTTATCCAAAGTGCATAATCCGGAGTTCACCATGCTGGAAGTCTATCAGGCCTATGCCGACCGGCAGGTTATGCAGACTTTGATCCAGGATTTGATCTCCAGTGTGGCGCAGAAAGTTTTCGGCAAGTTGCAGCTCGGCTCCACCGCCAACCCCATTGATCTAACGCCTCCCTGGCCGGAAATCACCTATCATCAACTGATCGCCGAGCGTCTGGGTTCCGATTGGTTCACACTGCCGGTGGCGGCGGCCCGCGAGCGCGCCCAAGCCCTGGGCCTGGTTTTGGAGCCCACGGCTGACCATGCGGCCATCACGCATGAACTTTATGAGAAAACCATTGAACGCACATTGCAGCAACCCACTTTCGTCACACGCTTGCCACGCGAATTGGTGCCCTTGGCCCAGTTGTGCCAGGATGATCCGGCCTGCGTGGATGTTTTTGAGCTGGTGATTGGCGGCCAGGAGATCGCCCCGGGCTATACGGAACTGAACGATCCGCTGGAACAGCGCCGGCGCCTGGAGGCGCAAGCCGGAGAGCAGGCCCAGAAAATAGACGAGGAATTTCTGCTGGCCCTCGAACATGGCATGCCGCCGGCCGGCGGCATGGGCGTGGGCTTGGACCGGCTGTTGATGATTTTTACCGGGGTCGACGCGATTCGCGATGTGATCCTCTTTCCACAATTGCGCCCCAAGAACGATCCACCCTCCACGGCGGCTCATGCCTGATGGTTGGCTTATGCTTCCCTTCTCACTATTTTTGGCGCTGAAATACATGAAACCCAAGCGGACTTTCTTGTCCGTCATCTCCGTGATTTCCGTTATCGGCGTGATGTTGGGCGTGGCGGTGCTGATCATCGTGCTCTCGGTTATGAGCGGCTTTGATGATATGTGGCGCGATAAAATCCTCGGCTTCGATGCCCACATCACCCTGACGCAGGCCGAGACCCTGACGGATCCCCAAGGCTTGGCGGCCTCGGTGCGCGAGGTGGATGGAGTGGCCGGTGTGGCGCCCTATGTGCAGGGATTGGTGTTTGTGCAATATAATGGCCTGGTACAGACGCCGCTCATGCGGGGCATTGAAGTGGCAGAGGAAAAACAGGTCAGCCGTTTAGCGGATCATATGGTGGCCGGTCGTTTCGCGCTGGATGATGATGAGGTTATCATCGGTTGTGAATTGGCGCGGCGCTTGGGCATTGGCCTGGGCGATAAATTATTGGTGTATTCGCCGCAGAGCTTCATTGCCGGCCGGGATGAAGTCAGCTTGCCGGAAGAGATGAAGGTGGCCGGCATTTTTGAGATTGGCATGTGGGAATATGATGTCGGTTTTATTCTGATGTCTATGGCCATGGCTCGCGAGCTCTATGGCCTGGAAAGCGGCGCGCATGCCTTGCGCGTCATGACCCACGATCCCTATCAGGCGCGCACGATCGGGCAGCGGATCGTAAGTCAGGTGGCGGCGGCCTATCCGGGGCTGAGCGTCAAAAGCTGGATGGATGTGAACCGCCAGTTGTTTGATGCCTTGCGCGTGGAGAAGAACATGATGTTTTTCCTCCTGATTTTCATCGTACTGGTGGCGGCCTTTGGGATCACCAATAGTTTGATCATCGTGGTGGTTCAGAAGACCAAGGAAGTGGGGCTCTTGAAGGCGCTGGGTTTTTCTTCGGGGAGCATCATGCGTGTTTTTTTCTGGCAGGGCTGGATTCAAGGCCTGCTGGGCTGTCTGCTGGGGCTGGGCTTGGGGCTGGTGATGCTGCATTACCGCAACGCGCTCCTGCGCTGGATGGCGGCGGTGTTGCAGATGGAGTTATTTCCCAAGGAGCTTTATCATCTGAGCGAGATCCCGGCGCGCACTTCCTTGGCGGATGTTTTATGGGTAGTTATTTTATCGATGATCATTTGCACCCTGGCCGGTCTCTTGCCGGCTTGGCGGGCGGCCCGGCTCGATCCCGCTCAGGCTTTACGCTATGAATAAACCAGCAGATCATCCAACATCGAGCGCCTCGCCGCCGCCGCTCTTGCAGGCGGTCAAGCTCAGCAAGATCTACAGCATGGGTCCCACGCTGCTGCCGGTCCTGAAAGAGGTGGAACTGAGCGTGGCGCCCGGCGAAACGGTGGCCATCGTTGGCGCCAGTGGCGCTGGTAAAAGCACTTTATTGCATATCCTGGGCGGCCTGGATTCGCCCAGCGCCGGCCGGGTGTTTTTTGGGGGCCAGGATCTTTATGGACTGACGCCGCGCAAGCGGACGGCCCTGCGCGCGCGGCAGATCGGCTTTGTTTTTCAGTTCTATCATCTATTGCCCGAGCTGGATGTGTTGGAGAATGTGCTCCTGCCGACCATGATTCGTATGCCTTTGGCCGTCCGGCGGGGCTGGGCCGGCGCGGCGCGGCCGCGCGCGCTGGAGCTTCTGCGGGCGGTGGGTTTGGCGCAGCGCGCCGATCATTTGCCGCGCGAGCTTTCGGGTGGCGAACAGCAACGCGTGGCTCTGGTGCGTGCCTTGATGAACCAGCCGCAACTCTTATTGGCCGATGAACCCACGGGCAATCTCGATGCGACCACCGGCGCTCAGGTGCTGGAGGCCTTGCTGAGCCTGGTGCGGCGCTCCGGCCATACGCTCATCATGGTGACGCATAACCAGACCGTGGCCCAGCGGTGCCAGCGCACGCTGGAGTTGCGCGATGGCCGCCTGGTGGCCGCCGGCGTATCCGTCTGATGATGTTTGGGCGGCGCTGACAGTTTAGCTTGCGTATGCGCCGCTCCCCCGGCTATACTTCAGGTTGATTGAGGAGAAGAGGTCTTATGAAAATATATATAAATGGCAAACTGCGGCGGCGTCAGGACGCTAAAATCTCCGTTTTTGATCATGGCCTGTTATATGGGGATGGGGTCTTTGAGGGTATCCGTGCCTATAACGGCCGCTTGTTTATGTTGGAGGAGCATATTGAACGGCTCTTCCGTTCGGCGCGGGCCATTGTGCTCAAAATACCTCAGAGCCGCCAGGCCTTGCAGCGCGCGGTGATCGCCACCTGCAAAGCCAACCGTATCGTCAATGGCTATGTGCGCCCGCTGGTTACGCGCGGCGTTGGCACGCTGGGCTTGAACCCTTATACCTGCCGCCAACCGCAGGTCATCATCATCGCCGATAAGATTCAGCTTTACAGTGAGTCCCTCTATGAGCGGGGCTTAAAAGTTGTTACCGTGGGCACCTTGCGCAATCATAATGAGTCGCTTTCACCCTGCATCAAGAGCCTGAATTATTTGAATAATATTATGGCCAAAATCGAAGCCCTCAATGCTGGCGCGGAGGAGGCCGTCATGCTCAATGCGCAAGGCAATGTGGCTGAGGCTTCCGGCGACAACATCTTTATCTTCAAGGGTCAACAGCTGCTGACTCCTCCGGTTAGCGCCGGCGCGCTGGAAGGGATCACGCGCAATCTGGTGCTGGATCTGGCGCGTCAGCGGGGCTATGCCACTGCCGAGGCCAACTTGACCCGCTATGATTTGTATACGGCCGACGAGATGTTTCTGACGGGTACGGCCGCCGAGATCATCAGCGTGGTCAATATGGATGGGCGCGTTATAGGCAGCGGTCGGCCGGGTCGGCGCACGCGGGATCTGATGGCCAGTTTCCATGCCTTAGCCCAGAGCAGCGGCACGCCCATCGAATAAAATCCAGTCCAGCCAGCCCGAGCAGCGGCCCAGGAAGGGGTGCCAGATGTTATGTGAAATGTGCGGCAAGAATCAGGCCACGACCTTCCTGACGCTGGTGATCAATGATAAAGTTAAGAAAGCCCATCTGTGTTCGGCCTGCGCGGCCAGCAGCGGCTTGAAAGATGCCGCCTCGGTTTCGATCACCGATGTGCTTCTGGGTTTAGGCTCCGAGAAGGAGCCCTCGGAAGCCAAGCCCAAGGTTTGTCCGCAATGCCGCATGTCCTTCGTGGATTTCAAGAAGGTTTCCCGCCTGGGTTGCCCGGCCTGTTACGAAGCTTTCAGCACGGAACTGGAGCCTTTGCTGGAAGCCATGCATCGCGGTAAGCAGCATGTCGGCAAGCTGCCGGCCTGTATCGTGCAGGATACGCCCTCACTGACGCAGCTGACCGAGCTCCGCGAGGCTTTGGATGCCGCTGTGCAGGCCGAGGATTATGAGGCCGCCGCCCGTTTCCGCGATCAGATTCGTGAATGTTTAAATAAACCGGTGCGTTCTCCGCCCAAGAAGACATCATGAAACTGCCGGATGATTTATGGAAACAGCCGGGGGCCTGGCTCCATGAGCGCGCCGGCGATGGCGTTATGGTCAGCAGCCGGGTACGGCTGGCGCGTAATGTGGCCAACCGCTTCTTTCCGGGCTGGGCGGCCGTTGAGGAATCGCAACGCCTGTGGGATGAATTGCGGCCGCTCTTGGAGCCCTTGCCGCAACTGGCGGATCCGCTGGTTTTTGAGATGGCCGAGCTTTCGCGGGTTGATCGCGATGTGTTGGTGGAGCGGCACCTGATGAGCCGCGATCTGGCGGTGAAGGGCCGCGGCAGCGGCTTGATCCTCAAGCGCGACGAATCGCTGGCGGTCATGCTCAATGAGGAGGATCATCTGCGCATGCAAGCCATGGCCGCCGGCCTGGATATCATGCGTTGTTGGCAAGCTATAGATGCCTTGGATACGGAGATCGAAAGCCGGGTATCCTATGCGTTTTCGCCGCGCTGGGGTTATTTTACAGCCTGCCCCACGAATATCGGTACCGGCATGCGCGCCAGCGTCATGGTGCATTTGCCGGGGTTGGTGCTGATGAACGAAATCGAGGGCATCATCAAGGGCGTGCAAAAGATCGGTTTGGTCGTCCGCGGCTTATGGGGTGAAGGCACCGATGCCGCCGGCAATATGTTCCAGATATCCAACCAAGTGACCTTGGGCGAGAAGGAGAGCGCCATTATCAGCCGGCTGGAACAGATAGTCTTGGAGATTGCTGAGCATGAGAAGAATGCGCGTGCGCGCCTGGTCCAGCAGCGGGAAATCTCCTTGCGAGATCATATCGGGCGCGCCTATGGCATCATGTCGCAGGCCTATCTGCTCAATTCCAAAGAAACCCTCGATCTGCTCTCGGCTTTGCGGCTGGGGATTGAGTTGGGGCTCGTCAGCGATTGGTCGCGCACGGTGATTGACGAGCTTTTTATCTTGATTCAGCCCGGGCATTTGCAAAAATGGCAGGGTAAGACTATTGGCGCCGAAAAACGTGACCTGGCGCGGGCGCGCCTGGTGCGCGAGCGGCTGGCCGCCCAACGCCGCTCAGGCCCGACTTCATGATTCCGGGGTTTCCGGCGCGCACCCCGGCAGGATACAGCTTACAAGGAGCCTTATAGATGAGTGAATTTACACCGCGTGCTCAACAAGTTATTCGCGTCTTATCGCATAAGGAAGCCGAGCGCTTCAATCATCCCTATATCGGCACGGAACATTTGCTGCTGGGCCTGATTGCCCTGGGCGAGGGCGTCGCGGTCAGCGCTTTGGAACATATGGGAGTTGATCTGGCCGCCCTGCGCCTGGAAGTGGAAAAAGCGGTTGGCCAGGGTCCGGAGATCAAGACCGCCGGTGGGCTGCCCCTGACACCGCGCGCCAAGAAGGTGCTGAGCCTGGCGGCCGCTGAAGCCAAAGCGCTCAACCACGGCTATATTGGCACCGAGCATCTCCTCTTGGGGTTGCTGGGCGAGGAAGAAGGCGTCGCCGCGCGCGTCCTTAAAAATCTGAATGTGGATCTGGAGCGCACGCGCGCCGAAGTGCTCAAAGAGCTGGATCCCAATTTTGAGATGGAGGCCTCAGCGGGCGCGGCCCCCGCCAAGCCGCACAGTGTTAAGACGCCGGCCCTGAATGCTTTTGGGCGCAATCTGACCGAACTGGCCCAAAAAGGCGGTCTGGATCCGGTGATCGGGCGCAGCCAGGAAATCATGCGTATCATTCAGATTCTCTGTCGGCGCACCAAAAATAATCCCGTGCTGCTCGGCGAGGCGGGGGTGGGCAAGACGGCTCTGGTGGAGGGACTGGCCCAGAAAATAGCGGATGGTGAAGTGCCGGAACTATTGGTCGATAAAATGGTGATCACCTTGGATATGGCGCTGATGGTTGCCGGCACCAAGTATCGTGGTCAATTCGAGGAACGCATCAAGGCCGTGATGGATGAAGTGCGCCGGGCTCAAAATGTGATCTTGTTTCTCGATGAATTGCATACGATCGTCGGGGCGGGTAGCGCCGAAGGCGCCATGGATGCCTCCAACATCATCAAGCCGGCGCTTTCCCGTGGCGAGTTTCAATGTATTGGCGCCACCACTCTGAATGAATACCGCAAGCATATCGAAAAGGATTCGGCTCTCGAACGGCGCTTTCAGACCATTATCGTGGATGAACCGACCGTTGAGGAAGCCATTGAGATTCTCAAAGGCCTGCGGCGGCGCTATGAAGAGCATCACAAAGTGCAGTTCAACGATGCCGCCCTGGAAGCTGCCGTGCGCCTGGCCCATCGCCATATCAGCGGGCGTTTCCTGCCCGATAAAGCCATCGACCTGATCGATGAAGCCGGCGCCCATGCGCGCATCGCCACCTTGACGCGCCCCGCGGCCCTGAAACGGGCCGATAAGAAAATCGCCGATCTCAAGGCGCGCAAGGAAGAAGCCATCCGCGGCCAGCAGTTCGAGGAGGCCGCCAAATGGCGAGATCAGGAGCGCGCCGCGCGCGAGAAATTCGAGAAAGCCATGCATAAATGGCGCCAAGCCCAGGATAAAAAAACACGCATTATCACCGAAAAAGAGATCATGTCTGTTATCGCCAAGTGGACCGGCGTGCCCCTGACCAGCTTGGATGAGGGTGAAGCCAACCGGCTGCTCTCCATGGAAGCTGAACTGGAAAAAACGGTTGTGGGGCAGCGCGAGGCCGTGGTCACCTTGGCCAAAGCCCTGCGCCGCTCTCGAGCTGATCTCAAGGATCCGCGCCGTCCCATCGGCTCTTTTATTTTTCTGGGTCCGACCGGCGTCGGCAAGACCCTCCTGGCCAGGGCCTTGGCCGATTATATGTTTCATGATGCGGATGCGCTGATCCAATTGGATATGTCGGAATACATGGATAAATATATGGTCTCGCGCATGGTGGGCTCGCCGCCCGGATATGTGGGCCATGATGAGGGCGGGCAGTTGACCGAAAAAGTCCGCCGCAAACCCTATTCGGTGGTGTTGTTCGATGAGATCGATAAAGCTCATCCGGACGTCATGCATATCTTGCTGCAGATATTGGAGGAAGGCATGTTGACCGATAGTCTGGGGCGCCGGGTCAACTTCCGTAACACGGTGGTGATCATGACCACCAATCTTGGCGCCAATCTGGCCAAAAGCGGCGCGGGCCTGGGCTTTGGCAAGGCCAGCTCGGAGGCCAGTTTTGAACAGATGAAACAGCGCATGTTGGATGAAGCCAAGCGCACCTTCCGACCCGAGCTGCTCAACCGGGTGGATAACGTGATTGTCTTCCGGCAGTTGTCGCGCGCGGATATCAGTGGCATTCTGGATCTGGAACTGGCCAAGGTTCTGGAGCGCATTGCCGCTAAAAACATTCATGTGCAACTGACGGCGGCCGCCAAGAATTTGCTGATGGAGCAAGGCTACGACGAAGCCTATGGCGCCCGGCCCCTGCGCCGCGCCGTCGAAAAGCATTTGCAGGATCCGCTGGCCGAAGCCATTTTGACCGGGCAGATTTCCGGGCCGGCGACGGTGAGAGTGGTGCTGGAAAAGGGCCATTTTAAGTTCGTGCAAAAGGCCGGCGCGTCGGCTTAGCCGGTCCATTCCTCTTCCATGCCGTATCGGTTGGCTATGTTCCCGGGGAGCTTGATGTATGCAAATCATCCTCAAATGGCTGCCGTCTTTGGGTGCGCGGCTTTCTAATGAGCGTGCCGCCATTTGGGGCCGGCGCGTGGGCTGGTTGCTCGGCTCGCTCTTGCGTTATCGTCGCGCCGAGGTCGAGCGCACCCTGCGGCGTTGCCTGCCCAATAGAAGCGCGGCCGCATACCGCGCGCTCAGCGCCGGGTCCTATGAGAATCTGGGGCGGGTCATCATGGAGACCTTGCAATTGACCCAGCTCGATCGCGCCTGGCTGGAGCGTAATGTTTCCCTGGAGGGCCTGGAGATCATCCGCCAGGCCCTCAGCCAGGGGCGTGGGGCGCTGATGTTGACCGCGCATCTCGGTCACTTTCAGCTGCCGGCCATGATCGCCTGTTTCTTTGAGATCCCCATTACCGTTATCACCAAGACCGTCAAACCGGCTATCTTGAACGATTATTGGATCCAACTGCGTCGCCGCTACCAGGTTAAAACAGTGCCGCATCGGGGCTCTTTCCGCGCCTGCCTGGCCGCCTTACGCGCCAATGAAATGCTGGGGTTCATCCTCGATCAGAACATGAAGCGTCATCAGGGTATTTTTGTGGATTTCTTTGGACGCCCCGCTTGCACTTCGCCTGGCTTGGCTTTACTGAGCGCCATGGCTGGCAGTCCGGTGATCCCGGTCTTTTGCACGCGGCGGCCGGATGGCCATCACCAAATCACCGTGCAGCCGGCCTTGGCCCCGCCGCCCGATCGTCAGCCCCAGACCATTCAACGCGCTACGCAGGCCTATACGGCCATCATCGAGGCGGCTATCCGCGAGCATCCGGAGCAATGGACCTGGATTCACCGGCGCTGGCGGACCCAGCCCCTGGCGCTTGAGCAAGCCCCCTCTGGCCAAACACCGCCGCCCTAGCCAGTCAGGGCGGCTCCCGGAGCCGACATTTTCTGCTTGCCTTGGTGGGCTTGATGGGCTAGCCTAATAACGTTCTTTTTTATCTAGACCGGTCCATTAATGGGAGAACAGTTGTGAAAATATTACATCGTAGCATGGCAGCCATCGTGCTGGGGGTGGGTATGCTGGCGGTTACCGGCGGGGCTTGGGCGCAGGAAGCCTCAATCGAGACCGATATTGCTCCTTGGTCCGTCAGTCTGGGCGGCGGCTACATCAAATATGAAGGCGACGAAGCCACTAAAGGTGGCGGCTTTATGCTCATGCGCCTGGGATATGATTATTCCCCGCGTTGGACTTTCCGAGGTGAATTGCAATACTTCCCGGAATTGATGTCGAATACGGTTTATAATTATCAGCCCGGTGAACCGCCCACCCGTCCGGGCTTACGCGGTTCTTCGACTTGGGCCTTGGGCTTGGCGGCCGATGCGCTCTTGCATCTCAACACCACCGATAACCGGCATTGGGATCCTTATCTGATCGGGGGTATTGGCGTCTTGCGTTATCAGAAGATGCGCGCCTGGCGTCCACCCACCGATATACCGTTGCGCGCCGGCCTGGGCCTGGCCTACCACTTCAATCCCGAATGGTCGCTGAGCGCTGAGTTGCTCGGGCATATGACTCTCGATAAACAGGAATTCAATCTATTGCCCAATGCCGCTCTCTCCTGGAAATGGGGGGCGCATGTGCCTCGCCAATATGTGGTTTCCGGCGGGGCGCAGGATAGTGATGGCGACGGCCTCACCGATGCCGAGGAATTGATCTTGGGCACCGATCCGCATAATCCCGATACGGATGGCGATGGCCTCACGGACGGCGAAGAGGTTAAAATCTATAAGACCGATCCCTTGAACCCGGATACCGACTATGATGGCCTCACCGATGGCGAGGAAGTGCATATCTATAAGACCAACCCTCTCTTGCGCGATACGGATGGCGGTGGGGTGGCCGATGGCCATGAGGTCTTGGAGGATGGCACCAATCCCCTGGATCCGGCCGATGATCTCATCCTCTTCACGCTGCATATCGAGTTCGATACCGATAAGGCTGTGATACACCAGGAATATTTCAATGATTTGAACACGATCGGCAAAGTCTTGGCGCGCGATCCGCAGTCCGTGGCGCGCATTGAAGGGCATGCCGATAAGCGCAAGACATCCTCGGCTGCCTATAACCTGAAGCTTTCCGAGCGCCGCGCCCAGGCCGTGCAAGCCCATCTCAGCAGTAAAGCCGGCATTGCGGCCAGCCGCCTGGCTCCGGTGGGCTATGGCTTCACGCGGCCCATGGCCTCCAATGATCCTCTGATTGGCAACGCCCAGAATCGGCGCGTGGAAATCTACATTCGCAAGGGCGCCGACCAACCGGCGGCTTGGGAAAAATCTGCGGCCGATAAAAACTGATGGCTTGGGCCTGCTGCGGTCAGCGGGCCCGGCCGCGCAGTTTCTTTAAGCCATTTTTCAGCAGGTGCTTGGCGTCGTAATAGACGAAAGGTATTTTCATCCACAGTCGCAAAGGCCGTTCCTGTAACTGCATGTAGATCTTAAGCAGCTCCTGCCTTCCGCGCCAGGGCAGCGGATGGCAGATGCGCATCAAATCGCTCAGGCGCCGCGGCAGGCTGGTTGGCCTCGGATAAAAACGCGCGCGCGCCGTATCGATCAAGGAAAATTCAATCTCGCTTTCGGCGGCGCAACGGAAGAGCAGGTTGCCCGCTGAGAGATCCCGATAGAAAACGCCGCGTTCATGCATTTTATGCAAAAAAGCGGCCAGCTCCTTGAATAATTCCGTGAAGGCCTTGCCCTGAAAATCCACCGCCCCGCTACGAAAAGCGTTGCAGGCCTCGCGCAGGGACCAGGCGTTATCGAAACTACGGCAAATATAGAAGCTGGGCATCTGCCGCGGTTGGCGCTGGTGATAAATGAAGGCCCGCGGTTGGGGGGTGGGTAGGCCGCGGCGTAAAAGCTCCTGGGCACCATTCCAGCTGCGTTGCGCGCGATTGGGCTGATGGCGTTGCAATAACCTGCGCCAGAACCCGCGCGGTTTGAATTGTTTGATGATCAGCCGGCTATTCCTTTCCTGCGGTGCGGGGATTGACCATACCCGGTTGCGGCTATCGCGCAGCAGAACGGCTGTCCCGGGTAAAGCGCGGCCCGCGGGAGCCGCCTCCAAGGCTACGGCCAATAGTGGCTCGGGCGTGAAAGGTTGCTGGGCGTTTTGAGCCAGATAGAATCCGTCCCATTCCGTATGGCGCAGCCGGGCATAGCTCGTTCCCGGAAGCGCTGCCCAGCGCGCCTGGGGAATGATTCCCGGGCGCGGCGCGGCGCCGCCATCAGTACCGGCCGGAAGGATCAAATAGAGGGGGCTCTCGTTGATCATGGCGGGGACGCGCTCCAGACGCTGGCCAGAGCGCGTATAGGCTTGCAGCGTATCCAGAAGTTCCGGGGCATAACAAGCCGCTGTTTCAGCGCTATAGCCGTTGGTGGTCCAGGCCACATGCAAGCGCGCGCCGCTGCGAGTTGCCGCGGCCTCTGGGGCCAGCGAGAACTCCATTATTTCCAGGCCGGATCCGGTTGGTATTTTGCGCTGGAACCTGGCGCCGGCCAGCCAGCGCTGGCAGGTTTGCAGAGCATGAAAGGCCGGCCGGATACGATAGCTATCCGGATGACCGTGGCTCAGGCCATAATAGGTGACATGGGGAATATCCGGATAAGCGGAGGTGCCATCATCAATCAGACCTTCGCGCTGCCCGATCAGCGGACCCCAATAGACGCGCTCCAAAGCCCCGGCGGCTGCCGCCAGGCAGATGTAGCGCGCCAGATAGTCGGCCTGTTTTTCTTCGACCAGCTCCAGTTGACGAGCAATGCGTCTTAAACTCCAGGTCACATGGGAACAGATGGTTTTCGGCACTCCGGCCCAAAGGCCGATATCCTTGAGCAGTTGCGCTTTACGCACCAGATTGCAACCTAAAAGTCCCGCCAGCGAGCGTCCCAGGATTTTATGGTCGAAAGCTTCGGGCTCGCCGGCGCGTTCCACGAAGAGATTATTGGTATGGATGGCCGGCAAGCAGCCGCGGCGTTGTAAGGCGGCCAGGATGGCAATATTGTAAGGTGGCTCAAAATCGGTCACATTGGGTCCGGCCAGCTTGACGTTCTGGGCGCGGGCGGCGGTCCAAGCCAATTGCCAGCTCAGCATGAATTTGTGCGGCGTGTATCCCGACCAGCGCCGCCGGTTGCAGGTGGAACCGATCTCCACCATTTCCAAGCGTGAGCCATAAGCGGCTAAAGTCTCGGCGACAAAGGTCTGCCAGCGCTGTTGTGCCGTGATGGCCGGCAGGGCGCGCACTTCCGCCAGCGGCTGCACCAGATGCAGGCAGACCCGCAAAGATTCATCCAGCAGACGCTTGAGCAAGCGTTCGCCGTGGGCGCCGCGACTGGCGTACGAGAAATCAAGGCGCACCTGTTTCAGGCCCAACTCTTTCAGGCGGGCGATCAGATAATCATCGCTGGCCGGATCCGGCGCGCTGGCCACACAGATGCCAATGAAATCCTGCGGCACATCCCCGGCCGCTACTGGCTGCCGGCGCGTGCGGCGCCAGCTCCCCCGACACCAGTAGCGCGCATTATCCAGCAGGCCCCGGCTGATGAAGAGAAAATCGGATGTCATGGATGGCTATTATGCCGATAAACGCGCCAGTTGAAAGCCAAAAAGAAGAGAACAGTAATGGCTTGCTTGCCACTATGCGATGCGTTAACCTCAATGACCATGGCAGATATCTACTTTCAATGCCGCTGTGGAAAACATCTGGCGGTGGATGAGCAGGGCATAGGCCAGCAGGTGCGCTGCCCCGCTTGCGGCACCCAGTTCATGGTTCCGAGCGCGGCCGTGCAATGGGCTTGCGAGCACTGTGGCGCTTTTATGCTGGCCACCGCTGAGATGCGCGCGACTACCGTTCAATGCCAGGCCTGCGATGGTGAGGTGCAGGTGCCCCCCGCGCCGGAGCGGCCCGTCCAGCCGGCCACTCCCGCCGCCCAAACAGAGAATCTGGCGGAACTGCTGCATAAAGTCTTCAAACATTGCCCGCGCTGCAATGAACGTTTGCCGGCTAAAACCAAGCAATGTCCGCATTGTGGGTATGTCTTCCTGAGACGCTCGGTCCGGCCGCTAATTATCGGCCTGCTGGCGCTGCTCATACTGGCCTTGGCCGGCGCAGCCTGGCTGAGAGGCGGCGCTTGTTTGCGCGCGCTGCGGCCCCCGCCCGCACTGCCGGCGGCTACCCAGCCAGAGCCGCTTGCCGCTGCCGTACCCGAAGCGCCGGAACCAATCATGCCGGCTGCCGACTTGCCCAGCAGCGCGCCTGATCTTGAAGAAGTGAACCTGCCGCTCATTAGCCAGGAACAATGGCAAGCGCGCTTGGCGGCCGCGCGCAAGCTGATGGGCAAGCAGCTGGATCGCGCCCATCCTCGTTATCGCGAGGGTGAAACCTTGAGATTAAATCAGTTAAACGGGTTGATTCTTCATGGTATCCATGCCGGCGCCAGCGCCAGTGGCCTCACCTTACTGACGGCGGACGAGCAGAACACGCCGGTTGAGTTCAAGGACTTGGATCTTTTTGACCGGCTGAAGACGGATCCGGATTTTCGCATGACCTGGCTCGAGGTGCAGTCGGCTGCGCTGAGCCGCAATTCGCTGGAGGAGGAGGGCTATCAGTTGCCGACCTTGACTTCGGTGGCCAGTCGGATGGAAGCCTTGGCCTGGGCTGATCCGCAGGCGCAATATCAGGAAGCTCAGCAGCATTACCAGCGCAAAGATTATGCTGGGGCCTTGCTTTATTTTCAGGCCGCAGCCCAACAGCAGCAGCCGGCCGCTCAATATGCCTTGGGCGTTATGAACTATCAAGGGGTGGGTCTCAGGGCCAATCGCAAGGAGGGGCTCCAATGGCTGGTGCAGGCCGCGGCGCAAGGCTCTGAGAAAGCCGAGCGTTATCTCGAGCAACTTAAGATCAGTTCGGGTGCGCGCCAGCAACTGCTGCAGCAGGTTCAGGCTCGCCAGGACTCAAAAAGGCGGGAGGAGGCAGTTGAATTGAAGGCCTATGCCAAGCCCCTTCAGCCTTAGAGGCGCCGATCCGCGCCCTCCATTTAAGAGGAAGATGATGCCAGCCGCAAAAGAACAGGCCCCAGCGCCGGTAGTATGTCCGCAATGCGCCGCGGAGCTGACGGTGTCGGATGCTTTCTGCCCGCAATGCGGAGGCAACTTGCGCCGTAAAAAATTGCGGATCAAAGAAGCCCCGGCCGCGCCGCCGCCGGAGCCTCTGCCCATCGCCCGCTTTTCGGCCTCGCGGCGGCCGGTACGTTCCCGGCTGAGCCTGTGGGAGAGGGGCTTGGTTGGCTGGTTTTTGCTGGCTGTGAGCGGGGCGGTTCTGGTGGGAGGAGTTTATTGGTTTCGCACCAGAGCATCAGCTGAGGATTGGCTGAGCTCATTCAGGCAGCCCCGCGTGGCCGCCGAGCGGCTGAGCAGCTTTTGGCAGAAGCTTCATGAGCCTGACTGGCAGGCGCGCTATCAATTTTGGTTTGCATATTATCGGGCTGGTTTCGTGCCACCGGAGACCAATATCTGGTGGGAGCTAGGGCTGATCAGCGGGGCCCGCCACAGCGGGATCTTGATGCAAATCCAGGCTGATCAGCTGCTCTTGCGGCAAGCGGCGCATGAATTATGGGTGCCGCGTTTATTGCTGGATAACACAACGCGGCAGGTTTTCTTTGCAGATGATTTCGCCGCCGCCCGCGCTCAAGAAGCCTTGCAGATGGAGCAGGCTGCCTGGCGCGCGCGGGTGGCTGGCGATAGAAATTAAAGCCAGGTTCAAACGGATTTGAATTGGAGGAGAGTTATGGCAGCCCAAACAGCTTTGACCGCTTTGCCGGAATGGCAGGCCCTGCATGAGCATTTTCAGGCCATCAGCGGCCGGCATCTGCGCGATCTCTTCGCCGAAGATCCGCAACGCGCCTGTCGCTTCAGCTTGGATGCCGTTGGGTTACACTTGGATTATTCCAAGAACCGCATTACCACGGCCACGCTCCCGCTGCTCCTGGATCTGGCCCGGGCGCGTGGCTTAGCGGCGGCGCGGGCGGCGATGTTTGCCGGGCAGCCCATCAACCGTACTGAGCAGCGGGCGGTCTTGCATATCGCGCTGCGCGCGCCGCCGGATAGGCCCCTTATGGTCCAGGGGCGGGATGTGATGGGGGATGTCCGGCGGGTGTTGGATCAGATGGCGCGTTTCAGCACTGCGGTGCGTGAGGGCGCTTGGCGAGGATTCACCGGCAAGCCTATGCGGGCCATCGTTAATATCGGGATTGGCGGGTCGGATCTTGGTCCGGCCATGGCCTGCGCAGCCTTGAAACCTTATGCGCGCCGCGATTTACGGGTGCGTTTCGTTTCCAATATTGATGCCACCCATATTTTTGAGGCCACGCGAGATTTGGATCCGGCCAGCACGCTTTTTATCGTCACTTCCAAAACTTTTACCACCCAGGAAACCATGACCAACGCCCAGACCGCGCGTGCCTGGTGCCTGGATGCCTTGCAGGATCCGGCCGCTATCGCGCGCCATTTCGTGGCTGTTTCCACCAATGCTGAGGCGGTCGCCGCTTTCGGTATTGATCCCCAAAACATGTTTGAGTTTTGGGATTGGGTGGGGGGGCGTTATTCGCTTTGTTCAGCGGTGGGCCTGACCTTGATGCTGAGCATTGGGCCGCAACATTTTCTGGATATGCTGGCTGGCTTCCACGCTATGGATCAGCATTTTCTGGAGGCGCCCTTGGAGCGTAATATGCCAGTGATCCTGGCCTTATTGGGGGTTTGGTATAATAATTTTTTCAAAGCTCATACCCAGGCCATTCTGCCCTATGACCAGTATCTGAGCCATTTACCCGCATATCTCCAACAGGCTGATATGGAAAGCAACGGCAAAAGTGTGGATCAGCAGGGGCGGTCGCTGGCTTGGCAGTCGGGCCCCATCATCTGGGGCGCCCCCGGCACCAACGGGCAACACGCCTTTTATCAATTACTGCATCAGGGCACCAAGTTGGTGCCGGCCGATTTTATCGGCTTCCGCCGCGCGCAGCATGCCCTGGGCGATCATCACGCCAAATTGCTGGCCAACCTGTTGGCGCAAACGGCGGCCTTGGCCTTTGGGCGCACGCCGCGGGAAGTGTGCGCGGTCGGCACGCCGCCCGAGTTGGTAGCCCATAAGGTCTTTACCGGCAACCGGCCCACGAATACCATCCTGGCCGAGCAGTTGACGCCGGCGATTCTCGGCCAGCTGATCGCGCTCTATGAACATAAGATTTTTACGCAAGGCGTGATCTGGAATATCTTCTCTTTCGATCAATGGGGCGTGCAACTCGGCAAAGAGCTGGCTGCGGCCATCCTGCCGGAGTTGACGGCCTCTGATATGCCGGCCGCGCGTTGGGATTCTTCGAGCGCGGCGCTCATCGGCTATTTGCGGAACGGGGCCGCCGGCTCCAGGCAGTCTTAGCGGGGGGATGGATCCGCGCTGGCGGTCAGGGCCGTTTGCAGAGCCTTCTGGAGCTGCTCGAGTTCCTGAACGAAGCACAGCAGCTGCGCTTGCAATATCTTCCAAGGAACTTTAGGCGCCGCTTTCTCGATGATCTGGGCGGCGGCCCGCAAGCGTTCCGCGCCGAGGGTCATGGCGGCGCTCTCGAGCGCATGGGCGATCAAAGCTATCTCCCGCCGATTCTCGGCTGCCAGGGCGCGCTGGAGGCTGGCCTGGCGTTGCGGGATAGCGGCCAGGAAGGCCTCGACTATCTCGCGATAGAGGTTTAAGTCATGGCCGATATTTTCCAGCAGATATGCGCCATTGAACGCGCGCAAGCCGGCTTTGAGCCTCAAAGGATGGGCCTTGCTTGGCGGCGGGGCTGCCGGATGAGTTGGCTTTGAAGAGGGCAGTAGGCGTTTGAGCAATGCTTCCAGTTGCTGGCGGGCCACCGGCTTCTGGATGAAGGCCGCGGGCATATCCGCCTCAGCTAGCTCCTGGCTCAAGAGCAGATCGCTGGCGCAGGCCATCAAGATGAAAGGGATATTCTGCCAATCCGGATGCTGTTGGAGTTGCTGATACAACTGCTGACCATTCATATCCGGCAGCAGATAATCGCAGATGATCAGGGCCGGGCGTTGGGCGCGTATGCGCGCCCAGGCTTCTGCGGCCCGGGATACGATCATCAAGGAATAGGCCTGCGGTTCCAGGAGGTGCCGCAACAACATGGCCTGGGTGGGGCTATCTTCAATAATCAGGATGTAGGCTGCCATGAGCTCTGGAGACTGAGGATGAAGGCATAGCTCCGGGCTGGCTGAGGCCCGCGTGATGAGCAAAGTTGCTTTGCTTCTCCTCAAGCACCCAAAATAATTTCCTTTCTATCCAGCCATCCGCTGATCCGGGTCGGGGGCATCATATCTTTTGGGCGGCGGCGGCCATTTCGTTGAGAATGGCCAGGGCCGCCGCCTGCGGATCCGAGGCCTCTAAAATCGGCCGGCCAACCACCAGGAAGGTTGCTCCGGCGGCCACAGCTGCCGCTGGGGTGGCGCCGCGTTTTTGATCGGCATGAGCGTTGCCGGCGGGTCGAATACCCGGGATAACCAGGAGGGGGTCTGAGCCAAAGCTTTGCCGCAGAGCCGATGCTTCGTGAGCGGAACATACCAGACCATCCAGGCCGCAATCCAGGGCCAGGGAGCCCAGGGCCAAAACATGCTCGGTCATGTAGCGCTGCACGCCGATGGTGGGTAAATCCTCCGGCGCCAGGCTGGTGAGCGCTGTGACGGCGAGCAGTCGCGGAGCTTGCGGTCCGTACCGCCGCGCGGCGGCGACCGCCGCCTGCAGCATGGCGCGGCCACCAGAGGCATGCAGCGTCAGCATGGATACGCCCAAGGCCGCGGCGGCCGTTACGGCGCGCGCCACCGTATTGGGGATATCATGCAGCTTGAGGTCCAAGAAAATCCGCTTCCCGCGCGCCTGCAATGCCCGCAGAGCCTGGGGCCCCTCGGCCGTAAAAAGCTCCAGGCCAACTTTAACCTGGCGGATAGCTTCCGGCAGGCGCTCCAGCACCATCAGATTTTCCTTGAGCGAAGGGCGGTCGAGAGCCAGAATTAAGGCCGGTCTTTCCATGCATCTATCCTCTTTCCATATGGGATGGGTGTGAGCCATCATTTGATTCAGGGGAGAGCATAGCGCCGCGTGCTTTTATTACAAGCTCAATCGCCACCTGGGCCGGCCGGGCGGCAAGAGGCGCGGCCCAATCGGCAGAACCGCGCCGGGAGCCGGCTCGCATCCGACCTATTTCTGCCGGATCATGATCAAGAGCATTTTGAATCTTTTGAGCGCCTGGACGGCATGGGGTACCCGAGCGGGCAGGACCACGATTTGGCCGGTGCGGGCCTTGAGTTTCTTGCCGGCGATAGTCACTTGCGCTTCGCCTTCCAAGATCTGCAGCACGGCGTCATAGGGGGCCGTATGCTCACTGAGCCCTTGACCGGCATCAAAGGCAAAGAGCGTCAAGGTGCCGGAAGGTTTGGCAATCAGGGCCTGGCTGACGATCGCCGCGCGGGCATAACTCACCAGGCGCTTTAAATCCAGGGCTTTGCTTTTGAGCAGATTTTTGGATGGCATGCCGATCTCCTTGAGCTGCTTGGTTTGGCTGTGCCCTGCGCCAGCATGGCTAGCGGGCGGTGTTTTCTCCATCGCCCAGAATAGCCCGCAAATCATCGGCCGCCGTGGTGATGGGCGCGATTTTGAATTTATCGATCAAGATTTGCAGGGTGGCCGGCGTCAGACAGGCTGGCAGGCTGGGACCCAGGCGCATATTATGAAGGCCCAGGTGGAGCAGCGTCAGCAAAATACATACGGCCTTCTGTTCATACCAGGAGAGGATCAGGGAGAGCGGTAGATCATTGATACCACATTGAAAAGCCTCGGCCAGCGCCTGGGCGATCCGAATGGCCGAGTAGGCGTCGTTGCATTGCCCGCAGTCGAGCAGGCGCGGGATACCGCCCAGCGTGCCAAACTCCAGTTTGTTGAAGCGGTACTTGCCGCAGGCTAGAGTCAGGATGATGCAGTCATCCGGCACTTGGCGCGCAAAATCCGAGTAGTAGTTACGGCCACTCTTGGCACCATCGCAGCCGCCGACGAGAAAGAAACGCCGGATCGCGCCGGATTGCACGGCCTGGACGATCTTATCGGCTACATTCAAGACGGTATGGTGGCCGAAGCCCACCAGGATGGTCTGATCCGGGCCATCCATTTTGAAGCCTTCGGCCGCCAGGGCGGCTTGGATCACCGGCGCGAAGTTGCGGTCAGAAATATGCTTCACACCCGGCCAGGCCACCAGGCCGCAGGTGAAGATGCGGTCCAGATAATTCTTTTTTGGTTTCTGAATGCAATTGGTGGTCATCAGAATGGCGCCGGGGAAATCGCTGAACTCAATCTGTTGATCCTGCCAGGCGCCGCCATAGTTGCCCGCGAGATGCTTGTATTTGCGCAGCTCGGGATAGCCATGCGCGGGCAGCATTTCACCATGGGTATAGACCTTGATGCCCGTGCCGACGGTTTGTTTGAGCAGCTCTTCCAGGTCTTTGAGATCATGGCCGGAGATGAGGATGGCTTTGCCTTTCAAAGGATGAATGCGGACCGCAGTGGGCTCCGGATGCCCATAAGCGCCTGTGTGGGCGGCGTCTAAAAGCTGCATAACCCGCAGATTGATTGCTCCACAACGCAGGCACAGTTGCAATAACCCCTCCAGCGTGGGATGGGGATCGGTCAATAAAGCGTCTAAGGCTTCGTGAAAGAAAGCGTAGACCTCATCATCTTCCTGGCCCAAAATGAGGGCATGATGCGCATAGGAAGCCATGCCTTTCAGGCCGGAAACCAAAAGCTCCTGCAGCCCGGCAATATCTGTGCCCCAGGTCTCCTGGCGCTGCGGAATGCCAGCGGCCAGGCCCTGTTTCACCAAGCCGGCTAAATCTTTGGCCAGGGGGGCGCCCAGCATTTCCGCGCTTATAGCGGGCGTTTGTCCCTTTGCTCGACAGGCCTTTTCATAAAGGGTTTGGGCCTGCTTCTTGATGGCGGCGGAGGCCACCAGCAGGGTCTGGAGGCGTTGCGGATCAAAATTAACATTGGTGACAGTGGTGAAGAGGGCATCGAGGATGAAACGATCCAGGGCCGGATCCTTGGCGCCGAGCCGGCGCGCCGCATGGGCCAAGGCCCCGATCTGCTTCGTTTGCTGGACCAAAAGATCCTGGAGCGCCGCCGTTTGCGGATCTTTGCCACACACTCCATGCGCTGTGCATCCGCTGCCGCGGGCCGTCTGTTCACATTGATAGCAAAACATATTCATAGTAATTTTCCAATTCATGCTTCTGGGGAGAGGCCCCCAGCAAATATCCAGGGAAATGCAAACCTATGGCGAGTATCGTAGCATAATCAGTCCCTGTCACAACCCTAAAAAAACGCGCCTTTTACAGGCCGCTGGCTGGCCCTGGCCTGGCCGGGCGCGGCTCGCCGGCGGGTGGCTCAGGGGCGCCGCCCCGGGCGGAGAGCGCCCGGCAGGTGCCCCGGCGGCTTGGAGATGCTTTCCGGATAATGTTGCCTGGGCAGGAGGGAGTTCCTATGATGCGGCTGGATTCGATAGCCGCGCTATCTGCAGAGCCAGAGGAATATATGCTACACGCTAATCAGGTCTGGGTTTGGGTGGTTTTTAATCTCGGTATGCTGGCCTTATTGTTCTTGGATCTAGGAGTTCTGCATCGCCGCCAACGCGCGCTGTCGCTTAAGGAATCCCTGCTGGGGGTGACCTTCTGGGTAGTCCTGGCCTTGGCTTTTAACGGGCTGCTTTTATTCTGGCGCGGACCGGAGCGGGCGCTCGAGTTTTTCACCGGCTATTTGATCGAGTATTCCTTGAGCATAGACAACATGTTTGTCTTCCTGCTGATCTTTTCCTATTTTCGCGTTCCGGCTCCCTATCAATATCGAGTGCTTTTCTGGGGTATTTTCGGTGCCCTGGTCATGCGGGCACTCTTCATCATTCTGGGCATAGCTCTGCTGCGGCATTTTCATGGGATCATCTATATCTTTGGCATCTTTTTGGTTCTAACCGGCTTCAAGATGCTAGGGCAAAAAGGGCGCCTGGTTCATCCCGAGAAAAATCCGCTCTTGAGGCTGTTCCGGCGCTGGCTGCCCCTGAGCGAGCAATATGAGGGCGGCCGCTTTATGGTGCGCCGTGGCGGGCGCTGGTTGGCCACACCGCTTTTAGTGGTATTGCTGGTGGTGGAAACCACCGACCTGTTTTTTGCTTTCGATTCCATCCCCGCCATCCTGGCGGTCACCACCGATCCTTTCATCGTTTATTCTTCCAATGCTTTTGCCATTCTGGGCCTGCGCGCACTCTACTTTGCCTTGGCGGGGATGATGAGCCGTTTCCATCAACTGCATTATGGTCTTGCGCTGATCCTGATCTTTGTGGGGATTAAGATGCTGCTGGCTGATGTTTTCAGAATGCCCACCGGCCTGGCGTTGGGTGTCATCGCCGCCTTGCTCGCCCTTTCCGTGCTGGCTTCGCTCATCCGGCGCCGGCGACCAGAGCAGGGCGCGCCTCTGGCCGGCGATCACTAGTGCCGGCTGTAAAAGCATTGACGCGGCTGGCTGGCTGGCCTATCATACCCCCATTTATTTGTATTCACCCAGCGTTGGCAAGCGCATCAAGGAGGGGTTAGCAACATGAAGCGGATCGGGCGATGGATGGTCTGGAGCATTATGGCTATGGTGATCTTGGGCGTGGCTGGGTCCGCTTGGGCCGGCGAGGCCGATATCAATCTGCCGGATTTAAGTGCGGTTAGCTTTGCTATCCTGGGCACGCCGGTCAGCGGCCTCTTGCTGTTGTATATCGGCCTGGGTATTTGCGTGATCGGTTTAATCTTTGGCTTGATACAATACGCTCAGACCAAGGCCATGCCGGTGCATGCCAGCATGAGCGAAGTGTCCCAGCTGATCTGGGAGACCTGCAAGACCTATCTCTTTCAGCAGGGTAGATTCCTATTGATCCTCTGGGGCTTGATCGCCCTCAGCATGCTCTATTATTTCGGCTGGCTTCAGCAGCAAACCCTGCTCAATATCGTCGTTATCCTGCTGGCCTCGGTGCTCGGTATCCTGGGCTCCTATGGTGTGGCCTGGTTCGGGATCCGCATCAATACCCGGGCTAATTCGCGCTCGGCCTTTGCGGCTTTGCGCGGCAAGCCTTGGCTCTCCGTGGCCATCCCCATGAAGTCCGGCATGAGCGTGGGCCTCTTGCTGGTCAGCGTGGAGCTCTTTTTCATGATCTGTATCCTGGCTTTTCTCCCCAAACATCTGGCCGGCCCCTGCTTCATCGGTTTCGCCATCGGAGAATCACTGGGCGCCAGCGTGCTGCGTATCTGCGGCGGTATTTTCACCAAGATCGCCGATATCGGTTCGGATTTGATGAAGATCATCTTTAAGCTCCCGGAAGATGACCCCAAGAACCCGGGCGTCATTGCCGATTGCACCGGCGATAACGCCGGCGATAGCGTCGGCCCCACCGCCGATGGCTTCGAAACCTACGGCGTGACCGGCGTGGCCTTGATCGCTTTCCTGGCCCTGGCCCTGGTGGCCAATCCTATCCTGTGCGGACAGTTGATCGTCTGGATCTTCGTCATGCGTATTCTGATGATCCTGACTTCGCTGGCCTCATATTTCATCAACGAAAAGCTGGCGGCCGCCAGGTATGCGCAGGCCGATGATTTCAATGCGGAAGTTCCCCTGACCCAACTGGTCTGGATCACCTCCCTGGTTTCGGTGCTGGTGACCTTTCTGGCCAGCTGGTTGCTGTTTCCCGCCGCCACTTTCGGCGGATTGTGGTGGGCCCTTTCGGTGATCATCAGCTGCGGCACGCTGGCCGGAGCTTTGATCCCGGAGTTCACCAAGATCTTCACCAGTACCAATGCGCGCCATGTCAAGGAAGTGGTCACTTCGTCCCGGCAGGGCGGGGCCTCCTTGAATATTCTCTCCGGGTTCGTCGCCGGCAATTTTTCGGCTTTTTGGGAGGGCCTCCTGATCATGGTGCTGATGTTCATCAGCTATCGGATTTCCCTGCATCCGGATCTGGTCAAGCTGATGCCGCCTGAAATCGGGTTCGCGGCTTCCATCTTCGCCTTCGGCCTGGTGGCTTTCGGATTCCTGAGCATGGGGCCGGTGACGATTGCCGTGGATAGCTTTGGGCCGGTCGCGGATAATGCGCAGTCGGTCTATGAACTGAGCCGCATCGAAGCGCGCCCCGGCATCAAGGAGGAAATCAAGCGGCTGTTCGGTTTCGAGCCAGATTTCGAGAAGGCCAGGTATGCCCTTGAGAAAAACGATGGGGCCGGCAATACCTTCAAGGCCACCGCCAAGCCGGTCTTGATCGGCACGGCGGTCGTCGGCGCCACCACCATGATCTTCGGCATTATTCTGCTGCTGGATGCCTTCTATGGCAATGTGATCGCGCGTTTGAGCATCGTGCAGCCGGAGATGATCCTGGGCTTGCTGATGGGCGGCGCGGTGATTTACTGGTTCACCGGCGCGGCCACCCAGGCGGTGGTCACCGGCGCGCATCGCGCCGTGGTCTATATCAAGGAAAATATCCAGCTCGATAGCGAGACCGCTTCCATCAAGGATAGCAAGGAAGTCGTGCGCATTTGCACCGTCTATGCCCAGCGCGGGATGATCAATATCTTCGTGGCCATCTTCTGTCTGACGCTGGCGCTGGCCTTCTTCAATCCCTATTTCTTCATCGGCTATCTGGTGGCCATTGCCTTCTTTGGATTGTTCCAGGCCATTTTCATGGCCAATGCCGGGGGCGCATGGGACAATGCCAAGAAGATCGTCGAGGTTGATTTGCGGATGAAAGGCACCGAGCTGCATGCGGCCAGTGTCGTGGGCGATACGGTCGGGGATCCCTTCAAGGATACCTCCTCCGTGGCCCTCAACCCGGTGATCAAGTTCACCACGCTCTTCGGGCTCCTGGCCGTGGAGATTGCGGTGACCATGCCGAGTAATTGGCTGAAACCGGCGTTGGGCATCCTGTTCTTCGTGGTGGCGCTGGTTTTCATCTACCGCTCCTTTTATAGTATGCGTATTCCGGCCGAGGCATAGCCCGGCCGGCGCGCGGCGCGCGAGCTCTTCTTGCGCGCCAGGCGGTTCCAATGAAAATTGTCTTCCTGGGTACCGGCACTTCGATTGGCGTTCCGGCTATCGGGTGCGCTTGTCCGGTGTGCCTTTCCACTGATCCACGCAACAAACGCCGCCGCGCCAGCTTGTATCTGGCGGCGGCCGGCTTGCATATCGTGATCGATACGCCACCGGATTTCCGCGAGCAAGTGCTGAGCTTCCAGGTGCCACGGGTGGATGCGCTGCTTTTCACCCACAGCCATAGCGATCACATCATGGGTTTTGACGATATCCGCCGCTTTAATATCGTGCAGGCGGCGGCTATCCCGGTCTATGCGCCGCCGGCCACTTTGGATGATCTGCTGCGTATCTTTCCCTATGTTAAAAATCAGGCCCCGCCCGGGCTGGCCTATCCGCGCGTGACTATGCGGGCGGTCACGGGCGCCTTCCAGATCGGCAGCTTGCGAGTGGAGCCCATCCCCGTGGTGCACGCTGATCTGCCCACCTACGGCTATTGCCTGCGAGCGGCCGGTCAGGCTGTGGCCTATGTGCCTGATTGCCATCAGATGGATGATGCTACCGTGCGCCGCTTGCGCGGGATTGATCTGATGATTTTGGATGCCTTGCGGCAGGAAGAGCATCCCACCCATTTCACCCTGGCCGAAAGCGTCGCCATCCTGCAGCGCATCGGCGCGCGCCAGTCTTTCATCACCCATCTCGGGCATCAATTGGATCATACCCAAGTTCAACAGGCCTTGCCGGCCGGGATCAGTGTGCCTTACGATGGCTTGGTGGTGGAGCTCTGAGCCATGGGCGGGCGCGCCGACACTAGGCGCTCGTGCGCCGCCCGCTTGGCCCGGCCGGGCGGCGGCGCTGGGCAGCTTGCGTTTCTTGCTCGAGCCAGCGCCGATAGGACGGATCCAAGGCCAGGATCGGCGTGACGATGATTTCGGGCACGCTATAGGGATGCTGGCGCTTGATGAAGCGCAGCAGGCTTTGGGCCAAGGCTGCTCGCGTTTTGGCCTGCACCAGATATTCGGATGCTGAGGTGATTTTTCCCTGCCACCAGTATTGACTGCGGATGGGGCTATATTGAACGCAGGCCGCCCAGCGGGCTTTAAGGATGGCCTTGGCCATGTGGCGCGCCTGGGAGAGGGAAGGCAAGGTGGTGCTCACGATAACCAGGGGGGCTTGTTGCATTGCTCATACTCCTGGGCCATTACTTTTAACCAGGCCCACAATATCCGGCCGGGGTGGGCGAGTCAAGGCCGGCAGCTGGGCCTTGCTTTTAGATTGGTTTTAGGATTGACCTGGCCGCCGCTAAACCTATCATAACCCTCAGAGCATACATTGCATCAACAAGACGCTTAGCAAGGAGATCATTATGGCGCTTATCAACTTCGGCGGACACAAGGAACAGGTGATTACTCGTCAGGAATTCCCGATGAGTAAGGCTCGTAAAATCCTCGGCAAGGAAGTCATCGCCACCATTGGCTATGGGGCCCAAGGTCCGGTGCAGGCCTTGAACTTGAAGGATAATGGGTTCAAGGTGATCATCGGCCAGGCGCGAGCTTTCAAGCGCGATTGGGACCGCGCGCGGCGGGATGGCTGGGTGCCGGGCCGTACGCTCTTCGATATCGAGGAAGCCGTGAGCCGCGGCACGATCGTGCAGATGCTGGTCTCGGATGCCGGCCAACGCCAGATCTGGCCGCAGGTTAAGGCCAATCTGCAGCAGGGTGCGGCGCTCTATTTCTCGCATGGTTTTTCGATCGTCTATCGCAAACAAACCGGCGTGGTGCCGCCCAAGAATGTGGATGTGATCATGGTGGCGCCCAAGGGTTCGGGTGTTTCCGTGCGCCGCAATTTCCTGGCTGGTGTCGGTATCAATTCGGGCTATGCCATTTTTCAAGATGCCACTGGCCGCGCCGCGCAGCGTTGCCTGGCCCTGGGGATCGGTATCGGTTCGGGCTATCTTTTCGAGACCACCTTCGCCAATGAAGTCTATAGCGACCTGGTTGGCGAGCGCGGCGTGCTCATGGGCGCTTTGGCTGGGATCATGGAAGCCCAATATGAAGTGCTCCGTAAGCGCGGGCATTCGCCCAGCGAGGCCTTCAATGAGACGGTGGAAGAATTGACCCAAAGCCTGATCCGGCTGGTCGATGAAAATGGCATGGATTGGATGTTTTCCAACTGTTCGGCCACCGCTCAGCGCGGCGCGCTGGATTGGAAGCCCAAGTTCAAGGCCGCCACCCTGCCGCTCTTCCGGGCGCTGTATCAAGCCGTAAAATCCGGCCGGGAAACAGCGCGGGTCATTGCCAGCTGCAGCAAGCCCAACTATCAGCAGCAACTGGCCAAGGAATTGGCTCTGATGGGCAATTCGGAGATGTGGCGTGCCGGGCGCGCGGTGCGTGATCTGCGTCCGCGCGAGAAAGGACGCACCATCACCGGTGCCACCAAGGGCGTTGCTGGGCGGCGCGCCTGAGCCTGGCGCTGAGCGGCGCCGGAATTGATGAGCATGATAGTTGTTACACTGGAAAGTGGCGCCAGAATCAACAGCGCGGCCGGCACGACGGCTGGCGCTCTGCTGCCGCGGAGCCAGGCGCCGGATGGCCTGCCCTATCTGGGGTGTTTGGTTAATAATGAGGTGGCCTCATTATCCTATCCCCTGGAAGTCAACTGCGACTTGCGTTTTCTGACGCTGCGCGATCCGCCGGCTATTCATATTTACCGTAATTCGCTGGCCTTCCTGCTGGCCAAGGCCTGCTCTCAATTGTTGCCGCGCTGGCAATTGACCCTCGAACATTCGTTGGGTACCGGTTTTTTCTGCCGCCTGGAATCTAAGGCGCGCCGGCCGATCTCCCGCGAACAAGTGCGCCGTTTAGCTGAGTGGATGCGTAATCTGGTGCGCCAGGATTGGCCGATTCGCCGTCGCAAAATGGCCTTTGCCGAAGCCTTGGCGCTTTTAGCCGGCGCTGGTCTGCAAGATAAAGTCGACTTATTGCGCTTTCGCAATCCGCCCTTGATCGTGCTGCATGAATGCGATGGCTATCGGGATGTGGCCCATGGCCCGCTGGTGGCCAGTACCGGCGCTTTGCGGACTTTTCGCCTGATCCATTATCCGCCGGGATTGGTGTTGCAGTTTCCCGATCGTGATCAGCCGCGCCGCGTGATTCCCTTTCGGGATCAAGCGCATTTATTCCAGGTTTTTCAGGAGCATAAACAGTGGGGGCGCGCCCTGGGCGTCAGCAATGTTGGGCGCCTCAATGGTTTGGTCGCCAATGGCGGATTGCAGAATTTTATCAAGGTGGCCGAAGCCTTTCATGAAAAGAAGATTGCCTCGATCGCCGATCGGATTCAGGCGCGCCAGCCACGGGCGCGTTTGATTCTGCTGGCGGGTCCCTCGGCGGCCGGCAAGACCACCTTCTCCAAGCGTCTGGCCGTGGCCTTGGCCGGTTTGGGTTTGAAGCCGGTTATGATCTCGCTGGATAACTATTATAAGAATGATGCCCAAACACCACGCACGGCTGGCGGTCAGCCGGACTACGAACATCTGCAGGCTCTGGATGTGGCGCTCTTTAACCGCCACCTGCTGCGGCTGCTGGCCGGCCGGGAAATCCAATTGCCCCATTTCAATTTCCAGAAGAAGCGTCGCCAATGGCGGGGGACGCGGCTGGCTATCGGTGCGGATCAGGTCTTGATCGTCGAGGGTATTCATGCTTTGAATCCCCGTTTCACCTCCCAGATTTCGGAAGAGCATAAGTTCCGCATCTATATCAGTGCTCTGACCCAACTGAATATTGATGCTCAGAATCGCATTTCCACCACCGATAATCGTCTGATGCGCCGGCTGGTGCGCGATTATACCTATCGCGGCAATTCGGCCTTGGCCACCCTGCGCATGTGGCCTGTGGTGCGCGCCGGCGAAAAAAAATGGATCTTTCCCTTCCAGAAACGGGCTGATGCCACCTTCAACTCGGCTCTGGATTATGAGCTGGCCGTGCTGAAGCCCATCATTGAACCGCTGCTCCTGGAGATCAAGCCGACCGATCGCGAGTATGCCGAAACGCGCCGCTTGCAGGCCTTCCTCTCTAATTTTCTGGCCGTGCCCGCCACGGCGGTACCCGAGAATTCGATCTTGCGCGAGTTTATCGGCGCCAGCGCTTTCCAGTATTGAAGCTGGCGGCGCCGGCGTTGGCGCCCTTTAACCTGAGCGCTTTCACAAAAAAATGATTTGTTATGCAAAAGGGATTATTGATTTTTGATCTGGATGGCACGCTGATGGATACGCGGCGGGATTTGAGCGCGGCTGTCAATAGGGTGCGCCGCCATTACGGCTTGGCGCCCTTGCCCGAAGAGGTCATCACGAGCTATATCGGCGATGGCATCCGTCAGCTGGTGGCTCGCGCCCTGCAGGGCCAGGCCGTGGATCTGGAGCAGGCCGTCCTCTTGCAAGCCCGCTTCTATCACCAGCATTTGCATGACGCCACCACCCTCTATCCCGGAGTGGCCTCAGGCTTACCCCAACTGCAGCGCGCCGGCTATGCCCTGGCTGTGGTCACCAATAAACCGACTGCGGCCACGCTGACCTTGCTGGAGCATTTCCAGTTGAGGGAGTTCTTTTTCAGCGTGCTGGGCGGCGATAAGGCCGCGATCTTGAAGCCGCACCCCCAGCCGCTGCGCGATACCATGCGGCTGGCCGGCGTCACAGCGGATCAAGCCTGGATGATAGGCGATCATGTCACCGATTTGGAAGCTGCGCGCCGCGCCGGCATCCGCAGCGCCTTTGTATCCTACGGTATCGGTCGGAGCGGCGCCGAAAAGCCGGCGGCCACTTTCACTTCCTTTGCCGATTTGACGCTTTTTTTTCTGAACCGGCTGCCCCAGTCCTGACCATGCGCGCTAGGCCCCATCCCATTCGTGCCCTGAGCCTCTTTTCCGGAGGCTTGGATAGCCAATTGGCGGTGCGGATCTTGCAGCGCCAGGGGATCGCAGTTCAAGCTCTGATATTCAAGAGTATATTTTTCCCGGCGACGCCGGTGGAGTCCATGGCGCGCGGTTTGGTCGAGACCCTCTGGGTGGAAGATTTCACGCCTAGACTGGTGAGCTTGATTGAACGTCCGCGCCATGGTCGCGGGTCGGGCTTGAATCCCTGTGTGGATTGCCATCTGGCCATGTTGCAGCGCGCCGGCAAGATCATGGAGGAGCAAGGCTTACATTTTATCTGTACCGGTGAAGTCTTGAATCAGCGGCCTTTATCGCAGAATAGGGCTGCTCTGGAACTGGTGGCGCGCAAATCCGGCTATGGCGATTATATCTTACGCCCGCTCAGCGCCCAGCTGCTGCCGATCACCGCTCCCGAACGGCTGGGCTGGGTGGATCGGCAGGCGCTCTATGCCTTTTCCGGTCGCAGTCGCAAAGCACAGACAGCGCTGGCGCAGCAGTTGGGTCTCCAGGATTACCCTCAACCGGCGGGAGGATGTTTGTTGACTGAACCTGGCTATGCTAAGCGCTTGCGGGAACTGATGGCGCATGAAGGTTTGGCCTGCCGGGATGATATCATCCGGCTGAGAAGTGGTCGCCATTTCCGCCTCGGCCAGGCCCGCCTGATCGTGGGCCGTGACCAAGCCGAGAATGCGCATCTGGCAGAGCTGCTCCGGCCGGGAGAAATAGCCTTGCAACCCCTCAACTGTCTGGGGCCCAGCGGATTGCTCACCGGCACGGCTACGGAGAGCGAACAGCAGCTGGCCGCCGGGATCCTGGCGCGTTACTGCGATGCGCCGCCGTCGGGCGAATTGATCCGGATTGAAGCGCGGCTGGATCAAACCACGCTGGTCTTGTCGGCGCAACCCCTGCCAGCGGGGCAGGTCGAGGCTTGGCGGATTTAAGCCGTTGCCGATGGAGAGACCACAGCGGCCTTCTGATGCCCGATGCCTTCCACGATCGTCTCCAGCGTATCGCCCGCCTGCAGGATAATCGGCGGGTGCCGGGCCGAGCCGACTCCGGCCGGTGTGCCAGTGGCCAGGATATCGCCCGGCTCAAGGGTGATGCTGGCACTGATGAATTCCAGGAGGAAGGGCAGCTTGAAAAGCATGTCGGCCGTATGGCCATCCTGCAGCGGTTGACCATTGAGGACGGATCTCAAGCGCAGTTGATGCGGATCGGGAATCTCGTCGGGCGTCACCAGGTAGGGGCCCAGCGGGCAGAAAGTGTTGGCGCTTTTGGCTCGGAACCATTGTCCGTCCGCGCGTTGCGCGCGGCGATCGGTGAGGTCATTCAGCACCGTATAGCCGGCTACGGCCTGCAGGGCTGTGGCTTGATTAGCCTGATGGATGGAGCGGCCGATCACCACCGCTAACTCCACCTCGCCATCCACCTCCGCATCGCCGGCCGGCAGGATGATGGGGTCAAAGGGCCCGTTGAGGGCCGTGAGGGCCTTGCTGAACAGGATGGGCTGGGTGGGCAGCCGGGCATCGAATTCCTGGGCATGGGCACCATAGTTTTTGCCCAGGCAGATGATCTTGCCGGGCCGGGCGACGGGCGGACCCAGCCGCTGACCGGCAGCGGGAATGAGCTGACGCTTTTTTTCCCGGAGCAGGCTGGCTACTCGTTCCAGACCGTGGTGCGCAAAAAAATGCGCGTTATAATCCTCAATATCGAAGGCCATGGCCCGCACATTGAGAAGCATGGGTTGGGACCAGTCGGGTCCCGGCTCCAGCCAGACGCCTGGTTGCTCGGCGTTTCTCGGTCCAAATCTCACTAGTTTCATAGCTTCTTTTTAGATGTCGGGTTTAATCTTTGCTGCGCAGCAGGCCTTTCCATCAGCCAGTTATTATCAAGAAACAAGCGGGGAAAACAAGCCTAGAGTGGTGGGGCCTGCCTCGCCTCAGCGGCGCCTTGCCTCCTGGCCGAACCAGCCGCGCGCGAATTAAACCTGGCCCTCTCGCCTTGATATCTGGTTGACGGCTGACAGGTGTTATGTTATCAATTTTCCTTTCTGGGGGATTAGCTCAGTTGGCTAGAGCGCGTGAATGGCATTCACGAGGTCGAGGGTTCAACTCCCTTATCCTCCACTTCCCTCCCAGGCCCCCCTCTATTAAGCCTTTCAGTCCAAAGCCAGGCTTGGGGCTTGACTCACCCCCTGGTTTTTGAGAGCATCCCCTCAATCATAACAATAGCCAGATGGGTTTTATGATGTCGAAGACTGTTCTCTCTCGGATACGTCCCTGCCTGAAGCCAGCCTGGCTGGTTGGCCTGCTATGCATTTCGACCCTGAGTGCCTGGGCCACCGGCACAGTCTATGTCTCACTCGATGGCACGCATAGCTCGCCCTATGATACCTGGGAGACGGCTGCCACTAATATTCATACGGCAGTGGATTACGCCTGCGCCAATCTCAGCTCCTATGATACTGTGCTTGTCTCACCCGGCACCTATTACGCGCCGGAGAGCGCTGGTATCAGGATCACCAATGCCCTGACAGTCAAAAGCCAGAATGGCCGCGAAGCGACCCTTGCCCATGGCGGCGGCTTGACTAATGATATCTTCTTCATCAATCATAGCAACGCCGTGCTGGATGGCTTCACTATCACCAATGGCCCTCAACGTGGCGTCTATCTCTCTAATGGCACAGTGCAGAACTGTGCCATCGTTTCCAATCGCATTGGCGGGAATGATAAGAACGGTGCCGGCATTTATATGCTTGCCGGCACCGTGCAAGACAGCATCATCAGCAACAATGTCTGCGGATATCTGGGCGGCGGCATAAATTATAGTGGAGCAGCCGGTCAGGGCCAGGTCATTCGCTGCCAGATCATGAATAATCGGGTATACCCATATAGTGGTGGCGGAGTGTATGGTAAAGTCATTATGCGCAACTGTTTGATCGCTAACAATTCATGCGGGAGTGGTAATAATGGTAATGGTGGCGGAGTGAATGAACCTTATCTCATCAACTGCACTGTGGTGAGCAACTATGCTGCCAATCTGGGCGGCGGCACGCGGAATAGCTATCTCACTAACTGTATCGTTTATTTCAATACCGATAAGTATGGCAACAATATGAGTGAAGATGCTGCCGTCTATACCTGTTCTGATCCCTTACCGGCTGGCACAGGCAATATCGACGAGGATCCGCTGTTCGTGGATTGGCAGAATGGCGATTATCGCTTGAGCGATAATTCCCCGGCGCGCGGGGCTGGCACCACCAATGGTGTCAGCGATACAGTGGATCTGGCCGGCTGGAAGCGCATCAGCGGTGGCCAGATTGATATGGGCGCCTATCAGTGGGCGCCGCCGGCCGGCACTCTGATCAGCTTCTATTAGCTTAGCTGTCAACCTGGCCTGCAACCGCGTGGTCATGACCCACGGCCCAGCCCCGGAAAGAATTGCTCGTTCGCTTAAGCCGCCCGACCAGGGAAATAAGGCGCTGCGCCTCCGGCTTGCCGCCCGAGAATGATCCTCTTTCCTCCGCAGCAAGGCCGGCTATGCCGGCTGGTGAATAAAGGTGACTTAGCCGGCCGGATCGGATATTATCGGGCACCTAGTATTCAGCCCTTTGAATTGCCCATCTGGAGCTTTGTATGAGATTGACCATCAAATTCAAAATCATCAGCTTAGTGGTAGCCGCGGCCGTTATTCCCAGCTTGATCATGCTGGCCTTAATGATGCGTTTCAAAGATACCATCGCTGCCAAGTCGGAGGTTGAGCTGACTGTCCTGGCCCGGCTCAATCTCGGCCAGATTGCCCAGGACGCGCATGGGCTCTGCCGGATCGTCAATGATATTGCCCAAGCTAAACTTATGCTTGATTTACAGACGGCCCGCGATCTGCTGGCCCAAGCCGGTCCACCGGCGCTGGGGCAAGCCGAGCTGGTCTGGGAAATGGATGCGCCGGCCGATCAGCAGCTTTCCCTGCCCAGCTTGCTGCTGGGCGCTGTAGCCGTGCATCCCAACCGGGATTTTCAGACAGAAACTCCCTTGGTGGATGCTGTGGCCAAGCTGACCCGGGGTGATTGCGCCCTCTTCCAGCGCATGAATGCCGCCGGCGACCTGCTCTGCGTGGCCACGACTCAAGCCAGCGATACTGGCCAGCGGGCCATCGGCGCCAGAATTATCGCTACCGATGCCAATGGCCTATCCAATCCGATTATCGCTGCCCTGCACAGGGGGGAAACAGTCAGGGCTCCGCAGGCGGGCGATCAGCTGGTCGTGGCTGTCTATGAACCGCTGCGCGATGCGGCTGGCGAATGGCTGGGTGCCTTATGCGTCAGCGCTCCGGCGGCCGGTCTGGAGTCTCTGCGGCAAACCTTGCTCAGCACTCAGGTTGGCAAAACCGGCTATTTGGCGGTGGTGGGCGGGCGCGGCGCCCAGCGCGGCTGTTATCTTCTTTCCAAGGATGGCCAGCGTGACGGCGAATGCATCTGGGAGGCGCGCGATGCCCAGGGCCAGCCCTTTGTGCAGCATATGATCAGCCGGGCTCTGCAGGCACCTCCTGGGCAATGCCTCTATGAACGTTATACCTGGCAGAATCCGGGCGAGGATCATGCGCGGGATAAAATGGCGGCGATCATCTACTTTGCGCCCTGGGATTGGGTGATTTTTTCCACCAGCTACGAGGACGACTTTTATCGGACCCAGCACCAGATCCGCGCTGCCTTCAACCGCTTGGCCGGGCAGGCGGCCGGCTCAGGATTGCTGGTATTGCTCGTAGCAGCTGGCATCGCCTTCCTGCTGGGGCGGCATCTGGCGCGCCCCTTCGGCTTGATTAGCGGAGCGTTGCAGCAAGTGGCCGCGGGCGATATGCAGGGTGCCCGCGCCGCCCTGGGGGTCCATACGCGGCCGGGCGGCCACCAGGCTGCGGCGGCGCGCCAGCAGGATGAAGTTGGGCAACTATTCGGAGCGTTGGATGGCATGGCCGCTGGTCTGGCAGCCTTGATGGGGCAGGTGCAGCAATCCTGCAGCCAGGTGACATCCTCGACCATGCAAATCTCGGCATCGGCGCAGCAGCTGGGCGGCGCCGTGACTGAGCAAGCCGCCGCCACGCAGCAGGTCAATGCCACCAGTCGCGAAATAGCTACGACTGCCGAGGTGCTGGCGCGCACGATGGATGAAGTGGGCCAGACGGTGGTGCAGACGGCGGCGGCGGCGCAAACCGGCCGCAGCGACCTGGCGCGCACGGAATCGGCCATGCAGCGGTTGATCAAAGCCACGGCGGCTATCGCCGCCCAATTGAGCGTTATCAATGATAGAGCCGGCAAGATATCGGGCGTGGTCACCACCATCAACAAGATCTCAGATCAAACCAACATGCTCTCACTCAATGCGGCCATCGAGGCCGAAAAAGCGGGAGAATACGGCAAAGGCTTTGCGGTGGTGGCGCGCGAAACCAATCGCCTCGCCGAACAGACCGCCATCGCCACCCAGGATATCGAGCGCATGATCCGCGAGATGCAATCTTCTGTGACCGGCGGCGTGCAGGAGATGGACCAGTTTGCCGAGGAGGTACGCCGCGGCGTGCAGGCGGTGGGCGCCATCAGCGGGCATCTGGGCGAAGTTATCAGTCGGGTGCAGGCAGTGGAAGCGCGCTTTGCCAGCGTTAAAGAGGGTATGGGCCAGCAGTCGCAGGGCGCCCAGCAAATCAGCGTGGCTATGCATCAATTGGCGGGTAGCGCCGATCAGACCCGCCAGGCCCTGCATGAATTCAGCCGTGTTACGGCCCAATTGATGACCACAGTTCAGGAGCTGAAAAAAGAGGTCTCGCGTTTCCGGGTCGGCGCGAACGTTGCTTGATGGTCCGCCCCTTGAGAGCCGAGAAGTAAGATGCTCAAGCGCTATAATATAGCCGTGCAACTCACCCTGCTGATCATGAGCGGGGCGGCGGTGGTTTTCCTGTTGGTCTTTGGATACAATTACCATATTTCTCGTCAGTTGGTGCAGGAGAATGTCGAGCAGGATGCTCAGCAACTGGCGCTATCCACCCTGACCCAGATCGAGACCGTCTTCCTGGCCGTGCAGAAAGTGGTTGAGGGTATGGCCCTGGCGGTGGAACAGATGCGCGGGACGCCGGCGGAGATGACGCGCTATCTGAAAGCGGTGGTGGCCAGTAACCCGGAAGTGTATGGTTCGGTGATCGCCTTTGAACCCTATGCCCTTGACCCGCAGTTGAAGTATTTTTGCCCCTATTATTGCCAGCCCCAGGGCGTCTTGACCTATGTCAATCTGGGCACGGAAACCTACGATTACCATACCTGGCCCTGGTATCGGGTGCCGCAAGCCGAACAGCGGCCGGTATGGAGCGAACCTTATTTCGATAAGGGGGCCGGGGATGTGGTGATGTCTACCTACTCGGTGCCTTTTTACGATATAAGCGGCGCGGAGAAGCGTTTTCTGGGAGTGGTCACGGCTGATTTATCGCTGGAATGGTTACGGGAGCTTTTTGATTCCATCCATATTTACCGGACGGGCTACGCTTTTTTGATCACTGGTCAGGGCACTTTCATCGCCCATCGGGATGAGTCACTGGTGATGCGCCAGACCATCTTCAGCCTCGCCGAACAGCGGCGTGATCCGGTCCTGGCCGAGATCGGGCAGCAGATGATAGAGGGCGCCAGCGGCTTTAGGCCCTTGCTATGCCCCGTTAGCGGGCAAGACAGCTTTCTTTATTATACGCCCTTGGCAATGAATGGCTGGTCTCTGGGCGTGCTTTTTCCGCGGAACGAGTTCATGCATGACATCAATCGGCTCAATAAGATCATGCTGGGCCTGGGGCTGGCCGGTTTTTTCATGCTCCTGCTGGTGATCGTTATGATCGCCCGTTCGCTGGCCAGGCCGCTCCTGCATCTCACAGAGGCCGCGGAAGCAGTGGCCGTGGGTCGGCTGGACGAAGCCGCGCGCATCGCTGGTGAGGCCGCCGCCCCGGCCAAGCCCACGCGCAACGAGGTGCGGCGTTTGCACCAAGCCATCAGTACCATGATCCGCAGCCTGCGCTCGGTGGTCTCTCAAATGCGTCAGTCGGGCATTCAAGTGACGGCATCCGGTGCGCAGATCGATTCCTCAGCCCAGCAGCTGGAGTCGACCGTTAAGGAGCAGGCCAGCGCTTTCGATGAGGTCCGCGCCACCAGCCAAAGCATTTCCGGCGCCATTGGACAGTTGGCCCAAAGCATGGAGCATGTGACGCAGAGCGCTGCCGCCAGTGCGGCCCTGGCGGGCGGCGGTATCACCAACCTGGCCGCCATGCAGACGGCCCTGCAGGGCCTGATGGCCTCCACGGATCAGATCACCGCCCAGCTCGATCTGATCAATCGTAAAACGGCGGCGATCAATCAAGTGGTGATGGCTATTACGAAAGTGGCCAATCAGACCAATCTGCTCTCGCTCAACGCCGCCATCGAAGCGCATAAGGCCGGTGAAGCTGGCTTAGGCTTTGCGGTAGTGGCGCGCGAGATACGCCGTCTGGCCGATCAAACCGCGGTGGCGGCGCTGGAGATCGAGGGCATGGTTATCGAGATGCGTTCAGCAGTCGCCGGGGGTGTGAGCACCGTCAAGAAGCATGCGCAACAGGCGCGTAACAATTCCGATCAAATCGTTCAGCTCAGTGACGATATGCGCCGTATCATCGAACAAACGCGGCAGTTGAGCGCGCGCTTTGGCGAGGTGAATGCCAGTATGCAGATCCAAGTTAAGGGCGCTCAGCAGATCAAGCGAGCCATGGAACAGTTGGATACTACTGCCGATACGACGCGTTCTTCGTTGGCTGATTTTCAACGCGTAGCCGAACAGATGGCCGAGGCCGTACGCGGTTTACAAAGCGAGGTGGCGCGTTTTTCGGTGGGAGCCTGAGCTGCATGTTGCTGCTTGTTTTTCATTGTAGATCAAAGCGTTATGGCCTGGACGCCGCCAGGATCATTGAGGTGACACCGTGGGCCGCTTTGCAACAGCTGACCCCGGCGCCGCCGGCCCTATGCGGGCTGTTGAATTATCGCGGCACTCAGGTGCCGGTGGTCGATCTATGCAGCATCCTGGGCGGTGCGGCCGCACGGCCCTGGATGAGCACGCGTATCGTCTTGCTGGAGGTTGGTGCCCCTGCGGTCGCCCCGCGCCTGGTGGGCTTTTTGGTGGAACGCGCCACGGAAACTATCCATGCGGATCAACTGCCACCAGCCGCTGCCGGCGCCGAAGGTCTGCAGCGCATTGATCCCTGGGCCTTGCTGCCGGAAGCATTGCGGAAAGCCTTATGGGATTTACCCAAGGCAGCTGGTCCTCTTTGAGCCGGGTAGCTGGCGGCGGAGCAGATTCTGGATTGATTTGATGACCATTGCCAAAGACAACCTATCCTTGAAGGGCTGGCAAGCTGAAGGAGTTGCCGCCGAAGCTGTCTTGCCGCAGCAGGCTGAGCGGGGGCTGTTTGATCGCCCAACGCCTTCCGGCCTGGCCGAGGAATGGGCGGCTCTCTTGGCGGGGCAAAAGGAAAAGGAATTGCCGGGCGCTGTTGCGGCCTTCGTCTTTCGTCTGCAAGAAGAGCGCCTGGCCTTGCCAACCATCTGGGCCGGCAAAGTGCTGGGTCCCTTGCTGGTGCAGCGTGTGCCCTTCCGGAGTAACGCTGTTTTTTTAGGCTTGGTCAATGTGGAAGGGGCACTCTTGCCCTGCGTATCGCTGGCAGCCATTTTAGGTCTGGCCAGCGCTGCCCCAGCGCGCTCTTATCAACGCCTCTTGCTGGTGAGCCATGCGGCGGAGCATTTTGTTTTTCCGGTGGATGAAGTCCTCGGCATTCAGCGTGTCCTGCCCGATCTTCTCCAGGCGCCGCCGCGGGAGCGCCAGTTCAGTTCCTGGCTCACAGCGGCCTTCACGCGAGACGCGCATCTGGTCGGGCTCTTGGATGAAGAACAGTTATTGGCCTCCTTACAAGGGAGCCTGAGACCTTGAAAGCGGCGCCCCATAATCCACCGCTGGAACCATCCCTGCTGGAACTTTTCCGCATGGAAGCGGAAACCCATTCGCGCCAGCTGGAGCTGGGGCTGGTGCGCGCCGAGGCTGAGCCGGCCCTGGCCGGCATCGAGCCGCTCATGCGTGCGGCCCATTCCCTGAAAGGGGCGGCGCGGATCGTGGGTTTGGAGGGCGGGGTGGTGCTGGCGCATGCCATGGAAGACCTGCTCTCGGCTGCCGGGCGGGGAGAGCTCAAGTTGAGCGCTGCCCAGGTGGATTTGCTTCTGCGTGGCAATGATCTTTTTAAGCGTCTGGCCCAAACGGCCCCGGCCGTGATTCCCGCTCAGTTGGAGCGGGAAGCCGCTCTGATCGCGGAACTGGCCAGCAGTTTAAGGGACTCATTGCAGTCCGACCCAGCCGCGCCGCCCTCTGCCCCGGCCAGACCGGCGCTGGCCGCGGCGCAGGAACAAGCCACGGAGGGGTTCGTGCGCGTACGTGCGGCCAGCCTCAACCGGCTGATGGCTCTGGCCGGAGAATGTTTGGTGCAGACTAAAAGCCTGCCGGCTTTGGTTGCCGCTTGGCACCAGATCCAAAGGCACCAGCAAAGCCTGCAGGATGCACTTACCAGCCAGCCGCCTGAGCGAGGGGCAGCAGAAGAGCCGCGCCGCCTCCTGCCAGCCACGCGTTCACAAGCCCAAGAGCTGCATAGGCTGATTATGCAGCAGATCGAACAGCTGACCCAATATGCGCAGCGCATGGCCTATCTCTCTGATCATCTCTATCATGAGGTCATTGCCAGCCGGATGTTGCCTTTTGGCGACGGCACGCTCGGGTTCCCGCGGCTGGTGCGCGATCTGGCTCGTGAACAAGGCAAGCAGGTGCAGTTGAAAATCGAGGGCGCGCATACCCCCGTGGACCGCGATATCCTCGAAATGCTGGAAGCGCCCCTGACGCATCTCCTGCGCAATGCTGTGGATCACGGTCTGGAATCAGCCGCGGAACGCGCGCAGGCCAACAAGCCCCGGCAAGGGACCATCACCCTGAGCGCTCAACATAGCGCGGGTGGCCTGCAGATTCGCGTCCAGGATGATGGCCGCGGAATCGATCCGCAAGAGTTGCGCCGCCAGGTCGTGGCTAAAGGCTATCTCGTTCCGGAAATGGCCGGTCAGCTGACTGAGGCAGAACTGCAATCTTTTTTGTTTCTACCGGGTTTTTCCACCGCAGGGCAGGTTTCCGAGGTATCCGGACGGGGGGTAGGCTTGGATGTGGTGCAGAATATGATTCAGCGCGTGGGAGGCTCTCTGCACCTGGAAGCGCCGCCGGGTGCCGGGGCCACCTTTCACTTGCAATTGCCTTTGACTCTTTCGGTCTTACGGGCCCTGGTGGTGGAAATTGATGGCGAATATTATGCCTTGCCTTTGGCGCGTGTGGAACGGCTGGGGCCGGCGGACACCATTCAAACTCGGGCGGGGCGCTCATCTTGTCAGCTGGATAACGCACCCCTGGAAGTTGTTGCGGCGCGGGACCTGCTCCAATTGCCGTCCAGGACTGTTCCCATCCAACAAGCCTTGGCGGTACTCGGCGACCGCCAGCAGCGTTTTGGACTGGTGGTGGATCGCTTGCTCGGTCAGCGGGAATTGGTGGTGCTGCCCTTGGATAAACGCCTGGGCAAAATCCCCAATATCGCCGCCAGCGCCATCCTGGACGATGGTTCGCCCTTGCTCATTCTGGATGTAGATGATCTATTGCGCTCCTTCAAACATCGCCTGACCCAAGCTGCGGCTCCCCAGCCATCCTCCGCCGCTTCCCGGGCAGCAGCGCGCCGCTCGATCCTGGTGGTGGATGATTCGCCGACAGTGCGCGAGATGGCCCGTCAGCTTTTGGAGAGCCATGGCTACGCGGTGACCCTGGCGGTGGACGGTCTGGATGGCTGGAACGGCCTGCAGCTCTCTCCGGTGGATCTGGTGCTGACCGATGTGGATATGCCGCGCTTGAATGGCCTGGAATTGATCCGCCGGATTCGGCGCGCGCCCCAATTCTCGCATTTACCGGTGATGGTCGTCTCCTATAAGGATCGTGCGGCCGACCGCCAGGCCGGCTTGGCGGCGGGCGCCAATTGCTATTTGAGTAAGAGCAGTTTCCAGGATGGGACTATGCTGCCCCTGATTCGCGATCTACTACAGGAAAGCTGATGCGTATCGCCATCGTCAATGATTTGAATATAGCTGAAGTGGCGCTTACGCGTCTGGTGAGCTCCGTGCCAGGTTATGCAATCGTTTGCGGAGCCCCGGCTGCGGCTGCAGAAATTTTGCCCATTCAAAAAATAGCCCCGGCCATTCTGCGCCGGATTGCCAAGGAAAAACAACTATGAGCGCCTCCCTCTCTGTCTCCGCCGCTTTACAGCGACCCGCCATCACTGTTCTACTGGTGGATGATCAACCCATCGTCCATGATGCCCTGCGCCGTATGCTGGCCCCGGAAAGGGATATCGTCTTGCACTATAGCCAGGACCCGACCAAGGCCCTGGAGCTGGCTCTGGAAGTCAAGCCTACGGTTATCCTGCAGGATTTGGTTATGCCGGAGGTTGATGGCTTAACACTGGTGCGCTTTTTCCGGGCGCATCCGCTCTTGAAAGATGTGCCGCTGATCGTTCTTTCGAGCAAAGAAGAGGCTGCCACCAAGGCCGAGAGCTTTGCCGCAGGGGCCAACGATTACCTGGTTAAACTGCCCGATCGCATCGAACTGGTGGCGCGTATCCGCTACCATTCCGGCGCCTATATCAATTTATTACAACGCAACGAGGCCCATGAGGCGCTCCTTCAAAGCCGCCAGGTCCTGGCCCGCCAGTTGGAGCAGGCGGCCGAATATGTGACCTCGCTTTTGCCGGCGCCGATCCATGCCGGCGCGCTGCGTACGGATTGGAAATATGTGCCTTCCACCGAACTGGGTGGGGATTCCTTTGGCTATCATTGGGTGGATCAAGATCATTTTGCGGTCTATCTGCTGGATGTCTGCGATCACGGGGTGGGGCCGGCTTTACTCTCGGTCTCGGCCTTGAACGACCTGCGTGCGCAGGCCTTGCCGGGCGTTGATTTTCGTCAGCCAGAACAGGTGCTGACCGCGCTCAACACCATGTTTCAGATGGAACAGCACAATAATCTCTATTTCACCATCTGGTATGGCGTCTATAATCAAAGCGCTGGCCG
>CAYYVN010000011.1:37872-60274 GCA_964475165.1 uncultured Verrucomicrobiota bacterium | reverse complement strand
GGGGCCATCATAATTGATATGATTCAAGGCGCGGATGATCTCCTCGAACTTAACCCCGCCGCGGCCCAGGCTGCGGAAATCCCAGCCGCGCCCCGGCGAGCCAAAATTCAAATGCGAGCCCAGAATGCCGCTCTCGCCATCGAGAGTGATGGCCGCATCTTTCATATGCACATGATAGATGCGCTCAGGGAAGGCTTGGATGAAGCGCACCGGATCCACGCCCTGCCAATGGAGGTGACTGGGATCAAAGTTGAAGCCAAAGGCCGGGCGGTGCGCGAGGGCTTCCAGCGCGCGACGCGCGGTGATGATATCAAAAGCGATCTCGGTGGGATGCACTTCGAGGGCAAAACGCACCCCGCATTCATCGAAGACATCCAAAATGGGATTCCAGCGCGCGGCGAAATCGATGAAGCCCTGCGCGAGCATCTCCTCGGAGACCGGCGGGAAGCTATAGAGCAGATGCCAGATACCCGAGCCGGTGAAACCATTGACGACTTTGAGCCCCATATTACGGGCCGCCCGCGCCGTGTTTTGCATGGCGCCGATGGCCCATTGGCGCTTGGCTTCGGCATCGCCGGCGCAGGCCGCGGGGGCGAACAGATCGGAACGCGCATCGTTATTGGGGTCGCAGACGAGCTGGCCGGCCAGATGATTGCTGAGGGCAAACACCTTTAAGCCGTGGCGCTGCAGGAGTTGCAGGCGACCCTGGGCATAGTTTTTATCCTGCGCGGCGCGCTCCACATCCAGGTGGTCGCCCCAACAGGCCAATTCCAGGCCGTCATAGCCCCATTGTTTGGCTTGGGGCGCCAACTGTTCGAGGGGCAGATCGGCAAACTGACCGGTAAATAAGGTTACTGGACGCATAAGAGACCTCTTCCTTTAATGGTGAATACAAAAAATACCGGGCGCCTTTGAGCGCCCGGCGCTCACTGACTCACTTTAACCCACTTATTTTGCGAGCGCGCACTGCGCAGTACAGCCTCCAAGAAGGCCATGCCGCGCACGCCATCGTGTACGGTGGGATAATCGTAATCGGCCTCGCAAACCTTATGGCCAGCCAGCTTACGGCGCAGGGCCCTGGCAAAATTCCGATATAGATTGGCAAAAGCTTCCTGGAACCCTTCGGGATGCCCAGCCGGGATCCGTGCAGCGCTGCGGGCCGCAGCTCCCACGAACTTAGTACCGGTACGCCGTAATTCCAGGGGACGATTCACCCAGCGCAGGATGAGCGTATTGGGCTCTTCCTGGCGCCATTCCAGGGCGCCTTTCTCGCCATAGACGCGGATATTCAGCCCGTTTTCCATGCCCACCGCGATCTGACTGGCCCAGATCAGGCCATGAGCGCCGTCGCTGAAGCGGACCAGCACGCTGCCATCATCATCCAGGCAACGGCCTTTGACGAAAGTGGCCAGATCGGCACAGAGGGTTTTAACTTGAGCGCCGGTGATATATTCGGCCAGATTTTCGGCATGGCAGCCGATATCACCCATACAGCAGCTATGGCCGACTTGGCATGGATCGGTGCGCCAGGCGGCCTGTTTATTGCCGGTGGCCTCGAGAGAGGAGGCCAGCCAGCCTTGCGGATACTCCGATACTACACGGCGTATTTTACCCAGGCGCCCGGAGCGCACCAAATGGCGCGCCTCCTTGACCATGGGGTATCCCGTGTAATTATGGGTCAGGCAGAACAGCAATCCGGTTTGCCGGACTTTTTGGGCCAGGGTTTTGGCTTGGGCCAGGGTGGTGGTGAGGGGTTTATCACAGACCACATGAAAACCGGCCCTTAATGCCGCCATAGACATGGTGTAATGAGCGTCATTGGGGGTCGCGATGGCCACAAAATCCATACGCTCGCCAGGCGGTAATTGGCGTTCAGCGGCGAACATTGCCCGATAATCCTTATAAACGCGGCTGGCTGGTAGGAAAAGCTCGCGAGCGGTGGCGCGGGATTTGGCGAGCGAGCGGCTGAAAGCGCCGCACACCAGTTCGATTTGTCCATCCAACTGTGCCGCGCGGCGATGCACCGCCCCAATGAAGGCATCGCGCCCGCCGCCCAACATACCCATTCTCAATTTACGCCGCATCGGCCCTTCTCCTTTGTTCCCGGATCTCTTCCATCCATAAAAACCATAAAATTAGGTTGACACATCCTAGTGCATATTTTACCTTCTTTCAAGAATTGGATGGAGCTTATTTGGGATTGATGGAGGCGCCAGTGGCCCCAGCAAGACCAGCCGAACAGTTCGCGCGCCAGAATCATGACTGCCTCATACCAAAACCTTGCCAGCCAAGCCGCGGCCACCGGCGCCCCCAGAAACTGGCGCCCCTGGCGCCGCCGCGCCCTGTGGGCCGGAGGGTTGATCTGGGCCTGGTCGGTCCTCATAATCACTGGCCTTCAGGCTGACCCCATAGACAGGGCGGTGATGCTATCGGCCGCGGTGACTAATGATCCGCCGACTATTACCTTGAACTGGCAGCTCACGCGGCAGGATGATGCAGATTATATCTATATATTTCGTTCGCAGGATGCACTTATCGGGGGCTCTCAGATTGCCTACCTCGAAGGCCCCGACCATACGAACTTCACCGACACCAATGTGGTTGTGGGCCAGGCTTATCATTATAGCGCCATCGCTAGCATCGGAGGCCGACACACTGCTCAGGGATATATCTCCAGTGGCATTGACGTACCGCTGGCCGATTCGCGCGGCACGGTGATTCTGATTCTGGACGGTGGTTTTTCTCAGAGCCTCGAGGATGAATATGATCTGCTGGCCCAAAACCTGGCTGGCGATGGCTGGACGGTCGAGCGCTATGATGTGCCGCGCGCCTACCGTCCCTTTGATATCCGCAACACCATCCGCACCGCCTACTCCAACGATCCGGATAATGTGAAGTCGGTCTTTCTCTTCGGACGCATCCCCGTCGTCCTTTCCGGGCCGGTATGTCCTGATGGACATATCGAGGAACATACTGTTCACTATGCCACCGATGCCTTTTATGCCGATATGCATGTAGAGGTAACCAATTATTTCCCAGATTCCACCGATTACTGGCAGCCGGATGCTATCGGGTACTTCTCCAATAGGGCCGCCTACACCGATTTAGCCATCGGGCGAGTGGATCTCAGCTTTCTGCCCGCCATGGGCGATGAGGCTGAGCTGCTGAAACAGTATATCCAAAAGAATCATAACTATCGCCATCGTCTTTTCGAGTGGCAGGCCAAAGGGTTTATTCATGATGAATTCGGGGATTATGCGGATGATGCCAAGGTGGGCTGGCGCGATTTCTCGGCCATCCTCGGGCATACCAATGTGATGGCCGGCTGGTGGAGAACCCTGCGCGAGCCCCCCTTCCTCTGGGGCTATGGCTGCGGGGGCGGCTACTACAATAGCTGCGGCAATGTGATTAACACCGGGCAGATGAAAACGCACGACCCGGCCGTATTCACCTTCCTCTTCGGCAGTTATTTCTGCGACTGGTATACGGCGAACAATTTATTGCGGGCCCAACTGGCCACACCCGAGCATGGCCTGACTTGCGCCTGGGGAGATGCGCATGTGGTTTCGAGCATGGGCTTGGGCGGGTGCATCGGAGAGTGCATCAAGATCAGACAAAATAAAGGCGGGGTGCACGTCGGGCTCATGGGCGACCCCACCTTGCGCATTCAATACATCACGCCCCCTTCCAATCTGGTCGCTGATACCCAGAACCATCTCCTGCAATGGGATCCGGTGCCGGAGGAGGGTATCATGGAAGGTGAGCTGGAAGGTTACAACATCTACCGTTCCCTCAATCGCTATGGCCCCTTTACGCGCCTCAACCATAGCCCCATCCAAGACACCTCTTATATCATGGACGATCCCACCGCCCAGCAACACTATTATATGGTGCGGGCTGTGGCCCTGCTGGACCATAACAGCGGCCGTTATTACGATGCCAGCCAGGGTATTTTCACCAGCGCCATCTTCACGCCACCCCTGGTGCCCAGCGCCTCCGGCGGCAATCATGCCGATAAAATCGCCGTTTCCTGGACGCCGCAGCACGACACCCTGGCCTATGAGGTTTGGCGCTCCCAGTATTATCGCGATCCCAGCCTGGCCGAAATGGTGGCTGTGACCACGAGCACTAATTACGACGACACCGAAGTGACGCCCTCCATTTTCTACTATTATTGGATCAAGGCCCAAACCCCCCTGGGCACCACGGATTTCGATCTCAGCGCCGAAGGCTGGCGTTCCTGGGTATCCACCCCCACCGATGTCATGGCCTCCGATGGCAGCTATCGGGACAAAGTGCTCATCAGCTGGACGCCCTCGCCCAATGCCATCGATTATGTGATCTATCGCAATACCAGCTCTGTGGATAGCGGCGCCACGGTCATCGGCAATACCACCGGCACTTCCTTCGACGACACCACCGCCCGGCCCGGCGTCACTTATACCTATTGGGTCTGTGGCATCAACAACTCAGGCTACAGCAGCGGATTCAGTTTGCCGGATACCGGCCGGCGCGCCACCACACCCGCACCGCCCGATCCGGCTTTAACCAATAGATCGGCTCTGCGCATGACAGATTTCCAAATGGCGCCAACCGTTATGCCGTTGGGCAGCATCCCCAGCCTGTTTTCGGTGCGCATGCTCAATACGGGGCCGACGGCGACCAGCGCCTGGGTGACCCTAACGGCGCATCTGGCGCCAGGAGGCGTTTTTGGCGCGCGCGACAATACCAGCATGGGCAGCGTGAAGCATTATGTGAGCCTGTTGGCGGGTCAGAGCGTGGATATCCTGCTCAGCAAAGCTGAGCGCAAATCATTGCAAGTGCCCCATGCGACGCCCTTGGGAACCTATACGGTTTTTCTGCAAAGCACCACCCCCGACGCCCGCGGAACAAATAGCATCATACAATTGAACCAGAAGATTCAGGTGGTCCCCTCACGCTTGGCCACACGCGAAGATTTCGATGGCGATGGCACCTCCGACCTGGTGATGTATGAGGAAGGCTCCGGCCGCTGGCTGGTGCGCGCCTCGGCTACGGGACGCGATACCACCTTCTATTGCGGCGGGCCGGGATATCAGCCGCTTTCGGGCGACTTCGATGGCGACGGCATTTTTGATCCGATGGTCTATGCGCAAGCTTCCGGCCATTGGATAACCCTGCTTTCGGGCAGCCTGTATGCCAGGATCACCATTGATAACTTCGGCGGCCCCGACTATGTGCCGGTGGCCGGCGATTTCGATGGCGATGGCGTCTCTGACCCAGCCATCTATCACACCGAAACCGGGCTGTGGACAGCCTTGCTTTCCGGTCAGCGCTATGCGCCAGCAACAGCCGCCTTGGGCGGTGCCGGCTATGTGCCGGTAGCCGGCGACTTCGATGGCGATGGCATCTCTGATCCCGCCGTCTATCAGACCGAAACCGGGCTGTGGATAGTCTTACTTTCCGGCCAGCAATATGCGCCCGTAACTGCCACCTTGGGCGGCCCCGGCTATGTGCCGGTGATCGGTGACTTCGACGGCGATGGCATCTCTGACCCTGCCGTGTTTCAGGAAGCCACGGGGCTCTGGCTGACCCTCTTATCGGGTCAGGCCTACTCGCCGGCCGCGATCAATTTTCATCTGCCACAATTCCAGGTTGGTCAGTTCAGGTTCCTACCAGTGGCCGGCGACTTCGATGGCGATGGCATAACTGATCCCACCATTTATCAAGTGGGTGATGGAATCTGGCATGCGCACCTATCCCGCAGCAGGTATCAATTGATCCAAATCTCCTTTGGCGGGGGCGACTACCAGCCGGTCAACAACTAGCCGCGGCGGCGCTGATGGGCTGCTATGGCGCGGGCCGTCTCGCGTTCGGCTGTTTTACGCTTCAAGGTTTCGCGCCGATCCACCATGCGTTTACCCTGGCAGAGCCCCAGGGTGACCTTGATCTTGCCGCGCTGATTTCCATACAGCTCCAGGGGTACGAGCGTGCGGCCTTTTAAGCGGAGGTGATTGAATAGCTTGTGGATTTCGCGCCGATGCAGCAGCAGGCGGCGCGGCCGGCGCGGCTCATGATTGAACTGATGCCCATATTCATAGGGCTTGATATACACTTCGTAGAGCACCGCCTGATTGTTTTCAATCCGAGCAAAGCCCGCGCTCAAGTCAGCCTGTCCGGCCCGGATAGCCTTGACCTCCGTGCCCAGCAAGGCCAGACCAGCTTCCAATCTCTCCAGGATATGGTATTGATAACGCGCTTTGCGATTGATGGCCAGAGGACGGGTGCGGCCGCTTTCTATCTCTTTTAGCTTTTTAGCCATTCCCACCTCCTCGTCCCAGACAGGCCTGCCAGGGCCGCTCAGCGCACTATCCCATATAATCCATTATGGGTCAACGGGTGCTCTGGGCCGGAGCGGAGATCATCAGGGCTAGAGCGAGCGGCCGCTGAGCTAGCTGCGGAGAGGGTGGCGGGGGCGCTTAAAAAACCAATTGCGCTTGGGCCAAGCGGCGACCCAGTTCATTGATCACGCGCTCTTCATCCTGCTTATCAGCCGCTTCGAAGGTAGCCGAGAAACGCAGGAAGGCGCCGACATCATCCCAGGGCACGGTCGAGATGAGATGCTCACGGATCAGATATTGAGAGGCCTCTTCGGCCGAGGCGAAGCGCTCTTGGCCGGCGCCTTTAGGTGCCGGTAGATAGAGATAAAAAGTGCCGCCGGGCATACGCGCCGCAAAGCCCAGCTTGCGCAGGCATTGGACCAGCTTGCGCAGGCGCCGTTGATAATGCCGGCGAATGCTTTCGGCCAGCGGTTGCTGGGCAATGCCCGCGCAAGCCGCCAATTGAATGGCCTTGAACTGGCCGGAATCGATATTATCCTTGACCGCCGCATAGGCGCGGATGGCGCGCGCATCACCGGCGACAAAGCCCAGACGCCAGCCGGTCATGTTATAGCTCTTGCTCATCGAATGCAGCTCCACGGCGACGGCCTTGGCACCAGGGCGGCTGAGAATCGAAAGCGGCGCGCGCCCATAGACCAAGGTGGCATAGGCGGCATCCTGCACGATGAGAATATTGTGCTGGCGCGCGAAGGCGATCAAACGATCAAAAAACTCCTCCGTGGCCACGGCGCCCGTGGGGTTATTGGGATAATTCACATAAAACAGCTTGGCGCGCGCCGCGATCTCCGGCGTAATAGCATCCAGATCCGGCAGAAAGCCTCCTTGCTGATAAAGCGGCAACGCATGGACCTGCCCGCCCAGATAGGCGGTATGCGTGGCCAGCACCGGATAGCCGGGGACCGTCACCAGGGCCACATCGCCGGGATTGATGAAGCACAAGGGCAACATGGCCAAGGCCGGTTTGGACCCGATGCTGTGATTGATTTCGGTATCCGGATCAAGATCCTCCACCCCAAAAAAATCACGCAGATACTTGACCGCCGCCAGCTTGAATTCGCGGATACCATTATCGGCATAGCCGCGGTTGGCGGGATCATCCACCGCCTTTTTCAGGGCGCGGCGAATGGGCGTGGGAGCCAGGCGATCTGGTTCGCCCACGCCGAAATCGAGCAGTTCCAGATCGGGATGCGCGTGGCGCGCGGCGGCCTTGGCGCGCTTGATTTTCTCGAACTTATAAATCTCATTGGTCAGCCCAAAAGCGGCTCCACCAATGCGTTCAGCGAATAATGCTTGCCAATCCACGAGTACCTTTCCTGGAACGTTAGCCCAGGCTTACGGTGGCCATGCCATGAGCCGGCAGATCCACATGTAAAATGCCGTCTTCCAGACGGGCCCCATTGGGGCTCAAGGGTCGTTCCATGATATCGGTGACTTGCGCCTGGGCGCCAGACGGCAGCAGGGCGGGATCGAACCATAAACGTGCTGTCGTCGCCCGCCCCTCCATTTCATATAGGCGCACGATGAGCGCATCGGAATCTTCCGCTTTCTTAAGACCGCTCAACATGATATTGGGGGTCAGGATTTCGAGGGTGCGCGCCGCCGATGGCAGCTGACCGGTGCGGACCGGCACCGCCACTGTGCTCAGCGGCGTATTGAAATCATGGCCGGCGCGCGCGGCCTCAAAAACAGACCAGGAGCCCACATGAGGCCGCAGGGCAAAGCGGATCGTCTGCTGCCCAAATTCCGGTAAGAGATCCGGCTCATAGCTGCTGCGCAACAAGGTCAAACGCATGGTGTTCTCGATGATGCTATGGCCATAGCGGGACGTATTCAGCAAACTGGCCCCGGCCGGGGTTTTGCCATCCGCCAAGAGCCCGCTTAAATCAGCCCACTGCAGCGCGGGCACTTCCGCCGGATTAGGATCGATACCCTCGCGCGTCTCGGTATAGCAGTTGGAATAACGGGTGGTATGCGTGAGCACCTCCGCTTTCTTTACGGAACGAACCACATTACCGTTGGGGATTTCATAACGCGCCACGCCGGCGGTCACCGCCAGAGGAAAAGCCACTTTCAAGGAGGGCACACCCTTCTCCGGCGTGCCACGTTCCAGCCAATGCACATCCAGCGTGAAATCCAGGCGCGGCTGGCCGGCGGATAAAGCGATGGTCAAACTGAAAGTGCTATCGTTCAGTTTATGCTGCACGCGGACCGCACATTGTTGCGGCCCATTCCTTAGATATTCCACGCTGGCGCCGCTGAGAAAAGGACGCACCTCAAGGGGCTGCCCCATGATCCAAGAGGTCATGACATGCGGCGCCTCCAAGACATATTCCAAAAGTCCCAGCCGGCCGCCTTTGGGCACCAGCTCTACGCCCTGGCTTTTATCCCAGAGACTGATGATGGCCCCGGAGGAGGCTTCCACCTGCACCTTGAAAAACTCATTTTCCATGCGACCGCGACCATCGCCATGGCAGACCTGTTCAGCGCCGCTGGCCGCCGCCAGCGGCACCAGCCGATAGGTGCGATAGCCCAAGGCCGGCACTTGCGTGGCCGGGAAAGAGATCTCGCTGAAAGTATGCGTCCAATAGACGCCGCGCTCATTCAGCTGCACGGACTGCATCTGGCCGGCATCGTCATAAACCGCATAAGCTGTTTCGCTATCCGGGCGATCCCAAAGACGCGTGTTGATCATTTCGCTTCTGATCCAGGGATGCGGATTGAAAACCGTAAAGGCCAACTCGGCATCGCCGCCCGGGCCGCGCCGCGTGACCGCGCCATCCTGATCCAAATCGCCATGGCCAGCGGTCATGGTGCCCAGCCGGTTATCCGCCGCCGCGGATGACGCCGCCGGCGGAACTTTAACCGCCGCCGTATTGATCTGGGCGGCAATGGCCCGCAGCGCGCGGGTTTTGGCCATTGAGGTGCGCGTCATTATTTCCTGGAACAAGCCCAGGCTGTAATCGCGCGTGGCCCGGACGCAGGAACCGGGCAAAATATCATGGAACTGGTTAAAGAGGGTCTTGATCCAAGCCTCATAAAGTGCCTGGCTGGGATAAGGAAAGCCCACCAAGCTGCGCCCCAGCCAAGCATAAGCCTCGGCTTCCACCAGGGCATTTTCGCTGCGGCGATTGGCATACTTCAACTGACCCTGAGATGTATAGCAGCCCTCGTGCAGAAAGTTCAATTCATGGCTGATAACCGGCAGGTCGGGAGCTTGTTCGGCCAGCGCGAAAAAGGCGGCCACGGTGCTGAACTTGATCTGGGGGAAGATGGGCCAGGCATTCATCCGTATGGCCGCCTGTAAATACTGACGCGTCGGCCCGCCGCCATGATCGCCCACTCCATAGACGAAGGGATAAATCTTCAAGCCTGTGGTGCGCTCAAAATCCAACAGGCCCCGCGCGATCTCAGTGTTGATCGCGCCGTTATAACCACGCGCACAATCATCAAACACCAATACGCGCGCGCCATCCGGCCCTTGCCACCAGAACAGTTTGGGCCCATGCGCGCTGCGGTGCAGATAATACCAGCGCACGCCCGCCTGCTTGAGAATGGTGGGCAAGGTGGCCGCATGGCCAAAGGCATCCGCCGACCAATCTATTTGGACCTTCTCATAGGGAAAATCATAGACGTGCTTGAAAAACCGGCGGGTATAGAGCAAGTGGCGACAGAGGCTTTCGCCGGAGGACATGTTTTTATCCGGCTCGACCCAATGGCTGGCGGTGACCTCCCAACGCCCTTCCTTGATACGCTGTTTAATACGAGCATTTAATTCCGGCAAATGATTCTGCAAGACCTGGTAAATGGAAGCCTGACTTTGGGAGAAGAGGAAGTCCGGGAATTCATCCATGAGCTGATCGATGGTGGTGAAGGTATCATTGATCACCGCCACGGTCTCCGGCCAACCCCACATCCAGTTCATATCAATATGCGCATGCCCAATGCAATGGATCGTATAGGTTTTGGCTTCCCGACCCATAGGCGCCAGCAGCTCTTCGGCGGCGGCGAGCGCCTCCGGCAGATCCGCGCCCTTAGCCAGAGCGGCTTGAAACAATTCCCCCGCGCGCAGGATCAGCTCTTGCCAGGCGATCTGATGCTGCGGAAGATGAGCGGCCAACTGGTTGGCAAAATGAAGCTCGGCCCGCAAACGCAGGGCCTCCTCTTCCGACCGCGCCGCGAGCGCTTCCAGCAGACTATCAATTTTTGCTGTAAGTTTCATTATAGATCCCTAATGCTGGGATTATGTAGCACAAGCCGATTGAAGATACAACCTTTTATTGTTTTTCTCTTAAGCTTGCTTCAGGCCGCCGCGTAAGGTTAAGCTGCAGGCTGACGCCAGGCTTAACGCTCCGGCGCATATCAAACATGCCAAAAAAACTGTCAGCTCAGAAAAAGAAGATGGCTAAAGCGGTGGCCTTGACCATTGCCGGCTCCGATAGCGGCGGCGGAGCTGGCCTGCAGGCCGATCTGAAAACTTTCATGGCCTTGGATGTATTCGGCACATCGGTGGTCACTTGCATTACCGCCCAAAATCCCGAGCGCGTGTTGGGCGTGGCCCCAATCGATGCGCAACTGATCAGCCTTCAACTCCAGGCCGTCTGCGAAAGCTTTCCGGTGGCGGCGGCCAAGACCGGCATGCTCTACAGCATCCCGGTGATCCGGGCGGTGGCCGATGCCTTGCGCAGCTGCCCCATCCCTCATTTGGTCGTGGATCCCGTCATGGTATCCACTTCCGGCGCGCAGTTGCTGCGCGAGGATGCTATTGAGATGTTAGGCCAGCGCATCTTGAAGCGGGCTACGATCATCACCCCCAATCTCGACGAAGCCGCCATCCTTTGCGGGCGGCCCCTGGATGATCTGGCCGCTCAGGAAGATGCAGCCCGCGAGCTGGCGCAGCGTTTTGAGGCCGCGGTACTGATCAAAGGCGGGCATCGTGACGGCCCGGCGGTGGTCGATGTTTTGGCGATCGACGATAAGCTCCATCGTTTAGCCCTGCCGCGGGTGGCCTTGCCGCATCCCCATGGCACTGGCTGCACCCTTTCGGCCGCGCTGACGGCCTTCCTGGCCCGGGGTGAAACGCTCTTGCAGGCGGTCACACTGGCCAAGCGTTTTGTCTATGAATCCTTGCGTCGCGCCGCACCGGTAGGCCAACATTATCCCCTGGCCTTCGCCGCCGCCGGCGCCAAGTTGATCAAACCCGGGCCACGGGCCCCCTAACCGGCGGACACTCCATGCCAGCCAGCCAGCCAGCAACAACCGCCGCGGCCCAACGCGCCGCCATGGTCGCTATTGTCGGACGGGCCAATGTGGGTAAATCCACCCTGATCAATGCGTTGCTGGGCGAAAAAGTGAGCATTGTGAGCCAGGTGCCCCAGACCACACGTAACTATATCCGAGGCGTTTGGACTGAAACGCGGGGACAGCTGGTCTTGCTCGATACCCCCGGCGTGCATCGGGCCAGCCATGATTTGGGAAGACTAATGAATAAAGCGGCGCGCACCGCCGCCGCCGGCGCGGATATCGTCTTATTGCTACTGGATGCTAGCGAGCGGCCACAAATCTATGATCAAGGCTGGATGCAGCGTTTGGGCGCGGTGGAACAACCGTTGGTAATAGCTCTGAATAAAATCGACGCCCTGAACCCACGCTGTGATCAGCGGGCCACCCATCGCCATCTATGGCAACGCTCGGCCGGTGCGGCGGCGGCCAAGGCGCATTGGATAGAAATCTCCGCTAAAACAGGGCAGCAGCTTTCCGAGCTGCGTAATCTGTTGTTCGACTTGGCACCCTGCGGGCCGCTGCTTTTCCCCGCCGGAATGCTTTCTGATTTTCCGCGCAAATTATTGATCGCTGATATCGTGCGCGAAAAACTATGGCAAGTCCTCAAAGATGAATTGCCCCATGCCTGCGCCATTCAGATCATCGACCTGACCGAATCCGCGTCCGGCTGGGCCATTCGGGGCACCATCCTGGTCAATAAACCATCCCAAAAAGGCATTGTTATTGGCCGGCGCGGGCGCCAATTAACCCAGGTCATCCGGGCGGCCGAGCGGGAACTGATGGAGATTTACGACCAGCGCATCTCTTTGCGGCTGCAGGTGCGGGTGCAGGCGCATTGGGCCAAAAACACTCGCCTCCTGCGGCAGCTGGGCTATACGCCCTGAAAGACCCGGCGAAGCTGTCTTGTCAAGCCGGGTATTCAGCTATAGACTGCACTCATGCAAGCTTTATGGAGACGGCAACTCTGGATAGCCGGGGGACTCTTGGTCGGCATCGGCTGGGGGGCGCCCTTATGGGCCGGGGATGCTTTTCCAGCTGGCCTGCGTGGTTCGATCGTCAAAATCTACACCACCTTTCAAAGCGAAAACTATGCGCAACCCTGGCAGGCCGGAAACGTCAAGAGCGGCAGCGGCAGTGGGTTCATCATCGCCAAACGCCGGCTCATCACTAACGCGCATGTGGTCTCCGACGCCCGCTTCATCGAAGTTCAGCGCGAGGGTGATCCTCAAAAATATCCGGCCCGTGTAGCTTTCATTGGCCATGATTGTGATCTGGCCCTGCTGAGCGTTGATGACCCAGGCTTCTTCGTCAACGCCCGGCCATTGGTCCTGGGCTCGCACCTGCCCCAGCTTAACAACGAGGTGCTCGTGCTGGGCTATCCCATGGGCGGCACGCGCATCTCCATAACGCGCGGAGTGGTCTCGCGCATCGATTACCATTCCTACGTCCACAGCGGAGTCGATACGCACCTGGTCTTGCAAGTGGATGCGGCCATCAATCCCGGCAATAGCGGCGGGCCGGTATTATTCGCCGGCCAGGTAGTGGGGCTGGCCTTTCAGGGCATCATGGGCTCCCAAAACATCGGCTACGCCATCCCCCTGCCGGTTATCGAACATTTTCTGGATGATATCGCCGATGGTGTCTATCATGGCTACCCTGAGCTGGGCGTGGAATGGGCTGATACACGCAACCCGGCCTTGCGGCGCGCGCTGCAACTGGACGCTACCCAAAGCGGCGTGGTGCTGAATTTCATCGACCCTTTCGGGAGCGCCCAGGGTATCCTGCAAGCGGGCGATGTCCTGCTGGATATCGATGGCTATCCCGTGGCCAATGATGGCTCCATCATGCTGGATGGCCACACAGTGGAATTCGTGGAACTCCTCGAACGCAAACAATGGGGCGCCGCCATTACCTGCCGCATCTGGCGCCAGGGCGCCGAGCAGCAGCTGACCATTATTCTTAAAAACCCCCCGGATCCCTTTTGTTTCCGCCAGCTCTATGATAGCCAGCCTGAATACCTGATGATCCAAGGACTGGTCTTCGCCCCGCTCACGCGCAATTATCTGGCCGAGATCAACGCCAACGGCGGCGCCAAAGTACAAGCACTACATTATTACCAACAGTTCGCCAAACGCGATGGGCTCTATACCAATCGCACCCAATTCGTCACCCTCATTGCGCGCCTGCCCCATCCGGTCAATACCTATCACCAACCTTTTGTGAATGGCGTGGTGAGCGAAGTAAATCAAAGACCGATCGGCTCGCTGCGCGACCTGCAAGCCGCCTTAGAACAGCCCACGAATGGTTTTCAGGTGATTCGCTTTGAGGATTCCGACACCCCCCTGGTCTTGGCAACAGCCCTGAGCGCCACGGCTGATCGAGAGATCTCCCAACAATATCATGTGCCGGCCCTGATGCATTTTGAGGATCAGCCAGCCGCCGAAGCGGCCGAGGCTGTAGCAGATGAAAAACCAACTGAATAACCACATGAAAAACCTATTTCTCTTTATAGCGCTGGCGGGCATGCTGTGGAGCTTCGAGTGCCGTGCGGCTGACCTGGAACGCAGCGTGGTGGAGGTGCAGGTGACCTACCAGGCCGCCGACCCCAGCATGCCCTGGCAGAGGAACCCATTGAATAGGCGCCAAGGAACGGCCACGGTCATTGGCCCCGGCCAGGCGCTAACCGCCGAAAAACTGGTGCGCCATCATGTATTGGTGGAGCTCTACCGCGCGCGCACCGGATTCAAAACGGCGGTGCGCGTCGCCGCGACCGATCCGCAGACCGGCTTGGCTATCCTCACCTGGGATGAACTGCCAGCTCTGAGCGATCTGCAACCTTTGGCTGTGGCGGAAACTGTACCGCCGGATGCCGAACTGATCATGTTGCACTTTGATGAAAGCGGGCAAATCCTCCGCGACCAAGCGCGCCTCATTGAAAGGGCTCTGAGCCCCCTGCCCGACGCCCCCGGCCAAGCCTGGCTCATGTACCAGGCCTGGACCAGCTTAAATGCCGGCCAGGACGGCACGCCGGTTCTATATCAGAATAAGCTGGCCGGAGTGGTCTTACGGACGGAGCAGAAACAGAACACCTGCCTGATTTTAGCGGCGAGCGTGCTGCGGCGCTTCCTGCAAGATGTGCAAAACCCTCCCTACGCTGGAGTGGCCAGCGCAGGATTCGCCTGGACGCCCCTGCTCGATCCGGTCAAAAGGGCTTTCTATGGCGCCGACCCGCTATGGACGGAAGCCAACCAAAAGCGGGGCGGCATTGAGGTCACACGGGTCCTGCCGGGCAGCGGCGCCCAAGGAGTGTTGCAACCCGGGGATATTATCCTGGAGTGGGATGGTTACGCTTTGGATGCCCAAGGTTATTATGATGACCCGGAATTCGGCCGGCTGTTATTGCCGCAGCTGATCAGCGGCCGCCGGCGGCCGGGCGATAGAGTCAACCTCCATATCCTGCGGGCCGGCGCCGACCAGACCTTGCAGATCGAGCTGCGGCGCCGTGTGGATGCGGCGGCCTTGATCCCCGAAAATATAGCGCTGGACCAACCGGAATACCTCATCGAATGCGGATTGGTTTTTCGGGAACTGGATGGTGAATATCTGCGCGCGCAAGAGGATAACTGGCCGCGAACAGCCAGCAATGCGCGCCTCATACATCTCTACCACACTCGCGCCCAAGCTCCCCAACAAGCGGGCGAGCACATCGTTATCCTCAGCGGGGTATTGCCGGATACCATTAATATCGGCTACCATGCTATCAGCGACGCGATCGTCACGGCCATCAATGGCGAAGCGATCCATTGCCTGGCGGATGTCTTGCGCATCACCGATCGGGATGAGGGCATTAGCCGCGTGACCCTCCTAGCTCACGGGCAAGATATCGTCCTGGATACCAGCCAGCGCGCCGCGGCCAATCAGCGGCTGGCGGCCTTATTCCGCATTCCGGCCCTGCGCCATCAGCGCACAGCCCAACCTTGAAACAAACGCCCGCCGCCGACTTATGGCCCGATGACCGGCAAGGGATCGGGAATGGCATCAATCACTTCCATCTCCAGCAGGCGCGCCGCCAGTTCGGCCATACGCTCGTTGAGAAAATCCAGTAGCAGCTGGTCTTTTTGGGGAACCCAGCCATAGCTGAGCAATTCAGCATAGACTGTGGCCGGCGATTGTTTTTCGATCAAGAGACGGTAAGCGGCGACCACGCCACCGGTGCGTTGGGAGCCGGCGGCGCAATGCACCAAAACTGGCTGTTGCTCCTTGGCCGCCCTGTACATCAGGCCAATGGCACGGGCATAATGCCAGACCTCGCCGATACCCGATCCATAGAGAGGATGATTGGTGTATTGAATGCCCAATTCACCGGCGATCTTCTGCTCAGCCAGCTGCCAGGTGTTGGTCGGCTCCAAAAATTGCAAGTCCACGATCCGGCGAATTTGATGGCGGCGCAACAGTTTCTTCAACAAAAAAGGTGGCATTTGTCCACTGCGATAAATATATCCGGCCTGCACAACGCCCCAGCGTTTAGGAAAGCAATGATCGCGCAAGCCACCCGGCCGAACCCATAACAAGGCGCCAAGCACCAGCCCAAGCAGGATTATCAGGAGCAAAATCAGGCGCTCAGGCGTCAGGAACGGACCATAAAAGGATTTCCGGCCAGGCATAGGCGAACCTTCCGTTTTAGGGGGCGGCGGCGTTGGCTGTTCAATGATCGTCTTGTGCCGCGTATACCGTTGAGATATTAGCATAAAGAAAAGAAGCGTCCAAGGGGCGGATGGGGACCATCTGCAGGCGTAGCCCCGCCAGGGCGCGGGAGTCAGCCCCGCAGCCGCCAGACGACTAGCCGGGCGCCGGCGAAATCAAGAGCCACCCACGCCTGTTTCAGAAAGAGTGGCGCCCAGCAAAAAACTATGCTGGTTAGCTATGCCGGAGGAGGGAGTCGAACCCACACGGTGTTGCCACCGCTGGATTTTGAGTCCAGTGCGTCTGCCATTTCGCCACTCCGGCAAAGGATTACTATACCGTAGCGTTAAAAAAGCGGCTTGGCAAGTACGGGAAGATCAAAAAAAGAGGCCGGAGAAATCAGAACTGCAGGCCCACAGCGCCACCCAAGGAGCCGCCGGAAGGATTGATTTCATAACGGGATTGGCCAACATTGCCCGAGATATTTTCCAGCCAGTCGTAACGGCCAAAAATACCGGCTTGCAATCCCTCATAAATCACCACGCCCACCTCGCCCTGCACATAATATCCGAATAAAACCTCGGTACCACTGGTGCTATCTTCCCAGTATTGCAAGGCCTGTGGAGCACGACCATTGATCGATTGATAGAGGGTTTCGCAATAATCGGCGCTCTTTTCGGCCAGATTCAAGGTCGGCCCGGTGGCGCCCGCGACATAGAAACGACGATACTTGCCCTTCAAGCTCAGCCCCAGCGAGAGAGTGGATAAATCCAAGTCCAGCGACTCATCGATCGCGTTATAGGTCCGATGGCTATCCACGCTGACCCGTTCCTGGCCGGCGTTCCAGCGGCGCAACGGGGTCGTATCGATCACCGGACCACTCTCCGTACGGGTACCGCGGTAGGGCGCGCTATCAGCCGTGATGCCAGTATCAGAGATATCGTATTGATCCACCACCTGGCTCTGCCAGGTTTCCCAGCGCTGGTTATCATCAAAAGTCCTCACGCCAGCCACAGATCCCTGGAAGGTTTGCGCGCGCGACAATCCCAGCCGCACACCGCAATCCCAATGCGGAGTCTGTGCCAGATAGCGTTCGGCTTCCAAGAGCAACCCGCCGCTATAGTCGGCGCCATCACTGGTTTCCAACAGGTCAATGGCGAGCTCGCGGCTATATTCCCGCCAAACCCGATCCACTCCGCTAAATTCGATCACATCGCCCTTGACCTGTTGGCCGCTCTCATAACCCCAATTCCAGGTCCCGTTATCCAAACCAGTATAATCATCAGCTTGCAGATAGCCATCGGTGTAGCTGCGATTATGGGTGTCGAGCAGGTCGCCAGCCGGGCCCACCCAATGATTATTGGCGGACTTATTCTCGATCTGGGAGCGGGAAGCATAGGAACCGATCTGAAAGCGTTGGGAGCCCACGCGACGACTATACACCCCAGCGCTCACTTTCCACTGTTGGGCATCGGGATCTCTGAGAGTTAAGAGACCGAAGCGCGAAGTTTCTGCCAGCTCCCGGTCCGGCAAGGCCGCCTCGGCTGCCAGGCGTGCTTGCAGACAAGCCTGCACGCGTGCGGCACGCGCGGCGGATTCTTCGGCGGCTTGCTTAAGCTGGGCCTCTTCCGCGGCCTGCAATTCTGCTGCGCGGCGAGTGTGATCCTCGGCCGCCGCCTGACGCTTAGCCAAAAGGCGACTGACCCCTGCGAGCAACTCCTCCGACCCTGCCGTTTGCTTTAATTCCGTTTCCCAGGCGCTCAACGCCGCCAACTCTATCTGGGCGCGCTGCTCCACGGCGGCTCTTTGGGCCGCTGCTTGGCGAGCTTTTTCCTCTAAAGCCATCTGACGCTTACTCGCCAGGCGGGCCTCACCTTCGGCAAGGCGCTGCTCCTTGGCCTTGACCCTGGCATTATCCAAGGCCGCCTGACGGGCCTGGCATTCGGCGGCGGCTTGAGCCTGTTGCTCAGCTTGCGCTTGAGCTTGCGCGGCGGCCTGCTGCGCGCGAAGCTCGGCACGGGCTTGGCGCATGGCTTGCTTATCAGCCGCGGAGCTCAGGGATGATTTTTGATCGAGAATATGTTGCTGCCACTTCTCCAGCGTGGAACGCGCCGCGGCAGCCGCAGCCGCCTGACGCCCCTCCGCCGCGCGGGCCTGTTGGGCCGCCCGAGCTTGCGCCTTGGCTGTGCTCTCAGCGCTGCGCGCCGCTTGCTGGGCCTGTTGCGCCGCCGCTAGCTGCCGGGCTTTTTCTTCCGCTGAGGCATCGCGCTTAACGGCCTGGCGAGCCGCGCCAGCGGCGGCCTGGGCTTGCGCAGCTTGCGCCTCGGATTGCGCTGCGGCTTGCTGGGCCTGGACTGTCTGCTGCGCCGCCACCCGTTGGGCTGCTTCAGCACTATGCAAATCTTGTTTAAGCTCCGCCTCGCGCTGTTGCAAAACCTGCACTTGAGCTTCGAGAGCGGCTTGCCCTTCCAAGAGAAACTTTTGATGAGCGGCAGCCAAAGCCTCGGCAGCAGCGGCCTTCTCGGCCGCTAGCGCTTGCTCTGCCTGGCGCTGATTCTCAGCCTGGGTTTTAGCGGCTAGCTCTCGTTGCGCCTGGGCTTGCGCGGCGGCTTGGCGCGCGGTCTCAGCTTGGGCTTGACGCGCGGTCTCAGCTTGAGCCTGTTGCTCAGCTTGCGCTTGAGCTTGCGCGGCGGCCTGCTGCGCGCGAAGCTCGGCACGGGCTTGGCGCATGGCTTGCTTATCAGCCGCGGAGCTCAGGGATGATTTTTGATCGAGAATATGTTGCTGCCACTTCTCCAGCGTGGAACGCGCCGCGGCAGCCGCAGCCGCCTGACGCCCCTCCGCCGCGCGGGCCTGTTGGGCCGCCCGAGCTTGCGCCTTGGCTGTGCTCTCAGCGCTGCGCGCCGCTTGCTGGGCCTGTTGCGCCGCCGCTAGCTGCCGGGCTTTTTCTTCCGCTGAGGCATCGCGCTTAACGGCCTGGCGAGCCGCGCCAGCGGCGGCCTGGGCTTGCGCAGCTTGCGCCTCGGATTGCGCTGCGGCTTGCTGGGCCTGGACTGTCTGCTGCGCCGCCACCCGTTGGGCTGCTTCAGCACTATGCAAATCTTGTTTAAGCTCCGCCTCGCGCTGTTGCAAAACCTGCACTTGAGCTTCGAGAGCGGCTTGCCCTTCCAAGAGAAACTTTTGATGAGCGGCAGCCAAAGCCTCGGCAGCAGCGGCCTTCTCGGCCGCTAGCGCTTGCTCTGCCTGGCGCTGATTCTCAGCCTGGGTTTTAGCGGCTAGCTCTCGTTGCGCCTGGGCTTGCGCGGCGGCCTGGGCACGCGCGGCTTGTGTTTTATTTTTTTCTGCGGCTTGGATGCGGGCGTTTAATTGGGCCAGGATTTTATTTTCCTGAGCTTGAGCTGCTTGAGCGGCCAGGCGCTCCTTTTCCGCAGCGGTCCGCCGGCTTTGTTCGGCGGCAGCTTTAGCTTGCAATTCCGCTGCTTGGCGAGCCTTAAGCTCTTGAGCCGCTTGACGGCGGCTTTCGGCTTGGGCTTTAGCTTCCGCCTTACGCTGGGCCTGAGCCGCGACGATGGCTGCTTGCTTGGCGGCGGCCTCTTTGCGCGCCTCCGCTTGAGCTTGGCGCTGAGCCGCGCTGGCCTGGTTAATAGAAATGGTCAAAGGCAGCAGCTCTTGATGCACCAGCTGGCCGGCACTATCAAACAATGAAGCTTCCAGTTGATATGGGCCAGCTTCCAACTCAGTCGTATCATATTGATGTTGAGCCAGGCGTTGAGCCGCGCTGGGCGCCAAACGCACATTCTTGGCCCAAGCCTTGAGATTAACATTATCGCGCTTCAGCACCGTGAGCACTCGCCCCTTGAAGGTCTGCGCCAAATCATTGCAACCCCAGACCCGGAAGACGAGCGTTTCTCCCGCTTCATAGGCCTGGCGCGGAGTTTCCACCAAGGCCGCTTGGGGCACCTTGGCCTGGCGCGTGCTGAGCGTGGCCTGCGCCTCCGGTTGACTGGCAATCAGCTCGGAGATTGTCCAATGCTCGGCCGCCGGCGTTTCCTGCGCAGAAAGAGTATAGCCTGATAAGAGAGGAAGGCCCCACGCCAGAGTGGTTATCATCCAAACCAAAACCTGAGCCTTGGGCCAGGCTATCAAAGTACGCTTCAACATTATGCTATACCCTATAGTTGATGAACCTCAAATCCAATTCCGGAACCGATGGATCCAATCCGTCTAGCGCGGCCGCCCTTCGCGGCCGGAGATAATTCTATATCCTTCACGGGATTGCAACAGATGCCACTCGGCATCATGCTGCCCGCGATAAAAGACCGCCACATCCTCGTATCCATCGCCATCATAATCGGCGGCGCAAGGAACATAGTCCGCCGCTCCAAACTGCACATAATTGATATCAGCGGCGGCCTCAATATCCGGCAAAGCAAACCAATCGCCCGTCTCCGCGTTATATACCGCGATCTCAGCATGGCCCAAGCCATTATATTCACCGGGCACCGGCGCATAGCCTGGCGCGCCAAAATTAATGCGCCGCGGCACATAAGCACGCGTGGAGAGCATCAGGAACCAGTTGCCCGAAGCGGCGTGATAGACGGCCGGATCGGTTTTACCATCGCCATCATAATCGGCCGGAACAGCTTGATAGCCGGGGGCACCCCAGCCAGCGACTGAGACCACCCCATAGCCGCTGGCCGACATCAGGAAATGCCAGGCGCCGCGACTCTCCTCATAGATGGCCGGATCGGTTTTGCCATCGCCATCATAATCGCCGGGCACCGCCTGATAACCCGGACCACCAAACCGCGCCACCGAAACGATTTTATAATCGCTACCGGAAAAGAGGACATACCAATTGCCGCTGCTCTGCTCGTAGATCGCCGGATCGGCTTTACCATCGCCGTCATAATCCTCGGGCACAGCTGTCAGGCCAGCGCCGCCAAAGACGAGCGTATACAAGGTCGGCGGCTCCAGCTCCACATACCAACGACCGCTGTTCTCATGATAATACCAAGCATTGGCCCGGCCATCGCCGCGAAAATCCCACTTGCGGCCGCTGCACCAGCCGGTTTCCGGGCCTTGAATCTCAGTGCCCGAGAGATCGGAAATGATCTTCAGCCAATAATAATAGGTCTGCGCCGGGTCAACTGCCAAATCACGATAGCTGGTCTGTAGATCGCTGGTCAGCTGATCAGCGCCGCTGAGATCATTCTTCAGGTTGCGCCACAGTTCATATCGGCTGGCGCCGGCAACCGGCGGCCAATCGACACGGATCTCACGGCGCAGCCCCTGGCTAACAGCGAACTGATTGGTTGGCTGATCGCCCTTAGTGACATAGCCAGTATCGGGCAGACTGAAGGGACTAATCCCCACATCACCGGTAGCCTTCACCCAGTAATAATAGGTTATATCAGGCTGGGCTGCCGTATCGGTATAAGCTGTCAGGGCCAAGGCATCCAACAGGTTAGCGGTGGTGGTATTGTCTTCCGTGTTGCGCCAGACCTGGTATCCGGTGGCATTGCTCACAGCATCCCAGGTCACTTGAACCCTATCGGTATAAGTACCCTTGCTGGCGGTGACGCCGGTCGGTGGCAAGATCTCTTGGATAGACAAGCTAACAGCCACCGTCTGCGTGGCCCCGCCACCCTCATTGGCGGAAACACTGATCTGCGCATTGCTCACGCCGGGCGTCCAACCGGCGGTGGAAGCATAGGTGACCGTGATTTCCTGGCCTTGATTAGCGTTCAATGTTCCAGCAGCCGGGTTCATGCTGAGCCAGCTCGCATCCGCGTCCACATTATAATCGAAACTGCCGGAGCCGGCGTTGGTCACGAAGAAAGTCTGATCTGCCGGCGTATTGCCCAGCATCACGGCGCTGCTTAAACTAGTCGGATCCACCTGCAGATCCATAACAGCCAAGCTAACAGCCACCGTCTGCGTGGCCCCACCGCCTTCGCCGGCAGCAACACTGATCTGCGCATTGCTCACGCCTGCCGCCCAGCCGGCGGTGGAAGCATAGGTGACCGTGATTTCCTGGCCTTGATTAGCGTTCAATG
>CAYYVN010000011.1:0-37772 GCA_964475165.1 uncultured Verrucomicrobiota bacterium | reverse complement strand
GCAGATCCATAACAGCCAAGCTAACAGCCACCGTCTGCGTGGCCCCACCGCCTTCAGTGGAAGAAACTGTGATCTGCGCATTGCTCGCGCCTGCCGCCCAACCGGCGGTGGAAGCATAGGTGACCGTGATCTCCTGGCCTTGATTAGCGCCCAGTGTTCCAGCAACCGGGCTCACGCTCAGCCAGCTGGCATTGGTGCTCACGCTATAACTGAAGCTACCAGCGCCAGCGTTAGTCACGATGAAAGTCTGCTCGGCTGGCGTCTGCCCCAGCATCACGGCGCTATTCAGACTGCCGGGGGTCACCTGCAGATCCATAACCTCCACAGTCACGGGCAGCGCCCGCGAGGCTCCACCACCGTCACCGGAGGAAACTGTGATCTGCGCATTGCTCGCGCCAGGCGTCCAACCGGCGGTGGAAGCATAGGTGACCGTGATCTCCTGGCCTTGATTCGCGCCCAGTGTCCCAGCAGCCGGGCTCACGCTCAGCCAGCTGGCATTGGTGCTCACGCTATAATTGAAGCTGCCAGCGCCGGCGTTAGTCACGATGAAAGTCTGCACTGCCGGCGTATTACCCAGCATCACGGCGCTGCTTAAACTAGTCGGATCCACCTGCAGATCCATAACAGCCAAGCTAACAGCCACCGGCTGCGAGGCTCCGCCACCTTCACCGGAAGAAACTGTGATCTGCGCATTGCTCACGCCAGGCGTCCAGCCGGCGGTGGAAGCATAGGTGACCGTGATTTCCTGACCTTGATTAGCGCCCAATGTCCCAGCAGCCGGGCTCACGCTCAACCAGCTGGCATTGGTGCTCAGGCTATAACTGAAGCTGCCGGAGCCGGCGTTAGTCACGATGAAAGTCTGCACTGCCGGCGTATTACCCAGCATCACGGCGCTATTCAGACTGCCGGGGGTCACCTGCAGATCCATAACCTCCACAGTCACGGGCAGCGCCCGCGAGGCTCCACCACCGTCACCGGAGGAAACTGTGATCTGCGCATTGCTCGCGCCAGGCGTCCAACCGGCGGTGGAAGCATAGGTGACCGTGATCTCCTGGCCTTGATTCGCGCCCAGTGTCCCAGCAGCCGGGCTCACGCTCAGCCAGCTGGCATTGGTGCTCACGCTATAATTGAAGCTGCCAGCGCCGGCGTTAGTCACGATGAAAGTCTGCACTGCCGGCGTATTGCCCAGCATCACAGCGCTATTCAGACTGCCGGGGGTCACCTGCAGATCCATAACCTGCATGATCACCTCGACATCACAGGGCGAGTCGCTGGCGGCAAAACCAAAGCTGGCATCTGCGCCGGCCACAGTCATTTTGCCAGTATAAACGCCGCCCTCTAAACTGGCGGTCGCGTAGTTAACCGCGATCGAGTTTTGTTCGCCGCTGGAAGATCCGGTGGCGGGCGTGGGCTGGAGCCAAGTTTGATTGGAAGTGATCGTAAAATTTAAGGGATAGTAACCAGCTGTGCGTTGGACCTTGAAAGTGCCCGCGGCAGGATTCTGGCCTTTGAATACCTTTTGAGTAATGCTGGTAGTATCAACAGCCAGCGCCGGCAACCAGTTGGCGCCATTGGTCGCCAGGGCCGGCGGATTCGAGATCAGCACCTGCGCATTATCCAGATAGCTGGCGGAAGCTCCGTTATACAGATCGAACCCGGCAAAACAAGTGATCGAGTCGCTGATGAACCCGATATCGTTGGTCAATAAATTATAGTTGGCGAACAAAGTCCATTTTTTGTTGGCAAAATCCTGATGCACATTGAGCCGCACCCAGTCGCCATCTTGCAGCTGCGGGCTATCTTCTCCGGTGATCAGCTTGGAGAGCCGCACCCAATTGGGGGTAGGACTGGCTGCTCCATCATGCACCATCAGATAGCCATCGCTATCAACATAGAACATGACGGCCCGCTCGGCTGGCACGGCCGGCGGCTGGCTGCCGCTATAGCGGGCCACCTTCGCATCCATCTGCACCCAAACATTGGTGGGAGTTTTTTGTTCGAAACGATTGGAAAGGGTGGTATCCGACGGGATGATAGCCGCCTGGGATCCTTCGTAAACAACGGCATCCTGAACCACAATGCTATCATCGGAACCATACCAGCCATTGATGCCATCGATCAGCGGCGTATTCAGCGTATAAGCTTCAAAATCATCGCTCCAGGAGGCATACGGCAGGTTGGTGACAGGGTCGGCGCTGGCTAGCCCGGCCCAAAAACAAGCGCCAACTAGCAGCATAATATGCGGCGCAAACCATTTTCTGAAGGTGTTTTTCTTCATTTAATCAGACCAAGCATTCAATGAGGAAAAGCATTTAATTTAAAATATATAGTATCGAAAAAAAATAGTGCAATAAAAAAAACATTTTTTTACTGATTTATTTATGGTTATATTATCTGGTTGCTCAAGGGTGTTTGCGGGCCAACGATGAGGCTGGAGGGTTAAGTATGGATAACCTGCGCGATGATCTGACTGCCATGGGCCAGCGGGCGGCGGCGGCGGCGCGTCTGCTGGCCGGTCTCAAGGCCCGCCAAAAGAACAACATCCTGGAAGCCATGGCGGCCGAAATCGAAGGGCGCGAGCAGGTCCTCCTGGAAGCCAACCAGAAAGATATGGACTCCGGGCGCCAAGCGGGCCTCACCCCGGCTTTACTGGATCGGCTGCAGCTGACGCCGGAACGCATCCGCGCCATGGCCCAGGCCATCCGGGCTGTGGCCAAACTGCCTGACCCGGTTGGGCGCACTCTGCGGCGCTGGTCACGCCCCAACGGCCTGGTGATTTGCAAGCGGCGCGTGCCGATAGGCGTGATCGCTATCATCTATGAGGCGCGCCCCAATGTCACGGCCGATGCGGCCGCGCTCTGCCTGAAGACCGCTAACGCTGTCATCCTGCGGGGTGGCAAGGAAGCCTCAGCATCCAACCTGGCCATTGTGGAGGCCTTGCGGGCCGGCGGGCGGCGGCGCGGATTGCCGGAAGATGCCATTCAATTGATTACGATCACGGAACACCGCGCCATTCACGAACTGGTACGCCTGGAAGGTTTGGTGGATTTGGTTATCCCCCGCGGCGGCCAGGCGCTGATTCGCAGTGTGGTGGAACATGCGCGGGTGCCGGTAATCAAACACTATCAGGGCATCTGCCATATCTTTGTGGATGAGAGCGCGGCGCCGGCCATGGCCCTGGAGATCATTGAAAACGCCAAATGCCAACGGCCGGCTGTATGCAACGCCGTGGAAACCCTACTGGTACATCGCGGCATTGCGTCGGCCTTCCTGCCGCAGTTGGCCCGGCGGCTCACGCGCTGTGGAGTGGAACTGCGCGGTGACGCTGCCAGCCAAGAGCTGGTGCCGGGTATCCGGGCCGCTAGGGAAGCAGACTGGCGCGCTGAATATCTGGCCTTGATCCTGGCGGTGCGTATCGTGCCTTCGGTCTCCGCGGCGATCGCGCACATCAATCATTATGGGTCGCATCATTCGGATGCCATCATCACCGCCTCAACCGCCGCCGCCAAGCTGTTCACGCAAGAAGTGGATTCAGCGGCGGTCTATGTGAATGCCTCCACGCGTTTCACTGACGGTGGCGAATTCGGGCTGGGCGCCGAAATGGGCATCAGCACCGATAAATTGCACGCGCGCGGTCCGATGGGACTGGAAGAGCTGACCACCTATAAGTTCGTCATTAGCGGCCAGGGCCAGGTGCGCCGCTGAAATGCACGCGGAGGCCGCTCCCTCTTTAGGGCTGGGAAGCTGGCGGCGCGGATCCTTCGATGAGCTGGGCGGGCGCGAGCTCGCCGGGCGCTTGCTTGAAAGTACTCTTTTCCAGGGGCATTTGGGAGCGTGGCGTATCATAAGGATTATAGCCCCGGCGCGCCGCATTCAAATCGGTGAGCTCCAATCCGTAACGATCGGCTAACCATTGCCATTCCCGCGAACGCCATTTAAGGATGGGATCCAAGCCGTTGATTAACTCACCGATCTGCAAGCTGGGCAGGCGCACCACCTCGGCGCACCAGGGCATGCTGTGCAAGAGCGCCGCTGGCACCAGCTCCTCATCGCCAATGATGATCACCTGGCGAATCGCAGTGGGCGTGAATGTTTTATCGGCGAAATCTGCGAGGCTGATATATTGCCAGTCGGCCCCGGACCGGAGATGCAAGACCGGCTCCGCCTGGGCCGCGCTCTCATAAGTGATGACCAGCAAGGCACGCAGTTGGGCGGCATCCAAGGCCAGTTGCACCGGGCGCGGACGCGCGGGCGTCAAGAGCAGGGTGCTGGCTGGCCGCAGCGGCAGGCGAGCGGCGGCGTTGGCCTCTTGCAGCGCCCAACCAGTTAAAAGTAACAGCAATACAATCCAGGTTCTCATGTGCGCTTACCTCCTCCGCAGCTCCCCATGCGCCAAAATATTTAGATCCCCAGGTGCTTCGTGCGCCTTTCTTTCAAGCTCTGGATATTATAGTGATACAGCCCCTCGGGAGCAAGTATTTCCCAGACTTATTTGTCTGGATAACTTCAGGCTTTTTTCAAGGCCTTTTGAAATTCACGCGTTAAGAGGGGCAAGATCTTGAATAAATCTCCCACCAACCCGTAGGTGGCCATCCGGAAAATAGGGGCCTCTGGATCCTTGTTGATGGCCACAATGATATCGGCCGATGACATACCCGCCAGATGCTGAATCTGTCCGCTGATCCCGCAGGCGATATAGATTTTAGGACAGACCGTCTTACCCGTTTGCCCAACTTGATGGGAATAGGGCATCCAGCCGGCATCCACGGCGGCACGCGAGGCCCCCAGGCCGGCCCCGAGAGCAGCGGCCAGTTCGCGCAACAGCTTAAAATGTTCCGGCCCTTGCAGTCCCCTGCCGCCGGCCACGATAATATTGGCTTCGGCGATATTGGCGGTGACTTCGGTCTCGGGCACGAACTGCAGCCGGCTGGCCCGAGATTGCAGCAGCGTCTGCGCGATGTCCGGGATCGATAGCTGACCGCTGCCTTGCGCAGTCGGTTCGGCTTCCTGCATCACCTTAGGCCGCACGGTGGCCATCTGCGGCCGGTGACGGGGCGTAATGATGGTGGCCATAATATTGCCACCGAAGGCCGGGCGGGTCTGGAGCAGGTTGCCGGTGGCCGGATCGATGGCCAGCGCGGTGCAATCGGCCGTTAAGCCGGCCTTAACAGCTACGGCCACCCGCGATACCAGGCTGCGCCCGATGGTGGTGGCGCCACATAGGACGATGGCCGGCTGATGACGACGGATCAATTCGGTTAAGACCGCCGCATAGGGTTCATCCTGGAAATAAGCCAGGGCCGCATCGTCCACGAGATAGACGCCATCGGCCCCGCGCTGCCAGAGCTCCCCTGCCCGCTCCCGGAGCTGATGCCCAAATAAGACGGCATGCAGCTGCATGCCCAGCTGATCGGCCAGCTTGCGGCCTTCACCCAGCAACTCATAGGTGATGGATTGAATGTGGCCGTCTTTGTGCTCGGCAAACACCCAGACGTCCCGATAAGCACTCAGATCCACCGCGGGCGCTGCTTGCGGCCGGATAATGATCGCGCCTAATTTACGACAAGCTTCCACGCAGGCGCCGCAGAGGGTGCATTTTTCAAGGTCAATCACGGCCAGCTTATCCACCAGGCGGATGGCATCAAAGGGACAGGCCTTAACGCACAGACCGCAGCCCACGCATTTTTCTTTCAGCACAACAATGGGTGTTTTAGACATGGATCTTTTTCCTTATCACGAGGCGGACGCGATGACGGCATCCTTTATTTTTTCCATCAGCTGGGCGACGATCTGCTCCGGTTCACCCTGCAAGATGATGCCGCCCTGCCTGGCGGGCGGAGTGAAAATTCTGACCACTTGCGTGGGCGACCCCTCCAGCCCCAATTGAGTTGGATCACAGGCCAGATCAGCCGCGCTCCAATGCACGAACTGCGCTTTTTTAGCCGCCAGTTTGCCCTTCAAGGAGGGCAGCCGGGGTTCGTTGATCTCCTTAACCACGGTCAGCAGACAGGGCCAGGGCGTCGCGATGGTCTCATGACCGTCTTCCAGGAGGCGCTCGGCCACCAGTTGTTTATCATCCACAGACACGATTTTGCGCACATAAGTGATCTGCGGCAGGTCAAGATGGGCGGCCAGGCCTGGCCCCACCTGGGCTGTATCGCCATCGGCAGCCTGTTTACCACACAGGATAATGCTATAATCGCCGATTTTTTTGAGGGCCAGGGCCAGGGTATAGCTGGTGGCCCAGGTATCGCTGCCGGCAAAGGCGCGATCGGAAAGCAAGATGCCCTCATCCACGCCCATGGCGATGGCCTCGCGCAAAGCGCTTTCGGCCTGCGGCGGTCCCATGGTGAGAGCGGTGACGCGGCCGCCCATTTTTTCTTTCAAACGCAAGGCCTCTTCGATGGCATACATATCAAAGGGATTGATGATCGAAGCCACTCCCTCGCGAATCAGAGTGTTGGTTTGGGGATTGATTTTAACATCCGCCGTATCCGGAACCTGTTTGATGCAAACCACAAAGTGCATGCGCATGCTCTCCTTTCCAACCCATAAACGATCCGCGGGGCATTGTAATAACTGCGCCGCGCATTGCAAGCCGATTGCCAGACTTTTTAGCGGCGCCGACCAAGCGGAGATTGACTTAGCCAGCGACGCTGCTATTTAATGCCGGGTGGGCGCCGCCAAGGATTTGGCGCAACGCGGCCCTAACCCACAACATCCACAGGCAAAAACAGGCGGGAGGCAATGTATCGGCAACGGCATATTCCCTTAGCAGCGCTGCTGACGCTGCTACTGGTCTTGATCGCCGGCGGGGCCGGATTAAATTTCTGGCTGCTGGTCAAATTATACGAACGCTCCGCGCGCGCGGCAGCGACGGCCGCGGTCCTTCAATATGGCACGCTGCTCACCAAGCATCTGGCCGCTCAAGCTTTCTTGCAACAGCCGGAACCGGCCCCCGAGCCCTTCCAGCAAGCGGTGGATTGGCTACAAGGCATCGAACCGGGCTTGGCATATGTCACCGTGCGCGAGCAGGATGTGGTGCTCCTCCACCGCGAAGCCGGGCCGGCGGACTCAGTGGCGGCGGCGGCTGAACCAGCCGGAGAACCCATCGTCATCAGCCCCAAAAAACTGCACAGCGGCACCAATATTATTTCTGTGATTGCTTTCAGTCGCCAGTTGAATGCCGCCGCCGGCGTCGAACGCACCTTGCAGGTGGCCTTAAAGAAGGAAGTTGTGGAGCGTGAACAAGCCGGCGCCACGACAGCCATTCAGGCTCTCTTTAATCTCTCGCTGCTCATCATTACGGTCTCTTTTGGGATCAGTTTGTTGATGATCATCTGGCTGGTGCAGCGCGAAATAACCTGGGGCAAACGTCAGCGCCAGCATGAACATTTGATGTTTGCCGGCGCCGTGGCCAGCAGCATCATCCATGATTTCCGCAATCCGATGTCGGCCATGCAACTGGATGCGCAACTATTGCAGCAGGAAGCCGCCCGCGATACGAGCGGGCGGAGCGCGCGCCTGCAGGAGCTGGCGGCGCGCCTCAACGCCACCCTCGGCCGCCTGGATATCCTCTTAGCGGAATTCCGGCTCGTAGCCAAGCCAGAGGCTATCGAGCGGGAACGCTTTGAGATCAATGCCACCCTGCAGGATTGCCTGGATCTAATCAAACTGCGCCTGGCCAGGGCGGGACTAGCGGTCCGGACGGATCTCAGTGCAGAGCCCCTGGGCGTCATCGGGTTTCCCGTACAATTCAAGCGCGCCCTGCTCAATATCCTTAATAATGCTGAAGTCTTTTCGCCTCCGGGCGGCCGGGTAACCATCCGCACCCACGCCGCCGCCGGCCAAGCTATCCTGGAAATCACCGATGAAGGCCCGGGCATTGCGCCCCAGTTCCGCCAGCGGATTTTTGATTTATTTTACACTAACCGCCCGGCGGGGATCGGCATTGGCTTGGCCCTGGCCAAAACGGCTGTGGAAAACTGCGGGGGCACGATCTCCGTCCAGGCCGGCGCGGGAGGCCGAGGGAGTTGTTTCATCATCCGCCTCCCCCTCCTGGCAACGGGCGCGGAGGGGCAAGCTTGACCTTGAACTCCTCTGATCGGCCGGCTAAATTGATGTTGAAAGATCGACTCTATGCCCAATCCGACCCCCATCAAAATACTGGTGATTGAAGACGACCCCGACGGCCGCCGCTCGCTGACGGATGCGCTGGAGGAAGCCGGCTATGCCGTGAGCGCCGTGGCCACGGGCCAGGAAGGTCTCCAACGCTGCACGGCCGAAAACTACGCGGCGATCCTGGTGGATGTGCGTCTGCCGGATATTGACGGCCATGAAGTGTTGCAGCGCATCCGCCAGCTTGACTCGCAGGCGGCCATTCTCCTGATGACGGCCTATGGCACGGTGGCTCAGGCGGTGGCGGCGCTGAAGGCGGGCGCTTATGATTATATCCTTAAGCCGCTCAACCTAACCGACCTGCAGTCCAAAGTGGCGCATGCCGTAGAAAGCAACCAGTTGCGCACGCAAATCACGGCCTTGCAAGCGGCCTTGCGCGCGCAATCTTCCGCGCGCACGATCATCGCCCACTCAGCTTCCATGCGCGAGGTTCTACGGCAGGTGCAAGCCGTGGCGGACACACGCGCCTCGGTGCTGATTCTGGGTGAAAGCGGTGTCGGCAAGGAGCTGGTCGCGCGCGCCCTGCACTTCGACAGTCAGCGCGGGCAGGCGCCTTTCGTGGCGCTCAACTGCGGAGCCTTCTCAGCCTCCCTGCTGGAGTCGGAACTGTTTGGCCATGAAAAAGGCGCCTTTACGGGAGCTTTGAGTCGTCATGCGGGAGCCTTTGAACGCGCCCAGGGCGGCACGCTCCTGCTCGACGAAATCGGCATTGCGCCCGCCGCGGTACAAACGCGCCTGCTGCGAGTGCTGGAAACCCGCGAACTCTTGCGGCTGGGCGGCCGTACGCCAATCGCCGTGGATGCCCGCGTGGTTTCGGCAACCAACCGTAACCCGGAAGATCTGGTCGCCGAAAAGCTCTTTCGCCACGACCTGCTCTACCGCTTACAGGTGGTCACCATCCGCATCCCTCCCCTGCGCGAACGGCCGGAAGATATCCGCCCGCTGGCCGCCCATTTCATCAAGCAGGCCTGCGCCGAGCATGGTCGGCATATTGCCAATATCGAGCCGGCCTGCTATGATCTGTTGGAGCGCTATGCCTGGCCCGGTAATGTACGCGAGCTGAAACATGCCCTGGAAAATGCGGTCATCATGGCCCAAACTTCCACTCTGCGCCCGGCTGATCTGCATTTGGGGCCGATGGAAAGGGCGACCGCAGCCTGGCGGATACCGGCGGCCATACCGCTGGTGGAATTGGAGAAGCAAGCTATTCTGCAGGCACTGCAGCGCCATAAGGGCAGCCGCACGTTGACGGCCGAGGAGCTGGGCATCTCGCCGCGAACCATTCAACGTAAAATCAAGGAATACAAACTGCCTTTTTAGGATACCCAGCTATAAGGGAAACCGTTCAACTGATACAACTGAAACTTGGCCGCGATCGCCCTGGGAATGCCTACCGGGCCGCCGGCCCGGGCGGCCGGTTCTGCTCCCAGCTCGGCTGATGAGGCCCTGCTCGGCCTTGAACCTGGAGGAGGGCGCGAGCCGACTTTCAAATAACAATGGAGAACGCAGATGAACATCAACCAAGAGATACAAAAAATAGCCAAGACCATCAGCCCGCAGCTGATCGCCGTGCGGCGCGATCTACACCAACATCCCGAAATCGGCTTTCAAGAACACCGGACCTGCCGCCAGATCACCCAGCGTTTGCGACGAGAGAAGCTTGATGAGGTGCGGGCGCCAGTGGCCAAAACCGGTGTCATCGGCATCTTACATGGGCAGACGCCCGGCGCACGCGCCGTGGCTTTGCGAGCGGATATCGACGCCCTGCCGATCAGCGAGGCCAGCACCGTTGCTTACAAATCGCGGCGGGCGGGGCTGATGCATGCTTGCGGCCATGATGGCCATAGCGCTATGGTTTTGGGCGCCGCCATGATTCTCAAGCGTCTGCAAGCGCACTTTAGGGGCACTGTAAAATTTCTGTTCCAACCCGCCGAGGAGGGACAAGGCGGCGCCGAGGCTATGATCCGCGCCGGAGCTTTGCGTAATCCGCCGGTGGCGGCCATGTTCGGGATGCATGTCAGCACCCGCCAACCCTATGGCGCCGTGGGTATCAGTGCCGGCCCCATCATGGCCGCCGCCGATCGCTTCCGCGTGCGCATTGCGGGGCGCGGCGGACACGGCGCGCACCCGGAAGCCTGCCGCGATCCCTTGCAGGCCGCCCATCAGATTTACCAAGGCTTCCAAACCATCACCCGCAACCTGAAAGGCTATGATACCCATGTGATTTCGGTCTGCTTCCTGCATGGCGGCACAGCCTATAACATCATTCCGGACACAGTTGAAATGGGCGGCACGCTGCGCACCCTGCAAGCCGCTGTGCGCCAGACGATCTTACGGCGCATGCGCCGCATCATCAAGGGTGTGGAAGTGGCCTATGGCGTGCGCTGCGAGTTCACCCATCTGCCCGGCTATCCGGTCACATCCAATCATGCTGCCATGGCCACCCTGGCCAGGGCCGCGGCCAAAGATCTGCAGATACCCGTCCGGGATTTTGGGCTGACGATGGGGGCCGAGGATTTTTCGCTCTATCAGAAGCTTGTGCCGGCCGCCTATATTGATCTGGGCATCCGCAAAGACGCCCGCCAGCCGGCCCTGCACAATAACCGCTTCGATTTTGATGATCGTATCTTGGCCGTGGGCGCCGCCCTGCTAGCGCGTTGCGCCCTGCGCTACCTGGCAAAATCAAAATGATGGGCGGCGCGGGCGACAATTTGTCCGCTACCGGGAAAATTTGTCAGGCCAGAGAGCCACAGTCCTGGCCACCGCGCCGGCCGCCCGGATCGTCAAGCCAGTTCCGCCAGCAGATAGGCCAGCCGCGCCGCCGGCCATTCCTTGGCATGCTTCTTGCTCTTAAAAACAAAGTTGACTTGAAGAGGAGGCTATGCAGCAGCAAAACAAACGATCTTGGCTATGGGGGCTCCTGATCTTGATGGGCGCCATTGCGCTCATCGAAGCTGGCATTATTCTTCAGCAGAGACGATCTTTAACCGGCCACGCGCCGGGTTTATGGCAAAAAATCATGCCGCCACCCAGCCAGCTGCAGCCGCCCCGGCACAGCGAGAACCAATTCCTGCTCTGGGATTCAGCTGCTGATATCAAGGCCGTGCGCGAGCAGATCAACAATCTATTCTTCAACCTGGCTGGCCCCGGAGCAGCCAGCCGCCCGCCCCTAGTGGGTACTTTTCGGCGCGCGGTGCATCCGGCGGCGGCCCGGGATCAATTTTTCAGACTGCAGGAGGAAATCGATCGTATCTTTGAAGGCGCTTTCAGGGACCTGGACACTTTCAGCCTGCCGGCCCGCCTGGAACAGGGGTGGCAACTCGGGGAAGTATCCTCCTCGCTGAACCTCACTGAAGAGGGCAGCAATTATGTTGTGCGGATGACCTGGCCTGACTTGGATCCCGCGGATATCGCCATCAACCTGCAGGGCCGACTGCTGAGCATAAGCATTGAGACCGCCGCCGGTCCCGAACAGGGCCGCCGGCGCCAGCATCTGGAAAGCAAGCTGATGCTGCCGGGCCCGGTGGAGGGCCAGGCGGCGCAAGCCATTTATCGAGAGGGAATCCTCCGCGTGGCCATACCCAAAAGCGCGGCGCCGGAGCAGCCGCTTGTCAGACATATTAAATTGCGTTAGTCTTCGGCCTTGCGTTTGATCGCGGGCCAGCAACTGAACGGAGGATCATCATGCTGCAAGTCAGCCATCTACAGAAGAGATTCGGAAATATCATCGCTGTGGATGATGTTTCTTTTCAAGTGGGCAAGGGCGAAGTCTTGGGATTTTTAGGCCCCAACGGCGCCGGTAAAACCACCACCATGCGCATGATCACAGGCTTCCTGCCTCCCACGGCCGGCACGGCCCAAGTAGCCGGGCATGATATTCTACGGGCCGCGGTGGCGGCCAAGAAAGAGATCGGCTATCTGCCGGAAAATGCTCCGCTCTATGATGACATGAGCGTTTGGGATTATCTGGCTTTCAGCGCTGCTGTGCGGGGCTATCGGGGGCGTGAACGCCAGCGGCGCCTCGAGCACACCATCGCATTATGCCGCCTGGAAACGGTCCGCCATCAAAACATCGGCACTCTCTCCAAGGGCTATCGTCAGCGCACCTGTTTAGCCCAGGCCCTGCTGCACGACCCACCGCTATTGATCATGGATGAACCCACGGATGGCTTGGATCCGAACCAAAAACAGGTAGTGCGCAGGCTGATCACGGAAATGGCCGCACGCAAGGCCATCGTCATTTCCACGCATATCCTGGAAGAGGTGGAAGCTGTCTGTACCCGCGCCATCATCATCTGCCAGGGCCGCATCGTCGCCAACGGCGCGCCGGCCGACCTCAAGAAACAGAGTCGCACCTATGGAGCCGTCGAGTTGACTTTGGCCTCACAGCCGGGCGCTCTGCTGGGCGAGCTGGAGCATTTGCCGGCGGCGGCGGCGGTGGAAGCGCGCGGACAACGGGTACTGGTCTACGCGCGCGATCCGCAACGCTTATTCCCGGAAGTGATGGCCCTGCTGCAGGCCCATGCTGACTGGCCGGTCATCGGCCTGCAAGCCCTGGAGGGGCGGCTCGATGATGTTTTTCAGGACTTAACCCAAGCACGGAACAATAATCGCTAACCAGCCAGGAGAAAGCCTTATGGATGCCTTGCGTAAAATCGCCGCCATTACCAAGCGGGAACTGTTGGCCTATTTTGAATCGCCGGTAGCTTATGTGTTCATGGTTGTCTTTTTGATGTTGATTGGTTTTCTGACATTTTTCGTCTCGCGCTTCTATGAGGCCGGGCAGGCTGATCTGCGAGCGTTTTTCTTCTGGCATCCCTGGATGTTTCTGATCCTGGTGCCAGCGGTGGCCATGCGCCTGTGGGCTGAAGAACGGCGCTCCGGCACGATCGAAACCCTGCTGACCCTGCCCATCACCCTCACGCAGGCCATCCTGGGTAAATTCATCGCCGCCTGGATTTTTTTAGGCTTAGCGCTCCTGCTCACTTTCCCGATCGTCCTGACCGTGATCTATCTCGGCGCACCGGACCGCGGCCCCATCATCGGAGGCTATCTCGGGAGCGCTCTCTTGGCCGGCGCCTATTTGGCGGTGGGCATGTTGACCTCGGCCTTCACGCGCAATCAGGTGATCAGCTTCGTGCTGGCGGTGGTTATTGGTCTCTTCTTACTGCTGGCCGGCTGGCCGCCGGTCACTGATCTTTTGGTGCGCTGGGCGCCGGATTGGAGCGTGCGCGCCGTAGCCGCCTTCAGTTTTATGCCCCATTACGAGGCCTTTCAAAAGGGCGTATTGGATCTGCGCGATTTTGCTTATTACATCAGCGTCATAATTTTTATGCTCTGCGGCACCCGCTTGGTATTGGAAAACAGGAAGGCGGCCTGAGACGCCACCCAGACCCCTAAGGAGATGACAGGCATGAGTTCCAAGAACACTAAACGATACTGGATTTTCGGTAGCAGTCTGGCGGGCATCTTCATCCTGCTGGCGGCGCTGATCGCCGCCAACATCATCCTCGGCGGCCTGCGCTGGCGCCTGGATCTAACCGAAGAAAAGCTCTTCACCCTCACCGATGGCACGCGACGCATCCTGGAAAATCTGGAAAGCCCCGTCACCCTTAAATTGTTTTTTTCGGAACGCTCCTCGGATGTGCCCCTGCCCCTTAAAAATTTTGCGCGGCAAGTGAGCGAACTGCTCAAGGAATATCAGCTGGCCGCCGGCGGCCGGATCATCCTGGAAACCTACGATCCCCGCCCCGACTCGGAGGCTGAGGAATGGGCCGAACGCTACGGCCTGGCCGGACAAAACCTGAGCCTGTTCGGCGCGGGGGATACAACCTTGTATTGCGGGCTGGTCGCCGTCAAAGGCGATTTTCATGCCACGATCCCTTTCATTGATCCGCGCCACGAAGAGCTGTTGGAATACAGCATTACGCGCCTGATCACCCGGGTGGCCCTGGCCCGCAAGCCGGTCTTGGGCCTGATGAGCAGTTTGCCGGTGATGGGCGTACGCAGTTTTCCATATGCCATGCCCGGCCAAGCGCGGCCGCGCAGTCAACCGCCTTGGGTCGCCTTTCAGAACCTGGCTGAGGATTACGAAATACGCCATGTGGACATGGAAGCCGAGGCGATCGATGCCGCGATTGATGCTTTGCTGCTGATCCACCCCAAGAATCTGACGGCGACCACGCAGTTTGCCATCGATCAATTTATCTTGGGCGGCGGGCGGCTCCTGGCCTTCATCGATCCTCTCTGTCTGGTGGATGCGGCCCAGCAGGAAGATTCCATGAACCTACACGGCCCGGCCAACCCGCGCTCAGATCTCGGCCGGCTGCTGGAGGCCTGGGGCGTTGAGTATGCGCCCGATAAAATCCTGGCCGATATGCGGGCCACGACCCGCATCCAACAGGGCCACAATCAGGTGGAGGATAGCCCCGTTTTCCTGAGCCTGCGCGAAACGAACATTGATGGCCAGGATACACTCACGGCCAATCTCAAAACGCTTATTCTGCCCTGTGCCGGAGCCTTCAGCGGTCAGGGTGTTGAGGGCCTCAGCGTGAGTTCGCTCTTGGTCTCCTCCGAACAGTCGCAATTGATCAACGCCCTGCTGGCGCAGTCTGGCGCGGAAAATCTGCGGCGTGAATTCCAGCCCGGAGGGCAGCGCCTAAGTTTGGCCCTGCGCTTGCAGGGCATCTTTCCGACGGCTTTCCCGGATGGCAAACCGGCAGGCGGACCGGAAGAGAACGCGCCGCCCGCTCCACCCGCGGCGGCCCTCCAGCAAAGCCGTCAGCCCACCACGGTGATCCTGGTGGCCGATGTTGATCTGCTGGGTGATCAATTCGCCGTGCAGGAACTGAGCTTCTTCGGGCAACGCGTTTTTCAACCCATCAATGACAATCTAAACTTCTTCTTCAATGCCCTGGAACAGATGGCCGGCAGCGTCGATCTGGCAAGCGTGCGTTGCCGCGGCCGCTTCGAACGCCCCTTCGACCGCGTCCTGGCCCTGCAACACGAGGCGCAGCAGCGTTGGTTCCTGCAGGAACGTGCCCTGCAGGAAAAACTCGACGCCACCCACCAGCGCTTGGAAGCGCTGCAGGCCAGCAAAGATCAAACGCAGCGCTACATCCTCAGTCCGGAACAGGAAGAAGAAATCAATCGCTTCAAAGAGGACCAGATCCGCACGCAGGCCGAACTAAAAAAAGTCCGCCAGCACCTGCGCCAAGGCATTGAAAGCCTGGGGGTGATCGTCAAGGCCGTTAATATCACCCTGATGCCAGCGCTGATCATCTTGGCCGGAACGGCCTTCGGATGGAGCCGCCGGCGACGGCAAAAACAACGGGCCCAAAATTAAGCGGGAGGAAGATCATGCAACTAAAAACATTCATCGCTCTCCTGATCCTGGCCCTATTGCTCGGCGCGGGAGCCTGGTGGACCCTGCGTCAACAGGCAAGCCCAGCACCGGCGCTGGTGGGCAATCGGGTCTGGCCGGCCCTGCCGATCAACGAAGTCCGTAAAATTCAGATCCAGACGCCGGGGACCAACATCATCATCTCCAAAACAGAGTCTATCTGGCAAGTGGCCAGCCGCTTCAATTATCCGGCTAAGTTCGAGAAGGTGGTCGAAACCTTGCAAGATCTCAGCAACTTGAAAATCGGTCAGGTGATCCACGCCGGCGAAGCACAATTAGAGCAGTTCCATTTGCTGCCCCCGGATGCGGAAGGGCCGCCGGAACAAACCGGCACGCTCCTGCAACTCTTCAACGCCCAGGATCAAATCCTGGCCAGCTTGCTCATCGGCAAGCCCTTCCTGCGCCAGCCAACCGGCGGCCAGGAGAGCGGCTCCCTGTGGGGCGGGTATCCGGATGGCCAATATATCCGCCGCGCGACCGGCCCGGTGCTGCTGGTGGCGCAGAGCCTCCAACGCCTGGTGGAACCGGCCAAATACTGGCTGGATGATGAATTCATCAATGTGCCGGCCCAAGATATCATGGAAATATCCATCAGCGGCCCGGGACGCCAGCCCCTCACCCTGCAACGCGCTGGAGTCGCCGCTGCGCTGGAACTGGTCAAAAACGATGGTGAAGCTGGCCCGGTGGATAACGCCAAGCTACAGCAGCTGGCCAGCAGCCTGCATTACCTGGGCTTCGATGATGTGCTTGAGCCGACGGAGACGGCAACCGGCCTGCAGCAACCCATCCTGATCCAGGCCCGCACCAAGCAAGGCCAAACTTATACGCTCAGCCTGGGCCAGACAGTGGACCATGAGTCCTTCGATCGCTACCTGCAGGTGAGCGTGGCCTATACGCCACCGGCTAACGCTGCCGCAGAATCTAAAGAGGACGCGCCGACGGACGCCGCCGCGCAACAAGCTCTGGCGGAACAAACTCAAAAATTAAACGCTCGACTGAGCCCTTGGATTTATGTGCTTAAATCCTATCGGGCCGAAGCATTGCTCATCCAGCGCGCGGAACTCTTCCAGGATACAGAGCCGCCGCCGGATGAGCCGGACGCAGACCTCAGTTATCAAACTGACCGCGCACCAGTCCATAGTTAGTGAAAGGCACAGATAACCAAGCCAAGCTGGGCTGGCCTTGGCCTGGCTGGCCCAGCAACCCGGGAGTGAGCCATGGAATATGAAAAAATAACCCAGACCGGCAACCTGATCCAGGAACAAGCGCAGGCGCTGGATCGTTTACGACAAGAGGTCCAGAAGGTCCTGGTCGGTCAGGAGCAGCTGCTGGATCGCATGTTGATGGCCTTGATCGCCGGCGGTCATATTCTATTGGAAGGTGTGCCCGGCCTGGCGAAGACGACGGCCGTGAAAACCCTGGCGCAGGCCATCGGCTTGAATTTTCAGCGCATCAGTTTCACGCCCGACCTCTTGCCCGCCGACTTGATCGGCACCATGATCTATGATCCCAAGAGCGGATCTTTTCTGCCCAAGAAAGGCCCGGTTTTTACTCATCTTTTGCTGGCCGACGAAATCAACCGCGCACCGGCCAAGGTGCAATCGGCTTTACTGGAAGCCATGCAGGAGCGTCAGGTGACCTTCGGCGACGCCACCCATCCGCTGCCGGATCCCTTCTTGGTCATGGCCACCCAAAACCCCATCGAGCAGGAAGGCACCTATCCGCTGCCGGAAGCGCAGATCGATCGCTTCATGCTCAAATGCAAGGTGAGCTATCCTTCCAAGGAAGATGAACGCCGCATCATGACCCGGTTCACGCGCAAGCTGGATGTACAAGTGCAGGCCGTGATCTCCGCCGCGCAAATCACCGACCTGCGGAATCTGCTGGATCAAATCTATTGTGACGAAAAGGTGGGTGATTACATTCTCGACCTGGTGCTGGCCACGCGGCGCCCCTCGGCCTATGGCATCGCTATTGATCATCAGATCGAATACGGGGCCTCGCCGCGGGCGACCCTCTATCTGAATATCGTGGCCCGGGCCAATGCCCTGCTGCATGGTCGCGGCTACGCCACGCCGCAGGATGTTAAAGAAATCGCGCCGGATGTTTTGCGGCACCGCATCATGTTGACTTACGAAGCGGAAGCCGAGGAAATCACCAGCGAGGATATCATCACGCGGCTCTTGAATGAGATCCCGGTTCCCTGAAGCGCAGGGCGCGCGTGAGGCCAGTGCGATGAGCATTGATACCAAGGAATTAATGAAGCAGGTGCGCCGCATCAAGGTGTTCACCAACAAACTGGTTGATGAACATATCTCCGGCGAATATCACTCGGTCTTCAAGGGCCGCGGCATGGAATTTGACGAAGTGCGCGCCTATGTTCCCGGCGACGATGTGCGCGCCATCGACTGGAATGTCACCGCGCGCATGGGCCATCTATTCGTGAAACGTTTTTGCGAAGAACGCGAACTGACCATTATCTTCCTGGTGGATATCTCCGGATCGATGTGCTTCGGCAGTCGGCTGCGCTCCAAGGCGGAGGTCGCCGCTGAACTGACCTGCCTGCTCTCGCTTTCCGCCATCAAGAACCAGGATAAAATCGGCATGCTGCTCTTCAGCAACCGTATCGAGCGCTTTCTGCCGCCGCGCAAGGGCCGCACGGCGGCCATGCGCCTGGTGCGAGAAGTGCTGGCCGCCGAGGAAACCCGGCGCGGCACGGATATCGGCGCGGCGCTGCGTTTTCTTAACCGGGTGCAGAAAAAACGGGCGGTGGTTTTTTTAATCTCCGATTTCCTGAGCGAAGGCTACGAGGATGAATTGCGCGTCAGTGCGCGGCATCATGACCTGATTGCCTGCCCGCTGAGCGACCCGCGCGAAGCGGAACTGCCGGAAAGCGGCCTGCAGGAAATCCTCGATCCGGAAAGCGGCGCCCTCTTCCTGCTGGATACTGCACCTCGCCAGCTGCGCCAAGCCTTTCGGCAGCGGGCCGCGACCGAAGCACAAGAGCTCCAGCGGCAGTTCCGCAAGCTGCGCATAGATAGCATCAGCCTCTCCACCAACAAACCCTTTATTGATGATGTGCGGCGCTTGTTTCAAATACGGCAGCGCCGCGCGGCGCGCGGTTGAAGAGGCTGACCAAAAGCCAGAGGCGGCCCGATGGGTCCGGCGCGCCAATAAGAGAATAAACAACTGATGGCTTTAAGCTTCACTAACCTGAAAAGCTGCCCCAGCCAGCGCGGCTGGGCTGGCGGGAGCCGCTGGCTGAGCCTGCTGCTCGGCGGCCTGCTCGCCCTGGCGTCTTGCCATCCCACCCAGCCGCCCCGGACCACTCCGGCACCGGCGCGCGTGGACGAAATATCCGTCGGCGCCATCACCTGCCGCATCAGCGCTGAACCGGCGGCTGTGCATTTGGAGCGCGACACCTTATTGACCATTCAAACCCGGGCGCCGGCCACGCTGGAGGTCCAACTGCCGCCGCTCGAGGGCCGCCTCCAGGGATTCATCCTGAGCGGCGCCTATGAGCGCGAACCGCAGATCACAGCCGAGCTGGTGATACGCGAACACTGCTTCAAACTGACGCCCATCCTGGCGGAAGAATATCGTCTGGGCCCCCTGGCCATCGGCTATGTGGATCGCAGACAGCAGCCGGCGCAGGAGGGCTGGTTTGCCACGCATCCCATGACTTTCCAGGTCCAGCCCGTCAGCCCCGACCCCGCGCCGACCAAGCTCGCCGATATCCTCGGCCCGCGCCGGATTTTTCCGCCCTGGCCAACCGTCCTGGGCTGGGTGCTGGTGGGTCTCCTGGTTGGCGGCGCGCTGGGCGGCGTGGGCTGGCTGGGAGGGCGCCTGCGACGGAATATAAAGCTCAAGCGCCTGTCGCCCAAGGAACGCGCCCTGCGCGAGTTGACCGAGCTGATAGCCCAAAACCTGATCGCCACCCAACAGTTCAAGGAGTTTTATTTGGCGATCACCATGATCGTGCGGCGCTATATCGAGAGGGCGCATGCCATTCGGGCTCCGGAACAAACCACCGAAGAATTCCTGGCGGCGGTGATCCAAGATGCGCGTTTCAGTCGGGCCGTGGTAGGCAAACTGCGGGTATTTTTACAGACAGCCGATCTGGTCAAATTCGCAGCCTTCCAACCGGATATGCCCACCGTTGATCAAACGCTCAGCACCGCCCGCGACTATCTGGAAACCGACGAATGGGAACAAAAGCAACGGGCCAGCACTCATGTTTAGATTCGCACACCCTTATTTTCTACTCTGGGCTATCCCCCTGGCTGGCGCCATCTGGGCGGTCTATGGCCGGCGCCGGCGGCGGGCCATGCTCTTCGCCCCCACGCATCGCCTGCCCACCACCCAGTATACCTGGCGCCTGGCCATGCAGACCGTGATGCCCGGCTTGTTTCTGCTGGGGATCAGCCTGCTGATCATCGCCCTGGCCCGCCCCCAGACCGTGCTGGAGACCGCCATGCGCAGGAGCAACGCCATCGCCATTCAGATGGTGGTGGATGTATCCGGCTCGATGCAGGCGCTGGATTTCTCCACACGTGACCAATATCGCAGCCGGCTCGATGCCGTGAAAATAATCTTCACCGAATTCATTGAACGCCGCCGGGATGACCTCATCGGGCTGGTGACTTTCGGCGGCTTCGCTACCAGCCGCGTGCCGCTGACCATTGATCATGGGGCGCTACGGCATGTGCTCCAAGGCGTGCAAATCCCCAAGCCCACCCTGACTCCCCAGGGCGAGGTGGCCAATCAGGAAGAACTGCTCACCGCCATTGGTGATGCGCTGGCCACGGCCTGCGCCCGGCTGGAGAAAACTGAGCTTAAATCCAAAGTCATCGTCCTCTTGAGCGACGGCGAATCCAATACCGGCCTGATCAAGCCGGAAGACGCCATGCAGGCTGCCCGCGCCTTGGGCATCAAGGTCTACACCATTGGCGTCGGCTCCAACGGTCGGGCGCCCTTCATGGCCCAGGATCCCTTCGGCCGGAGCAGCATCCAATATGCCGAGGTTCGCCTGGATGAAGCCTTGCTCAAGACCATTGCCCAAACCACCGGCGGCCTCTATTTCAATGCGCGGGATCCCAAGGGCTTGAATCGCGCCCTGGACGAGATCGACAAGCTGGAAAAAACCCATGTACACAACAAAACATACCATCAATATCATGAGTTATTTTTGGGGCCGTTATTGGCCGGCTTGGCATTATGCATGATCTCCGCGAGCATCAACCTGACGCTCGTGCGCCAACTGCTTTAACGGGATAAAAAATATGCCGCTACATTTTGCCAATGCGTGGATGCTTTACGGGCTCTGGCTGGTGCCAGTGGGCGGCTTGATCTGGCTGGCTTTATGGCGCCGGCAGAACCGGGCCCTGGCGCAATGGCTGGCGCCGACTATGCGCGCAAAACTGTGTCCCCCGCCGGCCACCCAGCGTTTTTACTGGCAATGGGCCGGCCTGTTAAGCGGCTGCCTGCTGGCTCTCCTGGCCGCCGCCCGCCCGCAATGGGGCGTGCGCGAAGAAACCGTTATCCAACGCGGCCGCGATCTGATCATCGCTCTGGATGTATCGCGTTCGATGCTGGCCGAGGATGTACATCCCAACCGCCTCCAAAGGGCCCAGACCGATATTCAAGATCTGCTGCGGGAACTGCGCGGAGATCGCGCCGCTCTGCTGGCTTTCCGCGGCCGAGCCATCCAGCTCTGCCCCCTGACTACCGATTACGCCTATCTGGAAGAAATCCTCAACGATGTGACGGTGGATTCTGCGCCACGGGGTCAGACAGATATTGGCGCTGCTATTCATAAAGCACTGGATGCTTTCGAAAGCGATCAGGGCGCGCACCGGGCTATCGTGCTCATCTCCGACGGCGAAGACCTGGCCGGCAAGGCGCGCGCCGCGGCGGCCGAAGCTCAGCAGCGTGGAGTGGTTATCTTCACCGTCGGCTTGGGCGACCCGCAGGGAGCCACCATCCCCAGCGCCTTGAATAAAAATGAGGTCGTGATCTATCAAGGCCAACCGGTAGTTAGTAAACTGGAGCACGCCACGCTCAAGGCTCTAGCCGAGATCACGGGCGGGGTATATATACCGGTGGGCGTGGCCAACGTTAAGCTGGGCACCCTTTATCGAGATCATTTGAGTAAAATCGCGGCACAGGATATAGAGGAATCTTTGCAACGCCGCTATGTGGATCGTTTCCAATGGTTTCTCTTACCGGCCCTGCTATGCCTGCTGGCCAGCGCCGGGTTGAGTCGCGGCCGTCTGGCCAGATCCGTCAACTCCGCGGCAAGCCTTCAGCGCCTCGCGCGGCGGCAACTGCTGCTGGCGCTGATCGGCCTGGCCGGAGCCTGTAATGTGATGGCCCTGACTCAAGCCGCTCCCAGCAACACGCCGCCGGCGAGCCAGCCTGTGGCCCCGGCGGCCGCCACCAAGCCAGCGATCGTGCCAGGCGGCCGGGCGGGCGCGCGCCTGGCCCAAAGCCTTTACCGAAAGGGCAAATACGAGGAAGCGGCGGCGACTTATTTAGAGGCGGCCGCGAGCGGATCGACCGGTTTGCGCAACAGCTTAATCTATAATGCTGCCGGCGCCCTTTATCGCGCCGGGCAATACCAGGCGGCCGCGGATCATTTTCTGGCCCTGGCACGCCAGGAAAATGCTCTGGCCGCCGCGGCCAGCTATAATGCCGGATGCGCCTTGTTTCAACTGGCGGACCAAGAGCCCCAGGCTGGCGATAGCCATTACGCTATCCGGCCCCGGCTGCTCGAGCAAGCCGGAGAGGCCTTTCAGCGCGCTTGGCGCCGCAACCCGGAGCTGTTATCCGCCCGCGCTAATCTGGCGAGCGTCACGCAAGCGCTACCCGCCGCCCGCAGCGAAGCTCAGACGAGGCCCCTGCTGGAAAAATATGGGCAGACTCAGCCGGGCGCCATCGCGGCTGAAATGCTGGACGCCCAGCGCCAGATCGTGGCGGCCTTGCCGGCCGCTATGACCAATGCCACTCCCGCGCGGATCAATATGCTGGAGGCACTGGCCGAACAGCAGCGGCGCAACACAACTTTATTGATTCCTCTGCGCGCCCAACTGGCTACGGCCGGAGCGCAGCAGCTGGCGCAGATGCAAGCCCATTTAGAGGCGCTGGAAAATGAAATGCAACGCGCGCGGGAGGATCTGCGCAATTTGGATAATCAAGCCTATGCCGCCGCCGCGCGCGCCAAGGCCGGTATTTATAATGTCTGGAAAGCTTGGGCGCCTTTCCCCCTGCTGCTCAGAGAGGATCTGCAGCGCCAAACTAACGCCATCACTATGCTGCCATCCATGCGCGCCGCTGGCGCGCAAGAGGCAATCCGTGCCGAGCAAGAAGAAGCCACCCTCTTGACCCAGCTGTTCGCGGAACGCTTCGCAGAGGCCGTGCCGCCGGAGGGGCTGCCTCCGCCCCCAGAGGCAAGCGGCCCAACGCTTATCAATGCCGCCGATACAACCCCGCCGCCAGCCCAGGCGGGGATCTCGGCGGAAAAACGCGCCACCATTCTCGATCTGGCCCGTGAAGCCCAAAGGCACCAGGAAGGGGCGGCTGAACTTTTAAGGTCACCCCTCAGCAGCGCCCCGGAGGTGGTGCTGAAGGAACAACAAGAGGCCTACCGGCTCCTGCAGGCCATTGCTGATCTACTGCCTCAGGAGCAGCAAGAACAGCCAGCACCAGATCAGGAGGCGACGCCTGAGCAGGAGCCAGCGCCTGAGCAGCCGCCGACCGAGTCAGCCGAAGAACAATCAGAAAACCAGCCGCCACCCGCGGAGAGCGAGCCAGCTGCGCCGGAAGCATCCTCTCCGCCGCCAGAGGCCGCCCCTGACTCCCCGCCAGCGGAGGATAGCATGACGCCAGCCGAGGCCCGCGCCCTGCTGGAGAAAGCCGTGCAACGGGAAAGAGAGCGGCGCGAGGAGCGTCAGCCGACACCTTATATCCCCCCGGCCCCGCTGGAAAAAGACTGGTGAAAAGCTGGCTGGAGAGGATGGCCACTGGTAGCCTTGTGATGAAAAAAACCGTATATCTCATCCTGGCCCTGGCAGTGGGCGCCACGGCCGGCCTGGCGGAACCGCTCCTGAAAGTGGAAGCCAATCGTAACCAGGTTTATCTCGGTGAATCTTTCCTCTTGGAAATCACGCTGACCGATGCCAGCCGCTTTCCGGAACCGGATTTCTCTCAGCTTACAAACTGCACCATCAAACCGCTGGGCAGCCGTGATATCAGTAACTACAGCATCACGATCATCAATGGCCGCCTCATGCAGGAAGGCTTCAGCGGCCGCGTAGCCAGCTATGAGATTACCCCGGCACTCGCCGGCCGCCAGCAATGGGGCCCCATCACCCTCGCGGTGGATGGCCACACTCTGACTGATCCCGGCCCCTGGGTGACGGTGACAGATATTGAAAAACAAGATCGTGTTTTGATTGCCGTGCGTTCATCGCAGGAGAGCGTGCTGGTGGATGAGCCATTTGAGGTGACTCTGCGCTTGCTCATTCGGCGCCTGGCTGAGCCCCATGCCAATTATGAACCTCTCTTTCCACAAAACCCACCGGATTTAACCGTGCCCTATCTGAACGATGAAATACTGCTTGGCTTGAACGCGCCCGATTGGCGGCGCCTCCTGCAAGAGCAGCTGACCGCCGACTATTATCAGCCGGGCTTATGTATCAATGACATCACCCTGCGCACGCACCCTTTCGATTTGCAAAGCTTCTTCGGGGAACTGGCCGGGCGCAATCGGAAAGCTAAGTTCATGCTGGACCGCCAGTCAGTGGAAGAGGATGGTCAGGCATATCTGGCCTATAGCCTTAAGCTGCAGCTCAGGGCGCAGGAGGAGCGCAACTATGTTTTTGGGCCGGTGGTCTTCAAGGGTTTGGTTCCGGTCGAGATCAACGCGCAGGGGCAGGCTCAGGGCGCCCATATCTTTGCGGTGGGTCCGGCCTGCACGGTGCGGGTCATCCCGCCGCCGGAGGAAGGGCGACCGCTTTCCTACACTGGCGCCCTGGGCACCAACCTGATCGCCAGCGCTGAACTGGATACCACCCAAGGCAAGGTTGGCGACCCGTTGAAATTGACTCTGACGCTCGCGGGTCAGGTTAATTTCGATAAAATGTTACCACCGAAACTCAACTTACAGACGAATATCGCCGCGCGCTTCACCGTCTATGATAATACCGTCCAAACGATCAAGCAGCCTGATCAACGCCGATATGTTTATACCTTGCGGCCGGATCTTCCGGGCGCTTATGACTTACCACCCGTTGAGGTATCCTATTACGACACTCACCAGCGCCAATATCAAACGGTGGCCAGCGCGCCGCTGGCCTTGCAGATTGCGCCCGGCCCCGAAGTGACTGCCTCGCAGATGATCGGCCATACTAATCACGCCCGCGGGCAGCCTCCGGAAGAGGATCTGGCCAGCGCCCCTCCGGCAGCCTTGCGCCTGGGAACTTCCGGCATAGATCCGGTTCCCTTGCTTGGTCACCCGCGACTCTGGGCGCTGGGAGCGGTTGGGCCGGCAGCCTATCTACTGACCTGGCTCGGCGGACTGATCTATCGGCGGCGGGCCAGCTGGCGCTGTGCCCGTCAAAAACGCGCTGCCTTGAGCCGGGCCAAACAGCGCCTAGGCAAAGCGCAGCGGCTGGCGCGGCATAATAGCGCCCAGGCTGAACGGGAGATCCGCGCCGCTATCAGTCAATACCTGGTGGAGCGGCTGGGCGCCGCTCAAGGGACCCCCGCCGATGCGGAGCTATGGCTGGCGCAAGCCGGGGTCAGCGCGGCTAGCGGCCAGGCGCTCAGCAAGATCTTCGAAAGATATTTCAACGCCGGATTCGCCCCCCAGACGCTGCCGGGCAATCTGGCCGCTGACTGCCGCCATTTGGAGCGGCTGCTGAACCAAATCGATCGGGAAACCCAGTCATGATGCCACCCACCATTAAACGCCCAAATCAGCCGGCTGGTTTTCACCGGTCGCGGCCAGGGCGGCGCATGCTGAGCCTGGTGCTCTGGCTGCTGATTGCCGTGCTCACCGCGGCTGGTGCTACGGCCGAACGGACCTTCCTCTGGAACGAGGCTAACGCGCTGATGGTCTCAGCTGATAGCCTGGAAGATTATCGGCAGGCCGCGCGCGCCTATCAACAACTGGCCCTGACAGGCGGGGGCAACGGGGTTTTATTTTATAATCTGGGCACTGCTTTGTTGCGGGCCGAACGCTATCCGGAAGCATTCGATGCCCTGGCACGGGCCGAACGCTATCTGGGCCGCCAGCCGGATATCAGGCAGAACATGAAAATCTCCCTGGCGCGCCGGCAACAGGTTCAAAATGGAGACTGGCCTTGGCCGCGCATTGTGTTCTTCTGGCATTTCGATCTGGCGGCCGCAACGCGCACGGCCATTGCCCTGGCGGCTTGGACGCTCTTTTGGCTGGCCTTAGCCTGGCGGCAGCTGGGGATGCGGCGCGGGCTAAATGCCCTGCTCATCATAATGCTTCTGACCCTGATGGCCTTTGGCTCCAGCGTCATCAGCTCCGGCTATCAAGAGCTAACGGCCAAACCATATGTTCTCGACGCCCAGCCTGCAGCCGGGCCATAGCGCCAACGGGTGGCTGGCTCAGCGGCGCGCGCCGAGCAGACCGGAACGCAACAGGAAATATAAGAGGGTCAAGAGCGCCGAGACGGCCGCGGCCACATAGGTTAAAAACGCGGCATTCAAGACCTGCCCGGCTTGGCGCTGTTCGGCCGGCGAGACGATGCCCGCCGAAACCATCAGCCGTTTGGCACGCGCGCTGGCATCCCATTCCACCGGCAGGGTCACCAGCGCAAAAAGCACCACCAGCGCGAAGAGCGCAATGCCCAGCTTGATCAAAAACAACGAACCCAAGATGAAGCCCAGAGGCAGAATGATATAGGGCGCCAGAGTGCCGATTTGGGTCACGGGCACCAGGGCTGAGCGCAACCCCAGCGGCGCATAATGCTGCGCATGTTGAATGGCATGACCGGCTTCATGACAAGCCACGCCAATGGCCGCCAAGGAATGGGAATTATAGACATTATCCGACAGGCGCAGCGTGCGCGTGCGGGGGTCATAATGATCGCTTAAAAAGCCGGTGGTGCGCTCAACGGTGACATCTCTGACCCCGCTGCGCTCCAATAGCCGGGCGGCCGCTTCGGCGCCCCGCATTCTGGATGAAGCGGCCACCCGCGCGTATTTAGAAAAAGTGGTGCGGGTCAGCATGGAAGCCAGCAAGGCCAGGATAAAAGCCGGCGCCAGCATGATCAGATATAGAGGATCGATAAACATAATTGCCTTTCCATAACAATCCGGAGGTTCTGGCGGCGGCTGGCGCCAGCACCTTGGCCGGCTTTGCAGCTTAAGCGGTCCGGCTTGGGAAGGCAACCTGTTTTTAGGCAGATAACAAGAGCGGCGGGGCTGGCAGTCTCAGGCGGACGGGGGTTCAGCCGCCAAGGTTTGCAAGATATCGTATTTATGCAGCAGGCGCATCATTTCCACATCCAGGGTATGGCCGGATTTATAGGAAATTACGCGGCCCACAAAGCGCCCTTGATCAATCAAAGCCAAGGCGGCCAACAAATCCAGCAGGGCGCGATGCCAAACAGCTTCGAGGGACTTGCCGGCGTGCAGCAGCTGGGGTGGATTCAGATAACGGCGTTTCCCGGCAATCAAGATATTGCGCTCGGTATAGCCCATATTACGGATATCAGCAAACAGCTTGCCCAGTGTAGCAAAATACAGCTTATTGGCGGCAGTGGTATTGGTGCGCGCCAGCGCGCCATAACGAAAGAGATCTCGGCTGAGATGGAACTTGATGCGTTGCTGGCCAATGGCATCGGGAAAATCCACTGCGCAATCCATCTCCAGCTGTGGAGCTGAGGCCTGGCAGGGCGCCAGGGTCAGAAAACTGCCATTGGCACCAGCGACGGTGACGGTTTCCTTGACGGTCACATAATGCACCGGCGCCGCCTGCTGTACCCGGCCGGCCGCCTCCAGGGCCTCAACCAAGTCGAGGCTGCCGCGCTCAAAAAGCGGCGGATCACCCGAAAGCACCTTGACCATGATGTTATCCAGCCCTAACCCCAGGCGCAGGGCGATGATATGCTCCACCATGCGCATATAATTATGGGGCGAACCGCTGCGCAAGACGATATTACGGGCGGTCGTCCAGACATTGCGCACCGAGACTCCAATGGGCAGGGCATCGGCTTGATCCTCGCGCGCAAACCACCAGCCCGGCTCAGCCGCCGGTTCGAAGACCAGGGTCCGGCGTTCCCGACCCAGAAATGTGCCCGGACCACTCACGGCTACGCGCTGGCCAATCGTCGTCTGCTGCAGATCCGGAGCATCGACTGGCCTATCGGTCAGATCCCAGTCCACGGCCTGGCGCGCCCAGCGCTCATAGGAACGACGCACGGCATCGGTCATGCCGGCCAGAATAATGCCATAGGGTTCAGCAGTCATAGATAGCTCTTTATCCTCAGCAGCGGCTCAACAATTCTTGCTCCCGCTAAAAAAATCGGCCGGCCGCAGCGCAGCGGGCGCCCGGCAGCCCCGATCTACTGCACCTGCACAATACTGGGATCATAATCCGCCGGTGGAATAAAACCCAGCAAAACCAGGCAGGTGGCTGCCAGGCTGCTAATGCCCAGGTCAGAGCGGGGCGTTAAGGCCAAGGGGAGAGTTTGCCCGGGATCATAAATGAACAGCGGCACAGGATTAAGCGAATGAGCCGTCTTCACTTTCGGTTTGCCGGAGACCGGATCTAGTTTCACCGCGCCGCTGCGGGCATCGTGTTCGAGCATATCATCGGCATTGCCATGATCGGCTGAGACCACCAGGATGCCACGCCTGGCCTCCACCGAGCGCATCAGGCGGCCGATACATAAATCCACGGCCTCCACGGCAAGTTGCGCGGCCTGAAATACGCCGGTATGCCCCACCATATCGCCGTTGGGATAGTTCAAGCGAATGAAAGGAAATTTATTCTCATGAATGGCCGCCACCACCTTATCGGTGATTTGGGCCGCCTGCATCCAGGGTCGCTCCTCAAAAGGCACAATATCCGAGGGCACTTCGATATATTCTTCGAGGCGTTCATCAAACTTGCCCGAGCGATTGCCATTGAAGAAATAAGTGACATGCCCGAATTTCTGGGTTTCACTGACGGCCAACTGCCGCGTACCGGCGCGCGCCAGATATTCGCCCATGGTCCGGCTGATAGCCGGCGGAGCAACCAGATAGCGCCGGGGAATCTTGAGATCGCCATCATATTGCATCATGCCCGCATAAAGGACTTGGGGGCGCGGGTGACGCTCGAACTTATCCAGAGCGTCCTCTTCAAAGGCCCGGCTGATTTCGATGGCGCGATCGCCGCGGAAATTGAAGAAGATGACACTATCATGATCGACGATAGGCCCCAAGGGCCGGCCGTTGGTGGCAATCACGAAGGGGGGCAGATCTTGATCTATCACGCCCGGCTGGGCTTGGCGCAGCGCTTCTATGGCCTGACGGGCCGAGGCGAATTGGGGGCCGGCGCCGTGGACATGCGTCGCCCAGCCCCGGCGGACCATATCCCAATTGGCGTTATAGCGATCCATGGTGATCTGCATCCGGCCGCCGCCGGAAGCGATCCGATAATCCACCGCGCCATCCGCATTCAATTCCGCCAGGAATTTCTCGAAAGAGTCCACATAATCCAAGGCCGAGGTTTCGCCCACATCCCGGCCGTCCAGCAGAATATGGATACGGGCGCGGCGCTGGCCTTCCTGTTTGGCTTGCCGCAACATAGCCTGCAGGTGATCCAGGTGGCTATGCACATTGCCATCCGAAAAAAGACCGATGAAATGCAGGGTGCTCTTATGCTCTTGGCAATTGCGCAGCAGTTCGATCCAGGCGCGATCGCGGAAGATACGGCCCGACTGCAGGGCGGCCTGGACCAGCTTGGCGCCCTGATCAAAGACCCTTCCGCACCCGATGGCATTATGGCCCACTTCGCTATTGCCCATATCGGCATCGCTGGGCAGACCCACCGCGCGGCCATGCGCTTTGAGCTGAGTGCTTAAGGCCTGGCGACCGAGCCGGTCGAGGTGCGGCTTGAAGGCCGCCCGCACCGCATCCCCTTCCGGATATTTACCAATCCCAATCCCATCCATCAAGGCCAACACCACCGGCCCGGGAGGCGGAGCATAAGCGGCACGCTGCAAGGCATCCATAAACAGCATCTCCTGGAGCTTCGAGACAATCAAAAGCTTTACCTTACTCATAATGCCTTGATTCCGCAAGATGGGAGTTGCTGTTCAAAAATATAACTAGGCAAAGGCGGAGCGAGAGCTTATGCTAAGGATACAACCCAAATCTTATCCGCGATCATCGCCTAATATGAATGCCCTGCTGATCTACCCCGAATTTCAGGATACTTTCTGGAGCTTCAAGCATGCCTTGAAGTTCATCCGTAAGCAGGCCACCCTGCCGCCCCTGGGGCTGCTGACCGTGGCGGCGCTCCTACCGTCAAGCTGGTCCAAACGGCTGGTGGATACCAATGTGGCCCCCCTGACCAATGCCGATCTGGCCTGGGCCGATATCGTCTTTCTGGGCGCCATGATCGTGCAAGGGCGCTCGGCCCGGGCCATCATCAGTCGCTGTAAAAATGCCGGGCTCAAAATAGTGGCGGGTGGCCCGCTCTTTCTGGACCAGCACGCGCAATACCAGGAGGTGGATCACTTCATCCTCAATGAAGCCGAGTTGACCCTGCCCCAGTTTCTGGATGATCTGGCCCGCGGCCAGGCGCGGCGCCTCTACGCCAGCGATGCTTTCGCCGATATGCATCAGGCGCCCGTGCCGGCCTGGGAACTGGTCAATCGGAAAGCCTATGCTTCGATGAGCATCCAGTTTTCGCGTGGCTGTCCCTTTCATTGCGACTTCTGCAACATCACCACGCTGCTCGGCCGCAGAGTCCGCACCAAGCAGTCCGCCCAGATCATCGCCGAGCTGGATAGCCTCTACCAGCTGGGCTGGCGCGGTAATATCTTTTTCGTGGACGATAATCTCATCGGCTGCAAACGCCGCCTGCGGACCGAGCTGCTGCCGGCCCTCATAACCTGGCGCCAACAACATCCCGGCATCACTTTCAACACGGAAGCCTCCATTGATTTAGCCGACGACGAGACGCTGCTCCATCAAATGGTGCAGGCCGGATTCACCGAGGTCTTCATCGGCATCGAGACCCCGGATGAAGGCGCCTTGGTCTCTTGTGGCAAACAGCAAAATCGAGCCCGCAATCTGCTGGAAGATGTTAAACGCATCCAGCGCAACGGGCTGCAGGTGCAGGGAGGCTTCATCGTGGGCTTTGATACTGACCTGCCCTCCATCTTTCAGCGGCAGATTGATTTCATTCAAAAAAGCGGTATCGTGACCGCCATGGTGGGCTTGCTCCAGGCACCGGTGGGCACCAAGCTTTATGAGCGGCTCAGGGGTGAGGGGCGCATTCTGGGGCACTCCTCAGGGGATAACGCTGACGGCACCACAAACATCATCCCGGTTATGAGCCTGGAGCGGCTGATGGCCGGCTATCAAAAGATCCTGCGTAATATTTACACACCGGAACATTACTATCGGCGCATCCGTACTTTCTTAAAGGAATACCAGCCGCCCCAAGCTGTCACCCGCTGGCGCTGCCAGGATCTGCTGCCCTTTCTGCGCGCCGTCTTTCATTTGGGCATCGCCGGGCAGGAGCGCTTGCATTATTGGAAGCTCTTGATCTGGACTTACCTGCATCGCCCCAAGCTGCTGGCCGTGGCGGTGACCCTGGCTGTTTACGGGCGCCATTTTCATACGATCTGTCAGCGCCTCCAGCCGACGCCGACCGGCGAGCCGATCCTGCCCAGCGCGTGCCTGCGCTAAGCGCGGCCGCCCTTTTATCCGGCGGCCAACCACACTGCCGTGGCGGGAGACCCGTCAGCTCAACAGCGCAGGCACTGCGGGAGTGGATGCTGCCACGCACCAAACGCGCGGCGAGGTGCGGCGGGCCGATCTTGATTCAAAGCTTGGCCAGGGCTTGGCGGAACCGCGCCTGGCGGGCCGGCGGGGCCGGGCGAGAGGCCGGGCTGGCTGCCAACAGGCTCTGCAGTTCAGCGATGCGCACGTCGGGCGCGGGATGCGTCTTGGCAAAATCGAGGCCGCCGGGCTGCAGATGTTTTTTCATCTCGGCGAGCATGCTCACCAGGGCGCGGGGATCATAGCCGGCGCGTTGCAGGATCTGCAGCGCCGCTTGATCCGCTTGACGCTCGCTGGCGCGGGCGTAACCGCTATTCATCAAGGTGCTCGTGATATCCTGAACGGAGCCGGCAAAATCTTCCGTCAACTGCGCCAGCTCCGCCCCGCCAAAAGATTTGGCTCCTTCCGTGGCCAGTAAAGTTAAGCTGGAGGTTAAGCGGCTTTTTTTAATTGCTTGTACCCCGTGCTGTTTCTCCACATGCCCGATTTCATGCGCCAACACGGCCGCCAAAGCATCCTCGCTCTGGCAACATCTCAACATACCACGCGAAACAAAGATCAGGCCACCGGGCGCGGCGAAGGCGTTGACCTCTGCCGTATCCAGAATCAGGAAATGATAGCCGCCGAAGGTTTCCGGTCTATCCGAGAACTGCGCCAGCGTTTGTCCCAGTATATTCAGGTAATGATTAGCCTCGGGATTGTCCCAGGACCGATAGCGATTGAGCACCACCGCGGCCACTGTGCGCCCCAGATAATACTCCTGCTCCGGGTTGATGGCCGCGAAAGTCTGGCCCACAGCCACAACGGCTTGCTTCACCGATTGGGACTGCTGAGGCGTTAAGACCCCAGCTTCCTGCCCAACCCTGGCGCCGATTTCCGAAACCGCCTGCATGGTTTCGCAGGCTGGCAGCAGGGTTAAGCTGCAGGCCGCCAACAAGCAGGCCATGGCGTTGGGCAGATTTCTCATGGCAGGCCTCCCGCGGGCACCACCCCACCGGCCTTCAGGAAGGCCGCCATTTCTGACGCGGAAACCTTGATCTTTTCCATCCGATCCACCGCAGAAAAATCAAACTGCTGATGAGATTGCCTGAATTGAGCTTCCACCTCGGAATTAAACCCTTTACCGGCCAAGGCCAACTCGTCGGCGGCGGCATCCACCCGCACGGTCTCCTGGCCGGCACTCATCACGATGCGCTGCCTTGTTAAGGCCGAGGAATGCATCCACCCCGCACTGCCAGTCGCTGGGATAACCTGCACCCACGCTCCTTGTTTCTGGTGGACCGCGACCCGCTCTCCATGGACCAGCGTAGCTAGCACCCGGCCCATGAACGAGGGGTGCTGGCGCAACGGAGCGGACTGCACTTGAACGCTCATCATCTCAGCCGCGGCCACCGCCAGGCTGCAGACGGCCAGGACGATCAGCATCCCTTGGATGCGCCTGCTGGTTTGCATGCTTAGGACCTCCTTATTTGATAGCTGAGCCTACTATAGTTGAGATCAACCAACAAAAAAGAAAAAACCTGCCCCGCCCGGCCGCTCGGGCCGGAGAAGGCCCCCTGCGAGCCTGGTACTTCTGCAGTTGTCTTTTTCGCGAGCTTTGCTATGATGATCCTCATGAATTTTCGTTATCAACCCTGGGCGCTGGTCGTGAGCGCCGGTCTGGCCATGCTGTTGAGCCTGACGACGCTGGATGCCGCGCCCGCCGCGGGGCCGCATTCCCTGGCGCTCGGTGGCCGCTATCACGCGGAGCACTCGCTTTTCACCGACCTCCCTTATGGCGATGGTGATATCTCCTACGCTCTGGCTTATCAGTATATACAAGGCTTCGCGACTTGGCAATTGGCCTGTGATCTCGGGCCGGATATCTCCGGCTACAAAGAGATCTACGCCGGCGGCACCACTAACTTGGTTGGCATCGACTACATCATTACTCCGCAATTCAACATTATCATCCGCGACCGTTTTTTCCGTGGCGGCGGCGGCATCCGCACCAGTTATATACGGGATGTGGATGGCGAAGGTGAATGGCTGGATCCTTACTGGCAATTGCAGCTGGGCCTGGCTTTCCCCCTGGGCCAGCGTCTGAGCTTGGATCTCAGCGCTTACTATGTGTATGAACACTGGGGCAAGCTCTGGGATTTTAAGTTCAGCGACCTGGAATACGGGGCCTGGTTGAATGTGGCTTTTTAAGCCGAGCGGTTGCCTGAAAAAATATGCCCGGCCAGCGAACAGCACGCCCAGCTTGAGCCTGTTATCATGAATACGGCCCCTGAAAAACCTATCTTCCAAATCGGCGCTGAGGGTATAGATGTGGAAGCGCTGATGGAGGAGATCCGCCAGACCGTCGCCCGCAAAATGGAAAGCGGGGTCTATCGCGATATCCACGTGGCGCGCGCCGAAAAAGCCAATCTGATCAATATCCGTAACGAGGAAAGCTTTTTGGATTTTTATCTCGAATGCCTGCGCCATGCGGCCCAGGTAGATATAAATGATTTTCCCATTCAGGAGCGGCGGCGCTGCGGCGGACGGCTCTGGGTGGCCCTGAAAAAACTAATCTGGTCGCTCTTAAAATTCTATACCTATCGGCTCTGGTCCCAACAAAATCAGGTCAATAGCCTCCTGCTGACTGCCCTGGAAGGCCTCGACGACAAATACCGTCAGCGCCTGCAGGATCTGGAAACACGCTTGGCAAAACTTGAACCGGGAAAGGCGGAGCCATGTCCTCCACCGCCGAACGTCTAGCTTTTGTCTGCCCGCGGTTCGCCACCGGCGCCACCGTGGGCGGCGCCGAAACCCTCCTCAAGAACCAGGCCCAACGCGCCGCGGCCGCCGGGCGCCGAGTGACTTTCCTGACCACCTGCGCCAGCAATCATTTCACCTGGCACAACGAACGCCCGCCGGGGCGGAGTTCATGGGGCGGGATGGATATCCATTTCTTCCCCGTGGATGACCAGCGCGACCTGGAAGCTTTTCTGCGCACGCAGGAGCTCATCAGCCGCCGGGGATCTTATAGCGCCGAGGATGAAATGATCTGGCTGCGCAACAGCGTTAACAGCCAGGCCCTCTATGATCATCTGGCCACTCAGGGCCACGAATATGATCGCATCGTGATCGGACCATATTTATTTGGGCTGACCGTTTTCGCCGCCCGGGTGCATCCCTCCAAAACCATTTTAGTGCCCTGCTTACACGATGAAGGCTTTGCCTATGCGCGGGTCTTTCGAGACCTCTTCCATAGCGTGCAGGGCCTCATGTTCAATACCGAAACCGAGCGCGCCCTGGCCAGCCGCTTGTATGATTTGCCACCGGCGTGCGGCACAGTCGTAGGCATGGGCTTGGATGATTTCACCAGCCCGCCGGGAGATTTCCGGCGACGCCATAAGCTGCAGCAGCCCTATATCATGTATGCCGGCCGGCGCGAAGCCGGCAAAGGCATCCCCCTGCTGCTGGACTACCTGGCGCTCTTCCGTAAACGCACGGCCCTGGATATCAAGCTGGTGCTTACTGGCAGCGGAGATGTGCATCCGCCGCCGGAGCTGGCGGCGCATATCCTGGATTTAGGCTTGGTTTCCGAAAGCGAAAAATATGCGGCTATGACCGATGCCGCCGTTTTTTGCCAGCCCTCGGTCAATGAAAGTTTCGGCATTGTGATCCTGGAATCCTGGCTGGCGCGCGTGCCCGTGCTGGTGCATGGTCTTTGCGCAGTCAACCGGCAACATTGCCAAAAGAGCGGCGGCGGCTTATGGTTCAGGGCCTATCCGGAATTCGAGGAGACGCTCAGCCACCTGCTGCAGCAGGCCGAATTGCGCCGGGCTTTGGGCCAAGCCGGGCGCAACTATGTGCGCCGCGAATATGCTTGGGACGTCATCGAAACCAAATTATTGCGCGCGCTCGATAGCGGCGGGACAACAAGCTTATGCAAGCCATCCACCAACTGATCGCCGGCTTTGCCAGCGGCGATGCCATCAGCAACGCGGCCCAAGTTTTAGGCGCGCTCTTCCGTTCCTGGGGGTTCCCTTCCGAGATTTTCAGCGCCGCGGGTTGTATCGCGCCTGATTTGCGAACGACCGGCCATGATGCCGCTCAGCTGCCCGCCAGGGTCCGCCCCGATGATCTGGTGATTCTGCACCTCTCCATCGGCTCACCCGTGAATGATATCTTTGCCGAGCTGCCTTGTCGCCGGGCGATCATCTATCATAACATCACACCGGATAAGTATTTCCGGGGCATCAATGAAAGCATGGCCCGTGACCTCGCCTGGGGGCGCGAACAGGCCCGCCGCCTGGTCGGTAGCGCCAGCGTGGTCCTGGCCGATAGCCACTACAACGCCCGCGAGCTGGAGGCCATGGGCTACGGATCGGTACGGACCATACCGCTCCTCTTGGATTTCCAGCGCTTGCGCGCCCAACCCGATCGGAGCCGCCTGCGCCAATGGAGCTCCGGCCAGACCAATATTCTCTTTGTGGGCCGTTGCGCGCCCAACAAGCGTTTCGAGGACCTGCTGCATGCCTTCTATTATTATCAAAAATTTGTGGAGCCCAATTCACGCCTGCTCCTGGCTGGCTCATATGTCGGCTTGGAAAAATATAAAATGCTCTTGCTGGCCCTGGCCCATAACCTGGGCCTGCACCAGGTGATCTTCAGCGGCGCCGTTTCCCAGGCGGAGCTCAACGCCCATTACGCCGCGGCGCACCTCTTCCTGTGCCTGAGTGAGCATGAAGGTTTCTGCATACCCCTGCTGGAAAGCATGGTGCATAGGGTCCCCGTGCTGGCCTATGGCGCGGCGGCGGTACCGGAAACCCTGGATGGTGCCGGAGTTTTGATCCATGCAAAACGCTGGGATTGGCTGGCCGAAATGATGGGCCAGCTGACGCGCCCGACGCCTTTGCGCCAAGCCGTCTTGGCCGCCCAGGACCAGCGCCTGCGGCGCTATGAACAGCGTAACCTGGCCGAGGAATTGCGCCAAGGCTTGGCGCCGCTGTTGAGCCGGCAGCTCAGATAATGCTCTGCGTCTCATCCGCCGCCGGCGCGCGCAGATGCTGCAGGAGCTCATCGAGCTCATCCAGGGCAGCCCGCATCACCATGAATTGACGTTCCAGAGCCTGCAGCCACTTCAAGGTATCGGCGCGTTGTTGTTCGAGAAAGCGGCGCCGAAAACGAAGCTCTTCAAGCTCCAGCATCAGCCGGCGAATATCCTCCTCAGCTTGGGGCAGAACCGCGCCGCTCGCCCCCAAGGAATCTTCATGACCGTTCTTGGCTTCGACAATGCCCAGCTGATCCAGATCGGCTATATCCACCCCTTCCGGGATGGGTACTTGAACGCTTTCCCGACAGGCCGGGCAGGGGATTTTAAGGCCAGCCGCCCGATAATCGATCACCAGGCTTTTGCCGCAATGGCAACATTCAAAGAGAATGTCGCTCTCGCTGATCTCCACCGGTTGTTCCTGCCCTTGTTTCATGACGCCCCCTCTCCAGGCAACCACATCAGCTTCTGCACGCCCCTTGCCCCTCTGCTTAAGAGCTTATAGCAAAAAGCAAAAGTAAGCAAATCTATTCTGGAACAAAATAATGATTGACGCCCCTGCCGTCAGACCTTACAAATAGAGCTTCTTTTCGCATCCAACAATAATCGGAAACAGGAAGCATAACGAGGCACCCCATGATCATCAGCACCCAAGAGTTATTCAAACATGCCTATGGCAAATACGCCCTGGGCGCCTATAACATCAACAATCTGGAACAAGCCATGGGGTTATTCCGAGGCAACCTGGAAAGCCAGGCCCCGTTTATCGTCCAGATTTCCAAGGGCGCTCGCTCCTATACGGATAAAAGCATGTTGGAAGCCATCATTCGCGCCGCCGATGAAATTTTTCCGGAAGCTATCTTTGCCGTGCACTTGGATCATGGCGATGAAGCCGCCGCGATGGACTGCATTGAGAGCGGTTTTTATAGCTCGGTGATGATCGATGCCAGCATGAAACCCTATGAGGAAAATGTGGCCATCACCAAGCGCGTCGTCAAAGCCGCGCATGCGCGGGGAATTGCCGTGGAAGCGGAATTGGGACAACTCGGCGGCGTGGAAGAAGATATCTCGGTGGCCGAAGAAAATGTGCATCTGACCGACCCGGATGAAGCGGCCGATTTCGTCAAACGCACG
>CAYYVN010000010.1:31598-60386 GCA_964475165.1 uncultured Verrucomicrobiota bacterium | reverse complement strand
CCAGCCCACAGTCATCGCTCTGGGCTCATGGTAATTGAGCAACCTTTTCCTTGATCCGGCTCACCAGATCCGCGCTCTCCGCGAACACACACTCTCGGATTATTGCGTAATAACGAAGACCGCTCCTCCAATGTTGTGTAGCTACCCTCACCAGCTGTATATGGTCGAAGGCTATCATGCACTTCTTTAGTGTGTTACTTTAAAACATCAGCAATATCCTGAGTAAGTAAAGTACCTTTCGTTGTTATCCCAAAACTAAAAATATAATTAAATTTATGAGTCAATTCATTACAATAGTCAACAGCCCACTTTATTACCTTGATAATCAATGCCTACAGTATCAGCATTGCACATAATTGTTCCATGCAAGCTATATCTGGGTTTGGTTGCCTTAGTATCTTGCATTGTAACCCAACATCGGGATGGGGATGCCATCTCCATAACAACTTAATTATGGCTGTACGCTCCACTGGCCGTCCTTACATACTTTTGTTCCCGGGGGAAAACTTAACTGAAAGACCTCATTGGAAATTTTTGCATTAAATTGCACGGACTTCACGAACACTTCTTTTGCCAATCGTTTAGGCCCAAAATAATAGTTATAAAATCGATGTGCACGTGGAAACCAGTTGGACGAAGGCCCCCACTGCGTGAGTTCGGTTTCGATTTGAAGGATAGTCGCATTTGTGTCGTTCTTGTTTCGAATTTGCATTGCTTCCACGAATCCGTTTTTGTTCGTAGCAATCTCGATTCGAATTGGTGTCCTACTAGCAAGCATGCACCCAATAACAGCTACACCGTTTTCAACATAGTTAGTCGTAAATTTCGTGTCCGAAAGATCACTCCATGGCACCTCGAAATTAAACAACCCGATGCACGCTCTAAAATAATTTGCCAACGACTCAAGGGTTTGGGTGCCTTTTTCTCAAACCTAAAACAGAGGGATGCCCAGAGCCATTGCCAAATTCTGATCATCTTCACAGGAAAGAGCACCGCCAAAAGGCCAAGCACTACAACCTGATAAGCAATAACAAGGAAATATAGATAAGTAGAACAGAACATATTCAATATGTTTTCAGGGGATAGCCAACAAAAGAGCAGGAAGCAGTACCCATTGTACGGTATTCCAGACCGGCCGATAATATGCCTTGGCATATTCGGGGAAAAGCCAGTAACAGATGGCTATGGCAAGCAAAGTGCCAGCAAAGCCGGTAAATTTGATTATGCAACGGGACCAGTTGACAGGTCGGGGCTTTGAGCGGAGACCGCTGGAAGGACGGAGCCAGACGCGATTCACGGCAAAACTTAAAACCGCCATTGGTAAGGCGGTGCAAGTTAGAAATAAAACCAATAACCGGATGTGATCGGCGATGGAAAACTGGTGTGCAATTAACCACGCGATGGCCAGACCGGCCAACCCTGCCAATCCAATCCTTTGCGCGCTTATGCGATCTCCCTGCCGTCTGGCAAAGTTCAGCGTAATTTCGGCAGGCGGCATCGGGATGCCATCTTTCCTTAAGTTCCCGAAGTTTCCACATTCAACAAGCTTCATGGCATTAGAGTAGCAATTTCATCGAAAATTATCAAAGTATCAGCACTTTAAAATCTAGTAAGCGATCACGAAAACCGCCGCCACAAGAAACGCCTCGAGACAAATGGCTATCGTTATCGAACAAACAGAAAGAATTTCAGTCGCCGGATGGCATAGTGTTCCCATTAAGTTTATTTCTATCAGGAACTTTCGCGACAATCGTACTTAAGCAAGCATCTCAATAATGTGGCACTATCGAGCATGTGAGGCAGACTGAAATCGTGTACGTACAGTGGAGTGGTATTACCATTTTATTACTGCTTGCCCGTTTGCAGCGCTTTTCTTTCCAATTTCGATATTGTGTCGGAAAAGTGCTTTGATTTCCTCGATATCTGATTCTTTGCCCGACTCTAATTTAGACAACAAATGCGCCTGTAAAGTCACTTCGGCAGAGGTCACATCAGCCATGAGTTGAAATGCCACCTTGCGATTATAATGCCATAGCCCTATGAGGGCCACGACAAGTGCAATGTTCAAGATCAGTGAGACAATCAAAAACGCTTTTTTCATTTTACCTTAAAAATCATGCTTCTTGATTATAATCAATAAATAATGCATTCTGGCTAAAAACGTCGTTTCTTCTATAGCCGGTATCTGATCACTACCCAAAGCTTCGAAATTGATTTCACTTGCCCCCTCATCATCTACGATCATCCACACAACATGCGGCTTCTTTTGAACCCTCCCCGTAATGACGTTCCATCAGGACTGAGTTCTCTTCCCTGCGAAGTGTATCGTGCACTCGCTTTGCCACCCCGGCGAGACATTTATACAACTCGCACATAGCCGGATGACGATCAAAGATATCCCCCGTCTCATCAAGATTCTCGCCTGGGCAACCTCCTCTACATATTGGTCGAGCAAGGCAATCTTCACATCCCGATTGATCGTCCGGCCAATGTTTAGAATGCCACCACCATTTCTGTTAACGATGAGTTTATGTGGCCCTCTTTATTATTTACTGTCCATTGAGACAGTCAACGTTTTGTCTATTCCCTCATATCGATAACCGAATTGACCAGAGCCCAAGAATGTAATACTGGCAATCGGTCTGGCCTCCTTAGACCCACTTATTTCGGTCCATTCTTTCTCGACCTTCATGATTTTGTCGTCCGAAGGTCGTAGCCCGAGAAGGAAACATCTGGTATCAAACACGACAAGATCACTATTTGGGGACCAATGAATCCCTTCGATGAAGTCGAAGTCCGCTCGTAAATGCTCAAGTTTACGTTGATTACCTGTATTATTTTCCCTTATCCACAAAGACTGATTCGGCGGATCAATACTCCAGTGATTCCTTACAATTGCCACATATGAACCATTTGGCGATTTGACATACTGAGCCACCGAATTGTCCGGCATGCCACAACCAACAAAATATCCAATTCCAAGCATGAGTATTGTCCAAATAACAGCCACCACGACGATGATGACAACCACTGCTAATTTATTCACTTCCTCCTTCCTTTCAAATGGAGAATTACTTTCACGCTCGGTAGCACTTTTTTTTTAAAGCACAAAAAAATGCACATTATCGGTACTCTTTCGCGTAATCAAAGATTTTCTGATAATTAATCTCTGGATATTCTGCCAATAAAGCAATTGCGATTTCTATCGCTTCCTTAGCATACGAACAATCGTCTTTGGGAGGCGGACAAAAATTACCTTCCCTATCCGCACAGCTATAAATACATATCCCTCCACAAAAACAACGAGCCCAACATACATTGCATTTTTCCTGACTACGTTCTGCACGACGAAGCATCTCAGAGTTCTTATTCTCATCCACGCCTTTATCAATCGTTCCAATCGCGAATGCGGGCATACCAACAAACCTATGACAAGGATAGATATAACCATCAGCACGAACTGTTACCATGGCAGCGGAGACCCCACAACCAGTCATCTTCTGTGGCGTCCGCCTAATTTTCATCAATTTCAGTGCTTTGCATAGTGGTCGAAAAAAGAAGTCGGGGTCTCGCCCTGCTTGCATCTCGCCCAGGCTGTTCCGTGTAATCTGTTCGCAAAATAACAGATACTTTGACAATTCTTTTCTCCGAACTGCCAGTCCTTCTGCGCCCTTAACTTTTGATACATCAACAGGGGTCAAAAAAACACTTTTTGCGCCAAGCTGTTTATATGCATCTAGTAACGACGGCATATCGCACAGTTGAAACGTTCTTTGCGTCAGGGATCCGCGAACACTCACTTTCGAATTATTGCGTAATAACGAAGATCGCTCCTCCAATGTTGCGTAGCTACCCTCACCAGCTGTATATGGTCGAAGGCTATCATGCACTTCTTTAGTGTGTTACTTTAAAACATCAGCAATATCCTGAGTAAGTAAAGTACCTTTCGTTGTTATCCCAAAACTAAAAATATAATTAAATTTATGAGTCAATTCATTACAATAGTCAACAGCCCACTTTATTACCTTGATAATCAATGCCTACAGTATCAGCATTGCACATAATTGTTCCATGCAAGCTATATCTGGGTTTGGTTGCCTTAGTATCTTGCATTGTAACCCAACATCGGGATGGGGATGCCATCTCCATAACAACTTAATTATGGCTGTACGCTCCACTGGCCGTCCTTACATACTTTTGTTCCCGGGGGAAAACTTAACTGAAAGACCTCATTGGAAATTTTTGCATTAAATTGCACGGACTTCACGAACACTTCTTTTGCCAATCGTTTAGGCCCAAAATAATAGTTATAAAATCGATGTGCACGTGGAAACCAGTTGGACGAAGGCCCCCACTGGGATAGTTGCGATTCGATGCGAAGGACAAACGCATTTGTATCGGCCTGGGCTCGTATTTGCATTGCCGTCGCGAATCCGCTGTTCGTAGCAATATCTATTTGAATCTGTGTCCCATCAATACATTTGAACGCAATAATAGCTTTGCCGTTTTCCAAATAATTAGACGTAAAGTTTATGTTCGTCGGAATAGACCATAGACTCACATAATGTCCAAACACATGTTCTGAAAGATAATTCAAATCACCCGCGGAACGATGACAAAAGCCAAATTTTTCCTGAAGCAGGGATGGGCGTATCTCAAGCTTTTTATATTCTGTGCCGTTATACACAGAAACAATGCTTTGCCATCCCCTGAATGGTGAGGAAAAAGATTGTTCATATCTAAACTTCTCTCCAGAGATGTACCATTTCTCCGTTGACGTATAGTCGCTATCCTTCGGGGAGACAGTCACAGCCGTATGATTTTTTTCGTTTTTTAAGGTATAGTCAATCACACCCAACTCTACCACGATGGGAAAGCAGTTCGTTTCTGCCGCTTTCATCATTTCAATGAACGACTGCTCTCCTAACGCATTGGCATATGCAAAGATACCCACAATGCCGGCGAGAACCAAAGAATTAGTTTTACGTCTCATTCTTATGCTCCTTCACGTTGCAAAAACATACGGTGACGGAACTTCGCGCCATAGCTTGCGTATCATCCAGCAATCCATCTTACCAGCCTAACATCCGAAGTCGTGTCGTCTCCACGAATCTTCGATTTCGTTAGAATCAGTGAAGACAACATTATCAGAGATGGCCAGAAAGCGTAACCGTTCCTAACACATTCCATAGAAGCGATCGGATGGCCTGATTTCAGATCCTCCCATATGATCAGCAGTCGCCCGTCATCTTCCTCAACCTCATAGGCGACTGCTTCCCTATAACTACATACACGGACAATCCTGTTATTGCTTCGACACCCGAAATTAACTCGCCTCACTTCCGAGTCAGCTCTCATCCACACCTTGGTCGGCATCTGGTCTTTGCTGTCTCTTGACTAGAGCATTTTTATATCCGATGTCTACAATGATCTTTCTGGCGGTCTTCGCTTCTTCCTCTGGTATCATCAAATCACGCCATTGGTCACCACTGGCCACAAAAACATGACCCGAAATGTTGATAGGCATTGGATGAAGGCCGCAACGTCGCAGCAGATTTTCAATCATTTCTGCTACAGCCTGATCTCTAAATGAACAAAAGCCTTACATTCATCCGCTACCCTCATTTTTCTCAAAGGAAGGAATATGATTTCTGTCATTTCGTCATTATTCATTAACATACGCTGACTGTTATGACGATCGCCTCACCGTAAGTATCTGGCACAGAAGCGCATAAACAAGCAGGTAGCTCACAGCTTCATACACACTTTACTGTTAACATCTGCACACTATGTACTTCACATTGGGAGTTACATTGTGGATCGCATCAATCTGATGTACACATGGGCGCACCTCCGCCACATCCCGCATTTGCGCAAAGCCCAAAAATCCACCTGCACCCACTAGTTGATGGAATACCAGTGCAGTTTATGCGTTAGATTCAATTGATCGTCCAGCCCCGATCCGCCGATAATGCCCACCTTGGCCATGCTCCACCTGCCTTTCCGCAGCTTTTCTGTTAATACGCGCGCCCGACCCATCAAGCCAGCCCACAGTCATCGCTCTGGGCTCATGGTAATTGAGCAACCTTTTCCTTGATTCGGCTCACCAGATCCGCGCTCTCCGCGGGGAGCTCCCCGAACGGCGAGAGATGCCAGACGACGCTCCATTGAGCCGTGCCTTGCGGTGCAATTTCAAAGTAGGGACTGAGCGGCTCGAGCTCAATCCGATTATTCGCAAAATAAAATATATTATTGATGCGCTGGCCCCAGGGATATTCCCGCTCCGACCAGAGCGGGAAAGTAATGCCGAAAAAGATGCCTTTGACAATGGCCGCCGTCCAGCCCTGGCTGGCATCCAAGCCGATGCCGGACCCTGAGCCCTCTGGGCGCAGCAAGAGCATCCCGGCCTGCACCTGCGGATTGATTTGCGTGGCCGGTCCCGGCTGGTATTGGCCATCCTTATGCCAGGCCCAGCCGGAAGGCTGATAGTGGCTGCCTGGATTAAGCGGCGCCACAGCTAGACTGCTGCCGCCGGGCACCAGGGTGCGTTCCCAGAAGCTCCAGCGGGCGGGCGCTTGCCGCAAGTTGGTGATGGTGCGCCGCAGGGTGAGCAGCGGCCGCTGCGGATCGAGGATGAACTCCTTTTCCATGCGCAGGCCAGCTGCTTGATTATCGCGCGAACAGCATTTGAGATATAAGGGGCTATGCTCCAGCACCCTGTAGCCGCCCAGCCAGATATGCGCCAACTCGCTCCCCCCACCGCCAGGCGCAATGGTATCCGGCGCTGCTCCATCCCAGGGCATCCAGTTGGCTTCGTCGGCCAGCGTGAGGCCGTTGGCTTGCTCATCCACGAACAACACATTTTGGCCCTGATACGCAAAGACAATCACGCGGGCGCCAGCCGCCGGCGTAACCACCACCTGGACCATCGGATTGGATAGCCGACAGCAGTCGGCCCAGCCCCGATAGCTGCCCCGGAGCGTTTGCATCAGATCATCCCCTTGTTGTTCAGCATAACCAACCGCCACTAGACATAGCAGAAGCAGTCCCCCAGAACAACTTCTTCCTAAAAACGACCGGCGCCCGCATGACGCAGCTGGGAGGTTACCCCACTGCAATAGGCCCAAAGGATTCATCCGAGGCTTGCTTTTTGAGCCAAGCATGTGCTACATCCTTTCCGTGGATAAAAGATCCAAGGCTCTCTTTGTCCCCGCCTAATGTAAACGGCGCCTGGGTGGCGGAATGGCAGACGCAACGGACTTAAAATCCGTTGGCCGCAAGGCCGTATGGGTTCGACTCCCATCCCAGGCACTCTCTAAAAAAAAGGCGCCCCGCACGCTGAAAGCGGCGGGACGCCTTTTTTGGTGGTATCAAATACAGTCGAACGCAAACTTAGCGACGATCGCGGGCAAAATCGCGTTTGCCGCGTCCACCGCCAAAATCACCGCCGCGCGGCCGCTCTTCGCGAGGCCGAGCTTCATTAACCGTCAAGGCGCGACCCTTCAAGTCCTTGCCGTTATATTCGGCAACGGCCTTGTTGGCCTCATCCTGAGAGCTCATTTCCACGAAGGCAAATCCGCGGGACTTGTTAGTGAACTTGTCCACAATCAGATTGCAGCTGACTACATTGCCGATCTTGGAGAAGAGCTCCAAGACATCCCCCTCAGTGGCTTCGAACGAGAGGTTTCCGACATACAGTTTAGTACCCATCTTTGGTTTCCTTTGGCAGAGTGAGATCAACTACGGCAGTGACTGTTCCCGACTCGTTCGGGTTTCAGATCGTCACCGAACTCAACGCTCGACCGACAATCCACCATCTCACGAACACTAATATCTCACACTGCTGTCCAGCACTATAACATAGCCGGCTTTGAATGCAACAGGATTTTTACTTTCTTAACTCTTTGCTACAACGTAAGATAGATCACATGCGCTAGCAGAGCGCCCCGAAAAACGCTGGTGAGTGGCTCTTCTCCAACCCTAAAACTGGTCTCGCTGAGCTCCTCTCAGGCAGGCGCTTGCCATCTGTATCCAGATCCGGGATGCCTGACTGAACGCCAATATTTTATAACCGACAAGATTAAAAATGAGCCGGCCCGCTCAGCTCAGCGGCCTGGATTTTAAGGCCAGCCCGAATGCCTGGCCGGGCGCTCAGCCGGGCTGACATGCACGGGGCGCCAACAGTGGCCCACTAGCGCTCAATCCAAACTATAAAGAGCTTGCTTCAAGCGGCATGATCCCGATAATAGGGCATCATTGACTGAGCGCGGCGGGCGCGCGGCCCGCGTTGGCCGCAGAGATCCTTTTTGGCCCCAGCCGGAAAAACGCGAACCAGCTATGGCGAGATCTGCAAAAAAAAGTTCGGCCTGCCAGGCGGAGGTTCTGGCCAGAGAGCAACGCGAAATTTCGGTATCAGAATTCTTCCTCAAGAACCGCCATCTGCTGGGTTTCGATAACCCGCGCAAGGCCCTGCTGACAACCGTTAAAGAAGCCGTGGATAATTCCCTGGACGCCTGTGATGAAGCGGGCATCCTGCCGGAAATCAGCGTTGATATCCAGCAAACCGGCGCCAAGCGTTTTCGGGTAATGATCACCGATAACGGGCCGGGCATTCCCCGCAACCAAATCCCCAAGATTTTTGCCAAGCTGCTCTACGGCTCCAAATTTCACCGCCTGCGCATGTCCCGCGGCCAACAGGGCATCGGCATTAGTGCCGCTGGCATGTATGGCCAACTGACCACTGGCAGCGCCATCAGCATTAAATCCAAGACCAAGCACGCCAAAAAAGCGCACCTGCTCGAGGTGCAGATTGATACGCGCGCCAATAAACCAGCGATCCTCAGAGATAATGAAAATGATTGGTTGCCTCAGTTTTTTCCTAACCAGGGCCAGCCATCCACGCCGATCACAGCCCAGCACGGCACGAGCGTGGCCATCGAGATGGAAGCCTCCTACATGCGCGGCAAGCTCTCCGTGGATGAATACTTGCAACAATGCGCCATCGTCAACCCCCACCTGCAGTTGCACTATCGCCTGCAGCTTTTGGAACCAGCCTCCGCCAAAGCCTCCGCCGAGGCAACGCCGCCGACGCCCTGGATCACTTTTGCGCGCGCCGTTAAAGTGCTCCCGCCTCAGCCGCGGGAGATCAAGCCCCACCCGCATGGCATCGAACTGGGCATGTTGATGCAGATGCTCAAAGACACACCCATGCGCACCTTGAAAGCGGCTTTGATGAACGATTTTTCACGCGTCAGTGAACGCGCTGCCGCCGCCATCTGTTGCCAAGCCGGCCTGGAACCCAAAGCGCGACCGGCCCACATTGCCCATCATGAAAGCGAAGCGCTCTTTCAGGCTATCAATCAGATCAAGCTGATGCGGCCGCCAACCGACTGCCTGGCGCCCATCGGTGAGGCGGCCATTTTGGCTGGCTTGCAGAAAGAGGTCAGCGCTGATTTTTACACAGCCCTCACCCGAGCGCCGGAAGTGTATCGCGGCAATCCTTTTCAAGTGGAAGCTGGGCTGGCCTATGTGACGCCCGGCGCTCATCCGGCCCTGTCGGCCGAAGAACCCGTGCGCATCCTGCGTTTTGCTAACAAGGTCCCCCTGCTCTATATGGCCGGAGCTTGTGCCATCCTGAAAGCGGCCACATCCGTGAACTGGAAAAACTATGGCCTGACCCAACCGCGAGGCGCCTTGCCCATCGGCCCGCTGGTGATCTTGGTCCATATCGCCAGCGTCTGGGTGCCTTTCACCAGCGAAAGCAAGGAAGCCATCGCTCATTACCCGGAGATCATTCGAGAGATCACCTTCGCTTTACAGGAATGCGGCCGTCGGCTGGCCGTGCACTTGAGCCGCCGTCGTCGCCAGGCGGAAATGGAACGCAAAAAAAATTATATCGAACTCTATCTGCCCCATCTGGCCCTGGGCTTGCGGCAGATACTCGCCTTGAATGATCGTCAGGAAAAGGCCATCGTGAGCCGGCTCAAACGCCGGCTGGAACGCACCCATTTGGAAACAAAGGGCCGCCCACCAAAATAGGAAGAGGATCCATGAGCAAAACCAAGCCAAAGCCTTCCGGCAACACGCCCATGCTGGTTTCGCGACGCGCAGCCTCCCAGCAAATCGTCTCCGTAGCCAGCGCCATCCACCGCGATATCATCAAGAAAAATACGCAGCCTAAAATGCGCTTCCCGATCCGCTCACTGAGCAATGTTAAGTATGATCCGCGCAAGGGCCATTTCGAGATGCTCAACAAAACCGCCACGCGCACGCTTTCCTATAATACGATCAAAACCTTCGCCCAATCCATGCGGCTCATGGCTACCACCAAGCGGGATCTGCTCGATAAAAACGATATCGCCGGCAAACGCGAGATCTACTACAACAGCAAGGGCTGGGGTGAATGCCGCTTCGAGGCGCAACCCGAAAGCGATGCCTTGCTGGATGATATCGAAGCCATGCTGGCCATCAACCGCGAACAGCTCGGCTATATCCCCGAGGAGCGCGGCGGCGAGGTGACCGGCCCACTGGTGGTCATTGATCGCCAACCCGGCACGCAGCAGGCAATCCGCATCGACTGCTCCAAGCTCGGCAGCGGCGCCTGGAGCATTCCCTCCCAAGTGGAGCATCTCCGTTTTGAGACCAAGGCCAAATTTATTTTAGCGATCGAAACCGCCTCGCTCTTCCAGCGCTTGGTGCATCATCGCTATTACGAAACCGCGCGCTGTATCCTCATTTCCATGAGCGGTGTGCCCACCAGGGCTTGCCGGCGTTTTATCCGGCGCCTGGCCGATGACCAACGCCTGCCGGTGCTAGCCTTCACGGATGGAGACCCCTACGGCTACTGCAACATCTACCGCACGCTCAAGGTCGGCTCCGGTCAAGCGGCGCATATCAACCGCTTTTTCTGCGTGCCCCAGGCCCATTATCTCGGCGTCACCCCCCAAGATATTAAGGATTATGACCTGGAAGACGCCACGCATCCCTTGGACGCCGTCGATATCAAACGCGCCCGCGATGCCCTCAAAAACGATCCTTTCATCAAGCATCACAAGGAATGGCAGGCCGCGCTCCAGCAGATGATCGCCTTGGGCGTGCGCATCGAACAGCAGGCTTTTGCCAAACATGGCTTGAATTTTGTGTTGGAAACTTATCTGCCGCAAAAATTAAAAAAAGGTGTCTTCCTGCCCTGAAACGCCGCGGGCCGCAAGATCATCAGGCGCCATGCCCCTAATAGAAATTTTGACGCCCCGCTTCTGGCTCTGGCTTGATCTGGCCTTACACCTGACGCTCTTTTTAATGGTCAGCCTGCACTGCCTGCATAACCGGCGCGAGCCGGCTTCCACCCTCTTATGGATTTTTGTGGCTTGGTCATTCCCGGTCATCGGCGCGCTGCTCTACCTGATGTTTGGGATCAATCGTATGCCCCGCAAGGTCTGGCGTAAACAGCGCGCCGATCATCGCTTCCTGGCGCAGCGGCAAGCCTTGGAAAACGAAGCGCGCCCCATGGCCTACTGGCGAACCGTTCACGAGTCATTGGCGGCCGCTCCGGAGGATCCGGCGGCGCGCGCCATCAACCATACCATGGACCGTTTACTGCCGGAACACCCCCTCTTAGGCGGCAACCAAATCAGCGCGCTGCTCGACGGCGATGAAGCCTTTCCCCTGATGCTGGCCGCACTGAGTAAAGCCCAGCACCATATCCACCTGCAAACTTTCATTATCGGCCATGACAATATTGGCCGGCAATTCCTGGACTTGCTCGCCGCGAAAGCGCGGACCGGCGTCAAGGTGCGGATTCTATTTGATCGTTTCGGATCAACCGGCGCGGTTATCAGCCGCCTCTTTGCCCGCTATCGGCGTGTGCCCAATCTGCATATTAGCGGGTGGACTCAGGCCAATGCTCTCAAACGCCAGCTCCAATTTAACCTGCGCAATCACCGTAAAATCATGGTCATAGATGGCCAGCACGCTTTTTTCGGCGGAATCAATCTGCGCGCCGAAAACACCACCCGGGCCGGCCAGCCAGCCATCCGTGATTATCATTTCGCTGTCCGCGGACCAATCGTGCAAGAGCTCCAATATTCTTTCTTAAGCGACTGGCACTTCATGACCAATGAAAATCCGGCCATCCTGCTGCAAGCAGCCTATTTTCCGCGTACGCCGGCGGTGGGCAGCGCTCAAGCCCGCCTGGTGAATGGCGGGCCGACGACGGACGAAATGGAAAATATGTTGAATATCTTTTTTGAATGTCTGATTTCCGCCCGCCGCCAACTGCTGGTGGTGACCCCCTACTTCGTGCCGCCATCGGAAATTCGGCGCGCCTTGCGCGCCGCCGCCGCGCGCGGCGTCGATGTGCGCCTGGTGGTGCCCCGGCACAACAATCACTTTTATGCCGGCCTGGCCAGCCAGGCTTTGTATGCGGAAATGCTCGCCGGCGGTATTCGTATTTTTGAACGCCAGCCGCCCTTCATGCATGCCAAGGCCTTGTTGATGGATGATAAGCTGGCCTTGATCGGCAGCGCCAATCTGGATATGCGCAGTCTACGCTTGAATTATGAGACCAATCTGGTCGTCTTTGATGCCCCATTCATCAATGCCCTCAAACGCATTATCCTGGCGGATATCGCCCATAGTCAGGAGCTGACACTGGCCGCCTGGCAAGCCCGTCCTGCCGGCCGCCGCCTGCTGGAAAACTTCTGTCACCTGCTGACGCCGCTCCTCTAGCTGGGTCTGGGCGGCGCAACGCCATCAGCGGAGCCAGTTGGGAAAGACTGGATAATGCCGATCTGGGAGGTTTGAGGGGCAGCGTATTTTTACGCTGGCCCGAAGAGATGGTGGCGCCCGGAAGCTCAGTCCGCGGCATCGGTCTGCGCGTTCGGCCGCGATCCGCGCGGTCCGCGGCAAATGCCCCGCTGAGAAGATTCGATGAAAGCCCTGAACTCTTGCGCCAGGCCCGGCGGGCATTCCTGCTTGATGCGCTGGACAGCTTGGGAAACATTCAGCCCGGAACGATACAGAAGGTGGAAAGCCTTTTTAATGGCCTGGCGCTCGGCCAGACTAACACCGGCGCGGCGCAGTCCGACCACATTCAAACCCACCACGGTGTTAGCCTGCTCATCCGTTTTGCAAAAGGGCGGCACATCTTTATTGTAGACCGAGCCGCCGGTGAGCATAGCCATTTGACCGATCCGGCAAAACTGATGCACCAGACAATTGCCACTGATGAAAGCACGATCGCCCACTTCGGCATAGCCGGCCAACAGGGCCCCGTTAACCAGGATCACATAATCGCCCAGCTTAACATTATGAGCCAAGTGACTATTAACCATCAGGTAACAATGCTGACCAACGACCGTGGCTGTGCCGGGTTGCGTGCCGCGATGGATGGTCACCCCCTCGCGAATCAAGCAATGGGCGCCAATGCGCAGATAGCTTTCGGTTTGCGGGTCAAAGGCGATATCCTGCGGCCAATCGCCCAAGACAGCGTGCGCATGGATGCGGCAATGCGGGCCGATGGTTGTATAGCGGTGGATATTAACGTGGGGTCCGATGACCGTGCCAGCACCGATTTGTACTTTGTCTTCAATGACCGCATAAGGGCCAATGCTGACCTGCGCGCCGAGCTCCGCACCGGCATGCACCAAGGCTGTCGCATGGATATTGCTCATGATAGCCTGCTCTCCGATCCCTCAAGCGCTCCTCGGCGCCGGCCAAGAAGTGTCTCTTTGAAAGGCAGCTTATAAATTCACTCCCCTGAAGTCAACTCTGCTGAAGCCTGAGCTATGGGCGTGGGCCCGTGTTGGCGCCAATAAGCCAGCACGGCCTGCGCACGCTCAGCCAGCGGCTGTTGCGCGGAACCCTGCAACCACTCCACATTGGCCTGATGCCGAAACCAAGTCAACTGTCGCTTGGCCAGGCGGCGGGTACGCCCGATCGTAGCGGCTATAGCCTCCGCGCGCGTGCACTGGCCCTCCAGATAGGCCAGGACCTCGGCATAGCCAATGGCCCGCGCCGCGGTGGGCGCGGCCGCCAAGCCCTGTCGGCCCAACTCACGGACTTCCTCCACTAAACCGGCGGCATACATCTGGTGCACGCGCCGCTCAATGGCCGCATGCAGCTCGGCGGGCGGCAAGCTTAAACCCGGAATACGGGGAGCCTGGGAAGCGCGCGGCCAGGTTTTGGCGTCCACGGCGCGGCCGGCCGTGGCCACTTCGAGGGCGCGGATCAAGCGCCGCGGATTACGCTGATCGGCCAGCGCCTGATAGCGCGCTTGATCCAAGCGAACCAGCCAGGCCTGTAAAGCTTCGATCCCCTGGGTTGCCAGGAGCCGCTCCGCGCGCGCGCGCAGAGCAGCGTTGCGTGGCGGCCGCGGAGCCAGACCATGCAGCAAGCTATTGATATAGAGCCCCGTGCCACCCACCACCAAGAGATGCTTTTGAGCCGCCGCGGCTGAAGCCACGGCGCGCAAGGCGGCCGCATGATACTCGCCCACACTGAAAGGCTCCTGCCAAGCGACCAGGTCCAATCCCCAATAATTGAATTGCCGGCGCTCGCAGAGGGCCGGCTTGGCCGTGCCGATATCTAATCCGCGATAGACCTGCATCGAGTCGGCCGAGAGAATCTCATAGCCATGCCGTTCGGCCAACCAATGCGCCACAGCCGATTTGCCCACCGCCGTGGGGCCAACCAGAAAAAAAGCTTGGGGTGCCATGGCCAAGGATTATCTTTCCGGCGCCGCTTGCCTGGCCGCCAGGGCGGCTAGTTCCCGCTGGCGCCGCCCGGAAGATAGCAGATAAATAATAACCCCCAGGCAAATGGCAGCATCGGCGATATTAAAAGCCGGCCAATGATAAGTCCGCCAATGAAAATCAAGGAAATCAACCACCCAGCCCAACAGGATGCGGTCCATCAGATTGCCTATAATACCACCTACCATCAGACCCATAGCCAGGCGATGAATGCCATAGTGATCCACCAGCCGGCGATAAAAAATGGCGATGAGCAGTAAGATCGATAGCGAGACCAATACCAGCCAGCCATTTTGAGACTGAAAGATCCCCCAGACCGCGCCCGTATTGCGCACATGCGTCAGATTAAAAAAACCATCCACTACCGGGCGCACAACGCCCAGTGGCAGCCACTGGCGAACGGCCACTTTGGCCGCCTGATCCAGCAAGGCGATCCCCAGCCCGATAATAAGAGTAGCCATGCTTTAAGTCCTTGAGCGGGAAGCTCCACCAAGGCCGGCTGGCTCTGGACCCGTCATCCTGATGCAGCTCAATGCGGCCTGGGCGCCGAGCACCGGGCTCGACGAAGCGAGGAAGCCAACGGCGCGCCGCCATCAAGACTAATCGTCGTCAGCACCACTATCCGCCAGCGCTTTATCTTGATTAGGAAAAATCTCCCCCGAGTCCAGAGAGCGCTGATAGCGACGACCTGATTCCGATTTGGATTGACACCTCACGCACATACGAGAATAAGGCAAAGCGTCCATGCGCGCCTGCTCAATGGCTCGCCCGCAGTCTTCGCAAATCCCGTAGGATCCCATCTGAATCCGATTGAGAGCCTCATCTATCTCCAAGAGAATGTCCTGACCCATGCTGACACGGTTGAGCGCGAAATCGCGATCGAAATTATCGGTGCCCTGCTCCTCCGAACGAAAGTTGACCTCGGCATCATCGGGATTACGCTGCAGATTATCTGTCGCTAAAAAACTGATCTGGCGGGTAATCCGTTCGCGCAGGTTCACCAGCGCATGGTAGAGCGGCTGATGTTTCTTGGGAATCCTGATTTTGGGAGGGGTGAGCGTGGGTGCCGAAGCGGCGGCTGGACGACGCTCCTTAGCGCGCGAGCGTCTGGGCGCATTGGCTTTAGCCTTGAGCTTGACTGGTTTCCGGCGAGCAACGGCCACTTTTTTCTTTTTTGCCATGATCCACCTCGCAAAATTGGATGTTTTTAATCTGGCAACCAATCTTTCCTGGTGGCGCCGGCCCGCCCAGGAAAACCTCAATAAAAAGCGCTGAAGGTAGCAAGTATTATGGGGGGTGTCAACCATGCGCTCTTTATTTTTTGGCCCTCCAGACCGCGCTGGCGCCGAGCCTTAAACTATCCGGCGCTTGATGCGGAGCTGAAAATCACGGCCGGCAATCGTCGCTTGCGTGGCAGCATCAGCCGGCTCCGGCACAGCCGCAAGCAAATCCGCCAAGGCCAAACGGGCCAGATGCTCTTTCCATGATTGACTCAAAGGACCATCCAGCTGGAGTTGGATGCGGTCGCTGACCGCGTAAGCGGCTTTTTTGCGTAAATCCTGGATGAGGCGATTCAATTCGTTGGCCACCCCCTCCTCACGCAGTTCATCCGTCAGCGTTTGATCCAGAGCCACCAGGATGCCATGCTCCGCGGCGACCTCAGCGCCGGCGCGGCCTTCATACATGATTTTCACTTCCGACCGCTCAAGCATCCACTGCCGGTCGCCCTCGAATACCAAGAAGCGCTCACCTTCCGCGCGGACCTGCCCAGCCTTGGCTGCCGCAATAATAGCCTGCACATCCGATCCCCATTTGGGACCCAAAATCTGCGCTTGGGGCAGAATGCGTAAGGTAGCCAGCTCGGCGGGATCATCCAGCAAGGTCACCTGCTTAACATTCAATTCGTTCATAATAATGGGGATTTGAGGCTCCAGCAGGTGCGCCGCAAAGGCGGGCGGCAAAGCCACTGCCAGGCGCGGCAGTGGCTGACGCACACGAATGCCAGCCCGCTGCCGCAGGGCCAGGCCCAAAGAAACTATCGTTTGCGCCAGCTTATTCTCGGCGATCAATTCCTCGGATTGATAGGCGTCGGGAATGACTGGCCAGCGCGTCAGATGCACCGATTCGGCACCGGTTAATTGACGATAAATCCAATCGGCGATAAAGGGCGCCGCCGGAGCGATGAGCTGCATGAGGGTCACCAATACATAATAAAGAGTGTCATAGGCTTGGCGCTTATCGGGCGTTAAGCCGCCACCCCAGAAACGCTCTCGCGACTGACGAATATACCAGTTGGTCAGCGCTTCGATGAATTCGACTATGGGCGCTACGCTCTGATTAAGATAAAAAGTATCATAGGCCCGCGTAACCTTGCTGGCCGTCTGATGTAAAACCGCTAAGATCCAGCGATCCAACGGATGCGACACCTTGGGGAGCGTGCCCGGGGATCCGCTATAGCCATCGATATTGGCATAGGTAACAAAGAAGGCGTAGGAGTTCCAGATCGGCAGCAAGACCTGCTTCACTTGATCGCGAACGCCGGCATTCTTGAAATTCAGGTCTTCCATGACCACCGCCGGTGAGCCCAGCAAATAGAGACGCAAGGCATCGGCCCCGTAGCGATCCATAAGCTCCATGGGATCGGTGAAGTTCTTTTTGGATTTGGAAATCTTTAAGCCATCCTCGGCGAGCAGCGTGCCGTGGACGAGACAGTTCTTGAAAGCGGCCCGATCAAATAAGGCCACCGCCAGCACATGCAAATAATAAAACCAGCCACGAATCTGGCCGGGATACTCCACGATGAAATCGGCCGGAAAATGCGCTTCGAACCAGGCCTTATTCTCGAAGGGGTAATGACATTGCCCGTAAGGCATGGCGGCTGATTCAAACCAGCAATCGAGCACTTCCGGCACGCGCCGCAGACGGGCCCCGCAGACGCTGCAAGCCGGCTGGATCTCATCCAGAAACTCCTTGTGCAGGTCGCCAACAGGCTGACCGGCGAAGGCGGTCATTTCGGCCAGAGAACCGATGATGCGCCGCGCGCCGCATTGCGGAGCCTCGCATTCCCAGACGGGAATGGGCGTACCCCAATAACGGGAACGCGAGATGTTCCAATCCCGCGCCCCGGCCAACCATTTGCCAAAACGCCCCTGCTTGACATGCGCGGGCACCCAGTTGATATCGTCGTTGCGGGCCAGGAGACGCTCCTTGATTTTATCCACCGCAAAATACCAAGCATCCATGGCACGATAAATCACCGGCGTCTGACAGCGCCAGCAATGCGGATAGTTATGTTGCAGCGTGCCCTGATAAAAAAGCCCCCCCTGGGTTTTGAGCCAGCGCACAATATCCTTATTGGCCTCATGCACATTACGCCCTTGCCACTCGGGGATCTCAGCGCCGAAACGCCCTTGGGCATCCACCGGATTGCGCACGCCTAAAGCATGTTTTTTACAAAGCCAGTAGTCATCCTCGCCAAAAGCCGGAGCGCAATGGACGATGCCCACCCCATCATGCAGGGTGACAAAATCCGCCGCCAGAATCCGGAAATAACCCTCGGCGCTCATACCCTCGTAATGAGGAAAGACGGGCTTGTAGCTGCGACCCACCAAGTCTGTTCCCGCTAAGGTCTGCACCACGCGCGGCTGACCGCCAAAAAGTTTCGTGGCCCAGAGAGGCAGCAGGGCTTCGGCCAGCACAAAAATCTGATCCGCATGCTCCACCGCCACATAACGATGCTCAGCGCCAATCGCCAGCGCCAGGTTGGCCGTCAAGGTCCAGGGAGTCGTGGTCCAAGCCAGATACCAGGTGGGCTTGCCGGCAATGGTATCGGCCGCCTTAAAGCCCACGACCACTTCGGGATCCTGGCGCGGCCGCGTGGCATCATCCAAGCGGATATCAGCAAAGGAGAGCGCTGTTTCGCAGCGATAACAATAGGGTGTGACGCGGTAGTCCTTATAAATCAGCCCTTTTTCATAACAGGCCTTGAAAACCCAGAGCACCGATTCCATGTAAGGCGTATCCATGGTGCGATAGGCCTGGTGATAATCCACCCAGCGCCCGATTTTATGAATGTAAGTTTCCCAAGCCACATTGCAATCCGAGACCAGCTGCCGACAGGCCCGGTTGAAAGCCGCCACCCCCAGCGTTTTTTCGATAGCCGCTTTATTCTTGAGACCCAACTCTCTTTCCACGGCATTTTCGATGGGCAGCCCATGACAATCCCAGCCCCAGCGGCGCGGCACCGAAAACCCCGCCATGGTGAAGTAACGCGGCAAGGCATCCTTAAGAATGGTGACGCACATGGTTCCCAAATGAGGCGCCCCCGTCGGGAAAGGCGGCCCATCATAAAACACCATTTCGCGATCCGATAATCGCAGGGATTTCTCGAAAACCTGCCCGTGCTGCCAAGCCTGCAACACCTCCCGTTCCAGGGCCGGAAAGTCAACTGATGAAGATACCGGTTTATACATGGTTCACCACCTCAAGGGCGCTGGCGCTGCAGGGCCACGGCGACGCTGCCCAAACCAGCCAAGGCCGCTGGTTTTTCGATGACAACCTCCACCGCCGTCACGCGCTTTTCCGCCAGGACCACCTCCGCCACCGCCTGGGCCAAAGCCTCCAATAAATGAAACTTACTGTTTTGAACCAGGGCCACAATACGCTGGTGCAGCTCAGCATAATCCACGGCTGCCGCCAGATTATCGCCGCGCGCCGCAGGCCCCCAATCGCCATACAATTTAATATCCAAAATGATCGGCTGGGGCTGTTGACGCTCAGCTGGTTCCACGCCAATCAGGCAATCCAGCCTTAAACGCCTTAGCTCAATATGATCTTTCACAGGCTGCTCCCCAGCAAATGCTGCCCGCCATCCACACATATAATCTGGCCGGTAATCGCCGCGCTGCGCAGCAGAAAAACCACCGCCTGCGCCACATCCTCCAGCGTGGGTCGGCGCCCGAGCGGAAAGCGCCCCGCTTTATGGCGCACCCCGCCCTGACGATCCGCGGCCAGCACCGCCCCCGGCGCCACGGCGTTGACCGTAAAAGCCGGCGCCAATTCCTTGGCGGCCAGCACAGTCAACTCCGCCAGCATCTTTTTGGAGAGCGTGTAAGGCACGGTATTCGCCCGCCCGGCGCCCAGACGGCTATCCAGCAAGTTGATGATTTTGCCGCGCCGGGCACGGCAAGTCAAGGCATGCATCAGGCGTAAAGGAGCTGCCAGGTTGATCGCCCATTCCGCGCGCCAGGCAGCATCCGAGACCGCCGCCCAAGGCTGCGCTTGAAAAACGGCGGCATTGTTGATCAGGATATCCACCCCACCCGTCAGCCGCCAGGCTCGTTCCATCACCCGTTCGCAAGCTCCCGCGCGAGTTAAATCACCGCCCACCATCCAGGCCGCCGCTCCGCGGCGCTGTAAACTGGCAACCAGGGCCCGGGCCTGACCTTCGGAACGGTGATAATGAATCACCACCCGATAGCCGGCCGCGGCCAGGGTTTCTGAGAGAGCACGCCCGATGCGCACCGCCGCGCCGGTCACCAAGGCTGTTTTATACTGTAGCTTCATCATCTTTCCTTGTGGGGTGTATCCAGGGAGCCAACATAAAATCATACAGTTTGACGACCCCTTGTAAGGGCGAATAGATCAGGCGCAAACGAATCATGGCCAGCAGCATTTCCAGCGAAGCCCGTACCACTCGCAGGCGCGATCCGGAAACATCGCGCCACACCGTGGGAATCTCTATGATGGGGAACCCGGCGCGTTGCAGTTGAAACAGCAAATCCACATCAAAGGCCCAACGCGTAATGCCCAAATGCGGTAAAACGCTCTGGGCCGCGGCACGACTCAGCAGCTTGGCCCCACACTGCGTATCAGAAATACGCAACTGGAAATGGTGGGCGAACATGATGTTGACCAGCCAATTAAAAATACGCGAGGCCACCCGCCGCGACCAGGGTTGACGCGGACTGACCTGCGCCCCCTCACACCAACGCGAAGCAAAGATGGCTCCCGCGGCGCCGATATTCTCCACCAGTTGCTGGAAGGCTTCCGGCGGCGTGGCCCCATCGGCATCCACATAACCAATCAGCGCGCCCCGCGCGCGCGCCAGCCCTAGCATGATGGCGCCGCCCTTGCCAATCGGGCGGGGCTCAACCAGCGCCTGGACCTGCCGATGACGCGCCGCATAATCCGCGGCCAGCGCCGCCGTGCGATCCGTGGAACCATTGACCACAATCAACAACTCCACCCTGTCTTGATAAAGCCCGATAAAATAGGGCAGATAAACATCCAGCATGCGCGGCAGCCGCGCTTCCTCATTATGGGCCGGGACGATAATGGTCAATTGCATAGGCTGGAAATCAGTTGCTATCCCGTATTTTCTGAATCATGATGCCCCGGCGGATAAAGGTGGGTATATCCAAGTTGCTGCCCTCAACTATCGTCGGACCCACATCCTTGAAACGGCCTTTATCCAGACCATCGAAGAGGGTCGGCTGGGTAAGTTTGCCAGCCTGTGATGAGCGGGCCGTCTCCGCCGCCGCCGCGGAGGTCCCGGAAGGCTGACGCGCAGCCGCCGGCCCCTGCATATCAGAGAGAGGCGCCGGCTCAGCCGCTAAAATAGTGATAAAGACTTTGTCCTGCCAGGCGGCCTCGCAACTCACTCCCGCCATGGCCAGAGCATCCGGCCGGCCGAGCTCCTTGAGCCCGCGCATGAGCTGATCAACATCCTGCAAGGTTAAATCGGTGCCGCCGATGATGCTGACGATGTATTTCGAGGCCTGAGCCAATACTTCTCCTTGTTGCAATAAAGGATCCTTACGAATGGCCTGCAGAGCCGCAGAGATTTTTTTGGGGCCCACTCCTTCAGCACAGCCGAAAACGCAATGAGCGGAGCTCTGTTGTAGCAGGCGCCGTAAATCAGCAAAATCCAGGTTGATAAGCCCTCGACTACTGAGCACACGCCATAAGGCCTGCACACCACAGGATAGCATTTGATCGGCAGCCCGAAAGGTTTCAGCTACGTTGGTGCGATCGGCTACCATGGTCAAAAGCCGCTGATTGGGCAGACAGATGACACCATCGGCCGCTTCTCTGAGGGCTTGCAGCCCGCGGCGGGCATGCTCCATACGGCGGGGCCCCTCGAATTCAAAAGGCAGCATGGCAAAACACAAGGTCAACACGCCCGCTTTGCTGGCTTCCGCGGCCAACAGGGGCGCCGCCCCGGTGCCGGTACCGCCGCCCAAACCCACCACCAGAAACATCAGATCCACATCCCGGCATAGCGCGCGCAGCGCTTCCACATCCGCCTCGGCCGCACGGCGCCCCACGCGCGGGTCTCCACCGCTGCCCAGGCCCTTCATCACCGGGGCGCCAATCGTCACATAACGCATCCCGGGCACATCGGCATGCGTTTCGGTATTTACGCCCACCAGCGCCGGGCCTTCCGCCCAAGCGGGCGCCATGGCGGCTACGGCCCGGCAGCCGCCATTGCCCAGACCCACGATCAAAGTCCGGCAACTGGATGGATGTGTGGCTGGTTCTTTCACCGCAAATTTACTCCCGCCGGCCAAACCAACGCCGGAACAAACCGCTCAACGAGACTACTTCCTCCGCCTGATACCCGCTCTGGAGCGCATAGCGCAGCATACCCAGCAAGGCCGCATAGGCGGGGCCTTCGTGCACCGTGGAGACCCCGCTGAAATTACGAGGCTTGCCAATGACACAGGGCATTTCGAAAACACGCTCAACCAAGGTTTCCAAACCGCGCAGACAGGCGCCGCCGCCGGCCAGCACAATGCCGGCCCCCAGTTGGTGCATCAGATTCTTTTTCTCAAATTCCTGCCGGAGCATTTGCAGCGTTTCATCCACGCGGGCGTTGATGACCGCGTTCAAATCCGCAACCGCCACGGAACAGGCAGCAAACCCCAATTCCGGAGGCACGCCTATTTGCTGAAAATGCACGGAAGGATCCAGCAAGGCAGAGCCGGATTCGCGCTTCAAGAGCTCAGAGCGCTTGAGCGAAACGCCGAACCCAAGCGCAATATCGTTCATGATATGATCACTGCCCACGGCTAAGACACCGGCGGCGGCCAGCGTCCCGCGGGTATAGACCACATAGCTGGTGGTACCGGCGCCGAGATCCAAGAGAGCCACCCCGCATTCCTTCTGCTCGGGCGTCAGCAGCGCCAGGGCCGAACATAAGCCGCTGAAGGCTACGTCCATGATTTCCAGGCCGACATTCTGGACCGCTTTTACGGCATTATTCAGCAGCTGGCGAGCACAATACACCACCAGCATATCCAGGGATAATTTGCTGCCCTGCATGCCTTCGGGATTGATGATCCCCGCCTGACCATCCACACTATAGGCTTGGGGAATAGTGTGCAAAATCTCGGTATCATGAGGCAGATTAATCGCCTTGGCGATATTGATCACTTCCTCTATATCCTGCTGGGTAATGCCACGTTGGCTATTGTAAACCGGCACGCTGCCAGGATTAACCACGCTTTGAATATGGCTGCCAGACAACGTCAGATACACCTGACGAATTTCCACCGCCCCGCTCTGCTCGGCACCCTGGATGGCGGAGCGCACGCAGGCCTCAACTTTCTCTAAATCCACCAAGAGACCCTTGCGCACTCCCAGCGAGGGGCATTGCCCCAGGCCGGTGACCATGATATTGCCATCCTCCCGGGCCTCACCCACCAGGGCACACACCTTGGAAGTTCCGATTTCCAGCGCCACCATGGGCGTCACTGCCATAGCTTGATCCTTTCCTGGAACGGGCTTGCGCGGCGTTCCTTATCGGCCCCTGAAATCCTAATAATATTCCGGCATCGGAAAATTATTCTCCAGCGTCATATCAATGCTCGCCACGCGCTTGTCGCGCGCGGCGGCCGTTTTCAAGATTTCCGCCAAACGCCCCAGCTTGCGCTCTAAATGCTCCCGGGAAAGCGAGCTTTGCGTGCCCATCTGCTGCCAAGACAGCGCCACGCGCACGCCATGCTCCAAAGTTAATTCCAGGGCTTCCGGGCGCCGAACGCTGATGCGGATTACTTTGAATTGATCACGCAGCGGCGTTGTTTCGCACACATCAAACACCTCCAGAGCATTCATGATGGGCGTCCCCGCCAGGTGACTGCCGGGACGCATACCGGGCATGCCATGACCGCTGATCACCGGCAAATGCCGCGCGCCGGAAGGGGCGGAGCCCAAAACATAACCCTCGCGATCGACGGTCATGTAATACCCTCTCATCTCCAGGCGCGCCAGGGAAATGCGTTCGCGCACTTTGATCTGCAAACCGTCCGGCAAACGCCGAGCAATCTCCACCGATTTAACGCGGGGCACTTTTTGCAGCAGAGAAGCACGCTGCGTCGCAATGTTCAGGGCAAAAAGATTAGTGCACCCGGATAGCTCCGCGTATTCCTCAATCAATTTTGGCGTGAGGGCTTCGCCCGTACATTCGATCTGACAATCCCGGATAGCAAACAAGCTGTTCTCGCGCAAAAGTATCCGCTCCAGGTAAAGAGCGCCCAGGCCTAAAATAACCAGCACCGATAATAAACCGAGCAGGATCATCAGCGCGCGCCCCACCCAACGCCAGGGGATTTTGGACTTCGTCGCCGGGCGCGAGCGCACCCATAAGCGGTCCGAGCGGCGCTGCTTAACGCCCGTCCGCCGCCCGCCTGATCTATGCTTACGATGTTTCCACATAATGTGCCTGCTAATCAATGCCGCGGCCGGTGCCCTTCATCCAAGCTGGCCAACTCCACCAGGCGTTGGCATAAGTTCACAAAAGAATAGCCGGCCGCCAGGGCCGCCTTGGGTAAAAGACTGGTTTCGGTGAAACCGGGGATCGTATTTAATTCCAGGACATAGAAGGAATTATCCGCCGCCAGGCGCAGATCCACTCGCCCCATGCCGCGCGCGCCCAGGGCCTGATAGGTTTGCCGGGCCAGGAGCTGGCAGCGGGCCGTCTGCTGGGCATCCAAAGGCGCCGGCACCAGATATTTAGTTAGGCCTTGAGTATATTTGGCTCGATAATCATAGTTATTATCCGGAGCGCAGATTTCAATCACCGGCAACACCTCTTCATCAATCAAGCCGACGGTCAATTCCTTACCATCAATGAATGGCTCAACGATCACTTCCCCATTGTAACTGAGCGCATCCTCTAAAGCCAGATCCCATTCCGCCGTTGTGCGCACACAATGCACGCCAAAACTGGATCCCTGGCGCACCGGCTTCACCACCACTGGCCAGGGCAATGGACAGCGCTCCGCCCGCTGCAGCACTGCAAACTCAGCCGTGGCAATGCCTTGTTGCTGCAGTCTTTTTTTAGTGAGCACCTTATCAAAAGCCAGCCGGGCCGCCGCCGGGCCGGAGCCGGTATAAGGCACGCCCTCTTGCTGCAGCAGTGCCTGCACCTGTCCGTCTTCGCCGAACTCACCATGCAGAGCAATGAAAGCCACGTCCACTCCGGGCGGCAAGCTCAGGCGTGGAGCGCTGACATCCACCGTGCTCACCCGGTATCCTTTTTGGCGCAAGCCCTGCGCTACCGCCGCGCCTGACCGCAAAGAAACTTCTCGCTCGCTGGAAAAGCCGCCCATCAAAACAGCAATATGTTGCCCAGACATCTTATTCAAAGCACACAATTTCTTTCTGTAACGCTACGCCCCATCGCCCTTGCACCGCGGCGCGCAGCCGTTCCAATAAGGCGCTTACATCCGAAGCCGTCGCGCCGCGGCCGGTAACGATCACGTTGGCATGCCGGGCGCAGACCCGCGCTCCGCCCACCCGGTAATCCTGACCACCCGCCTGCTCCAATAAACGGCCGGCAAAGTCTCCGGGCGGATTGCGAAACACCGAGCCAGCCGAACGCCCAGCTGGCATACCGGCCCGCCGCTGCAGGTAGGCGGCGATGCGCTCACGCACCGCTGAGGCTTCATCCGGCCCGCTCGCCAAAGCGGCGGCCAAGATGATCCGCCCCGCCAAAGAGGGGCATTGCCGATAGCCAAAATCAAGTTCGTTTTTGCCCAGGACCTGCTCCCTGCCGGCGCTATCCAGGCAATGCACCCACTCCACCAGTTCGCCAATCTCGCGCCCCCAGGCGCCGGCATTCATACGCAGCGCACCGCCCAGCGTACCGGGTATGCCGGCTAAAAATTCCAGCCCGGCACGCCCCTGCTCCGCCATCCAGTTCAGTAAAGTCGTCAGGGGCGCGCCGGCCCCAGCGATTATGCGCGCCGGACCTGCGGCCTGCACTCCACCCAAGATCGAGCCGCTCAGGCGGATGACTAATCCCCGCACTCCCAGATCACTGATCAAGGCATTGCTGCCCGCGCCGAGCATCGTCCAGGGCACTCCTTCGGCGGCCGCCCACTGCAACACACAGGCCAGATCCGCCACGGAAGCGATTTCCATGAAAATATCAGCCGCGCCGCCAACTTGCAAGGTTGTCTTGCTAGCCAAAGGCTCTTGAGTGCGCCAAGCTGTGGCGCGCAAATCCAAGCGCGCCAGGGCCGTCTGCCAAGCGGGAATGGGATTTAAGGCCGCCAAACCATATTCCTGGAGATCTCTTTGTGCCCAAGCAGCTATCCGTTCCACATCACCGGCGCCGAGGATCAGCAAGCCATCGCCCGCCAAGAGATTGCGGCGCAGATATTGCCAGGCCTGTTGCAAGGAGGAAGCCATCTGCACCTTGATGCGCGCGGCTTGTCTGATATGCGCATATAAATCCCAGGAGGTTCCTCCCGCTAAAACCGGCTCAGCGGCGGCATATACCGGCGTTAAAATCAGTTCATCCAGGTCCTCAAAAACACGGGCAAAATCGGGGCCTAGCGCCAGAGTACGCGTGAAGCGATGCGGCTGAAAAACAGCCCGCCACCGTGCTCGGCGCAGCTGCCGACAGCTGGCCAACACCGCCGCAATTTCCGTTGGATGATGGGCATAATCGGAAATAACCTGCACATCGTCGGCAACCTTGATCCGTTCGAAACGCCGGCGCGCGGGTTGAAAAGTTTCCCAAGCAGCCGCCATGACTTCCCAGGTAACACCCCATTCCGCGGCCGCCGCACAAGCCGCTAAGGCATTCAGGATGTTGTGGCGCCCGGGCACCGGCAGGCGGATACGGCCCAACTCGCGGCCGGCGCGCAACACCCCAAAGGTCATCGACATTTCGGCGGCCTCCAGATCCACGGCCTGCCAGGTGGCCGCCCTATCCCAGCCATAGGAAACCGCGCGCGGATGCCCCTGACACAGCTCCCGCGCCACGGGATCAGCGGCGCAGAAGATCACACGGCTCTTGGTGCCGTTGAGCAAACTGGCGAAGCACTCGCGCAAGGCCGCCAGATCCTTAAAATGCTCGGCATGATCAAATTCGATATTGGTGATCACCGCCACATCCGGCGCGTAGGCCGCCAAGGTGCCATCGCTCTCATCAGCCTCCGCCACCATGATCTCGCCCGCACCGGCCACGCCCTGACCGCCCGGCAAGGGCAACCCGCCGATACAAAAAGCCGGCTTTAAGCCGCTTTGCCTCAGGAGATGCACGAGCATGGTCGCCACCGTCGTTTTACCATGCGTGCCGCTGACGGCCACCGAACGCTCCGTCGCCAGCATAGCCGCCAACATAAGGCCCCGCCGAAAAATTGGCTGACCCGCTTGGAGGGCGGCCCTGATTTCCGGATGATCTGGGCGCACAGCGGTACTGCGAATGATAGCTTCCATGCCAGCCACATGAGCCGGATCATGCCCGGGGAGCACGGGGATGCCTGCTTGAGCCAACCAACGGCCCAGCCCCCCGCAAGCAGCATCGCAGCCCGTGACCTGAAACCCACGTTGTTGCAGATGAAAAGCCAGGCCGGCCATACCCACGCCGCATATACCCATTAAATGTACTCGCCCCTGGCCGCGGCTCAAAAATTGTTCAGCCCGCTTCCTTTCCGCAAGCATTTCTGATCTGCCATCCTTCATAAGTAGAGGCCTCTAACGACCATTCCCCACCGCTAAGACTAAAGCGGCCAAGGACTCGGCGGCCTGCCCCTGATGGCGCCGCCGCGCCGCTTGCCGCATACCTGCCAGACGATCAGCCTCGGCCAGTTGACGAGCCAGGTAGTTGGTCAGCCAGGCGCTATCCAGCTCGGCTTCCAGGCGAAGATCAGCGGCGCCAGCCGCAGCCACAGCCCGCGCATTGGCCAATTGATGTTGATGGGTGGCCCGGGGATAAGGAACCAGTAAGGCCGGCACAGCGTAGGCCGCCAGTTCCGCACAGGTAGCCGCTCCCGCGCGGCAGACGGCCAGCGCGGCGCGCCGATAAGCTTGTGGCATATCATGGAGAAAACCGCAAACCAGGTGGCGCACCCCAGCCTGGAGATAGTAGGCGCGGATGGCTTGCTCCTCAGCCAATCCGCTCAGATGAATCACCTGCACTTTATGGCCTTGCCGATGCAGGTTGGCCATGGCGACGGAAGCACATGCATTCAAATGCCGGGCCCCGCGGCTGCCACCCATCACCAGCACTGTGAAACAGTCGGCCGCCAGCTGATGCCAGGGCACCGCGCCCTCACCCGGCGCTTGGCTATCCGGCGGGCGGGAAGGCATGCCCGTCAGCACCAGGCGCGGATGATGCAAATGGCTACGCGTTTCAGCAAACCCGATGGCCACAGCCGCCGCCCAGCGGCTCAACCAACGCACCGCCCGGCCGGGAATCACATTGGCTTCATGCAGCACTACCGGGATGCGCAGAGAACGCGCCGCCCAGACCGGAGCCACGGAAGCATAACTGCCCATGGCCAATAAAACCTGCACCCGCTGGCGGCGCAAGGCAGCCCGGCAGCGGCGCACGGCTTGGCCTAACTGCCAGACAACGACCAGATGGCGCCAGGAAAGGAGCGGTGCCAAGCCGCCGAAAGATACTCTCTCCACCGGCCCATCCCAGCCTGCCAGAGCTGTCTGCTCAATATCTTTGCCGGTCAGCCAGAGAACAACCTCGTGCCCCTGTTGACGCAAAGCTGTGGCGGTTGCCAAGCCAGGG
>CAYYVN010000010.1:0-31588 GCA_964475165.1 uncultured Verrucomicrobiota bacterium | reverse complement strand
AATATGGCCGCCGGTTCCACCGCATGCAATGCCGATTTTCATGCTGCGCCTCAGTCCCAGATAAAACGCAGCGACTTTGTCCTTTTAGACCATGGCTGTCAATCCTCAAAGCACAGCGCCGCCACCGGCCATCCAGCCTTCCGCGACCACCGCGCACAGATTGAGCCTTAAAATTATTGCCAGCTTGAGTGTAGTATGTTATGCTGATTAAAATCATAACCAGGATAACCAAATGGATAGCTCACTCCTGCAACAACAAGGCCAATGCCAATGGCTCTATCCACCACGGGGGCCCATGCGCGTTCCGGCCATCTTCTATGCCTCGGAAGACCTGATCAAGGAGATGGATGATAATGTCCTGGAACAGATCAGCCGTGTGGCTGCCTTGCCGGGCATTGCGACCGCAGCCTATTGCATGCCCGATGCTCACTGGGGCTATGGATTCCCCATTGGTGGGGTGGCCGCCTTCGACGCCGAACGCGGCGGGGTGGTTTCTGCCGGCGGCGTAGGCTTCGACATATCCTGCGGCGTGCGCACCTTGCTGACCGGTTTGCCGGCCGATGAAATAGCGTCCCAGCAAGAACAACTGGCCAATCAACTCTTCGCCCAGATACCCGCCGGCGTGGGCAGCACCGGCGATTTACGCCTCGATCAAAAAGAAATGGATGCCATGCTCAGCGCTGGCGCCCGCTGGGCCGTGCGGCGCGGCTACGGAGTGGCCGCTGACTTGGGCCGCATCGAACACCAGGGTGAAATGGTCGGCGCCGATCCCGCGCAGATTTCGGATCTGGCCCGGCGCCGGCAGCGCGCCCAAATGGGCACGCTGGGTTCCGGCAATCATTATCTGGAAGTGCAGCAAATCACAGCTATTTACGATGAGGCCGCGGCGGCCGAACTGAATCTGCGTGTGGATGAAGTCGTCATCAGCCTGCACTGCGGTTCGCGCGGGCTCGGGCACCAGGTGGCCACCGAGTTTTCACGCTCCATGGTGCAGGCGGCGCGTCAGCATAAGATTCCCCTGCTCGATCGCGAGCTGGCCTGCGCGCCAATCAATTCTGCCGCTGGTCAAGCCTATCTGGGCGCCATGCGCGCCGCCAGCAATTGCGCCCTGGCCAATCGCCAGATTTTATCCCATCTGGTGCGCCAAACATTCCAAAAGATGTTCAAGCTGGCGGAACTGCCACTCCTTTACGATGTTTCGCATAACACCTGCAATCAGGAAACGCATCTGGTGGATAATGTTGCTCAAACCCTTTATGTCCACCGCAAGGGCGCCACGCGGGCCTATGGCCCGGGCCATGCGGATTTGCCGGCTGATTTACGAAGCCTGGGTCAGCCAGTGCTGATCGGCGGCACCATGGGTACGGCTTCCTACATCCTTTTGGGCCAGGCAGAAAACGCGACGCTTTCCTTCAGTTCAGCCTGCCATGGTGCTGGCCGCAAAATGAGCCGCACTCAAGCCACCAAACAATGGCATGGCAAAGAGGTGATCAGCAAACTGGCCCGTGGAAATATCCTGATTAGAACGCGCTCCCTGCGCGGCGCGGCCGAAGAAGCGCCCGGCGCTTATAAAGATATCGGCGCCGTGATCGCAGCCACCCACCAAGCTGGCCTGGCCCGCCCCATCGCCCAGGTGATGCCGCTGATTTGCGTTAAGGGCTGAGGCATCTGCCGGATGCGAGCTGCTTTCCCCGCTGGCGTGGCGCTATCAAAGGACGGCTGGTCTTATGGAAGGGCGAAGACCACCGCGCCATAGCCCACCACCCATTGACCGCGGCTTTCCGGGAAATAATCGCCGCTATTCCGGTAGAGGAGCACCTGGCCAGCCGGGCAACCCTGGGCTTTCGCAAACTCCAGCGCCACCAACACCGCCGCTAAACCACAGAAGGTCTGATGTTGAAAACTCCAAGCTTGCAACAGCTCCTTAGATTGTAAAGCCGTCACAGCGCGCAGGCTCCGCTGATCAGTTTCGGTCACCAGATCATAGTTAGCCGAGTGCAACATATCCGAGCTGGCGATAACCAGTATTTTTTTGGTGTGCGCCAAGGCCACCAGGGCCGCGGTGAGTTCCTCCAGCGTGCGCGCTTGATGATCGCCGATCAGCCCGATAACCAAGCCTGCTTGCGGTAAAGCCGCCTGCACGAAGGGCACCTGGTTTTCCGCTGAATGTTCTCCACGATGCCAAGCGTAATCAAAACGGATCCGAGAGCTATGTTGGATCAGAAAATCGGCGGCGGCCTGATCCAGGGGCGCCGCCCCCAGAGGAGTGGCCAGGGCCGCGCCATCCATCAGGGCCACGCCCGTGAAGCTCTGGCGATGACTGAGCCCCAGGATAACCACCGTCTCCGGCGCCAATCCTTGCTGAGCCTGATCGCGTAAGACGCGAAAAACATGCCCCGCCACTTTACCCGAATATTGATAGCCGGCATGGGGTGCAATAGCGCTGACCACCCGCCCGCTGAGCGAGGTCCCCGGCGCCTCATCCAGGAACTCAGCCAGCATTTTTTTCAGCAGCGCCGGGTTGTCAGGGAACCAGCGTCCGGCGCCCATAGCTGGGCGCACCACCGGTTTAGATTTCTCTGCCATCCTTGCCTCCTCCCCGCCACTGGCCAGGCCAAACCCCACCATCAGGCTGCCTATTATGAAACCATTTTTAAGATATGCTTTGAGCATGGTTGCCTTGCTGCGCCTCATCTGTTAGCGGCGAGTGCACACTCACCCAGCCCTCGCGCCCGGCAACATGGCCGCGCACCACGGCGCCGCGAGCCATAACCGGGCTGGCCGGCAGGATGTGGCCCAAGGCCACCAGCTTATGGCCCTGGGCCTGAGCCTGTGCCAGAAAATCGTGAAACATTTGCCGGTGCCGAATACCCTCCACCTCCGCATGAATCGTCAAGACATTGAAAGATTGTGCGGCAATGCGTTTCAGGAGAAAAGCATTGTAATTGGTCGGGGTGACGCCACCCCGCCCGATGGCTTCATCATAAGTGGGTAAGGAAACAGGCACCTGCGGTTGGCTGAGGACTTGCCCCTTGACCACCGGCCGGAAGAGCGAGTGCCCCCGACAATCGCTGTTGAAAGCGAAAGGCCAGCCTTCCTTCGCCAAGAGGGCACTCTCAGTGCATCGCCACCCGGGGGCGGCCGAGCAGGTCGGCGGAACGATCTCAGCCAGAGCCTCTAGCCCGCGTTGGAGCTGATAGTTTAGCTCGCGAGCCGGCCAGCTGGCCACATGAGCCTGCCAGGCGTGATGGTCCCAGGCATGCAGACCGATTTCATGCCCCGCGGCGGCGGCGGCCAGGATTTGCTGCTTGAAATACCGACTGATGATGGGGCCGGGCCACAAAGTGCCCTTAAGCAAAATATCCCAGCCATACAGACTGGCTGCTTGGCTGCGTAGCATTTTCAGCATAAACCTGGGGCGCAGCAAACGCCAGAGATGGCGCCCCATGTTGTCGGGTCCCACGGAAAAAAAGAAGGTGGCGCGCGCCTCAAATTTGGCCAGCAGACGACACAAAGCCGGCACACCATCCCGTGTGCCCCGGAAAGTATCCACATCAATTCTGAGAGCAATATCCATCAGCACTCCGATCTTTGCCGTCAGTGTAGCGCTGGGGATCAGCCCTGGCAATGGCATTTTGGGGGCGCGGCTTTTTGAATTGCCTTGCGAGCCGGAAAAGATTATCATGATCTTCAACAGATTGGTGGATGATCCACCTCTCCCCTCAGATCAGGCTGAGCATGAAAAAAAAGGAGCCGCCCTTCCCCGCCATCACCCAGCCGGGCCAGACCCTGGCGGCCCACCTGGAACATACACTCCTGCAAGCGGACGCGCGCGCTGCGCAAATAGAACAACTCTGTCGCGAGGCTTGCCATTATGGGTTTGCCGGCGTCTGCGTACTGCCGATGCGCTTAGCGCTGGCGAGCGCGGCCTTGGCCGGAACATCAGTCAAGGCGATCACAGTGATTGGTTTTCCGTTAGGCGCCAGCACAACATCCGCTAAAGCCTGGGAAGCCGCCCAAGCCATTCGGCTGGGCGCTGAGGAACTCGATATGGTCATGGCTATCGGTGCTCTCAAGGAGCGTGACCTTGCTTATGTTGAAAAGGATATTCGCGCTGTCGTCCGCGCCGCCCAAGGGCGCCCGGTGAAAGTCATCATCGAAACAGGCCTACTGACCAACAGCGAAAAAGTCACCGCCTGTCAATTGCTCCAGGCGGCGGGAGCGCGTTTTGCAAAAACCTCCACCGGATTCAAGGGCGGAGCTCGCCTGGCCGATATCCGCTTGATGCGGCGGACGCTCGCCTCCCGTATGGGTCTTAAGGCCAGCGGGGGCATCCGCAGTGCCGCCCAAGCCCTGGCTTTTATCCGCGCCGGCGCCACCCGCATCGGCACCAGCGCGGCGGTCAGTATCGTCACCACCGGCCCATGAGAGCGCTCTTGATCATATTGGATTCCGTCGGCATCGGCGCCGCGCCGGATGCCGCCGCATATCATGATAGCGGCGCCAATACCCTCGCGCACACGGCGCAGGCCGTCAACGGCTTAAAATTGCCTACCCTCCAGAAGCTGGGCTTGGGCAATATCCCCGCCCTGTTGCCCGGCTCAGCCAGCATCGCTGGTGTGCCGCCAGCCGCGCGCCCCCTGGCCAGCTTTGGTGCCTTGCGCCCCTTATCGCGCGGCAAGGATACCACCAGCGGGCATTGGGAAATCGCCGGCTTGCTGCTGGAGCAGGGCTTTCATCTTTTCCCCGCCGGCCCACCCGCCTTTCCCTCTGACTTGGTGGCAGCTTTGGAAGCGCAAACCGGTCGCGCCCTGATCGGTAACCGGGCCGCTAGCGGCACAGCCATCATCGAGGAACTCGGAGCGCGCCATATGGCCGAAGGCGCTTGGATCGTTTATACCAGTGCCGATTCCGTGCTGCAGATCGCGGCTCACGAAGAGATCATCCCTCTCAGCGAGCTCTATGGGGCTTGTGAAATCGCGCGCCGGCTCTGTGACCGCTATCCGGTAGGGCGGGTCATCGCGCGGCCTTTCCGAGGCCAGCCGGGCGCCTTCCAACGCACGGAAAATCGGCGCGATTATTCCTACCCGCCGCCGCAAGCGACCCTGCTCGATCGCCTGATCGAATCCGGCCAGGCGGTGCATGCCGTGGGGAAAATCGGGGATATTTTCGCGCAGCGCGGCATTACGCAGCTGCACCCTGCGCCCAATAATCAAGCCGCGCAAGCCCAGATCAAAAAACTGATGCAAGCTTCAGCGACGGGCTTGATCTTCGCTAACTTCATAGATTTCGATATGCTCTATGGTCACCGGCGCGATGCCGCCGGCTATGCCAGGGCCCTGGCCGCCACCGATAGCTTCTTCGAGCAGCTGCTGCCCAGGCTGCAACCAGGCGACCTTTTGATCATCAGTGCCGATCATGGCAATGATCCCACTTTTGGCGGCACCGATCACACACGGGAATATGTGCCGCTGCTGGCCTACCGTCCGCAAGAGATGGGGCAAAACCTGGGAGTGCGCCAGGGTTTATTTGATATCGCCCAGACCCTGGCAAAGTTTTTTGAACTGACGCCGCTGCCGCATGGCCGGGCCTGGTAAGCCCCTAACCTGCGCCAGCTCCAAGCTATTCCTCGGGCGAGGATTCCTGCGGAGGGGTCGCGCGGCGCTCCAGCCGGTCAGCTATCCATTGGCGGCTGTTATCCAACCAGCCACCCTTATTTTTCAGCCACTGTGCATTTTGCTCTGGCAACTGGCGCCAGGCCGGCCAAGCCTGTTTGGCGAACCAGACCCGCGCCGGTACCATGATATCCCGCCCTTTAACCAGCTTCTGATAGGCATAGATGCTCAAGAGCACCAGTAAGGCCAGGGAAAGCAAGGTTTTCAGGGCCGACCAAAGCAGCTGCCCGAACGAGTGCTTGGGCAAGGGCGAAGGCTTGGGTAAAACTGCCGAGGCTGGCGGAACGGCTTCCGACGAGGGCGGCGGCGCCTTCAGTTTTATTTTACGCTTTTGAGTGGCCCCGGCCGGCTGGGAGGCAGCAGCGACAATGGCTTTACCGCAATGTTGGCAAAAGGCAGCTTGCGTGCCAATGCTTCTGCCACAATGGGGACAAGCGCGTCCACGCGCCGCCGGCGCAGACGATGCTGGCGCTGCCGTGCCGGAAACTGCTTGCTCATCAAACACCTGCAAGGGGATGGTTAAAGAGGAACGCTCTACACCCCCGGCGCTGGGCGATGTTGCTCGGGCTTGAGCCCGCAAAGCTTCCTTTTCCAAACGCACGATCTCGGCCAGGGTTTCGGGCCAATTTTGATAGCGTTCCGTGACATTTTTGGCCAACATTTTCATGATCAATTGCCCGCAGCCAGCGGAGATCAGCGGATTCAATGTGCACGGATTGGGAAGGACTTCGTGCAACTGGCGCGCAATGATCGTTTGCGGATCGCCTGTTCCAAAAGGCAAACGACCGCTAAGGATATGGTGCAGGGTGGCGCCTAAGGCATAGATATCCGTGCGGCAATCGAGGTTCTTTTCTCCGCGGGCCTGTTCCGGCGACATATAATTAGGCGTTCCCATCAGATAGATTTCCTGGTCCGCCGAAGTCGCCGGAGTCATCGAACTAACCATTTGGGCCAGCCCCAGATCGGTGACTTTAATCGTGCCATCGCCATCCACCATGATGTTATCGGGTTTGATATCGCAATGGATAACCGTGGCCTGCTCCCAGGAATGCTGCAGTGCATCGCCCACACAATGGGCGATGATCAGTGCATTAACCTCATCCAACTTGCCCTTGCGCCGCAGCCAGTCTCCGACACTGTAGCCGGAAATATATTCCATGATGAAATAATAGCCGGATTGATAACGCCCGAAGTCATGCACTTGCACTATACCGGGATGCTTCAGGCCGGCGGCAATCATGGCCTCGCGTTTGAAAAGCTGAATATCGTCTGGGTCATGCACCAGATGCTCGGAAAGCACCTTGATCACCACCATGCGCCCCAAGGATACTTGGCGGGCTTTCCAGACCGAAGAGGTGCCCCCCTGCCCAAGCTTATTCAGGACCTCATAGCCAGCGATCTGGGGTGGTGTTTCAATGGAATGATTTTTAACCGATGCAGGCATAATCTTTTAATGTGAGTCTCCCGCGCGCTCCCCTCAAGCGGAGTGCAGTAGATATTTTGAACTCAACAATCGAAACGCTTAGCACCCACGGGAACGCGCAGCGCTGCGCTTAAGGGCCGTTAATCCATTCGTTATCCGCCTGAGCCGCTGAACGGGGGGCGTGCTTATCCCCTCGGCCAACATGCTGGCATAGCGGATTGCAAGATAGCGATTACCAAGTAAGCCTTCAAGCTTTTATGCGGCTTGACCACGCCCGCAAAATAAGGCAGCTTGAAGTCTATGCCATCCATTAAATGTATTGAAGTGGGGCCGTTCCAAGTCAACTGCTATCTGATCTGGGGCGCGCAACGCCAAGCGCTGGTACTGGATCCCGGGGCCGATGCCGCCATGCTCCAGGAAGCGCTCGCAGCCAAGCAACTCACCGTGGCCGCCTATCTGCTCACGCATGGCCATGCCGATCACCTCAGCGCCCTCGCCGCCCTCCAGCGACATCACCCGGCGCCCTACCTCATGCATGCCGCCGATTACCGCTGGGCCTTTGCGGCCACCAATCAAATCCCGCCCTATTATGCCGTACCCCAACGGCCGCCGACCGCCGCCCACTTGATTCAGGATGATACACTCTGGAGCGCCGCCGATTTAACCTGCCAGATCATCACCACCCCGGGCCACTCACCCGGTGGGCTATGCTATCATTTTGCGACGGCAGCCATTCTTTTCACCGGAGATACTTTATTCCGAGGCTCAGTGGGGCGCACCGATCTGCCCGGGGGCAATGGTCGGCTCTTAAATCAATCCCTGAAAAAATTAAGGCGCCTGCCGCCGGCCACACGTCTCTATCCGGGGCACGGCCCTTCCAGCACACTCGCCACTGAGCTCCGCAGCAATCCTTTTCTGGCAACAGAAGATTAAGCCAAGCTGGCCCGGCGCGCGCTCAGTGCTCCGGGGTGACGCAGCCGGCCAAGCACCTCCCGAGCTTCAGAGCATAAAGAGCATCTCGGCATAGGAGGGCAGCGGCCATTGCTGATCCGGCAAGAGGCCTTCCAGCTGGTCAACCACTTCGCGCAAGGCCGCTAAGGCCCGCAACGCGGCGCTCGGCCGCGGCCGGGCCAAGACCGCTTCCAGCTGCTCCAGACGTTGTAAGAGCAGCTCCGTGGCGGCCATCAGCGCGGCCAGCAGTTTTTGCTGGGCGGGCGGTGGCGCCAGCTTGAGGCTCATCAGATCCTTGAGGGTGCGGGCCAGTTGGCCTTCGTAATGGAGCGCCGCCGGCACGATCAGGGTTCTGGCGATCGTCAAGGCACATTCAGCTTCGATGGTCACAGTTTTATGATAGATATCCAGGTAGACCTCGTAGCGCGAGCGCAGCTCGCGTTCGGACAAGACCCCATATTTGGCAAACAAAGCTATCACATCCGGCTCAATGAAAGCCCCTAAAGCTTGGGGCGTTGTCGGCACATTGGGTAACCCGCGCCGCGCGGCTTCCTGGCGCCAGGCGGCTGAATAGTTATCGCCATTAAAAATAATCCGTTTATGTTTTTTAACGATATCCCGCAGCAGGGCCTGCAGAGCTTCATGGAAATCCTGGCCGGCGGCCACCGCCTTCTCCAGCCGGGTGCAAATATCATCCAAAGCTTCGGCCACGATAATATTCAAAGCCACATTTGATCCCGCGCAGCTCTGGCTGGCGCCCACCGCGCGAAACTCAAACTTATTGCCCGTAAAAGCAAAGGGCGAAGTGCGATTGCGATCGGTGGCATCACGAGGGAGATTGGGCAGAGCCGAAAGACCCACCTGGAGCAGGCCGGCCTTCTTGGAGTGCTGAGGGGCCCCCTGCTCTAGCTGTGTAATGATATCGGTCAATTGTTCGCCCAGGAAGATGGAGATGATCGCCGGTGGCGCTTCATTGGCGCCCAGGCGATGATCATTGCCGGCCGTAGCCACTGTGGCGCGCAAGACATTGGCGCGCCGATCCACCGCCTGCATAAGCGCACCGATCATGATCAGGAATTTGGCATTCTCATGAGGATTATCCCCGGGAGCCAGCCAGTTCTTACCATCCGGCCCCACGATTGACCAATTATTATGCTTGCCGGAACCGCTGACCCCAGCGAAGGGTTTTTCATGCAGCAGGCAGGCAAAACCATGCTTGGCGGCTGTCTCATGCAAGACTTCCATCAGCAACATATTATGATCAACCGCCAGATTGATTTCCTCATAAACCGGCGCGATTTCAAATTGCCCCGGGCAGGCCTCATTGTGGCGGGTCTTGGCTGGCACCCCCAAACGCCAGAGGGTGCGATCCAATTCACACATGAAGGCCATGACGCGTGGCTTGATCGCTCCAAAATAATGATCCTCCATCTGTTGATGTTTAGCCGGCTTGCGCCCAAATAAAGTCCGCCCGGTCTGCAAGAGGTCCAGGCGCTGCGCATGCAGTTTTTTATCGATCAAAAAATATTCCTGTTCCGCCCCCAGCGTGGCATAGATCGGCCGACCCTTTTCGACCAGGCCGAACAGTTTTCCCAGCCGGCAAACCTGCCGGGAGAGCGCATCCAGGGAACGCAGCAGAGGCGTTTTTTTATCGAGCGCCTCGCCATGATAACCGCAAAAGATGGTGGGGATGCACAGCGTGGCGCCTTGGGCGCTTTCCTTGATAAAGGCCGGGCTGGTCGGATCCCAGGCCGTGTAGCCGCGGGCTTCGAAGGTCGCCCGCAACCCGCCGGAAGGAAAGTTGGAGGCGTCCGATTCGCCGCGAATGAGATCGGCTCCGGAAAAATGCAGGATGGCTCCGCCTTCACGATCGGGCATGATAAAAGCCTCATGCTTTTCGGCAGTGGCCCCGGTGAGAGGCTGGAACCAATGGGTAAAATGGGTGGCGCCTTTTTCCAGAGCCCAGGTTTTCATGGCCGCGGCCACTTCATCAGCCTGGCGCCGCTCCAAGCTGCCACCCCGGCCAAAAGCGGCCAACAAGGCCCGATATGCCTGGGCCGAAAGATAATGGCGCATGGTTTTGAGGCTGAAAACATTCTCGCCGAAAAGCGCCTGCATAGCTTGGGCGCGGCAACCTTGGGGCGGCCCGGTGCGGGACCCCTTGCGGGAGCCTGTTTTAGCTTTGAGACGCTTGGCTTGGCGCTGCATTGTTCTGCTCTCCCCATCCTGGCGCGGATGCCGAGAGCCCTCCTAAGCCAGCACCCGCTAAACCAGCCAGGGAACATAAGCGGAGCGCCATCTGAAATCAAGGACAATCTGCCGGTCAGCCAGGCCTCTCTTAGCGATCAGCTGCGCAGGAATTGGGTGGGATAATGAGGATCGTTCAGGGGCGTCGGCCCGATATAACGCTGAAAGAGAGTGGTGATCTCGTAGTTTTCATCCTGCAGCCCGCGCGTAGCCGATGCAGCATGCAGCAGCTCGGCGAAGGGCGTATAGATGATTTTGTAGCCGGAGCGCCGCAGGCGCAGGCAGAGATCAGCATCTGAAAAGCCGATTGGAAAATGCAGCTCATCGAATCCCCCCACCTCTTCAAAGGCCGACTTGCGAATCAACATGCAGGCGGCGGTCACACCTGAGACTTCGCGCTGGACGCGCGCCAGAAAATCATCAGCCGCATCCACCTGCGCCACGCAGCTGAACACGCTGGGATTAAAAGCCAGGCCGGCATGCTGGAGGGTACGCCGGGGCCCGATCAATCTGCAGCCCACCGCGCCCACGCCCGGGCGATGGATATGTTCCAACATGGCTTCCAGCCAATCGGACTGGATGATCTCCATATCGTTATTCAGAAAGAGCAGGATTTCGTTGGGGATTTTCTTGACCACCTCGTTATGTAAACGCGAATAATTGAAAGGCTCGTCGAAATCCAGCAGGGTCAGGCGCGGATCGGCGCGCAACCGCTCCAGATAGGCGTGAGTCTCAGCTGCCACTGAGCGGTTATTCACCAGAAACAGGCGGTAAGGCGCATAGCTTGTCCGAGCCATGCTATCCAAAAGGGTCTGCAAGCGCTCCGGCTGATCCTTGAAAGGCACGATGATAGCCACCTCCACCGGCGGGTCAGGCAGAGGATAGCGAATCCGATACCAGGGGAAAGCATCATCGGTGACTTGCGCCGCTATGGCCTGGCGGCGCAGATAGTCCTCTATCACGGCCTTACCACTGAGATAGGCCCGCGGCCAGGCTTGGCCGGCGGAGCGTATATCGGCGGAGAAAGATTGACCATGCTGCCGCCAACCATAAAGCAAAAGGGGCAAATGCTGAAAGCGCAGGCCCTGTTCCAGCGCGCGCAGAACCAGATCATGATCCTGAGCACCGTCATAGGCTGAGTTCAAGGGGCCCAGCCGGCTGAGGGCCGCACGCCGGATGATGCATAAATGGCCCACCAGATTGCCGGATAAGAGCAGATCCAGGGATACCTCGCATTTGCGCACACTGTTCACGATACGCTGCTGCATATCCAGGCGCTCTTCATCCGTATAAAAGACATCCGCTTCATAGCCAGCGTTCAGGGCCCGCACAAACAGGGCCAGGGCATCATGATGCAAGAGATCATCATGATCCATGAAGGCCACATAATCGCCGGTCGCCACAGCCAGAGCAGCGTTAGTAGCGGCGCTGATGCCCCCCTGGCGCGCCTGACGTAAGAGCTTTACGCGCCGCTCCGCGGCAAGGGATTGCAACACCTGCAACGTCAGAGGATTATCCGAGGCGTCATCCACCAGGAGCAGTTCCCAGTCCGCATAGCTTTGGCGCCGCACGCTCTCCACGGCCTCAGCCAGCCAGCAGGAATTATAGACCGGCATGACGATGGAGATCAGGGGCCGGCACTTGAGCAAGTGCACATAGGCGGCGGCATTGGAAGGCGACCGGCGTGGGAATCTATCGTTGGTCTGCCCCAGCCAAGATTTGATTTGGGCCAAGGCCATTTGGAGCGCCTTATGCAGCCCTTGCCGCCAGCAGACGCGCGCGAAAAACCAGGGCAATAGAAAAATATTTTTCATGCCATCAGTTGGTCCGGCGGCGCCAGCGCGCCAGCCTGGCATAAATCCATAAGGCTTGTGTTTCAAAGCGCATCACGCAGCGCCAAAGCTGCCCGCCCCACCGATGCCAGAGCCAGAGCCAGGCGCACAGCCACCAACCCGGGCCGCCACCACGACCGCGCCGGCCCAGCGGAATCAAGGCATATACCGGTGCCAGCCGCCAAGTGCGGCTGATCGTATGCCCGGCCACATCAAATCCTTGATTGGTTAATTGCATCAACTCCTCGCTTGCAAGCAGGATAACAGGTGCCTTGGAAAGCTTCCAAGGCTAATCTGGAACGCCCCCCGCAGCTTGCGGCGGCCCCAGCAGAATCCTCCGCGCCTGGTTTTTTAATCCTCGCATAAGATTGCCAGCCCGCTGCACATAAGGCAAGCCCACCAGCGTCCAAGCATAAAAGGCCAGGCGCAATCCGGGGATAGGCAACAGCGCGGGCGGCAAATCCCAGAGGCGCAGCAGCTCCAGCCTGGCGCGCAGGGGCGGCTGGCGCGCGGCGCTATACTGATCGGCATGATGCTTGACCTGCAAGCTTTGCATCTCGGCGCGGCGCGGAAAGGCCAGACGCATGGTCACCAGATGATTCAGCCAGGGGCGATTATCCGCCGCCGTTAAACCCAGACAGGTCACCGCTGCCGCATAACGCTCCACGGCTGGCGGGATGGCCTCCTGCAGGGGCGCATAGTGTGCGTTCTGCTCGATTTCCCCCAGGCGTTCAGGATCAGTTTCCGCCTGCAGGACAGGCTCAATCCGCCCGCCCTGTTCAGCATAACCCATCACGCCGGCATGGGGTGCCCGCAAAGCTTCCTCGAAGATATCGAGCGCATAGGTAATGGCTCGGCCGGTGCTGCTCGAACGGGAACGATCATAAAGGAAACCTTCCACCTGATTCCAGGCAATGCTGGGCAAGGCGGCGCCGCTGGTGGAGCCGAGCAGGAAGCCGTGGATATGCGGCTTATCCGTGCGATGCGCAATGGCTTCGGCGAGAAAGCGCTGGATGGTGCCCAACCAGCCGATATCCACCACCCCCACCGTCGGCAGCTCAAAAAAACCTTCCTGTTCCAGATAACGCTCGACCAAGCGGCCTTGAGCTTGAGTTTGCTGTTGCACGGCCGCCTGAAAGGAGGCGTCCTGCAAAAGCGCTTCAAAGCGCCGCCAGTTTTGCTCTCGCCAACCGGCATAAAGCGGATTCAAAGGGGCATCCACGGCCAAAGCGTGGCGCGCCAAAAAATCCTGCAGGTCTCTCAAGCTCAGGCCAAATACGCGGAAAATATCGCGGATATCGCGGTTGGTGGCCGGTAAAAGCGCCAACGGGGCATCGCTGCGGGTCAACCCGCGGTGGGCGCAGGTGGCGCTCGCCAAGGCCACGCGGCTCACATATAGATAACGAGCTTGCGGCGCGCCGCCATGCGGGAAAAACCAGGGCACCGCCCGCTGCCAAGCCCGCATGAGCATCTGGCCTTCCCGCGAAAAAAAATAGAGCCGACGCAAACCCAGCGCCTGGGCTCGCTCGGCGATATGCTGAATGAAGCCACCCGTTAAAGGCCCAAATAAATCATAACCAAAAGCAGCGCGAGGATCGCGCCGGATATTTTCATCTTCCAACGGCAGCAGCCATTGCTGCATCAAGCGGCCCTTCCAAAAGGGTCGCGCCGCGGCGGCGGCGGCATAGCGACGATAGATAGTTTTGCGATGCTGCTCGCTGGCGTCCCGCAGCACCAAAGCCCTGATCCCCAGGCGGGCCGGCTGCAGGCCATCCGAAACAGGATTGTCGCCCACATGCATCCAACGCGCCGGATCCAGTTGCAGCTTGGCCTGCAGGCGCCGGAACCCCGCCCCGGAAGCCTTGGCCTGGCATTCATCGGCCGAAGATACGATCCCTTCCAGATAGGCCAGCACCCCCGCCGCCGCCGCCAGACGCCGGATATGGGTAGTCGGCAGATAGATATCCGTCATGACCCAGATGCGTTTGCCCTGCGCATGCCAGCGCCGGATCAGATCCAGCAAAGCGGCCCGCGGCACGATGACCGCTTGTTCCAGACGCAGTTCCCAATCGGTAACTTCCTCCAGTAAACGGCTGTTGAACTGCTCCCCAAAAATGCGCCGCAGCACTTCCTCCATGAATTCCGGATAGCAAGCCTCATGATCGGGATACAGGGCCCCATTGCGTTGGCGATGGCTCTGCTCTATTGCGGCTCGCAGCCGCAGACAGGTTTGCCAATCATAATTCAGGCCGGCCAGCCTGGCGCGCGCGGCCAGAAAGCGGGCTACGGGTATCTTGATCTGATCGGGATCGGCCAGACGACGAACGACCAGCGTATCAAAGAAATCAATGGTCAGCGTATCCGTCTCCGGCGCCCGGGCATCCACCGCGCGCACCAGGGTGGCGACTTCATAAAAAACACTAACCGGCATGGTCGTTCCCCCGCTGGTTGATGCTCAAGCCCCACCCCCCAAGCGGCGGCGCAGGCGGATTGGTATCCAAGCGGCTAGCCTGTTGCGCAGACGATCCAGATAGCCGGCGGCGGGCGGGCGGTTACGTTCCCGGCATAATTCGCGTTCCAGTTCCAGCAAGCGCTCCGTGCCCGCCTGGGCCAGAGGCCGCACAGCTTCCGGCATGGCCGCCAGCAAATATTTCCGAATCACCTCCTGATCCTGCTCCCGAGCGCGAATGGCGCCCTCGCGCAGTGTGTTGGCGCTATGCAGCCGATAATATAAGAGCCTCTCCTCCGCCAGATACCGCACGCGCCCCGGGAAGCTCTGTAAGATGCGGAAGATATAATCGTAATCATGCAAAAAGCGCAGGGCACAAAAATCGCCCACCTGCCGCGCCGCCGCCGCCGTCAGAAACAAGTTGGAACTGGTGGCCATCAGGTTGCCCTTAAGAAAGGCCTGATAGAGATCGCCACAGGCGAAATAGTAGCGGCGATTGGTCTGATGCCAACGCTGCCAAGGATGATCGGGCGCGTTGATCTCCCGGCCGGCGGCGTCGATCGGCTGCACATCGCTGAAAAGACAGACGGCCTCGGAAGCCTGCTGCTCAGCCCGCAGCCGCTCCAGACGCTGCGGCGCATAACGATCATCGGAATTGAGGATGGCAATCCAGCGCCCGCGCGCCAGATGCAGGCCACGATTGAGTGTGTTGTAGGCGTCCTGATTGGTCTGCCGCCGCCGCACCAGGCGCGAGTCCTGTATGCTTTGAATGACCTCCCAGGTGTGGTCGGTGGAGCCATCATCTATCACGATCAGTTCCAGGTCGCCCTCGGATTGCTCCAAGACGCTGGCGATCGCCGGGGCAATATAGCGTTCATGGTTATAGGCCGGAATAATAACGCTGATAGCCGGTGTCGCCATTAAAGCTCTCCCTCACAGACGCCGCAGATGTTCGCTCCTCCTTTAATCTAACAAAGCTGGCCGGGAGGAACAAGGAAAGGCTTGGGCGAGCTGTAGGCGAGAGCCGCGCCGGCCAAGCAAACCGGTGGCTGACTGGAATCAGAAATCCGGCGGCGCCGTGCGCACCCCGCGGCCGCTATAGGCTTTATGCCTGGTGATATTGGCGGTAGTCGCATGTTCCCGGTGAGAGGTCCTTTGCTGATTCGCATATCCGCTCCACGAGCCGCCCCGAAATCCGGAACCAGCGGCCGTATCGTTGGCTGGCCAATCCTCATTGAGGGCCAGGCCCGTTGCCCCCAGGAATCCGGCGCCCTGCGAGCCGCTGAAGGACCAACCAGCCTGGCCCAAGCTGACGACCCGCTCATTCACATTTCCACCCAATTGCATGATCCCCCAATAGCTGGCTCCAGATAGAATACGATCCGAGTCGGGCCGGGCAAAAATGCCAGCCCGCACCGGACCCAGCGCGCCCGAATTGGCGTCGATGGGATCGGCTGTTTCCGTGCCACTACCATCAGTGCCGATATGACCAGTCTGGTTGATATAGGTCGTATCGCCCCAGGGATATTCATTCGCTAAGGGTTGCTTGATCCCGCGACAAGCTTTCTCGAACTCCAGCTCGGTCATGGGGCGCAATCCCGCCCAAGCCAGATAGGCGGCCAAATCCGGCCAGTTCACGAAGTTAGCCACGCGCTCGGGAGCCGCATTGGTATACTGCGGCCAAGAACCGCCTATCGTCTGACGATCCGTGCCGGTATAGCCTGGAAAACGCTGCGCGGCTTGGGCGGCCGTCAATTGATTGAGATATTTGGTATATTGCCCCTGGGTGAGCTCATATTTCATACAGTAAAAAGAGGCATAGCCCTTGGGATAGGCATTGGAGAGTGTGCCCGCCTGGATCAGTGCGCGCGCCCAGAGATAACCGGCCTCTTGTTTGAGCTCCAGCTCAGCTTCGCTGGTGATGCGCAAGGGAAGAGCGGCACCACTGCCCCATGCTCCATCCGTTAAACTGCCCGTTTCATCCCCACCGCTGCCCACATAAAAGGGCCCCGCTGGCACATAAACCATTTCGATGGCCTGCACGCTGATATCTAGCGGACTGGTATCTTGGAGACCGAAAAGGGTATAATCCCAGCGCAGGCGCAGCCGGGGAATTTCCAGCTTCCCATGACCATCAGCGCTGCGATACACAAGGACCCCCACATTGGTGCCGGCGGTTGCTCCGGGCTGGAGGATGATCCCGGCCGGCGCCACATGTCCCTCAGCGGCCAAGTAAACATGTTGCCAGTTGGTGTTGACGCCATCCCGCAGACGATACTTCACGAAAACCCAGGCGGCATCCCAGTTGGTTACCGTGAGCGGCTCAGCGCCCGTCTCATTTTCGGTCCAGCTGGCGCGCCAGGAGTTTTCCCAGCTCAAATCGAAAGAGATTTCGGTGAAGCCGGCATCTTTGATAGTGTTGGTGAAGCTGACATTATGCACCTGCAGATTATTGGCCGGCGCGCAAATGGGCAGGAGCAGCCAGAGGCCCAGGCTCGCGGCCGCGGCATGCGTTAGCAGTGTCGTCGGGTGGTTCATGGCGCTGGTATCTTACTCTGGACCGCTGGTGAATTCTCAAGGAGACAATATAGTCTTGCTCCTTCAGGATTCAAGCCAAAAATGAAGAGTACGGCCGGATGAAGCTCGGGCCCTTGCTCTCCGCAAGCCTGAAGGGTTATTTTTTCGCCGGCTAAACTGCGCGCCCAAGCAATCAGCCCGAAGCAGCATTCCGCCCCGGTCGGTCCAGCGTCCCCGCTGCCAGCCGGCCTCCTCCCCGCGCAGCTCGCGGCGGCGCCCCAGGCGTTCTGCGCGCCAGCGCGCGGCCCGGCGCCGCCGCCTGGGCAGCCCTCTCAAAAAAGGCCTTGACACTCCTGAGGCCCCCGCATAGATTAGCGCGTATTGAAATTTATTTTCGTAATACGCAAATGATTCAAGTGCTCCATAGGGCCGTTAACATCCTCGAATATATCGCCCAAGCCCAGGGGCCGGGGTTAGGTGAGATCGCCGCCGCCACCCAACTGCATCTGGCCACGGCGGCACGGATCCTCAAAACTCTGATGGCCGCCGGCTATGTGGAGCAGGTGGCTCCCAAAAAGGGCTATATCTTGGGCCCGATGGCCTATGCCCTGGCCGCCGGCAGCGGTTACCGCCAGGATTTGGTTATCCTGGCTGAGCCCATCATGCGCCAACTTTCTCGAGCCCTCAAACAACCGGTGATCCTGGTGGTCTTGCGCCAGGGTCGGCGCTTCATCCTCAGCCAGATCAATATTGGCGAAATGATGGCTGCCAGCGCCGGCCCGCAACTACCAACCAACCCCTATCAATCGGCTACGGGGCGCTTATTGCTGGCTTATGAGACGGAGCGCAAAAAAATATTAGAGCGCCTCCCCTTGCCGGGGAGCGCCTGGCCGGAAGTGGCTACGCGCCGCCAATTGCGCCTGGCCCTCGCCCACATTCGCACGGCTGGTTTGGCGGTGCGTTTTACCGGCGAAACCGCCGGCATTGCCTGCCCGATCTGGGGCACGAAATCCGTGCCGGCGGCCCTGGGCACCTTTCTGCCTGAATCGCAATTCAAGGCCCAGCGCCGCCAAAATATTTTACGGCAAATGCGTCAGGCCTCCAAGGCCATCGGCCTCTTGATCCGCAAGGGTCGGCCGCTCAAGGAGGGCGCAAAACCTGTCAGCAACCTTAACCATAAACCAGTATAGGAGGCCCTATGTTAACCAAGACCGATCTCACCAATTTTGCTAAGCAGGCTCGCGTAGATATGCTGGGCGTGGCCAATATTGAGCGCTTCGCTGAGCTGCCGCCGGAGAAACATCCCTGCACCATTTTTCCTGAAACCAAATCCGTGATCCTTATCGGGCGGCGCATCACCCGCGGCACGCTGCGCGGCGTCGAGGAAGGCACTAATTTCCAAACCTATTCCCAATATGGCTGCGATTGGTTGGAAGATCGTTTCCTGGCTCTGGCCACCTTTCAACTGGCCGAGTTCATCGAGGATAATGGCTGGGAAGCCGTGCCCTTGCAGAACCTGCCGCCGGAGGTCCCTCCCATGGGGGTCCAGGTGCGGCCCAACCAGCCGGCGCCCAATGTCATGCTTGATTTCGATGATGCCGCCGTGCGCGCCGGGCTGGGAGAAATAGGCTATTGCGGCGTGTTGCTTACCCCGCAATACGGGCCGCGCCAACGCCTGCAAATGATCTTAACCGATGCCGTCCTGGAGCCTGATCCGCTCTGGCAGGAACAGATCTGCCTGGGCAGCGCGGCCTGCCAAAAAACCTGCCCCCTGGGGGCCTATGGCGCCAGCAAGGAGCTGGTCATCGCCGGCAAAAAAATGCAGGTAGCCACCATCGATTATGCCAAGTGTGCCCATTGCAAAAACGGCGCGCGACCCAACCGCCTGCATCCCGCCGGCAAGCCTGATCGGCTGGCGGCGATCTGCATCCGCAATTGCCTGGTCTGCCTGGAAGAGAACAAACGCATCGGCAACCGTTTCCGGATTCCCTTCCGTCAAAGGGAAGCCTGGAGCATCAAAAACGAAATCAATTTATATAAATGAGGAGCCATCATGCTCAAGAATAAGCCCAGCAAAGCTGAGATCCGCGCCTTCGCCTTGGAACGAGGGCTGGACCTTTTTGGAGTGGCCAATATCGAGCGCTTTCAGAATGCCCCGCCGCGCATGCATCCGGCGAGCATCTTTCCGGAGGCGCGCTCGGTGATCGTCGTCGGCCGGCGCATCGTGCGCGGCGGCTGGCGCGGGATCGAGGAAGGCACTTACTGGCCCAATTATACTTACTTCGATTATTCGGGTTTGTTGAATACCTTCTTCCTGCAGCTGCCCCTCTATGAGACGGCCTGTTTCATCGAAGATTTCGGGTTCGAGGCCGTGCCCCTCCTGGCCGGCGTGGCTTGGGCCAAGCCCGCGCCCGATAACAAGCCGTTGCGGCCCGGTGGCGTAGCCGCCGATGTCTTCCTGGCTATCCGCATCGCCGGCGTAGCCGCTGGTATCGGCGAGATTGGCTGGTCGAAGATCTTCCTCACCAAGAAATTCGGGCCGCGTCAGCGCCTGGCGGCCATCATCACCGATCTGGACCTGGAGCCGGATCCCCTCCCCGAGCCCAACAGCATCTGCAAGCTGGATATGCACTGCGTCAGCGGTTGCCCCGGCGCCATCCCGCATATCAAGGAGAAGAAATTCGTCGAGATCCAGATTGAAGATAAAACCTATCGCTGGGCCGATGTGGATATGGGCAAATGCACCCTCAGCTACCATGGTGGTGATCCGCGCCTGTCGCCCTTCATCGCCAAGGCCTTCCCCGGCTACCAGTTCGATGTCACTAAGCAGCAGCTCACCGAAGAAGCCGCCTACCGCTTCTGCTGGCCGATGTCCACCGGGACTTGGCGTACATCGCCCGAGACCCCCTCCGGCTATCTGATCGAAGGCCATGCCTACATCCAGAAATGGGGCGCCGGCGGGTTAGGTATCGGCGGCTCGCCCGGTTGCATGCGCAGTTGCTTCAATTATCTCGAAAATAAAAAAGCAATCGAGCAGACCTTTCACGGCGGCCCCTTCATCAAACGCCCGCGCTGGCGCTTGACCACCGCCGGTCAAATGCCTGCGGATCAAGAGGCAAAGACCGCGCAACCCGGCTAGGGCCCGGCCAATAAATGCAGGCGCAGCATGTTGAGCGCCGTTTGCGCCGCGCGCTGGCGCACCAGGCCGCGCGCGCCCGGAAAGAGGCAGTGCTGCGCCGTGGTCTGGATGGCGCCGGCCTGCCGACTGGCTAAAGCGATCCAGACCGTGCCCCGGGGCTTGGCGGCTGTGCCGCCTTGGGGCCCGGCGATGCCGGTCAGCGCCAGAGCGTAATCGGCTCGGCTACGCTCCAGGGCACCGCTGGCCAGCCGCAAGGCGACCGCTTGGCTGACGGCGCCTTCCCGCTCCAAAAGTGCCTCGGGCACCCCCAACAAGCTGCTCTTGAGGGCATTGGCATAAACCACCCAACCCCCCAGATAATAGGCGCTGGCGCCAGGCATTTCCGTTAAGAGGCTCCCCAATAGCCCGGCCGTACAACTCTCAGCCGTAACCAGGGTGCGGCCGCGCTCACTTAAAAGCTGACCGACAGCCTCCGCCAGCGTTGTTTGCCCAGTACCATAGACGCAGGTGCCCAGCCGGCGGCGAATCTCAGCCAGGGTATCATCCAGGGCGGCCTGAGCCAGGGCCAGATCGGGAGACTGACTGCGCACGCAAATGGAAACAACCCCGGCGGCAACAGTCAAGCCCAGCTTGGGATTGCGATCGCGCGCCATCAAGGCCCCTAATTCTGCAGCCAGCCGGGCTTCGCCCAGGCCAAAAGTCCGCAGGGTGGCCGTTAGCATAGCGGGTGCGGCTGGCTTTTTAAGGAGCGGCACCACATGTTTGCTAAACATGGCCTGCATTTCCAAGGGCACGCCCGGCAAAGCGATCAGCCAGGTCTGACCCAGGCGCGCCTTGAGTCCCGGCGCTGTGCCACAAGGATTGCTCAGGCATTCAGCCCCGTGCGGGCGCTGGGCCTGGATGTGATTAGCGGGCGCCGGCGAGCGCGCGCTGGCCGCTAAGAAACTCTCGATCTGCGCCAGGGCCGCCGCATCCAGCTCCAGGGGCGCCCCCAAGAGATCGGCCAGGGCCTGACGGGTCAAATCATCGGCGGTCGGACCCAATCCGCCGCTGCTAATGACCAATTCCGCGGCGGCCGCGGCTTGCTGAAAGGCCTGCACGATAGCGGCGCGCTCATCCGGCACAGTCAGACGCGCACCGATAGTGACCCCCTGCTCAGCCAGCTGCGCGCTCAACCAGACAGCATTGGTATCCAGGATCTGGCCCAAGGTCAATTCATCGCCAATGGATATGATAATGGCCTGCATCTTGGTTCAGGTGGTGGAGCGGAGGCCGCGCGCACCGGCTTTGAGCTGCAAGAGATCCTTCATCAACCCTCCCAGCGGCGGCGGACCGCAAAGAGCAAAGGCCTGCTGTAGAGCCTGATAGAGCGCATAGAGTTCCTGATAAGCGGCCACCTGGGAGCGCCGGGGACGAAAGACCTTGCGCTGGACGCCGGTCATGGCGGCAATGGCCGCCGGGCCGGAAGGATAAGCCCCCGCCACCAGAGCGCCGGCGATGGCTGCGCCCAGGGCACTGGCCTGGGCGGAGCGGGCCAGGTACATCGGCCGCTTAAGAATATCGGCATAGATTTGCATGAAGAGTTCATTCTTGGCGGCTATACCGCCGCAACAGACCACGCGCTCGATGGCAATGCCATATTCCTCGATCCGCCGGATGATCGTCAGAGCGCCAAAGGCGGTGGCTTCCAGCCAGGCGCGATAAATCTCGGCGCGGCTTGTGTGCAGGTTAAGGCCCACCAAGAGCCCGCTCAAGTTGGGATCCATCAGCGGGGAACGGTTGCCATTATGCCAATCCAAACCCAATAAACCGCTGGCGCCCGGACGCAGGCCGGCGGCCTCGCGCGTGAGCTGTTCCTGCAGACGATCATCACCACCACAAATATTGCTCACGAACCAACGGAAAATATCGCCCACAGCCGATTGCCCCGCCTCAATGCCATAATAGCCCGGTAAGACCGAACCAGCCACAATGCCACATACCCCGGGAATATCAGGCACTGCTTCCTGAGTCACCAAGATATCGCAGGAGGAAGTGCCGATAATCTTGACCAGGGTGCCGCTGCGGATGCCGGAGCCCACCGCTCCCAGATGAGCATCCAAAGCGCCCACAGCCACCGGAATACCGGCCGGCAACCCGAGAGCGGCGGCCCATTCCGGGGCCAGATATCCGGCGGGCCGATCAATGGCCTGCGCCGGAGCCGAGATAGGCTCACGCAGACGGGCCAATCGAGGATGCAAAGAGGCCAAAAAATTCTCGTCGGGCAGGCCACCCCAGCGAGGGTTCTCCATGGCTTTATGACCAGCCGCACAGATCCCGCGCACGACTTCCTCTGGGCGGCGTATCCCGCATAAAAGCGCCGGAATATAATCCTGCAACTCGATCCAGGCATGCGTGGCCGCAAAAAACTGAGGGTCAACATTCAGGCAATGCCAGATTTTAGCCCAGAACCATTCGGCCGAATAGGCGCCGCCGCATTGGGCCAGATAATGCGGCCGCTGGCGGCGCGCCGCGGCGCTGATGGCGGCGGCTTCAGCGCTGGCGGTATGATCCTTCCAGAGCCAGGCATAGGCATTCAGGTTGCGGCGCCAAGCCGCTTGCAAACACATGGGCCGCAAATGCGCATCGCAAGGAATGGGAGTGGAACCGGTGGTATCCACGCCCAAGCCGATAACCTGAGCGGAACTGAGGCCAACTTGGCGCCGCGCCTGGCCCAGGGCCCCCCGGATGGCCTTCCGTAAACCCGCCTCATAATCCAAGGGAGATTGACGCGCTAGGTTATGATTGCGCGGATCGAGCAGAATGCCCTCAACCCCACTGGGATAATTAAAAACGGCCGTGCCCACCTCAGCGCCGTTGGCGACATTGACCACCAGGGCGCGCACTGAATTGGTTCCAAAATCAACCCCAATAACATAGCGGGCCGCGGCCGGGCGCCGCGTTTTTTTTTGCTCAAGAGCTCTTTTCATCCTGCCCCGGGATCCTCCGCAGGCTGGCTGCCAGCCAGCACCAGCTGTATGCCAAGAGATTGTGGGAGCTGCCCTGCCGCAGCCAAGATGTTTCAGCCTTCATCCGCCAAGCCCAGCAGCTCCAGGATGCGGCTTAAATCATCGCTGGTATAAAAATCTATTTCCAGGGCCCCTTTTACTTGCTTGCCGTTGGCCAGAGTTTTCGGAGGGAAAATACGCACGCTGGTGCCGAAATGACGATGCAATTTATCGGAAATGAACTGCAGATGGCTGGCGGGAATATCAACGCGCGCCGCGCGCGGCTTGCGCGGCACACGGCTCAGGCGCGCCACGGCTCTTTCCAGGAGGCGCACCGACCACCCCTCCAGAATAGCGCGCCGCGCCATGATAATCTTCTCCTCATCAATCACCACCCCCAGCAGCGCGCGGGCATGGCCGCCGGAAAGCTTGCCCTCAGCCACCAGCTGCTTGATCTCAGCGGGCAGAGATAATAGACGCAGAGCATTGGTGACCGTGGTGCGGGCCTTGCCCACCCGCGCCGCAATCTGATCCTGATTCAAGGCGAATTTCTCGGCTAATTGCTGATAACCCTGGGCCTCCTCAATGGCGTTCAAGTCCTCGCGCTGCAGGTTTTCTATCAGCGCCAGCTCCAAAGCCTCCTTGTCACTGACCGCCTCCTTGAGCAGGGCCGGCACGGTGCTCAAACCGGCCTGCTGCGCCGCGCGCAGACGACGCTCTCCGGCGATAAGCTCGAATTGGTCTCCGACCCGGCGCACCAAGAGCGGCTCCAGCACCCCATGCGTCCGGATGGATTGCACCAAGCCGGCCAAGGCTTCAGGAGCTATCTTCTGGCGGGGCTGAAAGGGATTATCGCTGATCTGATCCAGGGCTATCTGCAGCACGCTCGGCGCCGCGGCGGCGGCCGGAGTCGGCGTTGGTTGAGAAGTGACCGGCCCATCCTTGAAGAGCGCGTTTAAGCCGCGCCCCAAACCTCGTTTGACTGCCATGAGCCTACCTCCCAAAATAAAAAGTCAAATCTCCTCAATGTTCAGGGCAAAGTATGCCGCTTGCAGGGACGGCCGTCAAGTGCCGGAAAGACCAGCTTGCAGTCACACCACCAGCTTCCCTTTGCCGGAGGCTTTGTTTAGCGCTCCCCCTTGGCCCAGCCGCGCCGAGCTATGCGCCTGCACCCAGACCACAAACCATCCCCCTCAGCTAGATCCAGCAACCTATTGTCCCACCAGGCCATAAAGACTGCGACATTATGTCACAAACAGGGCCTTCTCATTCCGAGAGCATAAATAAAAAAAACATCTTAATATATTGGTAAAGAATAAGTTAAATCATAATTCATCTTAATATCCATTTGGGCTGGCACGGGAAGTGCTCTATAGAAGAGGTAATTATTTTCGGCTTAGCAGCATTTTGAGGAGTATTGCCATGTCAAAGGTTTTAGGTATTGATCTAGGAACATCAAACTCTTGTATGGCCATTATGGAAGGCGATCAGCCGGTGGTTATTCCCAATGCCGACGGCTCACGCACGACGCCTTCGGTGGTGGCCTTTACCAAGAGCGGGGAACGTCTGGTGGGCCAGGCTGCCAAGCGCCAGGCCATCACCAACCCAACCAATACGATCTTTTCGATCAAGCGCTTCATGGGCCGTAAGTTTGATGAAGTCGCCCGTGAAATTTCATTGGTCCCCTATCAAGTGGTGCGGGGCAATAATGGCGATGCCCATGTTAAAATCGGTGAGCGCGTCTATTCTCCTCCGGAGATCTCCTCGATGATCATCCAGAAGCTGAAAGCGGATGCTGAAGCTCATTTGGGCGAGAAGATTACCCAGGCGGTCATCACCACTCCCGCTTACTTCAACGACAGCCAAAGACAGGCCACCAAGGATGCCGGCAAAATCGCCGGGTTGGAAGTCCTGCGCATCATCAATGAGCCTACCGCCGCCTCGCTGGCCTATGGTTTGGACAAGAAAAAGGATGAAAAAATTGCCGTCTATGACTTGGGCGGCGGCACTTTCGATATTTCGATCCTGGAAATTGGTGATGGCGTTTTTGAGGTTAAGGCCACCAATGGCGATACCCATTTGGGCGGTGATGACTATGATCAGGCCATCATCACCTGGCTGGTGACCGAATTCAAGAAAGAGCAAGGCATCGACCTGGCCAAGGATCCCATGGCGCTGCAGCGCTTGCGGGAAAGCGCCGAAAAAGCCAAGTGCGAACTATCCACCTCTCAGCAGACCGATATCAATCTGCCCTTCATCACCGCTGATGCCTCAGGTCCCAAGCACCTCAATGTCAGCCTGACGCGCGCTAAGCTTGAGCAGCTGGTATCAGAGCAGATCTCGCGGGCGGCGGCGCCGGTTAAGGCCTGCCTGAAGGATGCTGAGTTGAGCTTGGCTGACATCAACGAGGTTGTTCTGGTGGGCGGCATGACGCGTATGCCCAAGGTGCAGGAGCAGGTTAAATCCCTCTTCGGCAAGGAGCCCCATAAGGGGGTCAATCCCGATGAAGTGGTTGCCGTCGGCGCGGCCATTCAGGGCGGCGTGCTCAAGGGTGATGTGCGCGATGTGTTATTGTTGGATGTGACCCCGCTGAGCCTGGGCATTGAAACGCTGGGGGGCGTCTTCACGATGCTGATCGAGCGTAACACCACCATTCCCACTCGCAAAAGCGAAATTTTCAGCACAGCCGCCGATAATCAGCCCTCGGTGGAGATTCATGTCTTGCAGGGTGAACGTAAAATGGCTGGCGACAACAAATCCATCGGGCGCTTCCAGCTGGATGGTATCCCGCCGGCGCCGCGTGGTATGCCCCAGATTGAGGTGGGCTTCGACATCGATGCCAACGGCATCCTGCATGTCTCGGCCAAGGATCTGGGCACTGGCAAGGAACAGAAAATCACCATCACCGCTTCCAGCGGTCTGGATAAGGGTGAAATCGATAAGATGATCAAGGAATCCGAGCAGTATGCGGCGGATGACCAGCAGCGGCGCGAAAAAGTGGAAACCCTCAACCGGGCCGATGCTACGGTCTATGAAACCGAGAAGCTGCTCAAGGAGCACAGCGCTAAAATCGATGCCACCAAGAAAGCTCAAGTTGAAAACGTCATCCAGAAACTTAAGCAGCTGGTCAAGGATAACGCTGAAGCCGCCGACCTGAAAAAGGCCATGGAAGAACTCAACACCGCCATGCAGGCCATCTCCGCCGAATTATATTCGCAAGCCCGCGGAGCCGGCGCGCCGGGCGCCGAGAGTCAGGACGCAGCCGCACCCCAAACGCCCGCCGATGACGGCGAGGCTAAGCCCGGCGGCGATGATGTGATTGATGCGGATTTTGAAATGGTCGATGATAAAAAATAGCTGACCAACCCATTCGCGCCACTGAGTGCGGGCGCAGCCCGCGAGTATTAACACACAACAAAAGGAGGTTAACGAGGAGATGAAAATTCAACCTTTAGGAGACCGTGTGCTGATCGAGCCCCAGCAAGAGGGCGAAGTGAAAAAAGGCGGGATCATCATTCCGGATAGCGCCAAGGAAAAGCCGATGCAGGGCAAGGTGATCGCTGTGGGTCCCGGCAAACGCGATGACGATGGCAAGCTGGTCCCCATGAATGTGAAAAAAGGCGATCAGGTCCTCCTGCCGAAATATGGCGGCACCGAGGTTAAAATTGATGATGTCGAGTATCAAATCGTCCGCGAGGAAGATATTCTCGGCGTGATCGTATCCTAAGCCGGCCCGCGAGGCCTCAGTAAGGTTAACATAACAAAGGAGAAAGCAGTTATGGCAGAGAAAGGTAAGCAATTGAAGTATGATGCTGATGCGCGCCAGGCTATCTTGCGCGGCATTCAGAAACTCAGCCGCGCCGTCAATGTGACCCTCGGACCCAGCGGCCGCAATGTGATTCTCGACAAGAAATTCGGATCGCCCACCATCACCAAGGATGGTGTTACGGTGGCCAAGGAAATCGAATTGGCCGATCCCTTCGAGAACATGGGCGCCCAGATGGTCCGCGAAGTCGCCAGCAAGACCAGCGATGTCGCCGGCGACGGCACCACCACCGCCACTCTCTTGAGCGAAAAGATCTATCAGGAAGGCCTCAAGAATGTCACCGCCGGCGCCGATCCGATGGCGCTCAAGCGCGGCATTGATAAGGCCGTGGAAGTGGTCGTGAGCACGCTCGAAAAACAGAGCAAGAAGGTCAAGGAACATACCGAGATCAGCCAGGTGGCAACCATTTCCTCCAATGGCGATCAACAAATCGGCGATATCATTGCCGACGCCATGGACAAAGTGGGCAAGGACGGCACGGTGACAGTCGAGGAAGCCAAGACCATCGAAACGACGCTGGACGTCGTCGAGGGCATGCAATTCGATAAAGGCTATCTCTCGCCGTATTTCGTGACCGATGCCGAGAACATGGAATGCATCCTGGAAGATTCCTACCTTCTGATCCACGAGAAGAAAATCTCCAACCTGCAAGACTTGCTCCCGCTGCTACAGACTGTGGCCAAGGCCGGGAAACCGCTCTTGATCATCGCTGAAGAAGTGGAAGGCGAAGCGCTGGCCACCCTGGTGGTCAACCGTCTGCGCGGCACCTTGCAGTGTTGCGCGGTCAAGGCGCCCGGTTTCGGCGATCGCCGCAAAGCGATGCTGGAAGATATCGCCATTCTGACCGGCGGTAAATGCATTACCGAGGATCTCGGCATCAAGCTCGAGAATATCAAGCTCAGTGATCTGGGTCGCGCCAAACGCCTGGTGGTTGATAAGGAAAACACCACCATCATCGAGGGTGCCGGCAAAACCGCGGATATCCAAGGGCGCGTGGCTCAGATCCGTAAACAGATCGAAGAGACCACCTCGGATTACGACAAAGAGAAACTGCAGGAACGCCTGGCCAAATTGGCCGGTGGCGTGGCGGTCATCAATGTCGGCGCGGCGACCGAGACCGAAATGAAAGAAAAGAAAGCGCGAGTGGAAGATGCCTTGCACGCCACGCGCGCAGCGGTCGAGGAAGGCGTGGTGGCCGGTGGCGGCGTGGCGCTGCTGCGCTGTCAGTCCGCCCTGGAAAAACTGGAGCTCAAGGGCGATGAAGCCATTGGCGCCGGTATCATCCTGCGCGTGCTGGAAATGCCCCTGCGTCAGCTGGTGACCAATGCCGGACTTGACGCTTCCATCATCATCGCCGAAGTCAAGGCCGCTAAAGGCTCCTTCGGCTATAATGTGGCCACAGGCCGTCATGTGGACCTGGTCAAGGATGGCGTCATTGATCCCACCAAGGTGGCGCGCACCGCGATCCAAAACGCGGCCAGCATTGCCAGCCTGCTGTTGACGACCGAATGCATGGTGACCGAGATTCCCGAAAAGGAAAAACCGGCTCCGGCGGGCGGGCCTCACGGCGGCATGGGCGGCGGCGACATGGATATGTATTAAGCCAAAGCACAATTAAGTGGCTGATATTTATTAATCAGCGCTTGCTATTGAAAGACGGGGCATATATACTATGCCCCGTTTTTCTTTGGAGGATATTACCTATGAAAGTTCAACCCTTGGAAGCGGCCCGCCAACGTGTGCCGGGCTTATCTGTTCTGATCAACATGATCTCCTTGCGCGTGCGCCAGTTGATCGCCGGTCATCGCCCCCTGGTTAAGCCGGCCAGCCTGGATGAAAGCCTGGAGGATATTGCCATCCGCGAAGTTGCCGAAGGCAAGCTGGTGGCCGAAATTGATTTCCTTAAATCACAACCTGAAAGTGCGCCTTGAAGGCGTACGGCTGAAAGCATGGGATGCTGAGGCTCCCGCGCGCATCCCCATTAAAGGCCATGCCCAACTATTTAAGCAATTCAAGGCCCGACTTCACCCCGCGCCAAATCAACTGTGGCGTGATTCCCTGCTATCAATATCAAGGCACGCTCGCCAGTGAGCTGCAGGCGGGCACTTTGAGCCGCGCGGCGGCCGGGCAACTGCTGGAAGATATGCTCATCATCCGCGAGTTCGAGGAGATGATCGTCAAACTCCGGGCGGGCGCTTATACTCCCCTGCCCAACTACAATTATCGTGGCCCCACCCACCTTTCCATCGGCCAGGAAGCCGCCTCCGTCGGCGCTTGCGCCGGCATTCGGGGCCTGGATTATATCACCAGCACGCATCGCGGGCATGGCGATAGCATCGCCAAGGGTTGTCTGGCCCTGCGCGAACTGGATGCCGCCGGCTTGCGGCGCCGGCTGGGTCCGGCCGCGACTGAGAGCGAACTTTTGGAGGCTGCCATTGAAGATCATGTCTTCCGGACCATCGCCGAGCTGTTCGGCAAGGAAGACGGCTATTGCAAAGGCCGCGGGGGCGGTATGCATATCGCCGATTTCTCCCTCAATCATCTGGGCGCCAATGCCATCGTCGGCGGCGGGGTACCCATTGCCACCGGCGCGGCCCTGGCCTGTCGCTATCTGCGTAATCAACAAGTGGTCTGCTGTTTCGCTGGCGATGGCGCCTATAGCAATGGCGTAGTGCTGGAAGCGCTTAACTGGGCGGCCATGGGCCAGTTCAACAACCAGATCGCCAAAGAGCCTTTCGGACTACCCATCATTTATGTCATCCTCAACAACCATTACGGTATGACCGGCCGCGCCGAAAATGAGGTGACGGGCATCCAATCCATGGCGCGCCGCGGAGCCGGCTTTGCCGAAAACAACATGCATGCCGAGGTTGTCAATGGCATGGATGTGCTGGCCGTGCGCGAGGCCGTCGGCCGCGCCGCCGCCGGCTGCCGCGCTGGCCAGGGCCCCTATCTCCTGGAGCTCAACACCTACCGCTATTACGGCCATTCCTTGACCGATCCGCGCACGGAATACCGCACGCGCGCCGAAGAATCAGCTTGGAAAGATTTTGATCCCATCGCCATCTATACTCAGCAATTGCTGGAGAATAAAGTGCTCTCCAGTGAAGAAATCACCGCTCTCGAAGCGCGGGTGCGCGAACGCAACGCCCGCGCTGCCAAGCGCGCGGCCGCCTCACCCGACCCCCAAGCGGCGGATGTCATCAAATATATGTATACGACCAGCACGGCGGAAACTGTTCCTGAACCTCATCGTCAAACCAAGATCATCAAAGCTCTGCCACCCATCAAACGCGTCCAGGGCGAACTTTCCTATAAGGATGCCATCAAAGAAGCGTTGTTCGAGGAAATGCAACGCGATAATCGGGTGCTCCTCTATGGCGAGGATGTGGCCGATTACGGGGGCGCCTTCAAGGTCACTAAAGGATTTCTGGAAGCCTTCGGACGTGAACGCGTCTTCAATACCCCCATCTCCGAAGCGGCCATCTGCGGAACCAGCGTGGGCGCGGCGATGGTCGGATTGCGGCCGGTGGTGGAACTGATGTATATGGATTTCGCCTTGATGGCTTCCGACCAAATCAGCAATCAGGCCGCTAAATGGCATTATATGTCCGGGGCCAATGTGCAGGTGGCCATGGTGATCCGCGCTTCCGTCGGCGGCGGCAAAGGTTATGGCGGCCAGCATTCCCAAACCCTGGAAAGTATGTTCGCCCATATTCCCGGACTCTATGTGGTCTATCCGGCCACGCCTTATGATGCCAAGGGCATGCTCAAGAGCGCTATCCGTGACAATAATCCGATCATGTTCGTGGAATCCCAACTTTTATACCCACTCAAGGGACAGGTGCCGGAACAAGAATACCTGGTGCCCCTGGGCCTGGCCGATATTAAACGCGCCGGGCAGGATATCACTCTGGTGACCTGGGGCCCGGCCCTGCACGATGCCCTTAAAGCCGCCAGCCAGCTTGAGCAGGAAGGGGTTAGCGCGGAAGTTGTCGATTTGCGCAGCCTGATTCCCCTGGATATGGATACAGTGCTCCGCTCGGTGCGTAAAACAGGGCGCTGCGTGGTCTGCAGTCAGAGCGTCAATATCGGCAGCTTCACCGGCGAGATAGCCTCGACCATCATGGCCGAGGCCTTTGATTTCCTGGATGCACCCGTCCTGCGCGTGGGAGCTAAAGACGGCATTGCGCCGCAATCGCATATTTTGGAAGAAGCCTTCTTGCCCAACGCGCAGGATATTCTGGCCGCCGTCCGGCGCATCCTCTAAGAATACGCCTGATTATCTTAACCGCCCGCCGCGCTTGAAACACCAAGTTCTTCTTTGCGTCCTTTGCGCCTTGGCGGTGCAATCTTCTTCCGGCGCGCATCTTGGCGCAGAGCACTTGGCCACCCAAAAAAAAGGGGCAAAGGGTTTCCCCTTGCCCCTTTTAGCCTTGCTTAAGGCGCTTGGAAAGGACCGTAAGGCCCGCTCAAACGATGGCCATTGCCGGAAAGCCAGGCATCAAGCTTGCCATCGGCCTTATGGAGGGCCGGATCAGC
>CAYYVN010000009.1:0-75667 GCA_964475165.1 uncultured Verrucomicrobiota bacterium | reverse complement strand
ACCAGACATACCAACCATCCTCTTCCCGATAGAGGGCCGGGTCAGCCAGGCCATCGCCATCGAAATCGGCTGCCAGGAATGAGTCTTGGGATGTTCGGCTATATTCAGCCGACTGCACTGCACTGGGATAGGCCCCTGTTCTCCAGGCCTTGGCCTTGAGAATGCTGGGCAAAATCACATTGATCTGACCGCCGGAAGCTATCTTGGTGCTCTCTTCCGTGGGTTCCGTGCCATCCAACGTATAGCGGATAATGGCCCCAGGTGTGGCGCAGGTGACTGTCACAGCCACGCTCTCTCCCGGATAAGCGCCAGCGGCAGGATCGAAGACCGGCGTCTCGCAAGTTTCCTCCATAGTCCAGAGGGCCGTGGGCAGGCCTTGCCATGTCCTTGGCGCTGCCGGCCAGCCAGTGGTCTCGGCTAGACGATATACGGTGATTCTCTCAGGTGGATCAAACATGCCGAAGATAGTGGTTCCAGCCGGCGCATTGCCACAGAAATAGAGGCCGCCCGGACCAGTAGGCTGGATCTGGAAGGCTGAATTTCCGATATTGGTTACACCTGTGCCGATGATCACATTGGTCAGGGAAGAGCCCATGAAAGCCATGCCCTCGATAGTCTTGACGCTGTCGGGAATCACCAGGCTGGTCAAGGTAAAGCAGTTCATAAAAGCTGAGTCTCCAATAGTCTCAAGGCTGTTGCCCAGTTCCACATTGGTCAAGAATACGCACATTTGAAAGGCACCTTGACTGATACTGGTGAGGCCATTACCAAGGACCACATTGGTCAGAGACATGCAGAAAGAGAAGGCCAGATCTCCCAGATTGGTGACGCTATCGGGAAGGGTCAGGCTGGTCACTGAGCAGGAGTCGAAAGCGCTGGCCCCAATAGTGGTGAGGCCCTCAGGCATGATCACCTGCTCTAGATTGACGTTGCCTGAAAAAGCGTTCGCCGCGATATTTTCGACCGTGCCAGGAATAGCATAATTTGTTTCCGGCTTGCCAGCGGGATAAACAAGCAAAACCGTTCCAGTTTTGTTGAACAAAACGCCATCCAAGGCGCTGTAATTTGGATTGCCCGCGGCAACATCGAAGGCCACGAGAGAGGTGCAGCGCTGAAAGGCATTTTCCCCAATATCGGTGAGGCTAGCGGGAATGGTCACATTGGTCAGGGAAGAGCAATATACGAAAGCACGCTTTCCGATAGTCTCAACACCCTCGGGAATGGTCACGCTGTGCAGGAGGGAGCAATATTCGAAAACGTTATCCCCGATAGTGGTGACACTAGCGGGAATAGTCACGTTGCGCAGGTTCATACAAGATCTGAAAGCGTTATCCTCGATAGTGACGAGGCCTGTGCCGAAAACCACATTGGTCAGAGGGCAGCCACTGAAGGCGGTGGCCCCAATATTCGTGATTGTATCGGGAAGGGTCACGTTGCCATTCAGATTATTGTTATATGAGAAAGCGTCGTCCCCGATCCTGGTGACATCTTTACTGTCAATCTTTTCAGGAATATTTATATCACCCTCTGAACCGGTATAGCCGGTGATCGTGATTGTATCATCAGCGGCTATTGTATAGGTAAAGTCGCTCGCATCGGCAAGCAGCAGCGTCGGACCACCAGCCAAAAGCGCCATCAGGAACAGGGCAGAGAAGATGCGTTGCATGGGGGACCTCCTTGGATGGGTGAATGCCCTTTTCCGCCAGGAAAGGGCCTGCCATTGTGGTTTGCTGTTTGTTTGGGCCATCGCACTCAGGGTGACCTGAAACTCAGTCTACGCAGGCGTTTGAATGATTATCTCATAAGCCGCCCCCGCTCCGCAAGCATATTTAATGTTTTTTTGAGCTGCCCCAGAACGCCTTCAAGCTTCACCACCCGTCGCGCTTAAGACGCCGGCTAAATCCCCCTTGGCGTCCTTGGCGGTGCAAATTCCTCTTCTGGCCGCAGCTCCGGCGCGGGGTCAGAAAGCCGGCAAATCTTGCCTTGTTTTCCAGAGTAGGTTTTTTGATAATGAGTTGTTGATGCCAGACTATGATCACGCTGCAAAATATCTCTAAAACCTATGCCATGGGCGAAGTGGCCGTGCAGGCCTTGCGCGGAGTCTCGTTGGAGATCGCCGCCGGCGAGTTCGTGGCCATCATGGGCCCTTCCGGCTCAGGCAAATCTACCCTGCTGCATATCCTCGGCCTGTTGGATACAGCTGATGATGGCGCTTATCAACTCTTGGGCCATGAAACCACCCGCCTGCCGGATGATGCCCTGGCGGCGCTGCGCAATTCGAGTCTGGGATTTATCTTTCAGCATTTCAATCTGCTGCCCCGCGCCAATGCCCTCGAAAACGCCATGTTGCCCATGCTTTATGCCCCGGGCGGCCAACGCCAAAACCATCAGAGGGCCAGGGAACTTCTGGCAGCCGTCGGCCTAGCCGATCGCCTGGGGCATCAGCCCAACGAACTCTCCGGCGGCCAGCAGCAGCGCGTGGCAATCGCCCGCGCCCTGATCCACAACCCGCGCCTGATTCTGGCGGATGAGCCCACCGGCAACCTGGACTCGGCCAGTGCGGCCGAGATCATGGCCATTCTCAAAGATCTCAACCGGCGCGGCATCACCATCGTCATGGTCACGCACGAAAACGAGATCGCCGCTCAGGCGCAGCGCATCATCCGCATGCGCGATGGCTTGATTCAAACGGATACGGCCACGCCGCACATCCAGGCTCCAGCGCCGAGCGCGCCGCCGCCCCCTCACCCCAAGCGCGCTGAGGGCGGGTCGCTGCTGGGCGAAACCTCGCATAACCTCCATCAAGCCTGGCGGGCGCTCTTGGCCAATAAAACCCGCAGCGCCCTTTCTTTGCTGGGCATCTTGATCGGCGTGGCCGCCGTGATCGCCATGCTGGCCATTGGCGCCGGGGCGCGCGAAGCGATCAGTGAACAATTGGCTTCGCTGGGCTCGAATATGCTAACCCTGCGCTCAGGCGCGCGCCGCGTGGCTGGGGTAGCCTATGAGGCCGGAGCGGTGACGCGCTTCAAACCCCAGGATATTGCCGAAATCCGCGCGGCCGTGCCGGCAGTGCAACGCGCCGGGGGCATCGTGCAGGGACGCGGCCAGGTCACCTACGGCAACAAGAACTGGAACACGCGCATCATGGGTGTGGATCCTGATTACGCCGCCATGCGCGCCAGTGAGCCGCGCAGCGGTCGCTTTTTTACGGCCGCCGAAACCACACGGCGCGCACGCCTGGCCGTGCTGGGGCAAACGCTGGTGCGCGAATTATTCGGCGAGGCTAACCCTCTGGGCGAATACATCAAAATCAACAAGAATAATTTCCTGGTCATAGGTATCCTGCCGGAAAAAGGGGCCAGCGGCTGGCAGGACCAAGATGATATCATTCTCATCCCCGTCTCCACGGCCATGTTCCGCCTGCTGGGCCGCGAATATCTGGATAGCATCGATATTGAAATCCGTTCGGAACAGGAAATCCCCAGCGCCCAGGAGGAGATTAAAAGCCTGATCCAACGTCTGCATCGCCTGCCGGAGAGTCAGAAGGATGCCATCAACATTCGCGATGTAGCCGAAATAAAGGCCATGATCACTGAGACGCAGCGCACGCTCTCCTGGCTGCTGGCCTCCATTGCCGCGGTATCCTTGTTGGTGGGCGGCATTGGCATTATGAATATCATGCTGGTATCGGTCACGGAACGCACGCGCGAGATCGGCATCCGCAAAGCGGTGGGGGCGCGCCACCGCGATATCCTCTTGCAGTTCCTCACCGAAGCGCTGGTGGTCAGCCTGGCCGGAGGTGGTATCGGCATCATGACCGGCTGGTTCAGCAGCCTGCTCATCTCCCACCTGGCCGGCTGGCACTCTATCGTAACGGCCTCTTCCATTCTGTTGGCGGTGGGATTCTCCGCGCTGGTGGGCATCATTTTCGGGCTCTGGCCGGCGCGCAAAGCCGCACGCCTCAACCCGATTGACGCCTTGAGATATGAATAGCCCCCTTTTGGTGCTGGACAATAGGCTCTAGCTATATTATTTTGATGGTGCAGAGTGCGCCGCGGCGGCAAACATTTCACAAAATCGGCTATGCAAGATAAAACCTTATCCCACCCCACCTTGGAGGCCTACTTGGATTGTGCGCGCGCCGCCGCCATGGCCGCCGGTCGGCATGCCCTGCGCCAGAGCCAGCGGCGCCGCGAAGTGACCCAGCGCTTCGCGCATGATCTCAAACTCAAGCTGGACCGCGAATGCCAGGATGTGGCCGAGAGGATTATCCGGCGCCGCTATCCACGCCATGCCATGCTGGGCGAGGAAGATACCCAGGCCACCAGCCTGGCAGGTGAGCCTACCTGGATCATAGATCCCATTGACGGCACGGTTAATTTTTTTCATGGCTTGCATCTCTGGTGCAGCTCGGTGGCCCTGCGGGTGCAGGGCAGGATCGTGGCCGGGGCCGTCTACGCACCCGAATTACGAGCTTGCTATATGGCCCGGAGCGGCGCGCCAGCGCTCTGCAACGGCCGACCGATTGCTGTCTCCGACACCGCACGCCTGGCGCAAGCCATGGTGGCCACCGGCATCAATAAGGATCGTTGCGGCCAAAGGAGCGTGGCGGATCTACTCTGCGCCTTATCCGCTAGAACCCAAAAGCTGCGCGTGATGGGCTCGGCCGCTCTGGACCTTTGTCTGGTGGCCAGCGGCAAAATAGACGGCTATTTTGAAAGCGGCATTTATCTTTGGGATATGGCTGCCGCCAGCCTGATCGTGCAACAAGCCGGCGGACGCTGCACCATCTTGGATCAAGACGCCCAACATCGGGTGGCCTGTGTGGCCAGCAATGCGCGCCTGCATGGCGCCCTCAAACGTTGCTTGCGACAGCATGCTCTGAAACTGCCAGACAGGGGGGCTTAGATTTTTTGCTCGCGCGCACGGCGCTGCATAACATCCAAATAATGATCGGCTTCGGCCTGGCTGGCGAAGATGGTCTGGGGCGGCAGAGCCTGGGCGATCTCGAAGACCTTGGCGATCTGCGGCTGCAGGTTGGTCAGGATCAAATGTGCGTTTTGCGCGGTCAACGTCTGACGCGCCTTGAGCAGCAGGCGCAGACCCATGCTGCTGATATAATCCAAAAGCGATAAATCCAGCACTACCACGCGGGCGGCGCCGGAGAGCACCGGCTGCAAGTGCCCCTCACAGAGGGGGGTGGACTGCGAATCGAGCCGGCCATTCAGAGTCACCACAAAATAACCTTCTTTTTGCTTTGACACTTTAACTTGCAGCGACATAGCATGCTCCTTATGATTCCGAACCACTTCATTTCCTCCCGTGTGCTTGGCTTGCCAGCCAGGGGCCTAACCAGACATTTTAGAGGTAGGCGCCCGCTCCCGATCGGGACCCTATCTCTAGCGCCATCCGGAGCCCAAGCTACCATGGAGCATCTTAAGCAATGGCAACGCTCTTAGCAACAGGAATATCCAGGGGGTTACAACAGGCGCTCGCCGACCTGCTCTTTCCGCGGGTGTGCGTCGGTTGCGGGCAGGCGCCGGAAGCGACCGCCCGCTATTTCTGCTGGGATTGTCTGGCACATTTAGCTTGGATCAAGCCGCCTTTCTGCCATTGCTGCGGTGATCCCATCGCCGGCAGCAGCGCACACGCTTTCCACTGCGCGAGCTGCCAAGCTGATCGGCCCCACTTTGATCTGGCCCGCGCGGCGGCGCGCTATCGAGGCGTAATGCAAAGCGCCCTGCAGGAGTTCAAATATCATCGTGCCACCTGGCTGAGCCATGATTTGGGACAGCTCTTGCTGGCCGCCTGGCGCGTCTATTACATGCCGCTCGCCCTGGATACCCTCTGTTATATCCCGCTCCATAGCACCAAGGAACGGGAGCGTTCCTATAACCAGGCCGAACTCTTGGCGCGTGAGCTGCACAAGACCAGCCATATCCGCCTGCAACAACTCTTGATTAAAACCCGCCCCACCCCCACCCAAACTCATTTGACAGCCCGCGCCCGGCGCGCTAATATAAAAAGCTCTTTTGCGGTAACCAAAAAAGGTGCCGCCGCCGGTCGGCGCGTGCTGCTGATTGATGACGTCATGACCACCGGGGCCACCGTCAATGAATGTGCCCGCACACTCAAACAGGCCGGGGCCGAGGCCGTTTATGTTTTGACCGTGGCCCGAGGATGAGGTAATAATAACCACTGGCGATGCTGGCCGCTTTTGAGCCGCCCAAACTGAATAGAGAATAGCGCCATGCGTTTATTCAGCCGCAAAAAATATACCTCCATCAAAGTCCGCAAGAAAACCCTGCCGGATGGTCTTTGGGTTAAATGCCCGGAATGCCAGGAAATCGTCTATAAACACGAGATCGAATCCGGGCATGGCGTCTGCCCCAAGTGCGCCCACCATTTTTCGATCACCTGGCAGGAACGCCTGGCGCTGCTCACCGAGGAAGGTTCCTTTGAGGAATGGGATGCCAATCTGGTGAGCGTGGATCCGCTGCAGTTTCAGGGGCAGGTCTCCTATACCGCTAAGCTGGCTGAGAGCCGTAAAAAAAGCGGCTTGAAAGATGCCATCGTCTGCGGACAGGCGCGCATCGGCCCCTTCGCCGTGGCGCTGGGGATTATGGATTTTCGCTTTCTGGGCGGCAGCATGGGCTCGGTGGTGGGCGAGAAAGTCACCCGCCTGGTGGAACGGGCCACAGCCCAAAAAATACCGGTGGTGATCATTTCGGCTACCGGCGGAGCGCGCATGTATGAGGGCTTATACAGCTTGATGCAAATGGCTAAAACCAGCGCGGCGCTGGCACGGCATGCCGCGGCTAATCTGCCCTATATCTCCATCCTGACCCATCCTTCCACCGCCGGCGTCATGGCCAGCTATGCTACGCTGGGAGATGTCATCATCGCCGAACCGCGCGCCTTGATCGGCTTTGCCGGGCCGCGCGTTATCAAGGAAACCACGCGCGAGAATATCCCCCCTGGTTTCCAGCGCTCCGAATTCATGCTCAAGCACGGCTTGATAGATATGATCGTCAACCGCCAGAACCTCAAGGAGACGCTCATGCTCCTGTTGGGCTACCTGGGCCGCGGCACACCACCGCCGGTCTGTCGCGCCGCCGTCGCCGATGCCCAAAGCATATAAGCCAAAGCGGCCCCTGCGCCGCCTGGTCTGAGAGCGTGAAAGAAGCATTATGAGCGATCCGCACCTGGACGCCACCCTAGCTCAGTTGTATCGCCGACCAGCCAGCGGCATCAAGTTCGGCCTGGAAACGGAACAAGAGCTCCTCGCGCGGCTGGGGCACCCCCAAAAAAAGCTGGCCTGTATTCATGTCGCCGGCACCAATGGCAAGGGATCGGTCTGTGCTATGCTCGAGTCTGTTTTCCGCGCGGCCGGCCTGAAAACCGGCCTCTATACATCCCCGCACCTGATCAGCTTCTCTGAACGGATCAAGGTCGCCGGTCAGCCCATCAGCCAAAGCCAGCTGAGCGCTTTGATCGCTAAAGTCGACGCCGCTGACCGCCACCTGGCCGCCCAGCCCGGCGGGCGGGAAGCCACTTTTTTTGAATTCGCCACCGCTGTCGCCTTCGCATACTTCCAGCAACAGCAGGTGGAACTGGTGATCCTGGAGACAGGCCTCGGCGGGCGGCTCGATGCCACCAACGTCATCACCCCCCTGCTTTCCGTGATCACCGGCATCAGCCGGGAACATGCCCAATATCTGGGCCGGGAAATAGCGGCGATCGCGCGCGAAAAAGGCGGCATCATCAAACCCCGCCGCCCGCTGGTGGTGGGAGCCTTGCCCGAAGCCGCTCTAACCGAAATCCGCCGCCTGGCCGCCGAACAAGAGGCTCCTCTGATCCTGGCTCAAGACAATGTCTCCATCCACCGCCGGCAACAGGATCTGGCAGGACAAAAAATCAGCCTCGCATCAGCCACCCACTCCTACGGCACCTTGACCCTGCCCTTGTTGGGAACTTTTCAACTGGGCAATGCGGCCATTGCCTTGACCGCGGCCGAGGAATTGGCGCGCCAAGCCGGTTGGGATCTGCCACCCGCCACCGTTAAGCGGGGGTTGGAAACAACGCACTGGCCCGGCCGTTGCCAGCTGATCTCGCAGGAGCCGGTGATGCTCGTGGATGGCGCACATAATCCGGAAGCCGCTGGCGCCCTCGTCCAGACCCTCAAGGAACTGCTGCCCCATAAACCCCTGGGCCTGATCCTGGGCATGTGCGCCGATAAGGATGTCGCTGGCTTCCTACGGCCCTGGCAAGGACTGGTTAAACATTGCTGGACAGTTCCGCTGAATAACGAGCGCTCTCTAGCACCACAAGAACTGGCCGCGCAAGTCCAAGCCCGGGGCTGGCCGGTCAAGGTGGCTTCACTGCCGGAAGCCTTAACGCAAAGCAGAGCTTGGGCAGAGGAACATGCTGGCGCTATCTGCATCTGCGGCTCGCTCTTCCTGGCCGGAGCCACTCTGGCCTTGCTGGAAAAAGACCGGCACAGCCCAGCGGCGCCTGGCAAACAAGACTCGCGGCCAGCTGAGTAAAGCCCTGCTAAGCCTCTCGCGCCGGCGGTTGGCGTGCGGCCTCAAGCCGGCAGGAGCAGGCTGAGCCCCCAGGCCTTACCCCCATTGGTGCGCATGGCAAAGAGCAATTTGTTGGGACCGCGCCGCCACTGCAGCAGCGCCTTGAAGCGGGGTGGATTCAAGGGATTGGTGGCCTCTGGTCGGCAGGCAACCTCCTTGCCATTCAACCATAGTTTAACCGGACCATCGGCCCCATACTGCAAAGCGGCGCGGCCGCGGCGCGGCCGCTGGATGATGCACTCCCCATAAATCAGGCCATCCTTATGCGACTCATGCACGGGGCGCATATCCAAGAAGCAACGGTCAGCCAGGACTTGCACGGCCAGTGAGCGCCAAACCAGGCCTTTAGACGGCAGGCCGACCTTGCGGATGGAGCCAGACTCAGGCAGCAGAGCACTGATGCGCGCGGAACTGATGCTGGTATAGGTGCGCAGCAGATGCACCCCTGGCCCCAACAGCCTGGCGGCCTCTGCCGGCGGCAGACGCATGTATTTACGCACAGTCAAGCTCCATTCACGCCGAAAACGCGCTGCGAAGCCCGGCGCCATAACTGTTTCGGCATGACCCAGCTCCAGCATTTCCTTGAGCAGGCGGGCACCATCGCTGCCAGGATAAGCCTGGCTGATCCGGACGGCCTGAGCGTAGGTTTCCTGAAGCTCCTTGAGGTGCGGCAGGAGAGCCAGCGCCAGTCGCAAGAAATCATCGGGTGTAACCAGATCAGCGCGGATTTTTTTCCAATCGACATAGGCCCGATAAAGGGGCGCGTATCTGGTCAGAGCAGCCATGACCCTCGAAAACTGGCTGGCCAGACCAGTGCTGATGCCGCCAAAGACGCCCTTTTGATAATCATAGGCTTGCGGCTGCCAATGATCATTGCGGAAAGCATCGCGTTCCTTGGGCTGACGGAAGTCAGGCACAACCTGAGGCTGCCCTTCCTCCTGCGACGAGCGATAGGCCTGGATACCGGGGATGGTGACATCGCAGGCTTGATAGATATCGAAGGGCGCCTTCTCTCCGGTAAAAATCTGACGGGCAAAATAATAGAGCACCCAGAAATCGCCACCCCCATGGCCGGTCTTGCTGGCCAGAACACCCAGCTGATGCGCGCGGGGCGTCACGGCTAACTTGGGCGAAGTGCCGGCCGCGCCCAAACGCAACTGTAAGCCCTTACCCGTATTGAGCTCGGCTGAGCCGAGGGTGCCCCAGATTCTTTGAATATGCGAATCATTGGTGCTGGCACCCATCAGATTGCGGACCACCCCGCCGTTATCCATGCTGATCAGCGAGGGCGAGATGCCACCCATCCCGGTACCGGCAGAGCCCTCGATCAGATAGCCGGCCAGACGCTGTCTGGCGGGGAGCGCGACCACTCTGGTGGGGCGCCGGCCGGTAATGACCATGACCGGTCCCAGGGAATGGGTGCAATAGTAATGAAAATCCATCCAGCTGCGCCAGTTATGCACCGTATGCCCCGGCTGCACCGGCATACCATCAATATAGGTATAAGACAGCGCCCGGCATTCATGCATGTATTCATATTCGGCATACATCAACTCGCCGAAGAGACCCGCCTGCCAGTGGTGGGCCAGATACATATTGGCCGCGCTGAAGGGATAATTCTCGGCCAGGTTATAGATGCGTCCGCTTTTTTCCACCGCCTCCACCAGGCGCACCCCTTGGGCCAGGGTGAAAAAAGAGGTGACCTCCGCCAACACATGTTTGCCAGCCTGCAGACAGCGGATAGCGTCCTCGGCATGATTGGGACAATAGGTGGCCAAGAGCACGGCATCGAAATCATGATCCAGGAACTCTTGGGCATCGGCGGTGGCCAAGGCGTCCGGATTGGCCGCCAGGAATTTTTCGCGCATATGGGCGTTATAATCGCAGCCGGCGACCACATCGATATTCAGCAGCCGGCAAGTATGGTAAAAGCTCATCCCGCGCCCCAGCCCCCAGATACCCAGGCGAATGCGCTGATCAGTATCGAACACCTTGATCTGTTTTCTGCTCATGCATGGCTCCTATATGGCTGCTCAGGGAACTCACTCAATCCGGCCAGCGACAGCGCAGTTTCTGATAACGCTGATAGGCTTCCTGATAGGCCCCGTGCCGCTCAGGATCCGGATTGAAAAGGCGACTGGGACGGTATAAAGCGGCACTGGCTTCGGCCAGCGAACGATAGGCCCCTTGGCCACTGGCCGCCAGCATAGCCGCACCCAAGACAGCGGCCTCGGTGACGGCGGGCTTTTCGACCGTCAGGCCGGTGAGATCGGCCTTCATCTGTAACCAAAAATCATTGCGCGCGCCGCCGCCGATGGAACGAATCACCTCCGGCGCAAAGCCATTGGCGCTGAGATGCAGGATATTTTCATGCAGGGCAAAAGAGAGTGCCTCCAGGATAGCCCGGAACAAATCGGCGCTGGTATGTTGCAGGGAAAGATTAGCAAAAACTCCCCGCAAAGCCTGATTGGGCCGAGGGGAGATGGCGCCATCGAAAGTCGGTAACATGCTCACGCCATGCGCACCGATCGGCACGCCGGCGGCGGCTTGAGTCAAATCTTCCAAACTGGCCGTCGGCGCAAAATTTTTGCGAAACCAATCGAGCACCACCCCGGCGGTCTTGGAATAGGCCAACAGATAATAATAGGCCGCAATCGGGAAACGCCCCGTGAACAAGCCGCAGGGCACTGGCTCGAGTCTTTGTTCGGTCAAGGTCACCATCGCCAGGCAGGTACCGGAAGTTTCGCTGAGGATGCCGGGGCGGCAATTGCCGGCGCCCAGCGCGCCGGCATACTGATCGTTGGTGCCGGTGACCAAGAGGGTTTCCGGAGCCAAGCCCCACTCGGCGGCTAGCTCAGGGCGCACGGGCGCCACCGGACTGCCACAGGGTAAAACCCGCGCCAATTGTGCAAGCTCTAGGCCAACGGCCTCCAGCAAACCCGCATGATAGCCAAAACCATCCGCGGTATAGAGAGCGGTGGTCGCGGCCGTATTCGGATCGGTGACCGCTTCACCGCTGAGTCGATAGGCGAAATAATCCGGCAAAAGCAGATAGCGCCTGGCGCGCCGCATGAGCTCCGGCCGCTGCGCCCGGAGCCAAAGGATTTTTGATGCGGTAGCAATAGCGCTGGGCTCAGGCACAGCTCCCGAAAAATGCGCGGCCGCCGCCTGTAACTGGGCGGCCTGCTCAGCCGCACGGCTATCATACCACATAATCGCCGGATGCAAGGGTCGATCATCTTCATCCAGGGCCACGAAGGTTTGTCCCTGGGAAGATATCGCCAGCGCCAAAACCCGCGCCCCGCTGCCGGCCAAGGCCTGGCGGACCGCCTGGCGTGCCGCCAGATAAATTTCATCGATAGCTATTTCAGCATGCCCGGCCGGTGAGATCTGCGGCTCGAAACGCGCCTGCCCCAAGCCTAAGAGAGAGCCCTCGGCGTTAAAGAGTCCCGCCTTGGCGCCGGTCCCGCCCAGATCCAAACCAAGATATGCGGCATCTTTCATGCTCAACGCTCGATGAGAGCTGTTTCCCAGCCCATCAGCTCACCAAAACTGAGGATGCTGCGCGCGGCATCGCCATAGACCAAGGCCGCATGATGCGTTCCTCCCAGGCGGCTATAGGCCGCCAGAAAATCGGCTACGCTACCCGAGGGCTCCATCCAACCGCGCACGCTGCTGCCCATGCGGTCCGGACCGCGGATGGTTTTCATGGTCACCGGCGCCACGATCAGTCGAAAGCGCTGCTGCGGCAGGGGCGCCAGATTGACCCAGACAGCCTGGCCGCCCCGCAGGCAGCCGGCCACGCTGAGCGGGGCCGGCACATTGGTATAGGGAAAAGGTTTTTCCAGCAGGCAGGGGCGCTTAGCCAGCAAGCGATGATTAACCTCGCTCATATGACTGATAAAAATGCGATTGCCCTTCCAATCCGGACAGAACATTTCCGAGAAAGTGGTCTCGGGATAAGCGGCTAAGAGAGCGCTCACCAGAGCGGCGGTGAGCACATCGCTCTCACCGGCGTAACCGTTACCGCGCGCCATAGCCAAACAGGCTTCCAGGAAAGGCACGGTGGGCAGCCCCAGGGTGCGGGTTATGGAAAGAAAGTTCATCGTGAAAGCCGTTAAATGCTCCTGCTCCATCCAGTGCCGCACGGCCAAGCTGGCGCGCACCGAACGCCGCAGACTGGCGGAACTGATCTGACGCGCATCGAAGATCAGGCGGCAGGCGGCGGCTTCGGCCATTTCTTCGGCCGGACGCAAGGCGCGGCTCAAACGGCGCAGCGTGCCCGCTGGGCAGAGAACGGTTTCAACGCCCATCGTTTTTTTGAGCACGGTGCTGGGCACGGCAAAATCGCCCATGCCACGGAAGGGCGGCCCGATCCGTCCGACGCGCGCGCGGCGCATGGCGCTGGCCATGCGCGCCGCGCAAGCCGCAGCGGTCACACGCGCCAAGACATCCGATTCCTGCCAATGCCCAGCCTCGATCTGAAAGGGCTTACCATGCCTGATCAAGAGGTTGCACATATCCTGCACACCATGAATACCATGATTAAACATCAGTTCATCGGGATCCTGGTGGGGGCCGTAATCGAAGGTCGGAGTGGTATCCAAAACAATGATCGGCAGCGCGGTTTTGGCCAAAACCCCGGCTGATTCCAAAGAGGGCGAATAGGCCAAATGCAGGGTGATCAGGGCTTCGGCGCCCTCTTTTTCGAAACCCCGCACCGCGGCGCGGAACTCCCCCTCCAAACGACAAACCGGTGCGCGCAAAATGTGCAGGCCGCGGCGCTCCAAGGCGGCCGCGATTTGATCGTAAAACTGATTGATACGCTGGCGGCGTTTGGGGGAAACGCGATCATATAATTCCAGATAAAAAGCGAGCAAGCCCACGCGAATCTCCGTCATAGCTGAACCTCCTTTTTTAAATTGAGCTGCTGCAAAACGGCTTGCCAGCGCGCCGCCATATCCGGCGCACAGAGCAGCGGCTTCCAGCCCTGCTCCAAATAGATATGAATGGCCGCCAGGCGGATGTCGTCGGTCAAGAGATATAGCTCCCGATAGCCGGCATCTTGAAAACGCTTGAGCGCCGCCGCGCAGACGATCCTGCCCAGGCCCCGCCCGCGCCACTTCGGGTCGCAGGCCACCCAACCCAATTCGCCCCCGCTGGGATGCTGCTCCTGCGGATGATGCAGAGCGCTGGCCGTAGCCACCAAGGCGCCGCTGGGCTGGTGCACGATAAAAAAGATTCCTCCGGGCAAGATGCGCCGCAAGAGCTCCTGGAGAGTGTCCTTGTTCCAGGCCCTGAACCCTGCGCGGCGCATGAGGCGGATATAAGCCTCTGCATCATCCGCCCGGTAGGTGCGCAGCTGGTAGCCGGGCGGCAATTTGAGATCGCGCGGCTTGATCCGGCGCGCCGCCGGATAGACCATGCGCAGTTGCTGCGGGGGTTGTTTGGCAGCGCTGGCCAGCAGGGCGGCCGCGTTATCGTGAAAGACAGCCTGGATATCACCCTGAGTGAGCCGCTCCGCCTTGGCCGCGCGGCGAAAAGCATCCAGCTCTTCATATAGAAAGAAAGTCAGGCCTTGAGCGGCGGCACCGGAGAGGGCCCGCATATTTTTATCGCCTGCCAGATTGCCATAGAGACCGCGAGGCACCAGGTTAACATAACGGCCGCCCTCGCAAATACGCCGCATACGCATGCGCGTGATGGGCAGATCGCTGCCAAAAAGAACGCGCCCCGGGCCGACCGCCCGCAACAACTCTCTAAAGACCTCCGCATTGGTATTGGCCGAGATATCGAAGAGCAAGCGTTTGGTGCCGGCCAGCCTCTGAAAGGCCGCGCCGATATCAGGCCGGCAATAGGCCCGGCCCACATGGGCCACAATCACCTGCAGGCGCGGATAACGCTCCTCGATCTCCAGCAGTTGGGCCAGGTTAACCGGATCGCGCAGGCGGGCGGCCCGCGGGATATGCAGCATGAGGATCAAGCCACGCCGGTTGAGCGCCGCCAACTGGTGTGGCGGGAAGAAATCGTAGATACGGATTTCCCCCGCCGGCAAGTAATCCTCAGCCAGCGAGAGATAGCTCTTGGCGCCCAGAAAACCGCCTTGTTCGATTTCTTCCAGCAGTTGATTGGCGCTCCAACGCGGATGCGAATAGATCAAAGCCGGAAAATGCCGGCGGCGGGCCGAGCGGGCCACATAAGCATTGGCGCGGCGCAAGTTCTGATGTTGGGCGGAAGCGAACATCAGGGGCGTCACCTGTTTACCGGGGAAAAGCAACTCATAGGTTGCCACCAGATCCTCCAGCGGATTTTGAGCCGCTACGCGCGCCGGCCAAGTGACACTGCGGGAAGGTTGGGCGGCGGCGCGCGCCCCCGCCGGATTGCGCCAGAGATGGGTGTGGATATCGATGATTTTATCCGGCAACCAGTCGCGCAAGCGCTGCTCATAAAAGGTTTGATCAACCGCTTGCACCGCGAATAAAGGCTTCATGCTCCCCCCCCTCCCGGCCGCCACGCGCCGGCCTCAAGCGGCGCAGGGCCATCCGGAAATACTAGCGGCCCTTATAGCCCATCTGGCGCCAGATCTGGCGCGCATGCTTCAACCCCGTCGCCGACGGTTTGATATCACCATCGATGCTGGGCCAGGGCTGCCCCGGCCGCCGCCGCGCCGGATCGGGCGACCAATCGTCAGCTTCGTATTGACGGCGCACAGCGGCCTTACGGAAATCGGGCACGGGCATCGGCGCGCCATCGGCCAGGGCCGAACGATAGGCCTGAATGCCCACGGCCGACATGGCTACCCCGCGATAGACATCCAAATAAGGCTGTTTCTTTCTGCGAATGGCATCGGCGAAATGATAGAGCATAAAGAAATCGCCGCCGCCATGACCACTGCGCAAGGCCAGCTCGTGCATTTCAGGGAAATCGGGCAGATAAGTCACTTCCTCCGGATAACGCCGGCGTTCATGCCATTGCTGGCGAATCACAGTCACGCTGCGGCCATTGCCCTCCATGTAGCCGCGCGCCGCGTAGATGCGCACTTGGCTGCTGTGTCGGCGCAAATTACCCTGCAACAACTTGACCACCGCGCGATTATCCATGCGCACGGCGATCATGCTGGCGCAATCGGAACGTTTAACGGTCAGCTTATATTCGGGACTATCCGGCGGGAACGGTACCACGAAACCGTTCACCTGCGTGGGCCGGGTATCGGTGATAAACATGGCCGGTCCCATGCCATGCGTGCAGTAGTAGGTGGCCGGAACCCAGTTGCGCCAGTGATCCAGCCCCGGCCGCAAGGTGCAGCCTTCATGAGCGTTCATGGGATGGACATACTCGCATTCACCATAGAGAAAGGTGCCCAATTCGCCGCTGCGAAAGAGCCGGCGCATCTCCTGATTGCTGCGGTTATAGGGATAGTTCTCGGCGAACATATAGGTGCAGCCGGATTGCTCCACGGCGCGGATGAGGGCCACGCCTTCGGCCAGAGTATGGCAGGCCGCTGTTTCGCTGATGACATGCTTGCCGGCCCGCAGGGCCTGAATGGCCAGCGGGGCATGCTGATGGAAATAGTTAACCAGCGCCACGGCATCCAGATCATGCTTCAGGAAGCGGTCGAAATCAGTATAGGTGGCCACCCCGGGACGCTTGGCGAAACCCTTGAGCTTCTCCGGCTGCTGGTCACAGACGGCTACCAGCTGGAAGCCGGCGGCCTCCGCGCCCGGCCCGGTGAAGGAGTGCCCGCGCCCCAGCCCCACGACGCCCAGGCGAATGGGACGAGATTTACGGGAACGAGATTGCCGACGTTGCTTGCTAGTCATGACTAACGGTCTCCCTTTTATAGTTTTGCTGTTTAGATCTGTTTGTTAGCTGAAGATTATCTGCCTGCTCAGCGCCCCGCCATCTCCGAGCGAACAGAGCCTGAGCCTATCAGAAGCTCCCGCATGTGTCAGCATTTTGCTTATCCACGCAAGCCATGCTTCTTGGCGGCCGCGGCCGGGGCCGCCCCGCGCTTGACCACATCGCAGAGGGCCCGCTGAAAGGCCGCCGGATTGGGCACCTGGATGGCGTTACGGCCGAAGACCACGCCGCCGGCGCCGGCGGCCACCTGGGCGGCGGCCAACTGCAAAGCCTCCAATTGAGTGGGGCATTTGGCGGCACCCAGCCCCAGCACCGGCACCGGACAGCTGGCTACCACCGCCTTGAATTTATTGGTGAAGAAAGTTTTGATGCAATCGGCGCCCAGCTCGGAGATGATCCGCGCACAGGCATAGACCTTGGCGTGCATTTCATCCTCGGAAAGACTATCGGGATCGGCCGGAAAATACTCGCCGATCACCGGCAGCCCCAGCTGCTTGGCTTGCTCGCAGAGCGCGCGAAAGACCTCGATGTTATGGGCATCGTTGGCCTCGCTGCCGGTCTGCAGCGTCAGCGAAATCAGCACGGCATCCGCGCCCAGGCGCAGGGCTTCGGCCGGACTGAAAGCCGGCACGGTGACGGCCTCCTTGTAGTTCCACTGAAAACAATAGACTGTGCTCCAATTGAGACGCACCACGGCCAGGGGCGCGCCCTTGTAATTGAAGGCCTGGCGGCAATGAGGCAACATGGCCGGCGAGAGCAGAATACCATCCACGCTCGCATCGATTTTAGCGGCTACGCGCGGCAGATTGATCATTCCGGGGAGCGGCCCATCGAATTCGCCATGATCCATAGCGATGATCACCGTGCGTTCACTGCGGTTGAAGAGGCGTTCCAATCTGATATTTTTCATGCGTCCCTTTCTGTGTTCATCATGAACTGCTTGGCTTTTTCTTGATCAAGTGCGGGTGCCCCGCGCGGGTTAAACGGCGCCCTCCCCCACGCGGATCACTTCCTGGCTGGCATGCGACTTGAGTGCCGCCGTAAAAAGCTGATGGCTGAGGGCGGTTTCGGCGGGTGTCACACAGGCCGCAAATTTTTTGAGCGGCAATCCCTCCACCAGCTCGTAGAGGAAGGCAGCCCACATCTGCAAGAGCGCATCCGAAAATCCGAATTCAAAAATACCGCCGGTGATCGACTTGAAAGCTGTCTCGTGCCCCATATCCAGCTGCTGCCAAATCTGCTCAGCGCCCTGATATTCCAACAGCTGTAAGAGTTTGGGATTCTTACTGGAAAAACGCGCGCTGGCCTTGGTGCCCAGGATGGAGAGGGCCCAGGTGTTCTTTTCGCCAGGAGCAATGCGCTGCGTCTTGAGCGTCAAGGGGAAGGCATCACCGGAAAGCGGATCCTGGGCCTCGCAAAGCAAAGTGGCGTTATCCCAGGTCCGACAGGGCGCCTGTCCGCCCCGGCCATCAGGACGTTCCTTGATGATATCGGAGAGAATGGCGCGCACATTGCGCGGAATCCAGCCGGCCCGGAAGGGCACATGGCAGACATGCAAGCCCAGGTCGCCGAGGACGCCATAAGCGCCGTTGAACTCGATGGTGCGCTTCCAATTGAGGGGTTTATGAGGATCGAGATCGCTGGAATGCAAAAAGAAGCCATCGACCTCGATGATGCGGCCGAAAGCGCCACTTTCGATCAAAGCGCCCATGCGCTGCACAGCCGGAAAGAACGGGAATTCCGAGGAGCAACGCACGAAGACCTGGGGATGGGCCTTGAGCGTCTGGAGGATATTCCGGTTGGCGGGCAGATCAATGCCAAAGGGTTTCTCGCCCAAGAGATGCTTGCCGGCCTGGATGATCGCCGTATAGATGCTCTCATGCAGATGATGGGGCACGGCGCAATAGACAGCCTCCACTTGCGGATTGGCCAGCAGGGTATGATAGTCATCCGTGAATTGGGTGCCGGCCGCAAAATGGGCGCGATACCATTCGAGCACCGCGGGATTGGGATCGCAAACGGCAACGATCTGCGGCCGGATTTTCATCTCCGGCAGATGCGCCCAGCGCGCCGCCGCGCTGGCGAATTCGCGCCCCATCAACCCGGCGCCAATGATGCCAAATCCGATGGTCTTCATGGAGCCCCTTTCCTTCAATAGCCCAGCGCTTGTTCCGTTTCGGCGATGGCCTCATCGATGATATCCATGCACTTAGCGGCCACATCCAGATCCATGACGATCGGCGGGCTCATGCGCAGGATATGCCCAGCCGGAATCCAGGCCAGACCCTTCCGGAAGGCCCTTTGATAAACCTGCTTACCCGCCTCCAGGAAAGGCTCCTTGGTGGAGCGATCCTTAACCAGTTCCACGCCCATCAGGCAGCCCTTACAGCGCACATCGCCGATGATCGGATGGGCCGCCTTCATCTGCGCCAGGCGCGGGATGAAATAATCCTCCAGGCGCTTGGCATTTTCCAGGAGACCTTCCTCTTCAATGGCTTCGATCGAGGCCAGGGCCGCCGCGCAGGCCATGGGATTGCCCCCATAGCTGGTCGAGGCGCTGATCTTCTCGAAATACTCGCCAAACTCGCCACGGGCCACCATGGCCGTCACCGGGAAACCATTGCCAAAGCCCTTACCCAGGGTGACGATATCCGGCACGGTCTGCCAATGCTCCAGGGCCAGAAACTTGCCCGTGCGTCCCATACTGGTCAGCACTTCGTCGGCAAAGAGCAGGATCTCATGCCGATCGCACCATTGGCGCAGTTTGGGAAAGAAATCATCGGGGGGAAAGATGGATCCCGCCCAACCCTGGATAGGCTCCAGAACTATGGCCGCAATCTGCCCCGTGGTGGCCTCGAGAATGAATTCATCATAGAAAGCCAGATAAGCATCCGTATCCAGACTGCCATCCGCTTTCTTGAAAAGCGGCCGATAGGGATTGGGGCGCGGCATCATATAAAAGCCGGGCGCGCGCGTCGGCCCATTGCTGCGGTTGATGCGCGCCAGGCTGACGGCATGACCGGTCTTCCCATGAAAATCGCCGTAGCAGGAGAGGAACTCATGCTTTTGGGTGGCCGCGCGGCAGACGCGCAAGCCGGCCTCGACAGCCGTAGTCCCACTATCATAGAGCTGCACCACCGCCAGACCCCGAGGCAGAATGGATTGCAGTTTCTCCAGCAAGCGCAGCTTGATGGGCGTGGTGAAGTCGTGGCAATTCATCAGCTGAGCGGCATATTTTTGCACAGCCTCAGTCACCTTGGGATGGCAATGCCCCAAGGTAGTGACATAAATGCCCGATGAAAAATCGAGATAGGTATTACCATCCACATCGGTCAGCGTGCAGCCATGCCCCTTCTCAAAGACCACCGGGAAGAGCTTCACCTGGCCGGAATAGCCCTTCATGATGGCCGCGGCCCGCTTGTGTTGGGCTTGGGATTGAGGGCCAGGCACGCTGGAGGTGACGATCTGCGGATAACGGTTCAAATCAACTTTAGCCCAGGCGATGGAACTATTCATATGCGCACCTCCTTGATCAGGGTTTGTTTTAGGTAACGGCGGCGAAGGCCCCCTGGCAAGCCAGCCGTAGTAATCCAAAGATCGAAATCAGGCAAGCTGGCATAAGCCACCTGCCCCGGCGCCGCCGCCTTGGTATGATCCGCCAGCAGAATGCGCCGCCGCGCATGGCGCAGCATCACGCGGGCCACGCGCGCCGTATCTTGATCCAACACCAGGCAACGCCCCTGGGCATCCACCGCATCGGTGCCCAGAAAAACCAGGTCGGCGGCGATATCTTCCAGGGCTTCTTCCAGCAGGCTGCCGCCCAGGCAGGCCGAAGCCGCCTGATACTCGCCTCCCAAAACATAGAGACGTACATTCGCAAAACGGCTCAACTCGCTCAACATAATGATCGAATTGGTGTAGACGGTCAAGGCCCCGCCCCGGCCCAAACAGGAGGCCAAATGAAAACAGGTGGAACCGTCATTGATCAAGAGCGCGTTATGAGCGCGCACCTGGCGCGCGGCCTCGGCGCCGATGGCCTGCTTGAGCTCAAAATTAACGGCCACGCGGCGCTGGTAGTCGGAGGCGGCCGCACCGCGCCCGCTATCCAGGCAACCCCCGTGCGTGCGTAAAATTAAACCGCCACGCGCCAGCTCCTCCAGATCACGACGGATGGTCAGGGCCGATACCTTGAGAGCGCGGGCCAACTCCTCCACCTGCCACTCGCGCGGCAAGGCGCGCAGCCGCTGCAAAATTTGTTCCTGACGCTGACGCGGTTTCATGAGTGATCAAAAAGTTCAGTTCTTTTGAAAGATAAATTCATAAGGCCAAAAAAGCAACCCGAAAATTAAAAAGATCAGGGGGGCATTGCCAAGCGCCCCGCTGGCGGAGGCCACGGCCTGAGCTGCCGTCCCCCTCCGCGCAGCACTCCTCTGATTGACAAGCCCTCCTCTTCTGCGGCATAGTCGACGCCATGAAGATCCTCACCTTCCGCGTATCGGCCACGGAATCAGGCTGCGCCTTGCTGGAGTTTCTGGCGCGCCAGGGGCAAGCTTCGCGCAGTCAAGCCAAGGCCTGGCTCGATCAGCGGGCGGTGTTTGTGAATCAGCGGCGCATCTGGATGGCACGCCAAAGCTTGCGCGCCGGCGATATTGTCCAGCTCAATCTGCCGGCGGCGGCAACGCCGGAGCCCATCACCGAGCGGATTCTTTATCAAGACGCCGATTATTTGGTTGTCGATAAGCCGGCGGGCATCACTGCCAATGGGGCAGGCAGCCTGGAAACGCTCCTGCGTCAGGCTTTGGCTATGCCGGAGCTGAGGGCGGCGCATCGCTTGGACCGCGGCACTTCCGGCTGTTTATTATTTGCCAAACGGCCAGCGGCGCAGGCACGCCTGCGCCAGCTCTTTGCGCAACGCGAGGTGGGCAAGGTTTATCATGCCCTGGTGGCCGGGCGGCTCCATAAGCAGCATTTCAGCATTCGGCATCCTATTGATGGCCAAGCCGCGCTGACGGAGGTGACCGTCTTGGATACCAATCGCCAGGCCAGTCATTTACAGATCAAGATCCCCACCGGCCGCACCCATCAGATTCGCAAGCACTTGACCGCCAGCGGGCATCCGATCGTGGGCGATCCCTATTATGCTACCCGCCGCGCCCTCAGTTCCTGGGAGTGCGCTATAGCGCGTCCGCTCCTGCATGCCTTTGAGCTGCGTTTCATCCAGCCCTTCTCCGGCCAGGCGCTGCGCTCGCGCGCGCCATTGCCCCAGGATTTCCGGCAGGCCCTCCAGCGGCTACACTTACGCTAGTTTGCTCGGCAGGCTGATCTGCACGATACGCAGGGGCGCGGTGAGGGCGCTGATTTCATAAGCGCCCAGCGCCGCCGGCAATAGCAGGGTGGTGCCGGCGGCGGCGCTGAGGGTGGCTTGAGCGCTTTGCAAGCGCAGAGCGCCATCCTCGACGAAGATGATCTGGAAACTCTCAGCCGAGGTGGCCGCCGCATAGCGGGTGACGATCACCAGCTGATTGATTTGAAAATAAGGCGTACGCAGGCGTTCATGGCAGACGGCCGCCGCCTTGGGTGCAGCCCATAAACCTGCCGGCGGCGGTAGATGCGTCGGCGCCGTAGTGCTCCAGCGGATCACACGCAGAGCCTGCTCAACATGCAACTGACGCGGTTGACCATTGCGATCCAAGCGTTGCCAATCGAAGACGCGGTAAGTGGTATCGGAATTCTGCTGAACTTCCAACAGCAAACAGCCGGCACCGATAGCATGCACGCGCCCGCCGGGAATATAGATCAGATCGCCCGGCCGGACCGGAACAGCCAGCAAAAGCTCTTTGAGGGATCCGGCCTCTAGTGCCCGCCGAAAAGTCTCCGCCCCCACCCCGGCCCGTAAGCCAGCGTAGACCAAGGCGCCGGGCTCAGCATCGATAACATACCAGGCCTCGGTCTTGGGCTCGCCGCCCACCGCTGCGGCTGAGGCTTCATCCGGATGCACCTGAACGCTCAGGCATTCACGGGCGTCGAGCAGTTTCACCAGCAGAGGAAAACGCTCCGCGGCCTGGCCGCCCAACAATTGCGAACCATAGTCGCGCCGCAGATCAGCGAGCGTCCGGCCGGCCAGGGGACCATCCCGCACGACGCTCATCGCCTCGGGTCGATCAGCCAGTTCCCATGATTCAGCATAGATTCCCGGTGGGGCCGTGCGCCGGTAACGCCGTATAATGCGGTCGCCACCCCAAATATAATCCTTATAGATTGGGGTAAAAACCAACGGATAAAGCTGTGTTAAAGTTGCCATTATTTTGTTCAGCACCGCCCGCCGCCGGGCGCCACCCATCCATTGGCGGCGGCGCGGGCGCAGCCTGGATTTATTGTTGCTGCGCGGAGATGGCCTGCCTTAATTCCGAAATCAGACCGCTGGAGGCATCCATGCTTTTAATAAAAGCGATCATGCGCATGGCTTGGGCCACATTGTTATCTTTTAAATAAATGCGACCGGCTTGATAGGCATAATCGCAAGCGGTGCCGATCTGTTCCTTACGCAGATAAGCCAAGCCCAGATTATAATAGGCGCTGGCCGCATCCGGGTTCAGGCGAATGGTCTGCTCAAACTCGGCGATGGCCCCTTCCAGATTACCGGCATCCCACTGACGAATGCCGGCGTGATAATGGCGCGCGGCCGCGGCCTCCTGAGCAGGCGCAATTTCGGCAGCCGAAGAAGCGCTCTCGAGCTCTGCCGGGCTGCGAGCGGCGGCCAGGATCTTTTGTTCGGCCGCCAATAAGTGCGCGGCGGTGCTATGCGGCCCGCCGGCGAGCGCGGTTGAACTTGATGAGGCCGGGAGAGGCCTGGAGATCGCTGGGACCGGGGCGGACTGCTGGGACGCCCGCGCCAAAGCTGTGGCCGGGCGCGCGGCCAGCTCGCGTTGCATCACAGCCAGGGAATCAGCCAGCAACTGCGTTCGGCTGGTCAGAGAGGTCAATTCGCTTTGCAAACGAGTTTGCTCGCCGCGCGCGGCCTGAGCGGCGGCGAGGGTCTCTTGTTGCTCTCGTTTTACTTGATCGAGTTCCTGTTTAAGGGCCGCGCTGGGAGGCAGGCGCCGCGCCCATTTTGTCAGACGGCTTTCGGCCTGCTGGAGGGCGGCCTGCAAGCTGGCGGCTTGTTTTTCCAAAAGCCGCTGCTCTTTATCCCGGTCGCGGGATTGCTCTTGGGCGGCCAGAAGCTGTTCTTTTTCACCGGCCAATTGTTCGCGCAGCGCTTGCAAAGCCTGGCTTTGTTCCTCTTGATCCGCCAGGCGTTTTTCAGCCGCTTGCAGTTGGGCCTGTAGATCCACGATCTTTTGCCTGGCCGCCGCCGCTGGCGGGGCCGCCAGCAGCGCTTGAGTTTGCGCGCGGGTTTTTTGCAACTCGGCTTGGAGCGAGATGAGCTGTTGATTGGCCCGCTCTTTTTCGGCTACCTGTTTATCCAGCAGGGCCAGCTGGGCTTGTAAGCCCACCAATTCTTCATCGGCGGCCGTCCGCAGGGCGGCCGCGGCCTGCCCTTGGGCTTCAGCCGTCCGGAGCTCTTGCGAAGCTTCCGCTAACTGGCCTTGCAATTCAGCCTGCCGCTCCATTTTTTGCTGGAGGGTCGCCTCGGCCGCTTGTTGGGCCTGCAACTGCGTCTGGATTTTCGCCAGGGATTTACGGATAACCTGAGTGGCCGCGGCATCACTGAGCGCTTGTTTGTGGGCGGCCTCTTTGAGGCGGATAGTCGCAGCCAATTCGGCTTGCACTTGCGCGCTGGCAGCCGCGGCGGGGGCCGCGGAGAGCGCTTGGGAAACACTTTGGAGCTGAGCTTGCTGCGCGCTCAATTCCTGCTCCGCGGCCAGACGCCGCTGGGCCTGCTCGGCGGCTTGGGCGGCGGCGGCGCGCTGCAGCTCTTGTTGCCGGTTTAGATCAGCTTGTAGTTTAGCCAGCTGGGCCGCATGTTTCTTGCTCTGCTCCGATTGGCGGGCCGCTTCCCGGCAGGCGCGCCGCAAGGAGCTCAATTTTGCTTGGGCCTCCTGATAAGCCTGGCGTTCCTGGAGAATCTGGGCTTCGGCCGCCGCGCGGGCTTGCTGCGCCTCTTGCAGCTGCCCTTGCAAAGCGAGCTCCAAAGGACTGGCCTCCTCGGCGGCTGGTTGGCTCAGAAAGACCAGGCGCTGCTCGAGAGCGGCGACTTCCTGGGTGGTCGCGGCGCGGGCGGCGGTCTGACGCTGCCCGGCGGCAGTGGCCTGCGCCAGAGCCTGCTGTTCTTTCTCCAGCTGCGCCTGGAGCGGTGCGAGCTTGGTGGCTTGTTGGCGCGCGGCCTGTTTTTCAGCAGCGGCGATTTGGCGCTGCAGTTTGCGCAGCAGCTCCGCCGCCGCTTGCGATGATTGTTCTTCCTGGCGCGCCTGCTCAAGCGCCGCCTGGCGCTGCCTTTGCACCGTTTGCAATTCCTCCTGCAGGCGTTGGTAGGCTTGCAGTTGCGGATGAGTTTCGGCCAGGCGCGAGGAGAGGCTATCCCAAGCGGTTTTAGCTTGGAGCAGCTCGCGTTCGGTTTGTTCGGCGGCGCGAGTGGCCTGCTCGGCGGCCTGCATGGAGGCCACCTGTAATTTTTGCTCCCGTTCCAGCGCGGTGCGCACTTGGGCCGTGGCTTGAATCTGACGCTGCACATCTTTTTCACGGGCCTGAGCTTCGGCGATCTGGGCAGCAAGCGCGGCGATTTCCTGCTGGGCCGCGTGGCGTGCCTCGCGATGGCGTTGCAGAGCGGCATCGGAATCGGCGCGTAATTTTTGTTCTCGGTCCAATTCAGCCTGCAGCTTTTCCACAGCCCCGGATGGTTGAGAGGCTTGCTGTAAGCGCTTGCTGGCCGCGGCCAGGCGGCGCTTGAGCTGGGCAACCTCTTGGGCGGCGGCGGCGCCGGCGCGGGTGGCGGTTTGCAGCTCGGCCGTGGCGGCGGTGCGCTCCTGCTGAGCGGCCGCCAGCGCGGCTTGTAATTGCTTTAAGGTCTCTTGCGCAACATTGGTACTGGCCGCGCGTTCGATTTCTGCCAGACGGCTTTGGAAGCTTTCGATTTCTTGGCGGATGAGAGCATGCTCCGCGGCGGCGCGCTGAGCCTGATTAGTGATCCCCGCCAATTCTTGCTGGCGGCGCTGCAAATCCCTCTGGAGCCGTTTGAGTTCCGGAGCCAGTTTTTGCGCTGCCGCCAGACGCTGAGCGGCCTCCTGCAGCTGGGTTTGCAGGGCGGCGCGCTCCTGCTGAGCGGCCTGATGCTGAGCGGTCAGGGTTTCAAGGCGCGCGGCGGCGGCCTGCTGCTGGCGCTGGAGCTGCTGCTCTGCGGCGTTGAGGGCGGCGAGCTTCTCTTGAGCGGCGCCGGCGCGGATGATTTGTTTTTCGAGAGCGGTCAGGCGGGTTTTTAATCCGGAGAGCTCACGCTCTGCGGTCTGGAGCTCGCGGATCTGCGTCTGCTCCTGGCGCTGGGTCTGACGTTCCTGGCGCTGAGCCTCTTGCACTTCGCGGGGCAGCTGCGCCAGGCTTTGCTGTTGCGCCCTGATGCTATCCAGCAGCTGATCGGCGGCCTGCAGATCCTGCTGCAACTTTTGAAGTTGAGCGGCGCGGGCGGCCGGTATGACTGAGTCAGAATCACTAAGGGCGCCCGGCGCCAGAGCGCTCAGCAGCAGGGAAGCACCGATTATTATAACCCAAGGATGCGTTTTCATGCGACCTCCCGCAATAGATTTTTGCAAACTGATCCACCAGATGTTAGGGCACCCCCGGCAGGAATCGAACCTGCGACCATCGGATTAGAAATCCGATGCTCTATCCAACTGAGCTACGGGGGTCCTCGCCATTGCCGCTCCCCGCTCCGCTGCCTGATAGCTCGCTGGCGTCGGTCGCAGCCTGGCCATGGCCAGGCCCAAGGCGGCATCCGATCAGGATGCTAGCCCGGGTATACGCTATTTTCAAGCAGAAAGGGAGGGGCCTCCCAGCGGGCGGCGCAGCAGCCGACAAAGAGCAGCTCAAGGCTCAGGCGCATATCCATCCGGCGCTGGTGGGTTATCCGACTGGCCAGCGTGCGTTTTTAATTTTGCACCCAGCTCAGCTGCTTGGGGATTGAGACGATAAGCCTCGCGCCACCAGAAGAAAGCCTCCGGCGCGCGCTGCAAGGCCCACAGTACATCGCCCATATGTTCCATGATAATCGGTTCCTGGGGCATAAAGACCAGGGCGTTATGGATTTCATCGAGCGCTGCGGTATAGCGGCCCAGCTGGAAATAAACCCAACCGAGTGTATCCAGGAAGGCCCCATTCTCCGGCTCCAGATCCAGGGCTTGGTCAATATAGAACAGGGCCCGCATGAGGTTCTGGCCGCGCTCCGCCCACATATAAGCCAGATAATTGAAAGCCGCCCCGTTCTCGGGATCCAGGCGGATGGCATGTTCGAGGAGCAGCTCGGCGGCAGCCCATTCCCCGCAACGCTCGCAGGCCGCGCCATAAGCAAAATAAAAAGAAGAATCCAGATCAAACCCATCCAGGCCTTCGAGGAGCGCGGCTTCGCTGGCCTGCTCAAAATACGCCCGGGCTTGCGGGAAATACTCCAAGCGGAAATAGAACAAGCCCAAAAAATACAAAACATGAAAATCTTCGGGCAGCAGCTCTTCCACGCCACCAATAATCTGCAGGGCTTCCGGGCGCCGCGCTTGCGCCAAATAGAGAAAGGCTAAGCGCAGGCGCGCGGCGATCAGATAGGGATCCAGTTCGATAGCCTCTTGATACATGGCCGCGGCATTTTCTGGCAGGTCATTATGCTGAGCGGCCAGAGCGTAATAAAACAAGAGCCGCGCGGCCAGAGCAGGCGCATGATGCTGCCTCACCACGGCCTGCAGACGATAGAGCGCGGTCTGGGCGGCATCCTTTTGCTGATTATGCAGATAAAGCGGAATGAGCATTTCGAGCAGCTGTTGATCTTCGGGGATCTGTTTGAGCCCCGACTCCAACACCTGACTGGCCTTGCGCGGGTCGGTTTCCAGATAGAGCCGAGCCAGCTTTAAGAAGGGCTTAGCTGAGGCAGCCTCATGGGCGCAGGCCGAGATGAAATGCGCGATGGCTTTGGGGATATCGGCCTGCTCCTCATATAATTCGCCCAGATAACATTGCACCTCAAGATTGGCGGGTTCCTGCTCGGCAATGGCTTGCAGCTCAGCAATGGCCGGCTGTCTTTCGCCCAGGGCCAGGTGGCAAAGCGCCAGCTTTTTGCGGGTGGCGATTTCCGCGGGATGTTCGGTGAGCACGGCGCCATAACAGGCGGCGGCAGCCGCAAACTGGCGCGTCAACATGTAGAGATCGCCCAGTTGCCGAAGGTAGGTGATGCTCAGCGCATCCGGCGGTTCGCGGGCGGCGCGTTCATAATAATCTATAGCCAGCTGCACCTCCGGCAAGGCGCCATCGGCCAGGACCCGATAACCGGTGCGTTGCAGATGCAGATCGCCCAACAAACGCAGCAGGGGACGTTTATCGGCCACCAGCGCCAAGGCCTCTTCCAGGATGGTCAAGGCGCCCTCTTGATCGCCCTGCTCCTGGGCCAGAGCGGCCAGTTGGAGATAGATCTTGAAATATTCAGGAGCGATACGCGCCGCCTGTCGGCAAGCATCCTCGGCCAGGCTCCATTGCTGTAGCGCTTGATAAACCTGGGCCAGATAAAGGCAGGCCTCCGCCGAGCGTGGATTCCGGCGGCAGGCGTTTTGGAGCACAGCCACGGCCTCCGCGCTCGCCCCCAGCCGCAGATGCACGGCCGCGGCACGAGCGTAAAGATCCAAGCGCTCCGGCTGCAACTGCAGGGCCTGCAGATAATTGGTTAAGGCGCCCGGATCAGCCAGGCCCTCGCGCAACAAACCCAGGCTATAATGGGCTAAGGCATCAGCCAAATCCAATTGGCCCTGGCTCAAGGAAGCTTCAGACCCGGCCTGCTGCGCAGGCCGCGGGATCACCTGGCAGCCAGCCAGCAGGCCACAGACTAGAGCCAAGCACATCAAGCCGCATAGCGCACCTATCCGCATGAACTCAGCAATCCGCTATTTATTGATGTTCTTATGGCGATTAGCTTTGAGACGCTTACGCCGTTTATGTTTGGACATCTTTTTGCGGCGCCATTTCTTCAGTGATCCCATATGTTCCCTCCTGTTATTGTTGCCAACCTCTTAACAAATTCTGCCCGGCCAGCCCACGCTGAGAGACTCCCCCGAGCAGGCGCGCCGCCCTGGGATTTTCTCTGCTTTTGTAAGGGAGAGAGGCTCATCACTGGCGCTAGCGGCATTGATCAAGACCTCCGGGCCCATCCAGCCTGAGCCGGCGCAGCCGAGCCAGCCTCAGCAGTGCTTATCTTTGGGTTGCCTCTCGACAGCCGGATGGATGCTTTTAACCCGACCAAGTGCTGGATCTAATTGTTCAATATAGCCGCGCGCTTCCTCAGGTAATCACCTTGTTGAGAGGAATCTCGATGATGCCCTCCGCTCCCGCCGCTTTCAAACGCGGAATGATTTCCCTAACCACTTGCTTGGCGACCACCGATTCGATGGCCACCCAGCCTTGCTCATTCAATTGATTGATGGTGGGCGAATGCAAGGCCGGTAAAATATCCGTGATGGTAGCCACGCGCTCCTGGGTGGCATTCATTTTCAAGAGCACCTGAGTTTCGGCCGCCAAGGCGCCCTGCAGCAGCACGGCCACCTGCTCTATTTTGGCACGCTTGCCGGGATCTTGCCAGGCCGCTTTATTGGCGATCAGGCGGGTGGTGGATTCTATGATGGTTTCCAGAATACGCAAACTATGCGCGCGCAATGACGAGCCTGTTTCGGTCAATTCGACAATGGCATCCACCAGATCGGGCGCCTTCATTTCGGTGGCGCCCCACGAAAACTCGATTTGCGCTTGCACGCCATGCTTTTCCAGGAAGCGCCGCGTCAAGCCCACGGCTTCAGTGGCGATGCGTTTACCCTGCAGATCAGCGACACGGCTGATCGGCGAATCGCAAGGCACCGCCAGCACCCAGCGCACGGGAGCCATACCCTGCTTGGCGTAGACGAGATCGGCGATCTCCTCAACATCCGAGTCGTTTTCCTTGATCCAATCATAACCGGTGATCCCCGCATCCAGCAGGCCGTGTTCCACATAGCGGCTGATTTCCTGGGCGCGGATCAAGCGCGCCTCCAGCAGAGGATCATCCACCGTCGGCAGATAGGAGCGCGAGCCAACCGAGATCATGAAGCCGGCTTTACGCATCAACTGCAAGGTGGTTTCTTGCAGGCTCCCCTTGGGCAAACCGATAACAATTTTTTTCATAATGCAATCCATGGTGCTGCTCGAATCTGATATAACCTTTAGCGCGCATTATAGTGTCTCGGCGCCGCTCGTCGATATTAAAAGCAAAACAGACGCAGCGCGCCTCAGGCCGAGGGAGCGTTATGGAGCGCCCAGACGCAATCCGGACGCAGCACGCACTGGTCGCAAGCCGGGCGCTGCGGGCGGCAGATGCGCCGGCCATGCTCGATCAAGTAGAGATGCAGGGGCCGGATCATGCGCGCCGGGATCAGCTTTTCCAGCGCCGCCGTGACTGCCGCCACCGGCTGGCGCGGCGCAACCCAGCCCAGCCGGATAACCAAGCGATAAACATGCGTATCCACCGGCATAGCCGGCAAGCCCAAGGCGAACAAGAGCACGCAGGAAGCGGTTTTAACGCCAACGCCGGGCAGGCTGGTCAGCCAGGAAAGCGCTTGGGCCTGATCCATTTTTTTTAGGCGCCGCAGGGCGGCTCTGCCGCCTGGCGCGTGGATGATCTGGAGCACCTGGCGAATACGGGCGGCTTTGATCCGCGCCAAGCCGCCGCTATGAATGGCGCTGGCGATCTCCGCCTCGGAAGCCGCGGCCACCTGTGACCAACGCGGAAATTGACGCCTCAAAGAGCGATAGGCGCGCAGCGAATTGAGGTCGCTGGTGTTCTGGGAAAGGATGGTTTGGATCAATACATCCAACGGCGGCTCCGGGCGCGCGACCGGCAAGGGGCCGTAGGCGCGGCGCAGGGTGCGCAAGATGCGTTGGAACGCAGCCGGTTGCATAGTGGCGGAGGAGGTCATCGCTTATGATCCGGAGAATTATAGTTGGCGATGAGCTGACGAATAGCTTCGGGATAGGCTTGATGTTCCTGCTCCTGGATGCGCGCATGTAAAGTCTCGGGCGTATCATCGGGCAGCACCGGCACCGTCCTTTGCAGGATGATCGGGCCGCTATCCATACCGGCATCCACGAAATGCACGGTGCATCCCGATACTTTCACCCCATAATCCAGGGCCTGTTTCCAGGAATGCAAGCCGGGAAAGGCCGGTAAGAGCGAGGGATGAATGTTGATGATGCGCGCCGGATAAGCCGCCAATAAATGCGCCTTGATGATGCGCATGAACCCGGCCAGCACAATCAATTCCGCCCGGTAATAACGCAAACGCTCGATGGTCTTCAATTCGGCGGCGCCGGCCAGCTTGTTTTTATAGGGCGCCGGATCAATATATTCAGCCGGCACGCCCAAGCGGCGGGCCCGTTCCAGAATGAAGGCCGCCGGATTATCGGCCAGCACACAAACAATGCGCGCCACCAAGGATTGCTCCTGAATGGCATCGGCAATAGCCTGGAAGTTACTGCCCTGCCCCGATCCCAACACGGCAATGGATAACGGCGCCTTGGTCTTCATGCGGCGCAGCATAGCAGATGCCCCCTCGGCAAGGCAACTATCAAGGGTTGAGCTTTGCTGAGCCATAGGTTAGTCTCTCGCCAGCAGCCGAAACTGTGCCGATCAGCAGACGGGCGATTAGCTCAATTGGCAGAGCGCTACCCTTACACGGTAGATGTTACTGGTTCAAGTCCAGTATCGCCCATCCCTCCCCGCGACCCAGGACCTGTTGAGACCCGCTCAAAGGGCGCGGCTGGGCTAATTTTTTTTATTTGACTCCAGAGGGCTGTGACCCCATACTTTAACTTTCAAGGCTGATTACTATGCTGAACCGATCCTTTCACTATATGCTCCTCGGCCTATTGGGCGCCTGGTTCTCCAGTGCCTGGGCCGCCGATACAGTCTATGTCTCCCTCGACGGCACGCATGTGGAGCCTTATAATACCTGGGAGACGGCGGCCACCAATATCCAGACGGCGGTGGATTATGCCAGCGCCCATACCGACTCCTACGATACGGTGCTGGTCTCTAACGGTTTCTATTACGCCTCCAACTCCATCACCCCCACACTGGGTATCCAGATCACAGCCGCATTGACGGTCAAAGGCCTGGCTGGCCGCGAAGCGACTATCGTCAGTGGCACCAATCTACCAGCTCCGATCTTCATCGTCAGTAATGCCAATGCCGTTGTGGAGGGCTTCACCATCACTGGCGGCAGAAACATCGGCGTGAAGATGTGGAATGGGATAGTCAGCAATTGCATCGTTAGTTCCAACCATTCGGGGACGCGGTCTGGCGGCTGCGATTTTATGACGGCTAACGCCAAGGTCTTTGATTCCATCATCTGCTATAATTCAGCTCAGAATATTGGCGCGGCAGGAGCGGGCGGCAGCGCCGGCACTCTGACCCGCTGTGTAATCGTCTCCAATAAAGCGGCTGACTCCTGCGGCGGCCTAGCAGGCGTCAAGGCTTATAATTGTCTGATCGCCTACAATATGTGCGAAAACAAAGTCGCCGGAGCAAATGGCGCCACGCTAGTGAACTGCACCGTGGTGAGTAACCGCGTCACCAGACAACGCGCAGCCTACCAGGTTGATGGTCTATATGGCTGTACTCTGACCAACTGTATTGTGGCCTATAATGGCGTGAGTGATTTCGTGGCTTGCACGAGCAGCTACTCTTGCTCTCCTATCAGACAACCGGGGGAAGGCAACATTGGCGCTGATCCGCAGTTCGTGGATCTGGCGAATAGCGATTTCCGTCTGCAATTCGGTTCGCCGGCCATTGATGCCGGCACCAATCTGGCCCATATCACCGACGACCTGGATGGCAATCCACGGCCGCTGAATGGCAATAACCTGGGGCTATTCCACGATATGGGCTGCTATGAGGCGCCGGATTATGGGACGGGGCCTCTGAGCTGCCGCTTCACCGTCACACCCGCCGCCGGCTGGGAATCTGTCACAGCCTCCTGCCAGGCTGTTCTGGGTGGCACGAGCACTAATATCAGCCATTACTGGTGGGATTTTGGCGATGGCAGCCCGGTACAGAGTGGCGCGAGCTTGAGCACAGCCACCCATACTTTTGGCCCCGGCCGCTACGATATCACCTTGACGGTCAGCAACTCTCTGGGCGCTGTGGCCAGCCATAAGTTGGTCGATGCCGTGATGGTGGGTGTGGCCACCAGCTATGTGGCTGAGGGCGGCACGGGCAGTTTTCCCTATGCTTCCTGGGAGGAGGCCGCCGGCAATATTCAGGATGCGGTGCTGGCAGCCGAAGCAGGCTCAGCCGGCGGGGCGCCCAACCCTTGCGTCTTAGTGAGCAATGGCGTCTATGCCTTGATTGAGCCGATAACTATTTCCAAGGGCGTGCGCGTGGAGGGCGTGGCCGGACGCGATGAGACCCTGCTGCGGCGCGCCTCTCTCACCACCAATGCGAATAATATTTTCAATATCTATCATCCGGAAGCGGTTCTCTCAGGCCTGACGATTGCTAATGCCACCAATGGGCCTGGAGTATATATGGTGGGCGGGATAATAGAGAACTGCACTATCGTGTCCAATAATAATCTGGGCGCCGGTGGCGGGGTCTATATGGTTTCTGGCCTGATTACCAACTGCATTATTGCCGCAAACAAGGCAGAAAAGAACAGTGATGCCGGCGGCGGGATCTATATGTTGGGCGGCGAAGTCATCGATAGCGTAATCAGCAATAATTACACTCCGCGGCGCGGTGGCGGGGTCTATATAACTAACGGCCTGCTGCTCCGTTGCCATATAGTGGATAATCAAGCTCCTGGTGGTAGCAGCAACGGCGGTGGAGTATGGGCGGATTATCCTGCCACCCTGCGCAATTGTTTGATTGCCAACAATGTAAGCTACTACGTTGGCTCAGCCATTGCCGGCCATAGCTCTCGGCAATCAACCTTGATCAATTGCACAGTTGTGAGTAATCATGTTATTCATAGCGGAACGCCCCGGGCCGGTATCTCTGGCTGCTATCTAACTAACTGTATTGTCTATTCCAATACTTGGAGCACCACTAATGGTGTAGTAATGAATAGCGTGCAGTGCGCCGGCTCTTATAATTGCACGACGGCGCCTGATCTTGTCGGCTCGGGCAATATCTCCGACGATCCACAGTTCATCGATTGGGCCGGCGGAGATTATCGCTTGAGCGCTTCCTCTCCGGCACGCCGCGCCGGCACGACCAATGGCATCATTGATACAGTGGATCTGGTCGGCGCGAAACGCATCAGTGGTGGCCTGATCGATATGGGCGCCTACCAATCTATGCCGCCGGCTGGCACTATCTATAGCTTCTACTAGCCAGCCGGCGGGGCCGCCTTGGCCTTGAGCAATAAAATCTTGCCCTGCTCCATCAGCCAACTTATGATTGCGCTTATCTAGAAGATCAGTGAAAGAAAAACCATGCTCAGCAGCGCCCCTTTCCAGGCTAGCATGACCCGCCGGCAATTCCAGCGGACGCTGGCCCTGCTGGCCGGAGCCCTGTTATGCGGCCGGCCCAGGACACTGTTGGCGGCCGACTCAACTGATGCGGCGGCCCTGCGTCAGGCTTTGGCTAAAAAGACGGTCTTTCATCCGCGGGCCGCCTGGACGCGGGCGGCGCCCATCTATTCTCGCCTGGGGCCGACAACGCCCTATGAGCGCATCACCATCCATCATGAAGGCAATCGCACCAATCACAATCTGGCGTTAGAGAATGTGGTTCAGGATTTACGGCAGGTTTGGGGTGCGCATCGCCGCCTGGGCTATGGTGATATCGGCTATCATTTCATCATTGACCATGCCGGGCGGGTCTGGGAAGGACGCTCCCTGCAGTATCAAGGCGCCCATGTCTCAGGCAACAATCCCGGCAATCTGGGTGTGATGTTACTGGGCAACTTTGAACTGCAGAAACCGGCGCTGGCACAGAAAGCGACGCTGCTGCAATTGGTGACGCTCTTACGCAAACACTATGGCATCCCGCGCCGGCAGGTTTACGGGCACCGTGACCTGGATCGCACTCTCTGTCCGGGGCGCCACCTCTATGCTTTTATGCCCACCCTGAATGCCAGCCCCACTCGGCGGATACGCGCCGGCTGAGTGATTCAACGCCGGCGGCGGCGCGGCCGCGCTGGCGGGCGCCGGCGGCGGGGAGCGCCGGGGCTGGCCGCAATGCGGCGCGTGACTTCCGACGGGAGCTGCAGCCAATTTTCTTCCGGCTGCTGGCAGGGCAAATCCTGAGCGATGAATCCTTCAATAGCCGGAATACCGAAGGAGCCCTCTTCGCAAGCGAAGGTGATGGCGACGCCGGCTGCTCCGGCGCGCCCGGTGCGCCCGATACGATGCACATAATCCTCTGCTTCCCAGGGCACATCATAGTTGATCACATGGGTGATGCCCTCGACATGGATGCCCCGCCCGGCGACATCGGTGGCCACCACAACCCGCATACGCCCGGCGCGAAAATCCTCTAATACCCTGATGCGTTTTTCCTGGGGGATTTCGCCCGATAACTGGGCCGCGGGAATCCCCGCCTGGGCCAACTGACGCGCCAACTGATCGACGCCATCGCGCCGATTACGGAAGACAAGCACTCTTTGCAGCGACTCGCGTTGCAGGAGATTAAAAAGCAGGGCGAATTTATCCTGGGCGGCCACGGCATAGATCCGCTGATCGATGTTTTTCACGGTGACCTGTTCCGGATCGGCGGCCACCATCAAGGGATCGTGCATCCAGCGTGAAGCCAAGCGGATGATATCCTGGCTAAGGGTAGCGCTGAAGAGCATGGTCTGGCGCTGGCCCTTGGGCGGCAGGCTATAGATGATTTTGCGGACATCGGGGATGAAGCCCATATCCAGCATACGGTCAGCCTCATCGATAACCAGCGCCTCCACCCGGCCCAGATTGAGATATCCGGAGCGCCGAAAATCGAGCAGGCGGCCGGGCGTTGCCACCAGCAGATCGAGCTTAGATCTGCGCAACTGCTCTTGTTGCTGTTTATAATCCATCCCGCCAAAGACCACCATATTCTGGAAAGAACCATATTTGCCCAGCAGCTGGGCATCCTTGAAAATCTGCATAGCCAATTCACGGGTGGGCGCAATGACCAAAGCGCGCGGGGTGCCGCGGCGCGGCTGGCTGGTCAGCGGCGTGCGCAGCAGGCGGGTGAAGATGGCGATCAGGAAAGCGGCGGTTTTACCGGTCCCGGTTTGCGCGCGCCCGCCGGCATCGCGACCTTCCAGCAAGGCCGGCAGGATCTGCGCCTGGATGGGGGTGCAATAAGCGAATTCAAGATCAGCCAGGGCCTGCAGAATAGGCTGAGGCAAAGCCAGATCATGGAAAGGCATTTTATCTGCCTGGTCCGCCAGCGGTGCGGGGCCGGCGGCGCGGTGAGGTTCTCGCCTGCCAGAGGCCGGTTGGGTGGCGGCGCTACTGGGGACAGCCGGGCTTGACTGATCGGCCGGATTTCGAGGCCGGCGCAATCTTTTTTTTAATTTCTGCAATAAAGTTTTAATCTTAAAAGAGTCCTTGCACCCGGCCGCTGGCTAGATCCACATCTATGCGCCGGAAAGCCGGGTTGGAGGCCGTGCCGGGCATCAACTGAATGGCGCCGGCTACCGGCACCACCAATCCGGCGCCTTTATAAACCAGAAGATCATGAATAGGCAAATCCCAGCCGCGCGGACGACCTTTCAGGAGCGGATCATGCGAGAGGCTCAGATGAGTTTTAACCATGCAGACTCCCAAGCGGGCGGTTTGCGGATCGGCTTCGCAAGCCGCGATTTTGGCGGTCGCCGCAGGGCTGTAGCTGACGGAGCGCGCGCCATAGACTTCCCGGGCAATAATCTCCACGCGTTGGCGGAGCGGCAGCTCAGCAGCATAAAGGAATTTGAATGACGATTTTTCTTCACAGGCAGCGATGACGGCTTCGGCCAGTTCCTGGGCCCCGGCGCCGCCGGCCGCCCAATGCCGCGCCAAGGCGGCCAGCGCGCCGTGCGCCTCGGCCACACGCTTGATCAAGGCCACTTCGGCCGGCGTATCCGTATGAAAAGCATTCAGGCAGACTACGGGGCGCAGGCCGCTTTTTTTGACTATCTCAATGTGGGCTCTGAGGTTTTCGCAGCCGCGCTCGAGCAAGGCCAGGTTTTCCCTTTGATAAGCCTCATCCAGGGGCACTCCCGGCCGGACGGCAGGTCCGCCGCCATGCATTTTGAGCGCACGCACCGTGCACACAATGACCACCGCATTGGGCACCAAGCCGGATAGGCGGCATTTTAGATTCCAGAACTTCTCAAAGCCGATATCAGCGCCAAAGCCGCTTTCGGTGATATGATAATCAGCCAGACGCAGGCCCAGCTCATCGGCAATGATGGAGCTTTGGCCGATGGCAATATTGGCAAAGGGCCCAGCGTGCACGAAGACTGGGTGTCCTTCCAGAGTCTGGAGCAGGTTGGGATTGAGAGCCTCCAGCATCCAGGCCGTCATGGCCCCATCCACTTCCAGATCGCGCGTGGTCACCTCGCGCCCCTCTTTATCCAAGGCCACGACGATGCGGCCCATACGTTCCCGAAAATCCGCCAGATCCCTGGCCACGGCCAAAATAGCCATGATTTCGCTGGAGACGGAGATCTGAAAGCCGGATTCCATCGGGATCCCATCCAGCTTACCACCCTGACCAATGCTGATATGGCGCAGGGACTGCGCGCAAAAATCCAACGCCCATTTGAGCAGCACACGCTGCGGATCAATATTGAGCCTTTTTAATCCGCTTTGCGCCAGGCGGGCGTCATCATAATTGCGTTCATGTTGCAAACGGGCGGTCAAGGCCACCATGGCCAGGTTATGGGCGTTGGTCACAGAATCAATATCGCCCGTCAAACGAATGGAAAGCGGCGTCAGCGGGACGCATTGGGCCAGGCCGCCGCCGGCGCCCGAGCCTTTGATGTTGAAGGTGGGGCCACTGCTGGGCTGACGGATGGCGCCGCAGACACGCCGACCCAAACGGCCCAGCCCGTCGATCAAGCCCATGGTGGTGGTGGTTTTGCCTTCTCCCAGCGGCGTAGGCGTAATGGCGGTGATGGCGACATATTTCCCACGGGGTGCCTGGCGCAAGCGCGCTAAAACCGAGCGGTAATCCACCTTGCCCAATTGATGCCCCATGGGTATCAATTCCGCGGGCTGCAAGCCCAGCTCGGCTCCCAGTTGCCGAAAAGGCTTCAGGTGCGCTTCGGCGGCGCTGGCGATTTGCCAATCCGGCATGGTGTGAGGATCCAGCTGCGGAGCGGATGTTTTTCTATGCGGCTCAACGGTTTTCATATCCGGTGGAGGACTTTAGCAGATGCGCTTGAAAAAGCAACCGGCAATGAGATGCCGCGCCGTGGGGCTTGACGCTGAAGCGGCGGCACGATAGATTTCGCTAAACGGCGGGGCTATCCGGAGACAAATAAGGAGGCAGAATCCATGCAACGATCGAGCATCATCTACAGCGTCGCGCTCGGAATGTTTTTAGCGCTAGCCGGTATGGCCCGGGCTGAAAGCAGCGCCCTCAGCCAGCAACTGGGCGTAGGCGCCCATTACTGGACCACCCTCAAAAACCTTGATGCCCAAGCTGTGGATAAGGATGGTTTTTCTTATCTGCTGATGTATCAAGTCCATTATGGTTGGATCGGCGCCGAGGCGGGCGTGGAATGGTTTCCTAAAGGATTCGGTGGCGCCGACCAGGCCGTTTATCAACCCCAAGCCCATCTGATCTTGGGCAAGGTAATTTATGTGGCGGCGGGCATCGGCGGCTACATCACTGATGGCAAGCTCAGCGATCAGCCCTTCTACGCACTGCGGGCCGGGTTGGATATTCCGCTTCTGCCCATCCTGCACTTGGATCTCAACTGCAATTATCGCTTCGAAGACTGGTCGGACCTCAGCAGCGAGGGTAAAAAGATTGCTAGCGATACCCTGACGCTGGGCGCCGCGGCGCGGCTGGTTTTCTAGTCCGCCAACCGGCCAGACGCCAGCCGGCTATTCAGCATAGATACGCCCGCCGACGGTGGCGCCGGCGATTTCGTGCCAGTCTCTCACTTTCCTGATGCGCAGGTTATAGGCGTGGACTTCCTCGAGCACCTTGCAATCCACCTTGAGCTCGTGGCAGCGCCCGATCAAGGCGCCCAGATCCTTGGGAAAGCATTTGCCGCCGAAGCCGCGGTCCGTAGTGACATCCATATGACTGGTACCAATACGCTTATCGAGGGCCACCGCCTTTTTAACATCGTCGTATTTGACGCCTTCGGCCTGGCAGAGGTCATAGAAGATATTGGCCAAAGCAACCTTGGTGGCCAGCATGATATTGGCTTGATATTTGACGATTTCAGCCGCAACCGAGCTCATGGGCATGATGATGGTAGTCGGGAAACAGGAACGATAGAGATCAATGATCTTCTGCGAGACCCAGTCGTTATCGGCCCCGATCACGATGCGATCGGTCTGCACGAAATCCTGCAGGTAATTGGCTTCGGTTAGAAATTCAGGATTCATGGCAAAGGGCACCTGGGGATAAAGGCTGGCGTAACGACGCGTAGTGCCGGGGGCCACGGTGGATTTGATCACCATGATCTTGCCACGGCCGGCGATTTGGGGGCAGATTTCGGCCATGCATTGATCATAGATCGTCAGATCGATATGCAGTTTTTCTTCATCATAGGGCGTGGGCAGGCAAGCGAAGATGATTTCGCTTTCTTCCAGCACTTGGGCCAGTGGATCGCGAGGTTTATATTTATCATAGACCAGAGCGCGATGCTTGGGCTCCTGCCCGCGTTGACGGTCATGCTCCACAAAACCATATTCCACCGAGCGGCCCACATATCCATAACCGATAATGCCAATAGTGCTCATTGAATTTAGTTCCTATATCTTGGTTAGCTTTCCTAGTCGGGATCAAGCGCGCCCTTCCTCCGGCGGGATTGCCGGGGCGGCCGAGGCACGGCAGCCCCCCATGAGGCAGAGAGCGCAACGAGCTCCGCAGTACATGGCGGCGTCGGCGCGACTCACCAGTTTTCGCACAGCAGCTCAAAATGAGCCTGGGGATGAGCGCAGGCCGGACACATCTGCGGCGCTTCTAAGCCCTTATGCAGATAGCCGCAATTCCGGCAGCGCCAAACGACCTCTTGATTCTTTTGGAATACGCTGCCGGCCTCCACATTGGCGGCCAAACCGCGGTAGCGTTTTTCGTGTTGGCGTTCGGCAATGGCCACGGCCTCAAAAATCTTGGCGATTTCTTCAAAGCCTTCCTGGCGAGCCACTTGGGCAAAATTGGGATACATCTTGCTCCACTCATGCAATTCGCCCGCCGCCGCCGCATTGAGATTCTGCAGCGTCGGACCGATGACTCCAGCCGGGAAAGCCTCCTGGATTGTGACCTCGCCGCCCGGCAGTAATTTGAAGAGACGCTTGGCATGCTCTTTTTCCTGATTAGCGGTTTCCTCAAAAATATAGCTGATCTGCACGAACCCATCTTTACGCGCCTGGCCAGCATAAAAGTTGTAGCGGTTGCGCGCTTGCGATTCCAACGCAAAGGCCGTCATGATATTGCGTTCGGTCTGGCTACCTTTAAGTTCCATAACATTACCTCCTTATACAAGCTGTTCGCTGTCCATCAGGCCGGTTGGTTATCGGGCACCGGCGAAAACTCATCCTTACCTACTCCGCACTCGGGGCAGACCCAATCATCCGGCAGATCGGCGAAGCTGACTCCCGGCTGAATTCCATGTTCAGGATCGCCCTGGCGCGGATCATAGATATAGCCACATACATTACATAGATAGCGTTGCATAGGATGCCCTTTCCATATTTGTTTATCCCTCTCGGAGGGGCCCGCGCCCCCACTCTCCCATGAGACAAGCGCCGGCCCGATTACTGTTCATTGAGCCGTGGCAGCCCATCCACCGCCGGCGCTAGCTCCGCATCCGGCAGGATGGCGCTCTCAAAAACAGCCCCATTGGTCAAGGCTCCCTCGAGCTGCGCGCCCAATAAATTAGCTTCGCTTAAGTTAGCTTGCTTCAAATTGGCGCCGGTCAGGATGGCTTGCTGCAGATTAGCCTGCCTTAAATTGGCGCCGGCCAGATCAGCGTTATTGAGATTGGCACCGGTCAGATCGGCGCCGCTTAAGTTGGCCTGCACCAATCGGGCGCTATTGAGATCCGCACCATTCAAGAGCGCGCCCTCAAGATTGGCGCCGCTTAAGTTGGCGCGGCTCAGGCGGGCATTACTCAAGAGGGTTTTTTGTAAATTGGCCTCGCTGAGATCCGCTGAGAAAAGGAGGGCTCCGCTCAAATTAACTTCGTTTAATTTAGTTCCGCGCAGATCCTTATTAGTGCCACTCCTGGCCCGTTCCAAGCTTTGAGCGCGGGAGAGATCTTTGGCCTGACGAGCTAGAGTGGAAGTGACGATTTTTCTCTTCACCTGTGCGGAGCCATCCGCAGTCAAGATACCGAAGAGCAGCGTTAGCATGAGCATAACTTTAAGCATGACAACTCCTCTTGAACCAGTATCCTAGTGAGCAGAGCAGCTCGAAGCAAGCCATGATTTTATAATTGTGCGGCGGGGCGCTCCGAAAAGCAGCATCCCGGAACTGCCTGCCGCCCCCTGGAGAACGGATAAAGAATGCCTGTACCTCCCCCAGCCTGCTATTGGGAACATTTTGAACACCAGGCGGATATCGGTGTGCGCGGCATCGGCCGCACTCTGGAGCAGGCTTTCGAACAGGCGGCCCTGGCCCTGACGGCCGTGCTCATCGATCCTTGCCAGATCCCAGCACAGCAGGCGCGGCCCCTGGTTTGCCAGGCGGACGCAAGGGAACAATTATTCATCGACTGGCTCAATAGCGTGATCTACGCCATGGCCGTCGCCGAAATGCTCTTTGGCCATTTTCAGGTGACCATTGAGGGCCATAATTTACAGGGCCTGGCCCGGGGCGAACTGATCAGTCGACTGCCCCCGAGCGCCCGCGGCCTTGAGGTCAAGGCGGCTACCTATGCCGAGCTGAAAGTGGTCCAGGAGAACCCCCAGCGCTGGCTGGCGCAATGCGTGGTGGATGTATAGGCGCGCCTATCCGGCGCGGAGCTTAATCTTTAACTTCCAGAAACCCTTCCAGTTTCTGCAAGCGGGTGGGATGGCGCAGCTTGCGCAGCGCCTTGGCTTCGATTTGGCGAATACGCTCGCGGGTGACGGTGAACATGGAGCCCACTTCTTCCAGGGTGCGTGGGCAACCATCATCCAATCCGAAACGCAAGCGGAGCACCTTCTGCTCACGCTCCGAAAGGGTTTTGATAACCTCCTGGAGCCGTTCCCTGAGCAGGCTATAGGCCGTCATTTCCGAAGGATTTTCGGCTGATTTATCTTCGATAAAATCGCCGTAATAGGCATCATCGCTATCGCCGACGGTGGCCTGCAAGGAAATCGGCTGTTGCGACATCTTGAAGATTTCCTTGACGCGTTCGACGGGCATTTCCACTTCGTTGGCCACCTCTTCCGGAGTGGGTTCTCGTCCTAAATCCTGCAAGAGCAGTTTTTGCACGCGCACCAACTTATTGATGTTTTCGATCATGTGCACGGGGATGCGAATGGTCCGCGCCTGATCGGCGATGGCCCGCGTGGCCGCCTGGCGAATCCACCAGGTGGCATAGGTGCTGAACTTATAGCCGCGCTTGTATTCAAATTTTTCCACCGCGCGCATCAGCCCCGTATTGCCCTCCTGAATGAGATCCAGAAACATCAGGCCACGGTTCATATATTTTTTAACGATACTGATGACTAAGCGCAGGTTGGCTTCGGCCATTTCGGTGCGCGCCTTCTGGCCCTTTTTCAACCAGGATTTCAACTCGCGATACTGCGTTTCGAAGGTGGCCCCATCCATCAGCAAGGCGGCTTCCAGCTCGCGCAGCCGCCGCCGCGCGGCACGCAGTTTAGCCTGGTTGGCCGGGTTTTTGGCGCTGCGCCCCGAGCTCAAACGCTTAATGAGAGCTGTCTCGGCCGCAAAACGCTGGTAATAATGATCGGCCACGACTACGAAATCCTCGATGGCCTTCTGCTTAAAATAGAAACCATCCAATTGGCGGGAATATTGCTGCTGCGCCTTCAGATAATGTTTTTGATGGCGCTGGATCTTTTTTTCATTGCCGCGGCATTGGCAGATGCGGCGAAAGATCGCGCTCATTTTTTTGTGAGTATCGCGCACTTTCTTCTTCTGCTTGGCCAAGGCGCGCACATACTTATTGCGACCCTCAGCATGCTTATCCATAATAATCCGATCGAAGCGTTCGCGATTGCTTTCGAGACGCTCAACCAGGTTTAGGTATGCTTCCAGTGAGAAGCCAAACTGCTTGAAGATGGCGCGCGAATTGATTTCGGCCTCTTCAATGCGCTTGCATATTTCCACCTCCTGGCTGCGCGTCAACAAGGGCACCTGCCCCATCTGATGCAGGTAGGTCCGGATGGGATCATCCATGACCTCAAAGGATTTAGCCTGCTCAGCGCGCGCATCCTTCTCGGCTTGTTTCTTGAACTGTTCCACGCTGGCCGCATCGATCACTTCAATATCCATGCCGCGCAGGAGCAGGATGAAACCTTCGATCTCGTCCGGATCGATCAAGTTGGTGGGCAGGCATTCGTGGATATCCTGATCGGTCAGGTAGCCCTGATCGCGCGCCAGCTTCATCAGCTCCTTCATTTTACTCTGGAGCTCCTCGCTGCTCATCTTAACGCGAATCTGGGGGTGGATATTATCGAGATCCTTAAAGGGCGTATGCCGCTCCGAGCGTTTCGTCGCCCGCGGCGCGGGGGCCTTAACGGCGCGCGAAGCGGCTGGCTTGGCGGCGCGCGAGGCGGCTGGCTTGGCGGCGCGCGAGGCGGCTGGCTTGACGGCGCGTGAGGCGGCCGGCTTAGCGGCGCGTGAGGCGGCCGGCTTGGCGGGGCGCGAAGGCGCGCGGGTGGTTTTTTTCGACCGCCCAGCGGCTGCGGAACGAGCGGGCGATTGGCGTTTAGGCGAGGCTTTGGTTCGGGCTTTAGGCTTTCGAGATTTCATAAAACATCCGCTCCGGCCAGGCAGCACCGGTTTCCTATTTTTCGGCGCACCCATCTTTCGCCACCGGGCCTGATCGAGCCAGGCATGGAGCGCCACGCACCCCCAAGCCAACGGGCGGGATCGAACCGCCGACCCGCGCATTACGAATGCGCTGCTCTACCAGCTGAGCTACGTTGGCAATAAAAAAAAACGATTCACCATACTCCAGGGGCGGCGATCTGTCAAGATAATGCCTCGGGGGCTTAAGTTTCTGCTGGCGGCACCCCGGAAAAGCCTAGCCGGGGGATGGAGCGTGCCCTCTATTATGCTTGCCAGGCCGGCGCCAACCATTCTATATTGCCTATCCCAGACTACAGCAGAAGCTGTGGGTCTTTTATCCAATAGCAAGAGGAGGTTTTGAGATGACGCGTATCTATAATTTTAATGCCGGACCAGCCATTTTACCGCAGGAAGTGCTCGCCGAAGCCCAAGCCGAACTGCTGGATTTCCAGGGCTCGGGCATCTCGCTGCTGGAGAGCAGTCATCGTGCCAAAGAATATGATGCCGTACACTCAGAAGCGGTGGCCAATTACAAAAAACTGCTCAACTGCTCGGCTGATTATGAGGTGCTCTTCATCGCGGGCGGGGCCAGTCTGCAATTCGCCATGTTACCCTTGAACTTTCTGGGTGCCGGTCAGACGGCGGACTATGTTAATTCGGGGGCCTGGGCCGGCAAGGCCATCAAGGAAGCGCAAGTCATCGGCAAGGTTAATGTGGCCGCCGATTGCAGTAAGGACTTACCCGCGCGCATGCCCGCCGCCGCCGAATTGAAACTGACCGCGGGTGCGGCCTATGTGCATATCACCTCCAATGAAACGATTTCCGGCGCCCAATGGAAAACCTTTCCCGCAACGGAGGCTCCCCTAGTGGCGGATATGTCCTCGGATATCCTTTCGCGGCCCATAGATATCAATCAATTCGCTCTGCTTTATGCGGGCGCCCAGAAAAACCTGGGGCCGGCCGGATTGGCCCTGGTGGTGATCCAGCGCAGCCTGGCGGAGCGCGCCGCGGAAAAGATCCCGGCCATCTTGAAATATAAAACCTTCATCAAGGAAAACTCGCTCTACAACACTCCGCCTTGTTTCAGCATTTATCTTATGATGCTGACCTCACGCCTGCTCCTCAAGACAGGGCTCCCGAAGGTCTATCAAAGGAATGTGGAGAAGGCGCGCAAAATCTATGCGGTGATCGATAGCGGCGCCTTCTATCGCGGCACGGCGGCCAAGGACTATCGTTCCGACATGAATATTACCTTCCGTCTACCCAGCGAGAGTCTGGAAGCGCGCTTCATCCAGGAAGCCACCCAGCAAGGGCTCAAAGGCCTCAAGGGCCATCGTTCAGTGGGCGGCATTCGCGCCTCCATCTATAACGCCTTCCCCATGGAGGGCGCGGAAGTCCTGGCCGACTTCATGCGGGATTTTGAGCGTAAAAATGGATAATTTATCCGCCCAGCAAAAGCGCGCCCGGGGCCGCTTGGCGCTCCTCAGTTGTCTGCTCGGCCTGGGGCTATGCGGCTGCCAGAGCCTGCCCACTCAGCCGCAGCCGCCCATGGAAGTGGTCTTCTTTGTGCAGGCCGCTCAAGCCGGCTGGCAAAATAGCGGCCTGCAGGCGCGCCGCGGCCAGATCATTCATTGTCGAGCCGAGGGGCAGTGGAATGATTCCTTTAACGATTATGGACCTGAGGGCAACCCGCAAATCATCAAGGGTCATCTGGGAATCGAGGCGCCCGCCAACGCCTTGCTGATGAAGGTGCATTATCATACCAATGATTACCTCAGCGCCCAGGTCATCCGGGTGGGCCGCGAAACCACTGTGGTGGCGCGCGGCAGCGGCGCGTTGCTCTTCGCCAATAATGCCTCTCTGCCCCTCGGGCAAAGCGGGGCCATCCAGGTGACCCTGACGGTGGCCAACGATAGCGATGGCGATGGCGTCTCTGACTACGATGAGATCATGCTCTGGCACACTGATCCCCAGCGCGCCGATTCCGATGGCAGTGGCTTCAGCGACGCCCAAACGATCAACCGCCGCAAAGCATACCTCCGCCAACAAGCGCCACCAACGGCGCCCTGATGCTTTAACCGGGCGCCGGAGGCGGCAGATCATCGCGCCGTTCCCAACGGATGGCGAAGAGCACCATGGCCGCGGCAGCCGCATTGGCCAGCGCCAGGGCAAATGCTCCCAGGAGATGACCGGACATACCCAGATGTAAGGCGAAAAAAGCCGCCACCACCGCCACCGAAAGATAAACGGCCTGCCCAGCCAAAACGATGATGGGTTTCTTCAGCCAGGCGGCCTGCCCCTCACTATAAGCCCGCCAAGCCGCCGTCAACGGAAAAAGCACCAAGGCCCAAGAGGCCGCGCGCACTAATGGCATATCCGCCGCGCTTAATTTTTGGAGGGTGATATAATACCATTCCTTCAAGCCCGGCACCAACAGCAGCAGCGGTAAAACTCCCAACACCAGCCCCGTCCAACCCGTAAAGCGAACCAGCTGCTGATTGGCGCGCTGCGAGCGCCCATAATAGGTCAGGGTCAGAGCTTGAATACGCATGGCGCCACCGGCCACCGGATTGGCCACACCCAAAACGAGATAGAAGACCGGCAAGACCTGCTCGGGATCAGGCGCGCGCGCGATGAAAGCGCCCATCAGAAATCCCGATAAGGAAAGAAATAAGGCGCCCACCGATAGAATCAAGGCAAAGACCAGGATCTCCGTATAGCGCGGCGGCGGCCCCTCCTCTGGCAGTTGCTTGAGAAAGGGCCTGGCAAAACGACGCGTCAGATATAATTCCAAAAGCACGCCGATGGTCATGCAAACCGTCGCCCAGACCGGCCCCACCGCATGCAGCCAACAGAACAAAGGCGAAAGCAGCAGCGTCAAGACGATACGCGCTAAGCTGGCCAGAAAAGCCTTGGCGGTGGCATTATGGGTAAACAACAAGATCTGATAAGGCGTGCGCAGAAAAAAGAGCACATTGAGTGGCAGGGAAGCGATGAAGGCCAGCGTGGCCGGGCGTTCGATCGAAGGGGGCAGCCCCAGCAAGGCATGAAAAAGACGATGGGCCACCGGCGGCATCATCAGGCATAAACTGATGAAGACCATCGCCAGCGTCAGCCCATTATTGATGCGGCGACAACGGGCAAAACCTTCACGCGAGCGGCCAAAGACCATGCCGGCAGTTAAAAGCCCCATGCTCAGCGTCCAGAGCACGCCAAAAACTCCATGGGCCTGAGCCAGTCCGGCCATATTCACCGGCCCGCCCAGACCGCGCGAGGCCACCATAGCCACCAGAGGATAGGTTAAGCTCTGGGCCATGCTTTGCAGGGCCAGCGGAACAAAATAGATCAGGAAAAGGCGATAAGCAGAGCCAGGCACAACCACGGCTGATTCTCCGCAAAAGCGACTCACAGTAACCGCTATCAGCCGAAGAGTTCGGCGAGAGAGTCGTTACAAGAAACTAACTTGCTGCCGGTCTCAGTGGAGCGGCGTTTGGCCCATTTCTTAAGCCGATAGAGGGTGGCGAACCCAAAGGCCGGGACATCGGCGCCCTGGCCGCCCACCAGCTCGCCGCCGCGGCGCACATTATCCTGCATCCAGGCCGGCAGACGCAAGTGATAAGGGTTGCGGCGCACCTCCCCCACATGAAAAGAAATGGCCGCCACCAGATCGGCCAAATCGGCCACGCTCACTTCCACCATCAAGTTAGGATTGGATAGCGGCGCCCAAAATTCCGTTTCGCAAACCCAACAACAAAAGGTCGGATCCATAAGCTTGAGGGCGTCCTGAACCAGATAATGCGTGCCAATATGCGTGCTGTGCCAATCCTTGGCATGCGGAGCAAAAATCACGCGCGGCTGATATTGCTCCAAGATACCGGCCACCTGCTGCACCGCTGCCTGCCAGATCTCCGGGCTTTGGGAACGAGTGGTCGGATTGATTTTATCCAAACCGCGCTCGCCGACGGTCAGCACGCCGAACCCCAGATAGGCGCAAGCCTGGCGTAATTCGTCCCAGCGCTCGGTCTGACGATCCTTGCGGCTCCCCAGGGTCACAGCCACATCGATCACCTTCATCTTCATCTCGCGTAAGAGGCGCAGGGGCAAGGCGCCAATCAAGCATTCATCATCCGGATGCGGCGCAAAGATTAAAACCGCAGGGGCATCCGCCGGCAGAGTGCCGCGCGGCTCAATGGCCCCATGGCCCACAGGATAACTCTCGGCCTCTTTCAAGAGGCGGGCGTAGTCAGCCACAAATTTATGATAAGGATTATTCATGAAATCAGCTTCTCCGGCCCACTGCATGCGGATGGAAACACATCTCTAACCCAAAGGCAAGCTTAATCCGCCGGCGCGCTCAGCAATTCCAGGATCAAGGTGTGAGCATCGCCCGCCAAAGCTGTCGCTCGAAAGTTCAATTGCAAGGGCAGAAATTTAGGCTGATAATCCTGACTATCCACCAGAGCATAGACGCGCCCGGGCGTGAGGCTGATTAAGTGGTGAATAGCCTGGCGCGTCCAGAGATATCCGGGGCGCTGACGCTCACGCAGAATACCCGGACGCAGCTCATTCATGCCATAGCAAAAATACACCGGACGCCGCAGATAAAAGGGCAGCGAGGGCCGATATTTCCCAAACACCACCACCTGATCCTCGGCCTGCAGTTCAGCGGCCAAAGCTTGATAAACATTGGCGGAATTGGTGTGCAATAAAAGATGAAAGTCGCGGCCGGCCAGCGGCGAAAGCAGCAGGGCGGCCGTGCTGAAGAGCGTGGCGCTCAGCAAGAAGGCGCCGCCGCCGTGCCGCCAGGCCCGCCGCCACAGCACCAGCAATATAGCCAGCCCCAAAGGCGCCAGCCAGGCCAAGCCGGAAAGTTTGATGGGGTGCAACCAGGCCGGCGCCAGGTGCAAGGCGCTCAATAGCAGCAGCAGGATAACCCCCAAGACCATCAGCCATACGCCAAACCAGCCCAGATACCACAGCCGGTTATCGAGCCCTTCAGCAGTCCGCGGTTGAGCAAGCCCCCAGCGTCCCAGCAGCAGCCCCAGCGGAGGAACGGCCGGCAGGATATAGGAAATCAGCTTACCGGTGCTCAGCGAAAAAAAGATCAGTACCACCAAGCTCCAGATCAACAGAAAACGCGTGAGCGGATCCGTCTGCCAAGCGCGCTGCCAAAAACTCCAGCGCAGAGCGCGCACTCCAAAGAGGCTCCAAGGCAAAAGCAAGAGCGGCAAGAGAGCCAGGAAAAACCAGCTGGGCTCAGCATGCAATTGCGTTATACGGCTCCCCAGGAAGCGCCCGATATGCTCATCGAAAACAAAAGCCTGCCAGAAGCCAGGATTATGGCGCTCAATCCACAGGAGTGAAGGGCTTAAGAGCCCCGCCAGGATGAGCAACGCCAGGAGCAGCGCTGGAGTCATCAAAGCCCGCGCGCGCCCCTCCTCTAATAACCAGACCAGGATAATCAGCGCCGGCAATACCACCGCTACCGCACCCTTGGTTAAAAATCCCAAGGCCGCCGCACAGGCGGCCCCGGATAGCCAGAGGCGTTGTTGACCAGCCGGGATAGCCGGCTGAAATGCGCGATAGAGCAAAACGCAAGTCAGGCTAATCCACCAGACCAGAAAACCATCGGTCAGCAGCAGAGATGAGCCCACAAAAAACACCGCCAGGCTTGCCAAGACCAGCAGAGCAATGCGCGCGACGGCCGGCGACCAATGCCGCCGAGCCAAGCCATAAAACAATCCCAAGATCAAGATAAGGTTGCCTAGCAGGGGAACGCGCACCGCCCAATCGTGCGCCCCCCAGCCGGCGATGGCCAGAGCCGTCACCCAGTAAGTGAAGGGCGGCTTTTCATAATAGCGATAGCCCAGCAAACGCATTTCCTGCCAGGCGCCGTCAGCCACCATTTCGCGAGCAATCTCAGCATAGCGTCCCTCATCCGGGTCGATCAGCCCGCGCTGAAAGAGCATAAGCGCGTAAGCCAACCCCAGCAGCACCCAGGCCGAGATCAGCCAGCCGCGCGGCACACCAGCCCCGCAGCCGGCTTTGCGCATCTGATCCTTATCCAAAGGCTCGAACATCGTCTGCTCAACTTCCTTACCAGCCAGATTGTACTGGACTGCTCTCAGCAAGCAAGGGCGCGGCACCCGTCTCAACACCGCGCGGCCGCGCGCTCAGCCCTGCCGTTGGCCAACAAACTGGATCCTTGATCAAGGGCTGGCCGGAAATAATAAGCGGCCAATAACACTCGTCAATCAAGATTCAGCTGCAATCCACCAAGCAGTAGCCCATATTCTTCGCATTTTTTATAAATTGATAGACAAAAGGGCGCTTGGCTGTCCAAAAAAAAAATACCCCACCAAGCCGTGGCTACGCCGGGCTCGTTTCCCTGATAACAAGATCAGGCTCAGAGAGCCTCTCGTTAATCGTAATGGGGATGAGTCGTGAGGCGCGCAGCACGCACCAGGCAGGGTATTTTTTTTGAGACATTTTTCAAAGAGCAACACCAGCGGCTGAGCAGGGAGCTCCCTATATCTTATAGAGCAGGGATCATGCCAAGAAGCTGCACAGCCCTGATCATCCTAAGATTATGCGCCGCCAACCAACGGCGCCTGATAGCCAGAGCGCTATTTTCCTGTTTGACTTTTAGGATTTTCTGGCGGATAAAACCGTCGGCAACCATTAAAGGCGGTAAGCGATCATGAAAAGATTAGAGGTTAGAGCTCCGGCTAAAATCAATTTATATCTGGATGTGCTGCGCAAGCGGGCCGATGGCTATCATAATATCAAGAGCCTGCTGCTACCGCTGGCGCTTTATGATCAACTCGTGCTGGAGCAGGGCCCGGGCGCTATCGAAGTCCTCACCCAAAACCCCACGCGTTTTCGGGGTATCCCCTGGCCCATCAGCATGGGATCACTGGAAAACAACCTGGCGGGGCGGGCCGCACATCTCTTAAAAACCATGACCGGTTATCGGCGTGGGGCACGGATCTTTTTGAAAAAAAACATTCCGATTGCCGGAGGCATGGGCGGGGGCAGTGCCGATGCCGCGGCGGTCTTAGTGGGCTTGAACAGGCTCTGGGATACGGGCCTAACACAAAAAGAACTGATGGCCATTGGCGCGCGCCTGGGCTGCGATATTCCAGCCTTGGTACATGGCGGCGCCCTGGAGATGAATGGGCGCGGGGAACGCATTCGGCCGCTGCGGCTGGGCCGCAAGAGACTCTGGTTCTTACTGATCAATCCCGGCTTCGGTATCAGCACCGGCGATATTTATACGCGCTACACGGAGGACTTGACTTCTCCTGCGCCGCCAGCTAGATTCGCGTCGATTTTGCGCGGATTGGAGGAAGGATCTCTGGAGCTCATCGCCGCGGGGCTCTTCAATGCCCTGCAAAAAACAGTTTTTCAGAAATATCCCCTGCTCAAGCTCATGCATAAGGAGCTTGCACAATTAAAGGCCAAAGGGGTATTGTTATCCGGCACGGGACCAACGCTCTTTGCGCTGGTCTCTACGCGCGCCCAGGGCTATGAACTGGCCGCGCGGGTGCGCGCTGCCTTGGGTTGCCCGTTATGGATGCGCGTCATCCCGGCCGGGGCGGCGGCGGCCGAGGCGTAAGTCGGCGTGCGGCCCCGGGCGGCGGCCTGGCTGGGGTCAGGGCATAACCGCGCGGGAGCCGTGGCGCGTAAGCGCTTGGCAACCGGATTGCCCGATGGTGTAATGGTAGCACACGGCCCTTTGGAGGCCAGAGTCCAGGTTCAAGTCCTGGTCGGGCAACGCCCATCAATAAGAGAGAAGAGCATATGAAAGTTTTTACAGGCAACGCGAATCCCAAACTGGCGGCCGGCATCGTCCGTAATCTGGATGTCCCCCTGGGCGCCATTCAAATCACGCGCTTTCCGGATGGTGAAACTTCCGTCAAGGTCTTGGAAAACATTCGCGGCAGCGATGTCTTCGTGATTCAACCCGTTTGCTATCCGCCCAACGAGCACCTCATGGAGCTGCTGATCGTGATTGACGCCCTGCGCCGCTCTTCGGCCGCGCGCATCACGGCCGTGATGCCCTTTTATGGCTACGGCCGCCAGGACCGTAAGGATCAGCCGCGCGTGCCGATTACCGCCAAACTGGTGGCCAATCTGTTGGTGGCCGCCGGCGCCCATCGCCTATTGACCATGGACCTGCACGCCCAGCAAATTCAGGGCTTTTTTGATATCCCCGTGGATCATCTGTGTGCGGCCCCGGTCATGGTAAAATATCTGCGCGAAAAAAAGATCTCCAATGCGGTGGTCGTGGCGCCCGATCCCGGCGGCATGAAAATGGCCTATGCTTATTCGCGCATGCTCAATTCCGGATTGGCCATTGTCGCCAAGCAACGCACCAGCCCGCGCTCGGTGGAAAGTTATCAAATGGTCGGCGATGTTGCCGGGCGGACAGCCATCATGGTGGATGATCTCGTGACCACCGGTGGCACCCTGCAGGCGGCCGCCGAGCTATTAAAGCAAAAAGGCGCCCAAGACATTTACGCGGCGGTCACCCATGCGGTTTTGATCCCCGAGGCTTTTGAGCGCCTGAGCAGCGCTGCCATTCGCGAGTTCATCGTCACGGATAGTGTTCCGCTGCGCGTGCCCGATGGCCCGGCCCCGATGAAGGTTTTATCGGTAGCCGATCTGCTGGCTGAGGCTATTCGCCGTATCCACAGCAATCAATCGGTATCATCCTTGTTCGAAATCTAGTGTTAGAGAAAGCAGGCATCCATGATCAAACATATCGCATCTGAATCCATTAAATTGGCGGCTTCAGCCCGCACCATAATTGGCTCCCACCGCGTCCGGCGCCTGCGCCAGCAAGGCTGGCTGCCCTGTATCGTCTACGATACTCGGGGACAAGCCCGGCCGCTGCAGGTCAATCGGCATGGCTTCGAGCTGCTGATTCGCCAGCATGGCTCCCAGAACCTGGTTTTGGATCTGGATATCGCGACGGAAGGCGAGCGCAAAGTGCTGCTCAAGGAAATCCAGCGCGATCACATCGGCGCGGATGCCTTGCACGCTGATTTTCAGGAAATCTCCATGACCCAGAAACTGCGCCTGGCCGTGACCATCACCCTCGTGGGCGAGCCGGTGGGCGTCAGTCAGCAGGGCGGTGTGCTGGAACATCTGCTGCGAGCGGTGGAAGTGGAATGTCTGCCGGGCGACATCGTGAAGACCTTCATGCTGGATGTTAGCGCTTTGAATGTGGGCGAGAGCCTCTTCGTGCGCGATTTGCAGCTGGATGCCAAGTTCACCCTGCTGACCCCTGGCGATATTGCCCTGGCCTCAGTCCAGTTGCCGGCGGCGGAAGAGGAAGCGGCCGCCGAAGAGGCCGCCAGCGCCGCTGAACCGGAAGTTATTGGCGCCGAAAAAGAAACGGAAGCGGCCGCCGACAGCGAAGCCAAAGAAGATAAAGAGAAGGAACCCAAAGCTGCCGGCGCCAAGGAAAAATCTCCGACCGCCAAGGAAAAAGGCAAGGATAAGAGCGCTAAAGCTTAGCGAGCACTCCTCTTATACGCGCCCCACAAAAAGGCCTTGTGCCATCCTGCCCTTAGCACTACACTGCCTAAGGGTTCAGGCTGGTTGCTGGCGCCCGGCGGCGTGAGCAACCGGTCCAAGCCGTTAAAATCGATAAGGGAAGTTGGTTGCCTGAAAATTTATGAAGGTGATCGTAGGATTGGGCAATCCGGGCCGACAATATGCGCGTACGCCCCATAATGCCGGATTTGAGGTGATCGACCTCCTGGCACAGCGCTCTGCTTGCCGTCTACGGCGCAGCTGGCGTTTGGGGGCGCAAATGGCTCAGAGCAGGCTGGGCGACCAGCAGGTATGGTTGGTTAAGCCCCTGGCCTTCATGAATAATAGCGGCCCGGTGGTGGCCGCGATCCTGCGCCAAAAAGGGCTGGATTGCCAGGACTTGGTGGTGATCGCCGATGATGCCGACCTGCCTGTCGGGCAGCTGCGCATCCGGGCCAGAGGTGGCAGCGGCGGGCACAAGGGATTACAGTCGCTGATCGATCATTTGGGTCGGGAAGGATTCTCCCGTATCCGGCTGGGGATCGGTCGCCAGGCACCGGGCCTGGATTTGGCCAGCCATGTGCTGGCGCCCTGGTCGGCGGCGGCGCGGCGGGCCATGGAGCCCATGCTCCAACGGGCCGCGCAGGCAGCCGAATCTATTATTGCTCTGGGCGTAGATGAAGCCATGAATGTTTATAATGCGCCCTATACGGAAAATGCTAAGTGAAAGCCGCGGCGAGAACCGCTGGAGGAGGAAGGTTTGAAAAAATATCAAGGCATGATCATCTTGTTCGCGCCCAGTAATGAGGCGGCGCTGGAAGCAACCCTCGAAGCGCTGCGCGCCGAAGTCGTCAAACTGGAGGGCAGCGTGGAGGCCCTGACGCGTATGGGCCGAGCCACCTTCGCCCGTCCGCTGCGCAAAAAAGAATCCGGAGTCTATGTCTTGATCACCTTTACCTTGCAGCCGGCTCAGCTGGCCCTGTTACGCGAGCGGCTCAAGCTCAATCCGGATATTTTGCGCGCGCAATTCTTTCGCGCCCCGACCGCTCAAGCGCCCGCCCCCCTGGCGGATGACAAGGCCGCGGCGCTCAGCGAGAAAGGAGCCTAACCATGACTGATTTGAATCGCGTCTTTCTAGCCGGCAACTTAACGCGCGACCCCGAGGTCCGCTATATCCCTTCCGGCAAGGCCGTGGCCGACTTGAATCTGGCCATCAGCCGCAAATATCGAACGCCCAGCGGCGAGAACAAGGAAGAAACCTGTTTCGTGAATGTGGAAGCTTGGGGCCGCCAAGCGGAAACCGCCGGTGAATACCTCAAGAAAGGCTCGGCGGTGCTGATCGAAGGCTCCCTGCGCTACGATCAATGGGAGACAGCCAGCGGCGAAAAACGCAGCCGCCTGCGCGTCAGCGCCAGCCGCATTCAGTTTCTGGATCGCGCCCCGCGCCGCAGTGGGGCCGAAACCAGCAGCGCCAGCGAATCGGCGCCGGCCGAGGAAAGCGCCCCTGAGCCGCTGGAGACCGAGCCCGCCGGCGATGATAAAGCCGATACCGATAATCTGCCTTTTTAATAATATTAATCGCTGTGCAAGAGTGCAGCCTTAGCAGAGGAGAACCATGTGAAACGCAGGAAATCCGCCAAATCCGGCGCCAAATCCAGAAGCAAATTCAGCCGCGAATTCGGCTTCTTCGCGGAGGAAAAACGCTCCCGTTACCTGGAAGGCATCGATAAGATCGATTTCAAAGACCATGAGCTGTTGAAAAAATTCATGACCGAGCAAGGTAAAATCATGCCGCGGCGCATCAGTGGGACCTCGGCAAAGCAACAGCGTCAACTAAAACAGGCCATTCATCGAGCGCGAACTCTGGGCCTGGTGCGTTAGGGCGGCATTGGTGAAACAGTTAAGCAAATAAACCAAGAGCGGAGAGGATGCTCCCGCGCCCCGGCCGCGCCGATAGCCGGCCGGGCGCTGAATATCCCTTCCCTCTTAAGCTGGTGCCGGAGTTCCTGCCCGCGCCAGCAAGGGAGAGATTCATGGCACGCGAACTTATTTTAATGGCGGATGTAGAAAACTTGGGGCTCGAAGGCGCAAAAGTTAAAGTGTCGGAAGGCTATGCCCGCAATTACCTCTTGCCGCGCAAGCTGGCCGCGCCGATCACAGCGGCGGCTTTGAGGCGGCTCGAAAAAAACCGTCTGGCCCGCGAATTACGTCAACAACAGGATCGCGAAGCGGCGCAAGCGACGGCGGCGGCGCTCGAAAAAATATCCTGCACCATCCCGGTGAAGGTGGGTGAGAACGACAAGATTTTCGGATCGGTCACCGTCCAAAACATCGCCGATAGTCTGCAGGCTCAAGGCCTGGAATTGGATCGGCGCAAGATCCACCTCGCCGAGCCCATCCGCGAATTGGGCGTCTATTCCATCAAGATCCGCCTGCATCCGGAGGTGGAGGCCACGCTCAAGGTCTGGGTGGTTGGAGAATAACCATGCCTTCTGAAAGCAGCGCTGCCAACCAGCGGGGCGCCGGGGCGCGCAAGCCACTATATAACGAAGAAGCTGAGCGAAGCGTGCTGGGCTCCATTCTGCTCGATTGGCAGAAGGTGCTCGATTTCTGCATCGAACAGCAGATCCGGCCGGAATCCTTCTATCTGCGCGCCCATCAGACGATTTATGAGGCCATGCTGGATATGGCCGAAACCCGCCGCCCGATAGATATCCTGACCCTCTCCGATCGCCTCAAGGCCCAAGGCAAGCTGGAGGCCGTCGGCGGGCTGCCTTTCCTCAACCAACTGCTCGATGCCACCCCGACCGCGGCGCATGCCGAGTATTATGTGGATATCGTGCGCCAGCAGAACCTGCTGCGGCGCATTGTGGATTGCGCGCGGCTCTCCGAAAACACCTGCTATACCTCCAGCGAGGAAGCCGACCAGATTCTCGCCAAAGTCGAACAGGATTTTTTCAATATCTCGGCCGCACGGCGCAGCGGTATGGTCCCCTGGAAAACCGGGGTCATGGAAACCATGGCCACGATCGACCGCATCCATCGCACCAAGCAAGGACTGAGCGGCATCCCCACCGGCTTCAAAGACCTCGACAACATGCTGCTGGGACTGCATAACGGCGAAATGATCATCCTGGCCGCGCGGCCCAGCATGGGCAAAACATCGCTGGCCATGAATATCGCCAGCAATGTCGCTCTCGGAAAATCCGAGCAGCCGCGGGCGGTGGGGGTCTTTAGTTTGGAGATGTCGCGCGAGCAGTTGATCCTACGCCTCCTGGGCAGCCATGCGCGTATCCCCACCTATGATATTTCCGGCGGATTCATCACCGATGCCAAATTCGGGCTCTTGGCCCAGGCCGCCGATGTCTTCATGAAGGCGCCCATCTTCCTCGATGATACCGGCGGGCTTGATATTCTGGAACTGCGGGCGCGCGCGCGACGCCTCAAGAAAAAAGAGGATATTGCCCTCTTCGTCATTGATTATTTACAGCTCTTGAATTCCCCCGAACACCGCCGCGAGGGACGCCAGTCGGAAATCTCGGCTATTTCCGGTGCGCTTAAGAATATGGCCAAGGAGCTCAATGTGCCGGTCTTGGTGCTCAGCCAGCTCAACCGCGCCCCGGAAGCCCGCGAGGGCAAACCGCGCCTGGCCGATCTGCGGGATTCAGGCGCCATTGAGCAAGATGCCGATGTGGTCTGCCTCCTGCGCCGCCCCAGCCTCTATAAGGAAGACACCAAGGAAAAGGTTGAGGATGACACCCTCGCTCAGTTGATTGTCGCCAAGCAGCGCAATGGGCCCATCGGAGAAATCGACCTGACTTTTCTCAAGGAATTTATGCGCTTCGAGAATTATGCGGAATCGGCCAGTTTCGGCGGGGGCGAACCACTGCCGGAAACGGAGAACGAACTATGAGAATCTGCTCCGCAGGCCTGCTCGGGGCGGCGCTGGCGCCAGCCCTCTTAAGCGCCGCGGTGATCCATGATATCCAAGTGGAGACCAGGGGCATTCAACTCCCCGATCCGCAATTCGTCTTGGAGTGCATCACCACCCGCGCCGGCGACGAGCTGGATCAGCGCCAGATCTCACGCGATATCAAAACCTTACAGGAAACCGGGCGCTTCGCATTCATCGACTCCGAATTGACGCCCGGCTCTGAAGGGTTCACCCTCACTTATATCGTCGAACCCATCCCCCGCCTGGCCGAACCCCTGAGCATAGAGGGCGCCCGCGAACTCAGCCCTTCCAAAATCCGCAAACTCATGGAGCTGGAGGCGGGCGATCCGGTCAGCGATGCCATTCTCAGCCGGCAGGCGCGCAAGGTCTTGGAAGAATATCAACAGCGCTATTATTTCGAAGCGCATATCGAGTGGACCCTCACCTTGGATCCGGCCAGCGGCTTTGCCAGCGTCACTTTAACCGTCTTGGAAGGCGCGCGCGCCAGCTTGCGCAAGGTGGCTTTCGAGGGCAACACCTACCAACCGCCGCCGCTGGGCCAGCGTATCCTGGCCGGCTTGAGCCAGCGCCGCGCCCTGGCGCCCCAATCGGTCCCGCCCGATATGCTGCAGGAAGCCATGCGCCCGCGGCTGTGGCATATTTTTTCATTTTTTACCAAGCGCGGCCAATTCCAGGCGGCCGAACTGAGTGCTGATCGCGACCTGTTACGCGCCCTCTATCATAACCGCGGCTATCTGGATGTACAGATCAGCGAGCCGCAGATCAGCGCCTACCGCCCCGGTAAATTGCAGGCCACCTACACCATCACCGAGGGCGCCCAATATCAGATCGGCACCCTCGAGCTGCGCGGAGTGACGCTTTTTCCCGAAGCCAACCTGTGGGCCATCATCAAGCTCCAGCCCGGCGCGGTGGCCTCCCTGGAAGCCATCCAGCGCACCGCCGATGATCTGCGCGATTTTTATCAGAGTCGCGGCCACATGCGCTCGACGGTTAAGCCGCTCTTGAGCACCGCCGAGGGCGGGGCGGTCGTCAATATCACTTTTGAAGTCAGCGAGAGCAGCCTGGTGCATATTCGCTATGTGGAAATCCGTGGCAATACGCGCACCAAGGATAAAGTGATCCGCCGTGAACTGCTGGTGTACCCGGGCGAAATTTACGATCAGGTCCGTATCCGGCGCAGCGAACGCATCCTTCAAAATCTTGGTTTCTTTGCCGAAAACTCGGTGCGCAGCTATGCTCGCGAAACCCTGGATCCTTTCAAGGATGATCTGATCTTCGAACTGACCGAGGGCAAGACGGGCAATTTCATGATCGGCGCCGGCTATTCCAGTGTGGATGAAATCATTGGATTCCTGGAGCTTTCCCAGGGTAATTTTGATCTCTTCAATTGGCCTTATTTCACCGGCGCCGGTCAGAAACTGCGCCTGCGCACGCAATTCGGCAGCGAAACCGAAGATTACCAATTGAGCTTCATCGAGCCCTGGTTTTTGGATCGCAAACTTTCCCTGGGCCTGGATCTCTACAACACCGTGCGCCGCAATCTCAGCGATTATTACAGCGAAAAACGCATCGGCGGCGCCCTGACGCTCGGCAAGCCGCTGCCCTGGTTTTTTCAGCGGGCCAACCTCACCTACCGCCTGGAACGCACCTCCATTTATAGCATGGATACCAACGCCATAGCGCGGATCCAGAATGAAAAGGGCGATTTTCTCAACAGCTCCTTGAAGCTCGCGCTGGTGCATGACACGCGCGATAACGTCTTCGTGCCCCAGCGCGGCCATAAGATCACCCTCTCCGGACGGGTCAGCGGCGGGGCGCTGGGCGGCGATGTGGATGTTTTTGAGCTGGAAGGCGAAAGCATATCCTATTTCCCGGCGCTCTTTGATCATACGCTGAGCTTGCGGCTCTGGGCCGAGACCGTCCAGGAATATGGCCAGAGCGATGATGTGCATATTTTCGATCGCCTCTTTCTGGGCGGCCCGCGCACGCTGCGGGGTTTCAAATATCGCAAAGTGTCACCCAGCGAAGAGGGTGAAGCGATCGGAGGCAAAACCGCGGCCCTGGGCACCTTGGAATACACCATTCCGCTCTATAAAAGGATCGTCCGCCTGGCCGCCTTCTATGATATCGGCAATGTTTGGCTTGACGCCTTTGATTTTGATTTGCAAGAGTATTGCTCGGATGCCGGCATCGGGTTACGCCTGGAGATCCCCTCGTTTCCCATCCGGGTGGATTACGCCTGGCCGCTGGAAATCAGCAGCGATCTTTCCCGAACCGCACCACGCTTTAACTTTTGGATCGGTTACGGTTTTTAGCGGATCGTTGAAGAGAGGAAAAAACCAATGCCGCGCTATACCTTCATAATCTTGATCGGGGCCTTGCTGATCCTGGCCGGGCCGCCAGCGGCCCGCGCCGAGCTGCGCGTGGCGCTGGTATCCATGGAGCGCATCTTCGATGAATATCACAAGACCAAGGAAGCCAACGCCCTATTCAAAGCGCGCGCCGATGAGATGGATCGTCAGCGCCAAAGCCTGCTGGCCAAGATTAAAACCTGCCAAAGCGAACTGGAAACCCTGAACGCGGCCGCGCGGGATAAATCGCTCAAGGACTCCGAACGGGCCAACCAGCAACAGGCCCAAGAGCTTAAACTGGCGCAACTGCATAAAGCCGAAGAACAGCTCCTGGAATTCGATCAAAGCTGCAAAAAACAGTTCGGCGATCAAATGCGCCAGACACAACAACAGATCATCCTCGAAATCCGCCGGGTGATCCAGAACTATGCGCAGGAACATAAGATCTCCTTGGTGCTGGATAGCTCCGGCAAAACCTTGAACAATGTGGAAGCCGTCCTCTTTGCCGATCCCAGTTTTGAAATCACCGCCGCGATCCTGGCCATTCTCAATCAAAGCTCAACCGCACCCGCGGCCAAGCCCAAGGCGCCACACCGGAAATAGGACTATGCAACTGACCGTAGCCGCAATAGCTCAACGCCTGCAAGGCAAACTGGAAGGCGATGGCGAGCTGCTCATCAGCAGCCTCTCCGGCATTCGCGAAGCCCAACCCGGGCAGCTCTCCTTCATCATCAACCCCCGCTATGCGCCGGCCGCCGCCAATACCAAGGCTTCCGCCGTGATTGTCGGCGAGGATTGGCAGCGCCCCTGCCCGGCCACGCTGATCCGCGTACGCAACCCCGATAAAGCCTTCGCGGAAGTGGCCCAGTGGTTCGCGCCACCACCCATCCTCTTTCCTCCCGGCATTCATCCCAGCGCCAGCATTGCCCCTGATGCTCAGCTCGGACCGGAAATCTTTATTGGGCCGCATTGCGTCGTCGAAGCCGGCGCCGCCATCGGCGCGCGCAGCATCCTCGTGGCCGGATGCTATATCGGGGCGCACACCATTATCGGAGAAGATTGCAAATTTTATCCGCAGGTCAGCGTGCGCGAATACGCGCGGATCGGTAATCGGGTTATCATCCATAACGGCGCGGTGATCGGCAGCGATGGTTTTGGATATACCCAGGAAGGCGCGCAGCGCCGTAAAATCCCCCAGATCGGCATAGTGGTTATCGGCGACGATGTGGAAATCGGGGCTAACGTCACCATTGACCGCGCGCGCTTCGGCCAGACGCGCATTGGTCACGGCGTCAAGATCGATAATCTGGTCCAGATTGCGCATAATGTCGTGATTGGCGATAACAGCGTGCTGGTGGCCCAGGTGGGTATCTCGGGCAGCACCGCTATCGGGGAACGCACCGTTCTGGCCGGGCAGGTGGGCGTGACCGGGCATTTGGTGATCGGCTCGGATGTCATCGTCGGCGCCCAATCAGGGGTTAGTAAGGATGTGCCTTCCGGAACTTTCGTGTGGGGTTCACCCGCCGCGCCCTACAACAAAGCCACCAAGCTCATCGCCCATATCTCCCGTCTGCCTGAGCTGAAAGCCAAGGTGGCCGCCTTGGAAGAGCGCCTCGCCAAGTTGGAACAAAAAGAGAGCTGAATCGCCCGCGGTGCATCTGTCTCAGCCAGGCGCCAAGGCCCCGCCGGGCGGGCGGCGCGGAATGCCGCGCGGCCCGCCAAAAAAAGTTTTTTTAGTTGACAGCCCCACCGCCCTGACCTATGGTGGCGGCTTTCCATTAGAGGAAGGTTTGTCATGAAAACAACTTTAACGCGTGTAGCAGATATCCGCCGCCAGTGGTATTTGATCGATGCTGAGAACAAGGTCTTGGGTCGCTTGGCGGTTAAAATCGCCAATATCATCCGCGGCAAAACCAAGCCCACTTATGCTCCGCATCTGGACTTGGGCGATCATGTGGTCGTGATCAACGCTGGCAAGATCAAATTGACCGGCAAAAAAGAGGAGCAGAAAATATACCAGGATTATTCCGGCCACCGCAGCGGACGCAAGACCTATCCGGCCAGCATCATTCGGCAACGCCATCCGGAACGCATGCTCGCCGATGCCGTGCGGCGCATGTTGCCCAAGAACCGCTTGATGCGAGTTGCTTTCCGGCGGCTGAAAATTTATCCGGATGCCACCCATCCGCATGCCGCTCAAAACCCGGAAGCCATTGATTCTTAAAAATGCCAAGGAGAAAGAAGTGGACGCGATAAAATCTGAAATTGTGGCAACCGGTCGCCGCAAGAATGCGGTGGCCAGCGTGCGTTTGCGGGCCGGCACCGGCCAGCTAACCATCAATCGGCGCGCATTCCAGGATTATTTTCCCGTGGCGCCCCTCCGCAACTTTGTATTACAACCGCTCAAGCTAACCAATACCGATGCCCGCTTCGATATCCGCGCCAAACTGCATGGCGGCGGGTTGGTGGGCCAAGCCGGCGCCCTGCGCCATGGTATTGCCCGCGCCTTGGTGGCCTTTGACGGCTCCTTGCGCCAGGTCCTGAAAAGCAGCGGCTTCCTCACCCGGGACGCGCGCATCAAGGAACGCAAGAAAACGGGGCAACCCGGAGCGCGCAAACGTTTCCAATTCTCGAAACGTTAAAGCCTTGGGCAGACCGTTTGTTTTTGCGTGGCGCCGTGGGCTGCTCACCGATCGGCTACTAAAAACAACCCGCGCGCGTTTTATCCATCAAAGACAAGGTTGATTGCCGTGAAAACCAAAATAAGTCAGAGCGCCGGGCATATCTCTTCGCCGGCAGGGTTTCGAGCCGCCGGCGTAGCCGCGGGCATCAAAGCGCAAGGTAAAGATCTGGCCCTCATCGTCTCGGAGAGGCCCTGCACGGCGGCGGGGGTCTATACCACTAACCGGGTGACGGCGGCCCCCGTGCAACTTTGCCGCCAACGCACCCCCGGCCGCAACCTGCGCGCGATCATCGTTAATAGCGGCAATGCCAATGCCTGCACCGGCAGGCAAGGTCAGCGCGATGCACAGGCCATGGCACAATTGACCGCCACACAGCTGGGACTAAACCAGCGCAGCATTTTGGTTTGCTCCACCGGCACCATCGGGCGCCCGCTGCCCATGGAGCGCCTGGCGACGGGCATTGCCCAGGCCGCCGCGCAGCTCAGCCCCACTGGCGGCGCCGCTGCCGCCACGGCGATCATGACCACCGATACGCACCCTAAACACCTGGCCTTGCAATTCACCCTGGATGGCCGACCGATTACCCTGGGCGGCATGGCCAAGGGCGCCGGTATGATCAACCCTATGCTGGCCACCATGCTGGCCTTTCTCACCACCGATGCGGCCGTGGAAGCGGAGGCCCTGCAAAGCTGCCTGAAGACGGCCGCCGAACAGAGCTTCAACCGCATTTCCGTGGATGGCGACCGCAGCACCAACGATACCATTCTCTTCCTGGCTAATGGCCAAGCCGGCAATAAACCGCTGCGCCGCGGCCAGCCGGGCTGGCCTCTCTTCCAGGCCGCCGTTCACGAAGCCACCCGTCAGTTGGCACGCATGATCGTCAAAGATGGCGAGGGGGCCACGAAGCTGGTCACCATCCGGGTCAAGGGCGCCCCCTCGCGCCGCGCCGCCGCCGCCGTAGCGCGGGCGGTGGCCAATTCATTGCTGGTTAAGACCTCCTGGTTTGGCGCCGACCCCAACTGGGGCCGAGTCATTTGCGCGGTGGGCTATGCCGGCGTGGCGCTGCGCCCGGAACTGATCGAGATCGCCTACGATGGCCTGACGGCCGTCAAAGACGGCCAAGCCACGGATCTGGCGCCGGATGCCCTGCGTGAGGTCATCCTGCAACCCGAGTTCACTATTGACATCAACCTGCATCTCGGGTCATCATCCTATTTCATATATACCTGTGATTGCAGCGCTGATTATGTGCGCATCAATGCCTCTTACATGACCTAACCATGCCCAGCCATCTGAGAACAATCATCGAAAAAGCCGGCATTCTCATCGAGGCCATGCCCTATATCCGGGCCTTCCGCGGCGCGGCGGTCGTCATCAAGTTCGGCGGCAGTGCCATGGAAGATAAAGCCTGCCATGACAACATCCTCACCGATGCCGCCTTTCTGGAATGCGTGGGCTTAAAACCGGTCATCGTGCATGGCGGCGGCAAGGCCATCTCACGGCGCATGACCGAACAAGGCTTGCAGCCCGTTTTCGTCGGCGGCTTGCGCGTCACCGATGCGGCCAGCATGCGCGTGGTCGAAGAAGTACTTAATCATGAGGTCAATGTGGAATTGGTCGAAACCCTCATCGCCCGCGGCGCACAAGCCGCCGGTCTCCAGGGCCCCAGCATTATCCGAGCCGAAAAATTGCAGCCGCTCGATCAGCGCACGCGCCAACCGTTGGATCTGGGCTTTGTGGGGCAGGTCACCAGTGTTGATGTGGCGCCCATTCAAGCCTGCCTGGCCGCCGGCCTCTTGCCGGTGATCACCCCCTTGGGGCGCGACGCCGCCGGCACCATATATAACATCAATGCGGATGAGGCCGCCGCCGCCATTGCCCGTGCTCTGCCAGCGCGTAAGCTGGTATTTCTTTCGGATGTCCCCGGGCTCTTGAAGAACCCGGAGGATCCCCAATCGGTGATATCTACCCTGAGCCAGGCCGAGGTGGAAAACCTCATCGCCACCGGCATCATCAGCGGTGGTATGCTGCCCAAAATCCAGGGCGCGCTTAATGCCCTCGCCGCCGGAGTCGCCAAGGTGCATATCATTGACGGCAATACGCATCACTCGCTTCTATTGGAAATATTCACAGACCAGGGAGTCGGAACGGAGATAGTGCAATGACCACTCATGAAGATATCGTGCAACTGTTCACGCAACATGTCATGCCCACCTACAATCGCAAGCCGCTGGTCTTCGTGCGCGGCAAGGGCACCCGTATCTGGGATATCAATGGCAAGGTCTACTTGGATTTCCTGGCCGGCATCGCCGTCAACAGCGTCGGCCACAGCCATCCCAAAATCAGTGCCGTGCTCCAAAAACAGGCCGCGGAGCTGATCCATATCTCCAATCTTTATTATCATGAAAACCAGGGGCTATTGGCTAAAGCGCTCGCCGGCCTGGCCCTGGACGGCAAATGCTTTTTCTGCAACTCCGGCGCCGAAGCCAACGAAGCCCTCATCAAGCTGGCGCGCCTCTGGGGGCACACACGCCAGCGTTTCGAGATCATCACCATGCGCCATTCCTTCCACGGGCGCACGCTGGCCACGCTGACCGCGACCGGGCAGCCCAAGCTTCAAGAGGGCTTTGAGCCGCTGCCGACTGGTTTCGTCTATGCCGATTTCAACGATTTGGATTCAGTCAAAAGGGCCATCAACGACCGCACCGCGGCGGTGCTGGTGGAAGCCATCCAGGGTGAAGGTGGCATTAATCCCGCGCAACCGAAATTCCTGCAGGGCCTGCGCGCACTCTGCGACGAACATGATATCCTGCTCTTATGCGACGAGGTCCAAAGTGGCCTGGGCCGCACCGGGCACTGGTTTGCCTTCCAGGCTTATAATGTGGAACCGGATGCTTTTGCTTTAGCCAAGGCTTTGGGCGGCGGCTATCCCATCGGGGCCATCGTCACCGGGCCCAAACTGGCGGATGTCTTTCAGCCCGGCAAACATGCCAGCACTTTCGGCGGATCGCCCCTGGCTTGCGCCGTGGCCCTGACCATGCTGCAGATCATCCGCGAGGAAGGCCTTTTGCAAAACGCCACCCAGATGGGGCGGCGCTTCCAGCAAGGCTTACAGGCCCTGGTCGAAAAATATCCAACCCTGCTGGAAGAAGTCCGCGGCATGGGCCTCATGCTGGGCCTCAAACTCAAGCAACCCTCCCCGGAATTGGAAGCTAAATTGATGGATATGGGTCTCTTGAGCCTGACCACCGCCGGCAATATCGTGCGTTTTCTGCCGCCGCTTAATGTCAAGCAAAGCGAAGTGGATGAAGCACTGGAAATCATCGCTGATGCCTGCGCCGAGCTGACCGGTCAAGCGCCAGCCGAGGAAGAGCCGCCGGTCGAGGAAGAGGAGGCGCCAGCCGCCGACGCCAGCCTCCCTGAGGAAGCGCCGGAAGCGGCCCCGGAGAATCAATAACTCAGGCGCGCCCGCACTGCCGCTGGCCGGAACAGGCCGAAAAAACCTGGGCAGCCTGCAAGATGGAAAGAAGTCTTATGCCGCGCGCCAGCAATGCGAGGGTCACTTATCTGCCCACCACAGCTATCCGCCGCGCGGCACGGCATTGGCCAACGCCCTTTTTCATCTACGAGGAAAAACGGATCCGGGCCAATTGCCGACGCTTCATCAGCGCCTTCCGCCAATACTTCCCCAGCTTTGAACCGCTCTATGCCATCAAGGCCAATGCCAACCCGGCCCTGCTCAAGATAATTTTCGCGGAAGGCTTCGGAGCCGATGCCTCCAGCGAAGCGGAGGCCTGGGTCACCCGGCGCCTGGGTGGCCGCGGCATGTACACCGGCAATTACACCACCCAAGCTGAATTAAGCAGCGTCTTGCGCAATGGCAGGTTCCTGATCAATCTCGACGATATCTCCCTCCTGCCCACGCTCCAACAGTTGGGCATGCCGCGCTTCCTTTCCTTTCGCGTCAACCCCGGGATCAGTCGGGGCGGCATGCCCAGCCTCTTCCTGGCCGGACCCGACGCCAAGTTTGGCGTTCCTATGCGCGATATCATCAGCGCCTATCGCCAAGCTCACGCTCTGGGCGTGCGCCAGTTTGGCATACATGCCATGACCGGCAGCAATGTCTTGGAAGAAACCTATTTTGCTGATGTGGCCGCCAAACTGCTCCAAATCGCCGCCCGCATCCAGCGCGCCACCGGGCAGGCCGTGCAACGCTTGAATATCGGCGGCGGCTTCGGCGTGCCCTATCGGCCTGAGCAAAAAAGCCTCAACCTGGAAAAGGTGGCGCGTTCGATCCGCGCGGTGTTCGATAAGCTTTGCGCCCGCTACCGCATCCCTGAGCCAACGCTGATGGCTGAACCGGGACGCTGGATCATGGCCGACACCGCCTGGCTTATCGGCCGTGTGCATGTGATCAAAAAAAGCCACAAAACCTTCGTGGGCCTCGATGCTGGCATGAACGATCTGCCGCGCCCGGCTATTTACGACGCCTATCATCATATCACGGTCGTGGGCCGCTCCGGCCGCGGCGCGCAGCAAAAGGTCAATGTGGTGGGCCGGCTCTGCGAAAACAACGATCAATTCGCCCGTGATCGCCGCCTGCCGCCCGTCAAAGAGGGCGATCTTTTGGCCATTCACCAGGCCGGAGCGCATGCTTACGCCATGGGCCATAACTATAACAATCGCTTGCGCAGCGCCGAGTATCTGATCACGCGCGCCGGCGCCATAAAGAAAATACGCCGTGCGGAAACCATTCCCGATCTCTTCGGCGGCACCTATATTTAGGCGCCGGGCCCAGCCGGCGGCGGCGATCCAGCAGTTTTAGGCTTGACCCCAATCCGACAACCGATTACTGAATAAGACAAAGGAAACACGCGCTCAGCGGAGGAACCCATGTTTGCAGGCGCTCATACGGCGATCGTCACTCCCTTCAACCAGGCCGGCCGAGTGGATTACGGCAAATTGAAGGCCTTGATCGAACGCCAGATAGAAAATGGCATTGATGGTATCGTGCCCGTGGGCACCACGGGAGAATCGCCCACGCTCGATTTTGACGAGCATAAAAAAGTGGTGGCCACCACGGTGGAAACCTGCCGCGGCCGCGTCAAAGTGATCGCCGGCACCGGAGCCAACTCCACCAGCGAAGCTCTGGAACTAACCGCTTTTGCCAAGGAAGCCGGGGCCGATGGCACGCTCCAGGTAACGCCCTATTATAACAAGCCCAACCAGGAAGGCTTGCTGCGCCATTTTACAGCCCTGGCCGATCTGGGACTGCCAGTGGTGCTCTACAATATCCCCGGCCGCACCGGCATTGAGATTGCTTTGGAAACCGTGCTTAAATTGGCGCGCCATCCGCACATCGTCGCCATCAAGGAAGCCGCCGGCAATGTGAACAGGGTCAGCCAGATCCTAGCCCACTGCGAGCTCTGCGTGCTGGCGGGCGATGATCCGCTAACGCTGCCGATGATGGTGGTCGGCGCGCAGGGCGTGATCAGCGTGGCCGCCAATGTGGCCCCGCAACCCGTAGCCGCTATGGTGCATGCCGTTCAAAAAGGCGACTGGCAAGCAGCGACCAAATTGCATCGGCAATATTTCCAACTGTTCACGGATATGTTCCTGGATACCAATCCCATTCCGGTGAAAGCGGCGCTAGCCATGCTGGGACTGATCGAGGAAGTCTATCGCCTCCCCTTAGGCCCCACCAGCGCGGCCATCAAAGCGCGCTTGCGCGAGAGTTTGCAAGCGCGGGGGCTGCTATGAAACAACGCTATTTTTCCCGACCTTAATAATCTCCAGCGGGAGCAGAAACCTTATGCTTAAAATTGCCATTCTGGGTGCAGCCGGCCGCATGGGACAAACCTTGATTCGCTGCGCGCGCTCGATCCCTAAGCTTAAAATAGTAGGCGCCGTGGAAGCCGCCCAATCGCCTCTGCTGGGCCAAGATGCCGGTGTAACCGCCGGCAGCGCCGAGATCGGGGTGCCCCTGAGCGCTGATCTGCGCCGCGCGGCAGCCGCGGCGGAAGTGTGGATTGATTTCAGCTTCCCCTCCTCCACCGCCGCCCATGCCAAACTGGCCGCGGAACTGCTTAAACCAATGGTCATCGGCGCCACCGGCTTAAACGCTCAGGAAAGCGAGAGCATCCACCAGGCCGCCGCCAGCATCCCGGTGGTATGGGCGCCCAATATGAGCTTAGGAGTTAATCTGCTCCTGGCCCTCGTTGAGCAAACCGCCCGGCGCCTGGCCGCCTACGATGTGGAAATCATCGAGACCCATCATCGCCATAAGAAAGATGCGCCCAGCGGTACCGCGCTGCGCCTGGCAGAAACAGTCGCGGCCGCCCGCGCCCAAACCCTCTCCGCGCTGGTAGCGCACGGACGCCAGGGCATGGTGGGTGAAAGACCCGCCGGCCAAATCGGCATGCATGCCGTGCGCGCCGGAGATGTGATTGGTGAACATACGGTGGTCTTCGCCGGCGGCGGCGAACGCCTGGAGCTCACCCATCGCGCCGGCAGTCGGGATTGTTTTGCCGTGGGCGCCCTATGCGCCGCCGAATGGATCATAGGCCGCCAGCCGGGCTTATATAATATGCAGCATGTTCTAGGAATTAATACCCCCTCATAATCATGGAAATCGGTCTCAGTCTCGGGGCCAATATCGGGGATCGCGTGGCATCCCTGATGCAGGCCAAACAAAAGATAGCCGCCATTCCCGGAGTGGCCCTGGTGGTGCAATCGGCCCTCTATGAAACCGAGCCGGTGGAGGTCTCCCCCGAATTTCAGCATTTACCCTTCTTGAACAGCATCCTGATCATTGAAAGCCTGATCCCGCCGGCGCAACTGCTGAACCTGTTTCAATTCATCGAACAGCAGATCGGGCGCGAACCGCAACCCCAACCCAATCAACCGCGCCTGGTGGATATAGACATCATTTATGCCGATCAATTGCAAATCGATGAGCCCCATCTCACCATCCCCCATCCGCGCTGGGCCCAACGGCGGTTTGTGCTGCAGCCCCTATGCGATGTGCGGCCGGAATTGATTCTTCCCGGACAATCAGCTATGGTTAAAGATCTGCTGGCACAACTGCAGGATGCCAGCCGCGTCGCGCTCTTCCAAAAAAAATGGTAGGCGTATCTGGAAAGGATGGCGCTTATGCCAACACCAAAATGGACCGCTCAGCGTATCCGGGCCTTGAAGGGCCAAGGCAAATTCGCCTGCCTCACGGCCTATGATTTCATCACCGCGCGCCTGGTGGATGAAGCTGGCCTGCCCTTGATCCTCGTCGGCGATTCCCTGGCCACGACCCTGCTGGGTTATCCAACGACCCTGCCAGTGACCATGGCCGCCATGCTCCATCATACCGCCGCCGTGACGCGCGGCGTCCGCCAGGCGCTGGTCGTGGCCGATATGCCGTTTATGTCATATCAGGTTTCCAACGCCCAAGCCCTGGCCAATGCCGGCCGCTTTCTCAAGGAAGCCGGTGCTGACGCCGTTAAAATCGAAGGGGGTGGCTTGCGCGCGCCCTTGATCCAGGCCCTAACCGCCAATGGTATCCCCGTATTGGCTCACATCGGCTTGACGCCTCAAAGCATTCATACCCTGGGCGGATATAAGGTGCAGGGCCGGCAGTCCACAGACGCCCAGCGTCTGTTGGAGGATGCCCAAGCGCTGGAAGCCGCCGGCGCTTTTGCCATCGTACTGGAATGCTTGCCGCCGAGCCTGGGCCAGACGATCACCGCCGCACTGCGCATCCCCACCATCGGCATCGGCGCCGGAGCGCAATGCGATGGCCAGATTTTAGTGGTCCATGATCTGCTGGGTTTATCCGGCGATTTCACCCCCAAGTTCGTCAAACGCTATGCCACGCTGGGCGCAACCATTCAAAAGGCCCTGACCGAATATAAAACGGATGTGGAACAGGGCCGTTTCCCGGCGGCGGAGCATTGCTATTCCTGAGGTCGAAGGGAAGCTGGGCACATGCAGATCATTACCTCGCCAGCCGCCATGCAAGCTGCCGCCCAAGAACTGCGGCGCCAGGGAACCGAGATCAGCTTAGTGCCCACCATGGGCTGCCTGCATGCCGGCCATCGGGCGCTGATTGAGCTGGCGCGCAAAAACACTCCGGCCCCCGCCAAGATCGTGCTGAGTATCTTCGTTAATCCGATCCAGTTCGGGCCCCAGGAGGACTTCGAGCGTTACCCGCGCAACTTCGCACAGGATCGTCAGCTATGCCAGCGCGCTGGCGTGGATATAATCTTTCATCCCCCGCCGGAAAGCATGTATGCCACCGATCATTCGGTGCTCGTGGATGAAATCCTCATCTCCCGTTCCTTATGCGGCACCGCCCGGCCGGGCCATTTCCAGGGGGTTTTGACTGTCATCGCCAAGCTTTTCAATCTGGTCCTGCCGCAGACGGCCATCTTCGGTCAAAAAGACGCCCAGCAAAGCCGGCTCATTCAAAAAATGGTGCGCGAACTCAATTGGCCCCTGCGCATCATCACGGCTCCCATCATCCGCGAACCGGATGGACTGGCCCTGAGCTCCCGCAACAGCTATCTTTCGAAACAGGAACGCCAGGAGGCCCGCTGCCTGGTGCAATCCCTGCAACTGGCTCGGGGCCTCTATCGCGGCGGCGAGCGCCATGCCCAACGGATCATCGCTGCCATAACCCAAAATATTCAGGCGGTGAACTCAGCGGTCATTGATTATGTGGAAGTGGTGGATGATGTCACTTGCCAGCCGGTAGCCATCCTGGAGGGAGCGGTCTTGATTGCCCTGGCCGTGCGCATCGGTGGCACCCGTCTGATTGATAACCTGATGCTTCCGGATGATCAACTCTGCCAGATCCCCGAATGAGAGGGGATCTGGCCGCGGCTGGATGCCGAGCGGGCCCGCCTCAAACCGAGTCTTCGTTGCGACTTCTCAATTCGATGGAGACCGGGCCATCATTGCAGATTTCCACAACCATCATTGCTTGAAATTGACCGCAGGCGACGCGTTGCGGCCCCAGAATGCTCCTCAGACAATCGAGATAATATTCGTATAAACGGGCGGCCTCCTCGGCCGCGGCCGCCCGCGTGAAGCTGGGCCGATTACCATGGCGGGTATCGGCATGCAAAGTGAACTGTGAAATAACCAGCACGCTGCCACCCGCTTCCATGATCGAGTGGTTCATGCGCCCCTGGGCATCAGGGAAAATCCTGAGAGCCGCCGTTTTATCTGCCAGGAATTTGGCCTCGGCCTGGGTATCGCCCTGTTTGACCCCCAGAAAAACCACATACCCCAGCCCGATCTCGCCGATGACTTTTTCGGCTACGCATACGCGACCGCGCCGCACCCGCTGCACCCAGGCTTTCATCCGTGCCTCCTCCGCCACCCGCCTTTACGCTTGCTTGTTGCCCATAAAGCTCTTACCTTTAATTCAAGCATTTTCGAGAAGCGTAACAGATGGGGCTACGGACGGCCAAGCCCAAACCAGCCCCCCTCGCGCCCAGAAGGAGAGCCAAGATGCAAAAGAATGAAGCCGCTAAACTGCAGGCAATGTTTTCGCTCAGCGGACGCGTCGCGGCGATCACCGGTGCCGGTGGCGTGCTTTTCGGCGCCGTAGCCCGCGGCCTGGCCGAGCTGGGCGTGCAAGTCGCCTGCCTGGATTTACAGGCGGCCGCCGCCCAGAAAACAGCCGCGGAGATTCAAGCGGCGGGTGGCGCAGCCAGCGGCATCGCAATGGATGTGCTCAAGGTGGAAAGCGTCACCCGGGCTCGAGATATGCTCCTGAGCCAATATGGGCGCCTGGATATTTTGATCAACGGCGCTGGCGGCAATCATCCGCAGGCCACCACCAACCCGGAAAAAAATATCAGTTTCCCGGATTTATCGCTGGCGGGCCTGCAGGCCACTTTCGATCTGAACATCATGGGCACCATTATCCCCTCCATGATTTTCGGTCAGATCATGATCCAACAACAGGAAGGCGTCATCCTCAATGTTTCCTCGATGAGCGCCGATACACCCCTGACGCGTATCACAGCCTATGCCGCCGCCAAGGCCGGTATCAGCAACTTCACTAAATGGTTAGCAGCCGATATGGCCCTCAACCACTCGCCGCGGATCCGCGTTAATGAAATCCGCCCCGGGTTTTTCCCCACCCATCAAAATGCGGAACTGATTAATCGAACACCCGGCACGCTGCTGACCACCCGCGGCGAGGATATTCTCGGCCACACTCCCCAGCGGCGTTACGGTAAGCCGGAAGAACTGCTGGGCGCTATCGTCTATCTTTGCTCGCCCTCAGCCAGCTTTACCACCGGCAGCAGTATCGCCATCGATGGCGGCTTCGGCTCCTTTAGCGGCGTCTGATAACTGAGACGGAAGGCGGCTGAGCTAGTAGACGGTATAGACAGTGCCAGCCGATGGCATCCACTGATAGGCGCCCATATCGATCTGGCCACCACTGATGCGTTTCCAGCCGACCAGATCCACTGTATCGAGGATGCCCTGGATGGTGCCGGCGCGGCGTGCCGGAGACTTGTTGCTCAAGCGATAATCCCCATTCTCCCAATCGATGAACTGGGGATCGTCGGAGATATTGCCCGTGCCGGCAAGAGCAGGCGCCGTTGTGCAGTTATAGAAACCGGTGCTGCCAGGAGCATTCAATTCCGTGTTGTCAGGCCCGTAAGTATTAAAATAGACAATGCAGTTAGTCAGAAAACTACCCGTAAGTGCCGGCCGGGTGCTGCTGTTGTGCGCGTAGTTGCTCACCACGGTGCAATTGATCAAAACTGATGAACCAAAAATCGCCGAACCATTGTATGTACTTTCATTATTAGCAATCAAGCAGTTGCGTAAGATGGCATATCCTGTGTATAAACCGCCGCCAGAGCTGGAAGAGCCAGTCGCTCGATTGTTGACGATATGGCAGCGCGTTATTAGGCCATCAATCACGTACAGTCCGCCACCGCTGCGCGGAGTGTAATTATTGCTGATGACGCTATCGATGACTTCGCCAGTTAACATATAGATCCCAGCACCCGCATCACCGTTCTTTTCTGCCTTGTTTGCGGCAATAATGCAGTTGGTAATCAGGCCAGAAACCATATAGACCCCGCCGCCGGCGCCCAGATTATTATTGGACACGATAGTGCAGTTCTCTATTGTCCCTCCCACCATATATACTCCTGGCCCATTGGTGGCATTGGCAATCGTCAGGCCTGAAAGGACTGCTTCAGGATGATAAAGATTGAAAATGTTATTCGCATTGGTAGCGCGCAGCACCAGGGTCTCGGCGTGTCCCGCTACGCCCACCACCCGCACGCCTTTGGAAATAGTTATCGGCTCACCCAAACCATAGACGCCATTGCTCACTAAGACGCAGGGGTTGGGCGCCCCGCCGTCATAGGCCGCTTCGGCTGCCAGCACCGCATCCTGAATATTGCCGGCGGCCTCCTCCCAGGAAGCATAGGGAAAACTACCCGTGCCACCCTCGGCCACATAGCTGGTGGCCACACCCACCACCACGGCATCGGTCAGCTTATTGCTGGCCACAGCGCCCGCAGTGTTGCTGACCGTCAAGGTAATGTCGTAGCGGCCTGGCTGGTTGAAAGTATGCGTGGCTGTGCTCAAGCTCGCGCCACTCTGCACCGGGCTACCATCGCCAAAATTCCACCAGTAATGGTTGATAGCCCTATTGGCCCCGCCCAGGACGGCTTGGCAGGAGGCAGTGACAGCTCCCCAGCCGGCGGCTGGTGTGACGGTCAAGCGGCAGCTCAGATCCCCTTCAGTATAAGCCGGCATCTCGTAGCAGCCCATATCGTGGAAAGCGCCCAGGTTATTGCCATTCAGCGGCCGTGGATTGCCATCCAGATCATCGGTGATATGGGCCAGATCGGTGCCAGCATCAATGGCTGGCGAACCAAAGCGCAGGCGAAAATCGCCACCCTCCAAATCCACGAAGAGCGGATCGGCACCGATATTGCCCTCGCCCGGTTGTCTGACAGGAGAGCAAGAGTGGCTGATCGTGCAAGACTGGAAATCACCCACGCCATTATAGGCCACAATACAGTTGGTCAGGGTACAGCCAGCTAGACCATCAATCTGGTAGGCTGCGCGTTGTCTGGTGACACGGTTACTCACCACGGTGCAGTTCACTAGCGTGGCGCCATTTGCTCCGGCGACTTTGTTTTGGCACGTATTATAGGCGATCAGACAATTATAGGCCTTATTGCCTACCAGGCCGCCGCAGGAGTCAGCCGCTTGATTGAAGACGATTGCACAGCGGGTCAGCGTGCCGCCGCTGCCGGCCACGCCACCTGCGCCATAGTTATGGGCTGAATTATAGCAGATGATGGAATCAAAAACATTGCCGCCAGCACTAAAATTGCAGCCTCCGGCCCACGCCCCTGAATAATTGGAACTAATAATGCAATTACTGACCATCCCGCCCCACATACGCACTCCACCACCCGAGCGACCACCAGTGATGGTGAAGCCCTCCACCACGGCATTGGCATTACTGATGATGAAGATCGTACTCGGCAGATTAGTGCCAAGTTGACAATGGTCGCTTCGCGGCCATTCAAGCTTTTGACCGTCAGCCCTTCGGTGATATTGATACCCACGGTGGGTGTGATGGAGTTGGAGGCGTAATAGAAACCGTTAGAAACCAGCACCGTGTCATAGGAGCCGATATTGGCGCAGGCATAGTCCACCGCCGTCTGGATATTGGTGGCAGCCGTCGCCCAGGTATTATAAGGCTCCGCATGCGTGCCATCGAGGGAAACATAGACTGTGCCAGCGGCCCAGGCACTCACGGTCAAAGCCCATAGCAGGCCAACCAGCCAGGCGCGCTTCAGCCAGTGACCAGCAAAGCTCCAAGGGAGGACAGTTGTATTTGTCATCAAGAAAACCCTATAGCTGGCAATTACTATGATTCGGACAATGCTCTCAAAAACCGGGGGCTGAGTCAAGCCCCGAGCCTGGCGGGTGACCGGACAGTGCCGGCGAGCGGATGGCTCGAATCTGCCCTGCCCTTTCATACAAAAGTGATTTGCAGGATGGAAAAATCATCATCCAAAGTCTGGCTGCCGCTCATTGCCTGAGCCAGCTGGTAGAGCTTTTCGAGTTCCGATGAGGCGACTACCGGCGGCTGACGCAAAAACTGTCGCAGGCCCTCCAGGTTCCACATGGCGCCGTCGGGTTGCTTGATCTCATAGACGCCGTCGGAAAAAACATAAAGGCGGGCCGGGCGTTTGATCTCCAAGGCGGCGCTTTGATAGTTGCTTTCGGCCATGCCGCCAATGACCATATTGGGTGTCATCAGGGCCTCTTCCGTGTCGGCAGCGAACAGGAAGGCCGGTGGATGC